>NZ_JAIUGU010000002.1:0-879889 GCF_020164775.1 Mesorhizobium sp. ES1-6
CTCGACGGATCGCCTCAGTCGTTGTGGCGCTGCCGTGAAGAACCTGTCCCATAGCGCATCCTTCCATTGCTTGGAAATAATGCACCATCAAACCCTGGGATCAAACATCTAGGTCAACGGCGGACGACCGATTGGGGGCGTGAGCGGACTGTCCGTTTGTGGAGGGGCCGGAACTGGAAGCGGACGGATGCCTCCAGCATTTCAGCAGCAACTTCAAGCCAGGGCGACTGCGCAAGCCACGCGGCGGATCGTCAGTGGTAGTAGATACCGCCGTCGACGTTGAGCGACTGGCCGGTGACGAAAGCCGACAGGTCCGAGGCGAAGAACAGCACCGGCCCGACGACGTCCTCCGGCGCGCCGAGGCGCTTCAGCGCCGCGACATCTTCCCAATGGTGGATCGCCGCTTCGCTGCCGAGATTGTTCTTGCCCATCTCGGTCAGGATGATGCCGGGGCAGATGGCATTGACGGTGACGCCGTCCATGCCGACCTCCTGCGCCAGCACGCGGGTCAGCGTGATCACAACCGATTTCGTCGCCGCGTAATGGCCCTGTGTCGGAACGCCCTGCCGCCCGGCAATGGACGCGATGTTGATGACCCGGCCCGATCGCTTGGCGCGCATATGCGGTAGCACGGCCTGGCACATCATCAGCACACCCTTGGCATTGATATCGAAATGCGCGTCCCAGTTGGCCTCGTCCAGATCCTGGAGCAGACTTGGCTTGAGTATGCCGGCATTGTTGACCAGCACATCGATGCTGCCGGCCGCTGCCAGCAGCGCCTGCGCCGTCGCCTCGATCTCGCGCTTCTTGCTGACGTCCATCGTGTAGACATAGGCCTTGCGGCCGGCCGCCTCGATCTCGGCTTTAGTCACCGCCAGATCGGCTGCCTGCGACGGCAGGTCGGTGATGGCGACATCGAAGCCGGCCTCGGCCAGCCCCTTGGCGAGCGCCCTGCCGATACCGCGGCTGGCGCCGGTGACGAGAGCCGTCTTGCCTTGGGCTTCCGGAAGAATGGTCATGCTGCTTGAACCTTTGATGTCTTGACCGGGAGCGAGTTCATCGCCGCGATCGTGTCGTCGAATGAAACGAGTTTGCCGTCGGAGCCGAGCCCCATCGCCACCTTGGCGGCGACGGCGCTGGCAAAGCGCGCCGACTGCTTGAGGTCCCAGCCACGGACGATGCCGACGATGATGCCGGCGGTGAAGGAATCGCCACAGCCCGTGGTGTCGAAGACCTCGACCTCGAAGGCCGGCAGATGGAAATTCTCGCCATGCTCAGGCGAGACATGGACGCCGTCGGCGCCAAGGGTGAGGATGCAGTTCTTGACGCCTCTTGCCTTGAAGAAAGCAGCAACGCGGGCGGGATCGCGGTCATGCGCCATCTCGCCGGCTTCGTCGATGCTGGGCACGAAATAATCGATGTAAGGCAGGCACGGCTCGACCAGCTTCCACGTCTCCGGCGTCGCCTGGATGAGATCGAAAGTGGTGGTGCGGCCGAGTTCCTTGGCGCGCTTCAGCAGCTTGACCGTCGGCGCGCCATCGAAGCGCTTCAACAGCCCGGTGCCGCCGACATGGACGACTGCGGCATCAAGGGCGGCGTCGAGATCGGCGTCGGCGACCTCGAACAAGGTTGCGGTGCCCGGAACATGCAAGGCGGGACGCTCGCCATTCGGCCGCACAGGCAGGATGGTCGACGAAGTCTGGACGCTGCCGTCGCGGCCGACGAGGCTCGTCTCCAGCCCGTACTTCCTGAGCTTGGCCAGGAACCAGTCGCCCATATCGTCGGTGCCGAGCGTGGTGACGGCCCTGGTTTTCAGACCGAGGATGGCGCAGTCCATGCCTGTGGCGCCGGCAGTGCCGGCGACGGTCATGCGGATCTCCTCGATGAAGTCGGCCCGGCCGCCTTCGGGGATGCGCGACACGGGGCGTCCAAGGATATCGAGGACGTAGAAGCCGATCGAGCTGACGTCGAATTGTGGCATGGTTGGCTAACCTTTCGAACTCAATGCGCGGCGCGGCGCAGGCCGAAGCTTGCGGCCAGCACCAGGAAGACGAGCACGCCGATGCCGACCTGCTGCCAGTAGAAATTCCAGCCGACAAGCAGCAGGCCGTTCTTGACGATGGCGAGCAAGAACACACCGAGCAACGTGCCGATCACCGTCGGCTTGCGCTCACGGCTGAGCGTCGTGCCGATGAAGGTGGCGCCGATTGCGTCAAGCAGGAAGGCGTTGCCGGAGAGCGGCACGTAAGACTTGACCGTCGCCGACAAGAGGATGCCGGTGACGCCGGCAAGCAGCGCGCACAGCACATGCACCATCGACAGTTCGCGCGGCACGCGGATGCCGGAATACCAGGCAACGCCCGGCTGCGCGCCCATCGCCTGAACGTAGCGACCGAAGACGGAGCGGTGCAGCAGGACGTGAACCGCGACGGCCAGGACGATCAGCACGATGACCGGCGTCGGGATACCGAACAAGCCGGTGCGGGCGATGGCGTTGAACTGGTCAGCTGCGTAACCACTTGTGAGGTAGATCGGCTGGCCGCCACTGGTGGCGAGTTGCTGCGTGCTCTGGCCGATGAACAGCACGCCGAGCGTCGCCAGGAACGGGCTGATGTTGAGCCTTGTGATGAGGATGGCGTTCAGCACGCCGACGATGAGCGCCGCGCCCAGCCCGCCGGCAACGCCGACCACACCGCTATAGCCGGCGGCCAAAAGCATGACGAAGACCATGCTTGCCATGTCGACCGACACGCCGACAGAGAGGTCGATGCCGCCCGACGAGATGACGATGGTAAGCCCCAGCGCGACGATCGCCAGCATGACGACATTGTTGACCAGTACGTTGAAGAGATTGGCCGGCGTCAGGAAGGTGGGGCTCGCCACCGCGAAGAAGATCACGATGGCGGCGAAGGCGACCAGCACGCTATATTTGGCGAGGAAGGCGCGCGCACTCATCTTGGGTGTGTCGTTGGCCGAGACGCTCATCGTGAACCCTCCGAGCCGCGTGCAAAGGATGTGATGGCCACCACCAGCAGGATCAGCGCGCCCTGGACGCCGTTGACCCAGTAGCTGGAGACGTTGAGCAGCTGGAAGCCGTTGGCCAGAAGGCCGATGAACAGCACGCTGAGCAGCGTGCCGCCCATGGTCGGCACGAAGCGGCGCGAAAAGACGGTGCCGAGCAAAGCTGCCGCCAGCACCGACAGAAGCAGCTCGCCGGAGCCGGGCGTGCTGGCCGACAGACGCGATACAGTGAGGATGCTCGCCACCGCCGCGCAGAAACCGCTCAGGACGTAGGTGAAGGACACGTAGAAGGGTACGCTGAGGCCAGCCGCACGCGCCGCCTCGGGATGGCCGCCGACCGCGTAGAGCCTGAGCCCGAACGCGGTGCCATGGATGATCACGATCATGATCGCGGAGAAGACGATCAGCGCCCAGGCAAGCGTCGAGATGCCGAGAAAGCTGCCCGAAACCAGGAAGCCGAGCAGCGGGGAAGATGCGCCGACGACCGTATTCTGTGTCAGCGTCAGTTCCATGCCGGCGGCGACATTGAGCACGGCAAGCGTGGCCAGCAGCGGCAGGATGCCGAGCCCGACCACGGCAAGGGCGTTGAGCGCGCCGACCGCCATGCCGACGGCAATCGCCGCGAGCGCCGAGAGGATGTCGCCATAGCCCATCGACAGGAGCGTGGCGTAGACCGCGGCGCAGAGCCCCATGGTGGCGGCGATCGACAGGTCGATGCCGCCTTCGGTGACGTCGGAGCCGCCGCCGATGATCACTGCCGTCATGCCATAGGCGAGCACCCCCAGGATTGCCGACTGCTCGACGACATTGATCAGGTTGAAGGTCGAGGTGAAGCCCGGCGCGAAGATCACGAAATAAGCCATGATCGCGGCGAAGGCTGCGATCGCGCCGAGCCGCACGACGAGCGCGCCGAAGCGCCGGCCAGCGCTCTTTGCGGCGGCTTGTTTTTCGTCGGAAACGCCGGCTTCGGTGTGGAGGACAGTCGCGCTCATGCGGCCACTCCATCGGCGTTCGAGCGCGCGCCGGACGAAGCCGCCAGCAGCGCGTCGCTGTTCATCGCAGGACCGGAGAAGCTGCCGGCAAGCCGACCGCGATAGACGACCAGCACGCGGTCGCAGACCCCGACCAGCTCCAGCAGGTCGGAGGACAGAAGCAGGATCGCCGCGCCCTCGCCCGCCAGGCGGTTCAGGAGGTTGTAGATCTCGACCTTGGCACCGACATCGACGGCGACCGTCGGCTCGTCCAGCACATAGACGCGCGACTGGCAGCTCAGCCATTTGGCGATAGCCACCTTCTGCTGGTTGCCGCCGGAGAGCTCGCGCACCAGCGCGTCGCGATGCGGCGTCTTGATCGACAGTTCCTTGATCAGTCCGTCGACCGCCTGGTTCTCACTGCTCCGGCTGACTATGCCAGTCCGCGAATAGCGACGCAGGCTGGCCAAGGAAATGTTCTCGCGCACCGACAGGCCGAGCGCCACGCCGTGGGCGCGGCGGTCTTCCGGCAGCATGGCAATGCCGTCGCGCACCGCCTTAACCGGCGTCGACAGCGACAGCTCCCTGCCCTCGACCTTGATCTGGCCGCCCTCGGCGGTCTTGAGGCCAAACAGGCACTGGACGATTTCCTTGGCGCCGGAGCCAAGCAGGCCGGTGAGGCCGACGATCTCGCCGGCGCGCACATTGAAGCCGATGTTTTCGAAACTGCCGCCGAGGCGGAGATTGGAAACCTCAAGCACCGGCGCGCCAAGCTCGACCGCGCGCTTCGGAAACATCTCGCCGACATCGCGGGCGATCATCATCGAGATGATCTCGTCGATCGGGGTTACGCGCGGATCGACCGTGCCGACGTCGGTGCCATTGCGCATCACGGTGACGCGGTCGCAGAGCTTCTCGATCTCCTGCATGTAATGGGAAATGAAGACCACGGCGATGCCGTCGTCGCGCAGCCGGCGCAGCACGTCGAACAGGCTGTCCACCTCGCGTTTGACCAAGGCCGCCGTCGGTTCGTCCAGCACCAGCACCGATGCTTTCTGCGCCAACGCCCGCGTGATCTGCACGACTTTCTGCTGTGCCGTCGTCAGGTCCTTGACCAAAGTTCCCGCCGGCAATTGCATACCGAAGAACCGCTGCAGCAAATCGGCTGCCTTGTGCTCCATGGCGCGGCGGCTGACGAACGGCCCGAATCCGATCTCGTGTCCGAGGAACACCGCCTCCCCGACGGTTGCCGTCGGGACCAACAGCCTGTCCTGATGGATGAAATGCACGCCGAGCTTTTCGACCGATGCCGGCGAAAGCGAGTGAACGGCCTCGCCATTGATGACGATGCTGCCGGTGTCAGGTCGGATGATCCCGGCCAGCACCTTGATGATCGTCGACTTGCCGGCGCCGTTCTGGCCGACGAGGCCGAGGATGGAGCCGCGCTCAATCTCAAGGTTCGCGTTCTCCAGTGCACGCACCGGACCGAACCGCTTCGATACATCGCTCATTGATACAGCAATTTCACGCTTTGCTGCCTGCATGGCCGTCAATCCTGGTTGATGGTGGCGGGCAGCCGCAAAGGCGTGGTTGCCCGCCGTTTCGCTCAGCCTATTTAACGCCAGCCTTCTCGGCCGCGTCGAGGAACGGTTTTCCCTTTTCGGCGGCGTTTTCCTTGTTGATCAGCACTGCCGGAACGAAAGTGAAGGGCGGCACCTTCTGGCCGGCCAGATACTTGGCTGCGTTGTCGACCGAGGTCTTGCCGATCTCATAGGGCTGCTGCGCTGCCACAGCACCCGCGGACGACTTCGGATCCATCACCATCTTGACGACTTCCGGGCTGCCGTCGATGCCGTAGGTCTTGACCTCGTTGCGACCAGCAGCCTCGACCGCTTGGGTGGCGCCGATCTGCGGCACGTCCCAGCAGGCCCAGACCGCGCCGATTGAGCCCTTCTCAGGCGACTTGGTCAGCATGTCGGTGACGTTGGAATATGCACTCTGCACGGTGTTCGGGATGACGTCGCGCAGTTCCGGCTCGACGACCTTCACATCGGGGAACGAGGTCAGCACGTATTTCAGCTGGTCATAGCGGATCTTGCACACCGGCACGCTGTAGAAGCCGTTGAAGACCAGTACATTGCCCTTGCCGCCCATGTCAGCGACCATCTGCAGGGCGATCTCGGCGCCGATATTGTAGTTGTTGGAGGTGGTGTTGTTGATGGCATGCGGTGTCGCGGTGTCGACCGTAAACAGCGGGATGCCGGCGTCGCGAATCTTCTGCAGCCACGGGTTTAGCACTTCGAGGTTGCCGAGCTGCTCGATGATGGCATCGGGCTTCTGGGCGATCAGCGTCTGCAGCTGTGCGATCTGCTGCTGGTCCTTGCGGCCGGCGTCGAGTGCGATGACTTCGCCGCCGAGCTCCTTGACGCGGTCCTGGATGCCGCGGAATGCCATCAGGTCCCAATAGTGATCAGTGCCGATGGCGGAGACGCCAATGCGCTTGCCCTTGAGCGACAGTTCCTCGGCACTCGCGCCCGAGATGGCGGCCAGGCAGCAAGCCGCCGCCAACCCCAAAGCGAGCGCCTTGACGAGGCCTTTCATTGATCCGGTCATTTCATTTCCTCCCTTGTTGATCGCTCCGGGCCTTCCCGGAGGATTGTGCCAGATGGCCGCCGCTCAGGCAGCAGCCTCCTTGTCGCGCAGGCCGTAGCTGGCCATGCGCTTGATGACGTTTTCGATCTCCTCCTCGGACAGGATCGGCGGCTCGCCGATCTGCAGGGCGCCGTGATACTGCCGCGCCAGCGTTTCAACCTCGACCGCCAGCCACATCGCCTGGCTGAGGCTGGAACCGACCGCGATCATGCCGTGCTGTGCGAGCAGGCAGGCCTTGCGGTCGCGCAGCGCCTCCACCGCATGCGCCGAAAGTTCCGCCGTGCCGAAGGTGGCGTAAGGGGCGCAGCGAATGTCGCTGCCGCCGGCGACTGCCACCATGTAGTGGATCGCTGGTATCTTCCTGCCCATGATGGCGATGGTCGTGCAATAGGTTGGATGCGCGTGGACGACCGCGTTGACCTCGGGCCGCGCCTTCATGATGTCGAGATGGAAACGCCATTCGCTCGACGGCGGCAGGCGCCCGTCGACGCCGCCGTCCCAGGCCATGAACACGATGTCCTCGGGCACCAGCGTGTCGTAAGGCGTGCTGGTCGGCGAGATCAGCATGCCTCCGCCATGGCGCCGGCTGACATTGCCTGAGGTGCCCTGGTTGATGCCCAGCGCGTTCATTTTGAGGCAGGCATCTATGATTGCCTGGCGTGCCTCTAGGTCCGAATGGGTCATGCGAAATTCCAATCCTTGCAAGGCCAATTACCAGGCCGTGTAGCCGCCATCGATCGACAGGATCGCGCCGGTGACGTAGCTCGACGCCGGCGACGCCAGGAACAGGATCGCCGATGCGATCTCCTCCGGCGTGCCTAGCCGGCCCATCGGCGTCATGTCGATCCAGGTATCGAAGAGTTCGGGACGCTCGCGCATCTTGAGCGTCATCTCGGTGCCGACATAGCCCGGCGCGAGCGCATTGACGCGGACGCCCGATTTCGCCCATTCGACAGCCAGCGCCTTGGTCATCATGTGCACGGCGCCCTTGCTCACCATGTAGGAGGGCGCGGTCTGCGGGCGGTTGATGATCAGGCCCGACATCGATCCCAGATTTACGATCGAGCCCTTGTTGCGGGCGACCATGGAACGGCCGAAGGCGCGCGAGGCCCAATAGGTACCGTTGACGTTGACATCCATCACCAGGCGCCACTCGGCGTCCGATGTGTCGAGCGCGGTGTTGAGACGCGCGATGCCGGCGCTGTTGACCAGGATGTCGGCGTGGCCGAGATCGGCGACGATCCGGGCGGCCGTCGCCTCGACGGCTTGCGGGTCGGTGACGTCGAGGACGCGGCCTTCGACGCTTGCCACACCGGCCGCTTCGAGCGCCTCGGCGCCGGCTTTCAGTCCATCCGCATTCATGTCGAGAAGGACGACGCGCGCGCCGCAAGTGCCGAGCGCCCTGGCGGCCTCCAAACCGATGCCGCTGGCGCCGCCGGTGATGACGGCAACCTCGCCCGTCAGGTCGAATTGCGATCGGTAATCCACGCAAATCCTCCATCGGGACCCAGCCTGAGCGCGGGCAAAACTCCGCCCTCGCCGCCGAAGCGACGCCGCAAACCAACCGGTCCTGATAATGCCTCCGGGTCAGGCTCCTCCCGACCCCATGACGAGGACGTTACAGAAGCTTCCCAAGTCCGTCAATCTGGTTATAACCAGAAAAAGGAATCTTTTTGACAGCTAAGGACTCAAGTGCGATCGACACCGTTCACCATCGCCGACGGTTGCTCGACCGCCATGTGGATGCGGGCGACGGAGGAGTTGTAGAAGGCCTCGTAATATTCGAGCGCCGCGCCGTCCGCGTCATAGGCGATCGACTCGATCTCGATCAGCGGCGTGTTGGCGGCAACGCCCATCTGCTCGGCCTCTTCCTTTGTGGGCAATGCCGCGCGCAGCCAGCGGTCGGCGCGCTTCACCGTCAGGCCGAACACCGCGCGGATGGTGCCGAAAATCGACTGGTTTTCCGACAGGATGTTTTCGAGACCGGGCACCCGGTGCCCCGGCAGGCTGATGCGCGTCATGGTGATCGGCGCGCCGTCGGTCATGTAGACGCGGCTGATGCGGACCACGCTGCCATTGGCGGGAATGCCGAAGACGCTGGATTCCTTCTCGTTCGGCGGACAGCGGTAGATTTCGAGTGTACGCGTCGAGACCTTGTGGCCCTTCGCCGTCAGGTCGTCGAACACGCCGAGATTGGCGGTCATGAAGTCGACATGCTCGCGCGGTGCGGCGACGAACATGCCCTTGCGCGGCATCTTGATGATGCGGCCTTCGCTGGACAGCGAGCCGATCGCGGCACGCACGACCGGACGCGAGACGCCGAAGAAGTCGCACAGCGCCTGCTCGGAAGGGATGCGCGAATTGGCCGCCAGCCGGCCGGTGTTGATGGCTTCCTCGACCTGGTTGCGCAATTGCACCCACAGCGGTGCCGCCTCGTCGCGATTGAGCTCGACCTTGGAGCCGATCGAGCGGAACGCCTCGGCGGCTCCTGCATCTTCCTGGTCGTAGCGAGGACGCCCACGCATTCTGGTCGTTTGTTCCATTCGGCCCCGCCGCAAAATCATTTGCCGCGACTCAAGGGCGGCAGCGTCCTCCCTAACGGAGGCCGCCAGCCATATTCACGCTCTCCGGCAAGTTTCGCAACCACAGCATGGCTACGGCTCCGAGAAGCGGGCCGGGAACCAGCAGCAGGAAGGCCCAGCGCCAGCCGCCGATGAGGTCGGCAAAGTGCGGTGTCAGCCAGATGGCGAGCACCGTAAGCGCGAAACCGGCGCCGAGTTGCACCGAGAGCGCCGTGCCGACAAAGCGGCGGTCGGCAAGCTCGGTGATGGCGGCGGAGAACTGCGCTGAATCGCCGATCACCGAAATGCCCCAGACGACGGCCACCAGCATGAACAGCCAGAGCGGCCCGGTGAACAGAAAGCCCATCAGCAGGGCGCAGCTTCCCGAGACGATCATCATGCCGGCTGTGGTCGCCGTTCGGCCGATGCGGTCCGACAGATAGCCTCCGAGCAGGCAACCGAGGATGCCGGAGGCGACGACGAAGAAGGTCGACAGCGAAGCGGCGGCGGCTGTTCCTATCGCCTGCGCTTCGAAAGCCGCGCGCGTATAGGCAAGCAGCCACGCCCACATGGCGTAGAGTTCCCACATATGGCCGAGATAGCCGAGATTGGCCAGCAGCAGCGGCTTTTCACGAAACACCTGGCCGATGCGCGCCGGCTCGAACACCGCCTTGCCGAAGGGATAGGGCCCCTCCTTGGCAAACAGCAGGAACAGCAGCGCGCCGATGGCCGTCGCCAGGCTGGCGGCGGCGACCACCGGCCGCCAGTCGAGCGCGCTGGAGGCGGCGCGGAAGAGATGCGGCAGCGCCGAGCCGATGGTCAGCGCGCCAATGACCGCGCCGAGCGCCAGCCCCCTGTCGCGCGTGAACCAGGTCGCGACCAGCTTCAGGGCAGGGGGATAGACGCCGGCGAGTGCCGCGCCAGTGACGATGCGCGCGGCAATGGCGCCGCCCGGATCGGGGTGGAACAGCAGGCTGACATTGGCGAGCGCGGCAACCAATGCCGCCGCCGCCATGAGACGGCTGAGCCGCACCAGGTCGGGAAGGTTGACCAGGCTCGCCGCCAGCGCGCCGATCACGAAGCCGACTTGAACGCCATTGATCAGCCAGGCCTCGGCGCCAGGGCCGAGCGCAAGCTCCTGCTTCAGCTCGGGTAGGATGGCGGTCGCCGAAAACCAAGTGGTCAGCGACAGGACGACCGCCAGGCAAAGCAGCGACAGAACGCGCCAGCGTTCGCGGTCGCCCGCCACCCCAAGCCGGCTGTCGCCCACTGTGTTCACACGCCTTGCAGCGGAACGGTGAATACCGTCGCCGTGCCGGTGAGACAAAGCTCGCCCTGGCCGTTGCGGACGCTGGTCTCGATCTTGCAGATCGGCTTGTCGGGACGCACCTCCTTGACCTCGACGCGTCCGGTGATCTCCTCGTCGACGCCAACCGCCTTGACGAACTTCCAGGCGACCTCGAGGAAGACGGTGCCGGGTCCCGGCAGATCCTCGGCGACCAGCGCATTGAGGACGCCCGAGGTGACGCCGCCCTGGACGATCAGCTTGCCGAACACCGATTTCTCGGCCAGCGCGCGGTCATAGTGCAGCGGATTGCGGTCGCCGGTGATGTCGGTGAAGGCTTCGATGTCGCTGATGCGCGTGCGGCGCGTGCGTTCGGCAAAGGCGCCGACCTGCGGACGGCCCTTCACAACGCCTGCCCAGCCGTCTTTCGTCTCGGTGCTCATTTCGGCTTCTCCTCTATTGCGGTTTCGACGGGTTTGAAGGCCGGCAGGACACGGCCGCCTATGGCTGTCGGCGCGAGCAACAGCGCATCCCCTACCCCAGGCGATCTCGTGCCCGGCAATATGAAGCTCAGCATGGTCGGCCCTTCGGCCAGTTCAACCAGCCCAACCACGTAAGGTGCCGCCGGCAGCCAGCCGGGATGACCCGGCTTGTGCACTTGTGAAAAGGATTTCAGATGGCCCCTGCCCGACGCCTCCTTCCACACGAGTCGCTTGCTCCAGCAATGCGGGCACATCGAGCGCGGGTAGAATACGGCCTTGCCGCAGTCCTCGCAGTGTTGGATTTTCAGCCGCCCTTGCGCCGCCGCGTTCCAGAATGGCTGGGTCAACGCGGTGATCGTCGGAGCGGGGGTTTTCAATGTGTTGAGATCGACGGACATCAGGCGGCTCCCAGCACGAGCGCCGTCGCCTCGCTCATCGTCGCGCCATTGCCGGTGACCAGCGCCAGCTCGGCCTTGCCGATCTGGCGTTCGGCCGCCTCGCCGCGGAGTTGACGCACCGCCTCGACGACATGCGTCATGCCGCCCGCAAGATCCGGCTGGCCGAAGCCGAGCTGGCCGCCATGGGTGTTGAGCGGCTTGTCGCCCCGGTGAGAGAGATCGTGGTCGCGCAGCCACGCGCCGAACTGGCCGGGTGCGCACAGACCGGCATCCTCGATCGTCGTGGCGACCATGATCGTGTAGCAGTCGTAGAGTGTAAGGAGATCCATCTCCTTGGCGTCGGTTCCGGACTGCGCGAAGGCCCGGGCCATGGCGCTCTTCAGCGGACCCGAGGTGAGGCTGGGCGCCTGGCTGACCGCGCGATGCGTGACCCTCTCGCCGGCGCCGAGCAGATGCACGGGTCTTCTGGGCTGCGAACGTGCACGTTCGGCCGAGGTGATAATCACCGCCTCACCGCCGGCGACTGGCATGACGATTTCGTAGAGATGCAATGGCGAGGCGATCATCGGAGAAGCCAGCACGGCGTCCACATCCGCTGGCTTGCCGAAAAAGATGGCGTCGGGGTTGAGCTGCGCATTGGCGCGCGCCGCAGCGGCGATCAGCGCGAAATCCCTGGCGGTCGAGCCATGCTGTGCCATATGCGCCTGCATCAGCAACGCGTACGAGATGTTGGCGCCCGAAGCGCCGAACGGCACGTCGAACTCGCGGATCGGATTGCGGTTGGGCGAGCGGGGTGCCGCCGCCTCGCGGTTGTTGGCGAGCACGCACAGCACCGTCTCGCACATGCCGGCCTCGATCGCCGCCGCCGCGCGCCAGACCATCCCTGCCCCCGAAGCGCCACCGAGGTCGACGACATTGGCCATGGTCGGCGCCAGACCGAGAAATTCGGCGATCGTCGCCGGAACATGCTGGGGCGTCTCGCCGACCTGCGGTCCGACCAGCAGCCCGTCGATATCAGCTGGCTCCAGCCCGGCATCAAGCACTGCCAGGCGCGAGACCTCGGCCATCATCTCCAGCGTCGTCACGCCGCTGGTCAGGCGCTGCGGCTTCAACTCGCCGATACCGACGATCGCTCCCTTGGCCCGGCTCATGCCGCCTTGCTCCTGTCGAGCGCACGGTATTCCTGGAGGCATGCGGGATTGGCGAGCGAAGCTATGTTTTTCACCGGCTTGCCTTCAAGCGTGGTTCGCGCCGCACCTTCCACCCGTTTGCCGTTGAGCGTGTAAGGCACGGCCTGCACCGCATGGATGCGATGCGGCACGTGACGCGGCGAAGCGCCGTGGCGGATGGCGCGGCGGATCCGTGCGGCAAGCTCTGATGTGAGGCCAAAACCAGCGTTCAGCTTGACACAAAGCACGATCTCTTCGTCGCCTTCGACCGGTGCGCCAAAGACCAGGCAATCCTCGATCTCGGCGAAGGTCTCGCAGGCCGCGTAGATTTCGGCCGTGCCGATGCGCACGCCGCCGGGCTTCAGCGTCGTGTCCGATCGGCCATGGATGATCCCCGAGCCGTGCGCCGTCATCTCCGCGACATCGCCATGCGTCCAGATTTCCCGGCGTGCGGCGAAATAGGTGGCGTGGTAACGCGCGTCACCGTCCTCGCCCCAGAAGGTCAGCGGCATGGATGGGAATGGTTCGGTGCAGACCAGATCGCCTTGCCGTCCGATGACCGGCGCGTTGCGCTCGTCCATGACAGCCACCGCGAGGCCCAGCCCTTTGACGGTCAGCTCGCCGCGGCGAATGGCGTGGATCGGCGACCCGAGTAGGAAACAGCCGATGATCTCGGTACCGCCCGAGATCGAGGCAAAGATCATTTCCCGCTTCACCTGCGCGTAGACCCAGTCGAACTGGCTGGGAGAGACCGGCGCGCCGGCCGAGAGCAGGGAGCGCAGCGAAGACAGGTCGTGCAACCGCCCCGGCGCGTAACCTTCGGCGGCCAGCGTCGCCAGATATTTCGGGCTGGTGCCGAAATGGGTGACGCGTGCACGCTCCGCCATTGTCCACAGCGGACTGGGGTCGAGTCCCTCGGCGGTCTTCAGGATCGGCGCGCCGTCATAGAGCACCACGGTCGCGCCGCAGGCGAGGCCCGAGCTCAGCCAATGATACATCATCCAGGCTGTGTTGGTGTACCAGCTCATCACGTCGCCGGGCCGAACGTCGCCATGCAGCAGATGCTCCTTGAGATGCTGGAGCAGCACGCCGCCGGCGCGGTGGACGATCGCCTTCGGCGCGCCTGTGGTGCCCGAGGTGTAGAGCACATAGGCCGGATGATCGAAGGGCACGCGTTCGAAGGCGAGCGTGCCGTCGCTGCCGAAATCGTCGAAGGCGATACAGGCCGCCGCGCAGTCCGGCTTTGCGCCCGGCTCGCCGGTCAACACGAGCGTGGCCACCGTCGGCATCGCGGCGGCGATCTCGGCCAACCGCTCGGAGATGTCGTGTCGCTTGCCCGCGTAATGATAGCGCGGCGCGGCAAACAGCACTTTGACGCCGATCTGGCCGAGGCGGTCGACGATCGCCGCGGCGCCGAAATCCGGAGAGCAGGACGACCAGACGGCGCCGATCGACAGCGTCGCCAGCAGCGCCACGAGACCTTCGACACGGTTGGGCAGGATGCCGCCGACGCTGTCGCCGCTGGCCACGCCGGCCGCGCGCAGGCCTCGTGCCGTCCTGGCGACGCGCCGTCGCAAATCGCCAAGGGTGAAGGTGCGGAAATGGCCACTCTCGTCGGTCTCGAGGACCGCGGTCCGATCGTCGTCGCCCCGCAGCAGGTTTTCCGCGACATTGAGCGATGCGTCGGGGAAGAACCGGCTCCGCGTCATCGGCGCCTGATCGTCGCGCAGGAAAGATCGCGCGCCGGGATCGCCGATCACGCGGCCAAAATCCCACACCGCCCGCCAGAACGCGCCGAGGTCACTGACCGACCAGCGATGCAGCGTTTCGTAGTCGCGTGGGTCGAAGCCGTTGGCGAGACAAAAGCGTGCGAGGTTGGACGATTCGAACGCGGCCGGCGCCGGCGCCCAAAGCACGGATGACATGAATTTCCTCCCGGAACGCAGGCCGGCACGAAGCCGTCATCTTGTCTGCATGTTACTTTTAGATTATTGGTTATAACCAGAATGTCAAGCGGCGAACACAGCCCGTGTGCCGCGAAGGTGGAGGACGGGAAATTGCAGGATGCGGTGTATATCGTCGCGGCCAAACGCACGCCGATCGGCAAGCTCAACGGCGCGCTCGCCAGTCTCTCGGCAGCAGAGTTGGGCGGGCAGCTCATTCAAGCGATGCTCGCCGAAACCGGGCTTGCGCCCGATGCCGTCAGCGAGGTGATTATGGGCCAGGTGCTGACCGGTGGCGCCGGGCAGAACCCGGCAAGGCAGGCATCGCTAAGGGGAGGCCTGCCGGTCAGCGTGCCTGCGATGACTGTCAACAAGGTATGCGGCGCCGGCCAGAAGTCGATCCATCTTGCCGCGCAGGCCATACGCTGCGGTGACGCCGATTGCGTGATTGCCGGCGGGCAGGACTCGATGACGTCGGCGCCGCATTTCATCTCCGGCATTCGCAGCGGCGTGCGCATGGGCAACCGGACCGTCCGGGATTCGATGGTCACCGACGGGCTGTGGGACGCTTTCCATCAGGTCCATATGGGCGTCACGGTCGAAGCCCTGGCGCAGCGCTACCAGATCACACGCGACGAGCAAGACCGTTTCGCGCTTCGCTCGCAGGAGAAAGCCGATGCCGCCATCCGCTCAGCAAGGTTCGACGACGAGGTTCTATCCGTCTCGATCAAGACCAGGCAAGGCGATGTCGTCATCGAGCGTGACGAGCATCCAAACCCCGCGACCACCCTCGAAGGACTAGCCCGGCTGAAGCCAGTGTTCGATCCGGCGGGGACAATCACAGCCGGCAACTCTTCCGGTCTCAATGACGGCGCGGCGGCGGTACTTGTGATATCGGAGGCGCGGATGAACGAGCTCGGGCTAAAGCCCCTCGCCCGCATCGCGTCCTATGCTTCGGCGGGGGTCGAGCCGATGGACATGGGGCTGGGGCCTGTCGCTGCCTCACGCCTTGCGCTTGAAAAGGCCGGCTGGCCGCCGTTCGACCTCGAGGTCATGGAGATCAACGAAGCCTTTGCCGCGCAGGCCATGGCGGTCAATCGCGAGATGGGCTGGAACGAGGAGATCATCAACATCAGCGGCGGCGCGATCGCGCTCGGCCATCCGCTGGCCGGATCCGGCTGCCGCATCGTGGTGACGCTGCTTCACGAGATGGCGAGGCGCAACGCCCGCAAGGGCCTGGCCTCGCTCTGCATAGGCGGCGGCCAGGGCGTGGCGATCTGCCTCGAACGATGAGGCTGAACCTCTGTGCAGTTTAGCCTGAGAAGAACTGGGCATGGTCTTGGCCACGCCGCCTACTAATTTCATGATCCGAGCAACGGCAGCTTTGGTAAACGGCAAGGCTGAACTCTACGACCGACATGAGGCGCGAAGCAGACACGCCTTTACGCACGCCATCCTACGCCAGAGCGCTCCCGCTGTTCGAAAGCACTTTACTTGATCCGGGATGTGGGCGCAGATCGCGTCTGCCAGATCGGAGACGGAGATTCTCAGTGGAGTAGGAGTCGGATAAGGACATGAAGGCAATTGATAGTGCAGCGAAAATCGCCGCCGAAATTACGCTACTGCCGCCGTTTTCCCGCTACTCCCACTCGATTGTTTCAACCCATCATAACTAGCTGATTCTAAAAGGCAATTTATTTTTCTCCGACACAGATACCGTCGAGCATGCCGTCAAAAATCTGGGCTTCTGATTTCATTGATGAATTTTCGCTGTTCCGGAATGCTCTCCTTTCGCAGACTATCGATAGGACTGGTCGATTTTTTTCACGGACTGGCACAGATCCCGTGTTCGCGGCAGGGAGAAAAGTACCGTCAGCCGCACCGCTCAAGGTGGCGGTCCCGCTGCGGGGCGGACTTCCTCACGCATCACCTCGTATATGCATTCTTTACGGACTCAGTGCGGACGGGACGGGCACAGAGACATCACAATGCGAACTAGCTCGGCCTGTCGGCGACATCCCGTCTTCTTCAACACGCTCTTCATGCGCCGTCGGATATTTGAAACGGATTTGCCCCGGGTTCCCGCTATCGATCTGAGCGACTGACCAGATACCAATGATGTGACAAGCTCCTGTTCGGCTTTTGTGAGCGACATCGCCTCAGCAAACGCCTCAAGCGCAATGCCATCCAGTGCTGCATCACTGTTTGTTATCTCGATGACCACCATGCGCGATCCGGTATTGAGCGACCCCATGTTCCGTTCGAGGGCATCACGAAAAAATCCTTGCGTGTTTCTTATGACGATTGATACCCAGGTTCCCCGGGCTGCCTCGCGGCCAATGACAACGGCGGTTTCAGATCCGGTCGCGGCCACACGGGTAAGTGCGAAGTAGAAACGTCGGTTGAGGTCGGCTGAGGTGAATGCCAGCCGTCCGCCTGCGAGATGCAACAGTTCGCCTTTTTCAATCATCTCCAGACAATGCCAATTGGCGTAGGCAACATGTCCCTCGATGCCTTCGAGTACCAGCGCCACGGTGCGCCAGTCCGGACAAACCAAGGCCAGTATCTCTTTGCTCATCGAATCGAACTCATTCGGATGAAGATTCGTAGCGCCTTCCTTTGAAGTCTCCGACGGGTGTGGAGACCACGCATGACGGCGTTCACGGAGCAGGCTCCGCCGATGTGTTCTTTCCCGCCTGCCGATCGGCCTCACGACAAGCATCTCGGAGGCCCTGTGACATAGGCGTGACGCGTCTCCTACTTCCAGATGGGCAATCATGGAGGCCGCATGAAAGCCGACTTCCAAAACCACATTCCGTAACTTGCCATCGATATTTCAGACAAATACCTTGTGTCGCTAGACTTTTTGGGCAAATAATATTCGGAAAACCTACGGTGGCATTGAAGGCAAATGTCTCTTGAAAGCAGAAACATCATCTGCCTTCTGGGTGTCCCAGAAATCTCGAATGAATCAGAGCAAGCTATCTTCCCAACAAAGGGTTTTCAGCTTCTTGCTTTACTGGCGCGAGCAAAGTCAGGCAGATTGACGCGAAAGGAAGCTGCTTCCTTTTTGTGGGACAGCCAAAGCGATGCTGCAGCGCTTATCAATCTGCGTCAGTTGATTTCGCGGATGAAACGAGGGCTGTCGGGGCACAACGGGGTGTTGGCTGTCGGTCCGCAGACTATCGCTCTTGGAGACGACAGACTTGCGGTGGATTTATGCCGTTTCGAGGTGCGATCGCAGGCAGACGATGTAAATGTCGCGACAGATGCGCTGCGCCTGTTTCGCGGCGAATTGCTCGAAGGCGCTGACAATACAACAGATGAGTTTTCGCACTGGCTGGCTCGTGAGCGTGCCGCTTTGCGCGAAGATTTTATGGCAGCGGCGTCGAAAGTCCTGATCGAACTAACGCGTTTCGGCCGGGCATCGAGAGCCAACCTGGATTTCGTTGCGGCAAAAATGCTGGCGCTCGATCCCGAACGAGAAGCCAGCTATCGAACGCTGGTAGAAGCCTATGGTCGAAACGGAATGTTCGATGAGGCGGCGCGTGTTTACCAGTTGCTTCGCGAGATGCTTGGCCGGGAGCACGGTGTGTCGCCCGCGCCTGAGACAGCTGCAGTGGTGCGTCGCGTATTTTCAACCCGTGGCGCGGCGAGTTTGCAAGTCTCGCAAGATGCAACGCCCATCACACAACCCAGAATTGCCTTTCTCGCCCCGGTGTTTCCGGCAACAACGAATGCGAGTGGCCTGCTGAAGGTATTCATTGAGGACGTTGCAAACGAACTGGCCAGGTTCCGAAGCTTTTTGTCGCTCGCGCCTCATAGTTCGTTTCAAATTGACCATGATTCCGGCATGCCTGTCGATAACTCGGTCTTACGCGCCGACTACACCATCAGTGGTTTCGTGAAGCCAACTGCCGGTCGCTCGGTGCTTGCACTCAGAATGGTGAACTGCCAGAGCAGTGAGATCGTCTGGTCTGGAGAATTTCCCTTCGATCCGGTCGAATTGTTTCGATCCTTCAATACGCTCGCGGTGCGGATCGCAACCAGTGTTGGATCAGCGATCGAGCGCGACAGGCTTACGGCCTTTCACAGGGAAAGCGAGAGCGACGCATATTTGCACTATCTCGACGGCCAACGGCTATTGGCAAACTGCGATCTGGCGCAGCTGCGGCGTTGCCGCAAGTCCTTCAAGCGGTCGCTTGATATCAGCCCTCGTTTCGCTCCACCCCGAGCACGTATCGCGCAAACACTTTATCTTGAGTGGATTCAGCTCGGCGGCAACGATCCTCAACTTTTGAACATTGCACGAGAGCAGGCCGAGATCGCTATCGAAATGGACCCGAACGATGCCCTCGGCCACTGGGTCAGCGGTACTGTCGCGCTCTATCGGCGTGAATTCGATCGCTGCGAGGACAAGCTCGCCGAAGCGGAAGCGCTCTGTCCGAATTCTGCTGACCTCTTAGTCCAGATGGCCGACGCCAAGGCCCATCTCGGCTACGCCGATGCCGGCTGGCAGCAATTCGAACGTGCGATCGATCTCAATCCCACACCACCCGAGCACTACTGGTGGGCGGGGGCGAGCATCGCGTTTGCCCAAGAGGACTATCGGAAGACGATCGACCTCTGTCGAAAGCTCGCGAATGAAGATTCAGTGCTGGGCATGCTTAGCGCCAGCCACGCATTTCTGGGCGACCTAGCGACCGCACGCGCTTACGGCAGCAGGATCAAGGAACTCTTTGCGGGGTCCGCCATGGCAGACCGGGAAAAAGTCGCACCTGATCGGCTCGATCGGGATCGGCAAAGGCAGATCGAGGGACTTCGCCTTGCAGGCGTTGAATAATATTCACAAAGGAGCAATAATAATGTCAACACAATCCAGAGTTTACATCATCGGCGACAGAGAAAAAGGGATCGTTCTTCTCATGCTCGACCCGTTGCGGGTTGCTTTTATCTCGAAGCAGGAAATTGACAACTACGCCAAAACAACAAATTACAAACTCGAGGAAATCATGGGGCAAGTGGCGAAAGCCGCAATGTATCTGATCATACACTCAGATTTGGATGATCGCCCCGCTGATTTGTTGACCAACGCCGAAGCCTTTGGCGACGCTGTCGAGAAAGGCATGACAATGTCACAAGCGGAATTCTGCTTCATTGGCGATGTGGCCACCGCTGACTGGGATACATTTAGACGAAATTGCATTCCTATCCGCGAGGCGGTCAATATTTTGGGCGGCCTGGATGGATCGCCAGATGGACAGGTGCTGATGGCGCGCCTTGAGGATGCTTAACGATCAATGATCGAGGTGGGACGACGCCCCCCGTTGATCGCCGCCCTCTTTGCGGCAACAGAAGCGCTCTCGCCGGATCAGGCACTCGCGGCGATTGCGCCCCATCTTACCTCCTTGGGAATTACTCGAGTGGGTGATTTGACCGGGCTCGACGTGATCGGCATCCCGGTTTTTTTCGCATGTCGCCCAAATTCGCGCTCGCTTTCTGTTTGCCAAGGCAAGGCGTTGCGGCCGGAACTGGCCAGGCTTGGAGCCATCATGGAGTGCGCCGAACAGGCGCTCGCTGAGCGATGCGACAGCCTCGTGGTTACAAGGGGGACCACAGCGGAGATGAAAAGCCGAGCGCTGCAGTGTCTCGATATCAACTCGATGTATCGGGGCAATTCGGCTTTCGCCGACGACGGCCGACAGCTTGCATGGGTAAAAGGATTTTCGGCCGTGACGGGCAACGAAATTCTCGTCCCATACGAACTGGCGGGTCTCGATTTTCGCACAAACGTCGGCTGGGACACGCGAAATTTCAAAATGTGCTCGATCGGGCTCGCGGCTGCGTTCTCGCCAGCCGAAGCTGCCTTGCACGCACTTCTCGAATTGATCGAATATGACGCAACCGCACCGGTCGATCTCTTTGGCTTGCGCCCGGGGTTCGCTCGTCCGCTCACCTATTGCACCGGACTGCACGCAGGTCTCGACGACGCTGTAACAATGGTCGAGAAGGCCGGACTGAAGTGCTTTTTCGTCAGCGTGACCAGCCGGGCTCAAATGCCGGTCATAGGTGCTTTCGTAAGACCTGACGTGGCTTCTCCGGATATGCTGGGCGGCCGGGTCTTTGCAGGATTTGCCTGCCGCTTTTCACCTGAGGAGGCTGCTTTCGCCGCGCTTCTCGAAGCTGTGCAGTCCCGGTTGACACAGATATCCGGCGCGCGAGACGACATTGTGCCCGGACAATATGTGCCGGCCGAAAGGCTGTTGTCTCAGATGCGGGGCGACGCCGTATCTCTCGATTGCATTCCGAGACATCCGGCTGCCGACACGTCCTTGACGGCTGGTGAAAAGCTTCGTCGCGTGATCGAGACTATCCTTAAGGCCGGAATCAGCGATGTTTTCTTTGTCTCCCTTGGTGGCGAAGACCTCGGGATTAGCGTCATACGAGCCCTGTCCCCGAGCCTCCAGGCCCATGCGGGAGAAGGGGCGACGCGGTTGGGCATGCATCTTTTCCATGGGCTATTGGCCAAGGCGAGACTATCGCAATGAGCGCGGTGGTCTTCGCCGGCCCAAGCATCCATGGCAGCCGGCTTGACCATGTCCCCGATATTGAGGTACGGCCACCAGCTGCATGCGGCGACCTGCTTCGCGCAGCACGGGAAGGAGCGACCAGAATAGGCCTTATCGATGGGGTGTTCGAAGGTCAGGCATCCGTGTGGCACAAGGAAATTCTTTTGGCACTGACCCAAGGTGTCCGGATATTGGGCGCCGCAAGCATGGGAGCGTTGCGGGCTGCGGAATGCCATGACTTCGGCATGGAGGGGGTCGGCAGGATATTCGAGGCATACAAGTCCGGCTTGAGAACAGCCGACTCGGATGTGGCTGTACTACATGCGCCGGCGGAGCTCGGCTATCTTCCCCTGACAATAGCATTGGTCGACGCGCAGGCGACTATTACCGGTCTTTCCAGCCGTGGTATCATCCATGCGAAAGAGGTTGGCATACTTTCATCGCAAGCCGTCCAACTTCATTTCAAGGAGAGAACCTGGCAAAGGATCTGCTGTTGCCTGTCTACGGCAAGACAGGCGGCGGTGCTTGACGCCATACAGCACTTTGCCGTCAGGCAGAAGCGCATGGACGCCGAAGAACTGCTCGCTCGGATCGCCGACCCAATGGCAGCCACAATCACCCACGGCTTCACACGGCAGGACCTCAGCCATACGGTTTTTCTCGACGCGCTGGAAGACCGGCTGAGCTCACGGGTCAACTAGGAGCATCCGATGAACATCGTCGACGGGGAACCACAAAGCGATCTCGTTCCGGACGTGGGCTCCCCACTGACGCTTGTCGCCATTCAGCTTCCCCGGGCCTTGCTTGAGGGAAAGTGGAAGGAAGGCGCCTTGGGAGCCTGTGAAGAACTTGTGAAATGCCTTGCCACTGTTACGGACATTGACGTGCTGGCCGATCGAGACAATCCAAAGCTGGCCCAAGACTGGGTGACACGAGTTGCTCCAAAAGGCAGATTTGCGATGATCCCGGCGACTGATGAAAAGCTCAACGCGATATGGATTCGGGATCCATTCCTCTGCAAAGAGCGCGGCAACCATAGAACTTACGTCAAGACCGGCTCACATCCGCAAGAAGCGAGACAAGCAGATTGGCTGGCTGCGGTGGATGGGTCCACAATTGCAAGCCTCAAAGTCGTTCTGGATGGCGGCGACTGTCTTGTCGGCCAGGACTACTGGCTAGCGGGGGTACAAGCCGTCCATGAGACAGTACGCATCAACAAAATCACCTATCTTGACGCATGCATGGCAATCTCGAAAATCGATCGCCGTCGATTGCATATTGCAGGATATCGTGCCCGCGACCTGAAATCCCGGCTCTATTGGATACTGGTCGAAGCGAGAAAGCGCGCGAAAAAGTACCTGGCGGTTCAACCTCTTCAGGCTTGGACAGACACCAATATTATTTCCCCCTACATTCGAATTATACTTGAAATGATTTATATTCTTCGGCACCCTGAAGAACTTCTTCAGCCATGGGCCCATATTGATCTCGTTTTAGCGCTCACTGGTATCAAGGACGAGACAACCGGCAAGCCGATTGTCCTGGTTGCGAACCCGACGCTTGCTCCGTCGTGCCCAGTTGACGGCGCAGCGCACACGCAGAATGACCCACTCGACGCACTTGAAGTCTATCTCAAGGAAATCGGATACTGCGTTCGCCGCAACCCAGCACCATTTTCAGGCCCGAAAGGGGACGCGAGGCGACTCTTCCCCTACAACAATGTTATCGTCTCGAACGACCCTGACATCGTCTGGTTGCCGCAGTTTGCTTTAGCCGACGGAACTTTCGCCGATGCGGACGCTGCAAATGTCGAAATCTGGCGCCAGCTTGGGTTCAAGGTCATTCCTGTGCCGGGGTGGTGTGCCTTTCTTCTCTCGGACGGCGCAATTCGCTGCGCAACAAAGACGTTGGTTCGAGGGGCGGCAACTCAGAAATCTGACTAAGTTCTGGAGCCCCGGCCAGGAGAGTCCGGTTATCCCTTCTATGATGCGCCAATGCACGACACCTTCAGCCAAGGTGCAAGGCCGCCGCTCAACACTTTTCGGCAGACTGCCGAGCCATTGCAGAATGCCACGTTTCCAATAGTGTCGGTAACCTGGGTATCCGATTCAAGAAAGGCGTTTGTACGATGGGGCCCATAGCAGGCTTCATGTCCAGAGGTTTAGTTTGCCGTTTTCCGGGACTGTATCGCGTAAAGAATGCGCCTCTCAGCATTTTTGCAGCCGCTTTGGCCGTTCCTTACATCGAAATATCTGTTGGGGTAGGCGTCGCAGTCAGGCGTGCTGAATGACGTGCCAGCAGTATACTGACCCGCGAGACCTCTGACTTTCAGCACGATGCGCATGACCATGAACGGAGCCTTTCCGGCCATCAGCATCGCACGGACCCCGATCGTTTTGAGATCGAATACGAAGGTGGCTCGCAGTTCTTTCGCGTCATTGGTTTCCACAATCATTTCCGTCGAGTTTGTGCGGGCCACTGGCATGCCGAACATCGGCGACAAAAGCACTTCGAATGAGAGTTTTTCCGGTACCATGTTCAACAGTTGAAATCCTGCGGCTTCGAGCTTTGCCTTCCATTTTCCGCCGACGCCGGAATCAAGGCAGACTGGCAAGGTGAGGATCCCGGATAGGCCTTCCGCCGGCGGGTCCGACTCGTTTGGCAGGACATATTGGGCAAATGTGTATTTTCCTCCCTCGCACTGGACCGGCACAGGCATCGCCGAAAGACAAAAAGGAAATCCTTTTGCTCGGAAAAGGGTTGGCGCGTCTTCGTCTGCGAGTGGCTTGACCATGCCCTCAAATTCCAAGCGACGAATTATGATGTCGTCAGTCGGGCATGCGGCCGTGGGCTCGGCAGCAGAGACTGGCATGAGGTAAAGGCTTGTCGCGATAACCACGGCCATAGCGGGCACGACTCTAACGAGAAACATCGACATGACGGTCACCTAGCTCGGCTTGCGCCAGTGTTCCTCTTGCAGCGCCAGGATAAGCTCGGCACTGGGCACTCCATCCAGTCCTATCTGGTGGTCGCGCTGGAAGGCGACGATCGCTGAGCGGGTACGCTCCCCCAAAACCCCATCCAAGTGGCCAACGTCATAGCCGAGTAGCTTCAGAAGTTTTTGCGCGACAAGAATCTGGTCGCCGGCGACGACTGGCGAGACACAACCTTCTTTGCCGCTGGCAAGGTTTATGACCTGGGACGGATACTTGAAGCAAAACCCAGTCAGAGAGTCGGAGTTTCTGAACTGCCGCTCCACAATCTGAATCTGGCTGGCGGCATCGCGCTGGATGCCACGCAGGGTATACATATGCCTGACCACGATGGAAGAAACGCTCCCGGACCGGGGATGAAGCAAGGCTTTGGTTGCCAGCGGATTGAGCTTGACCTCCAGCGATGTCTCGGTTTGAAGCGGGTTTCCCGCCACGCCGGTCTGAATGACTTCCTGGGGGGCAAACGGCACCGCAACCGAAAATTCGGATGAAGCCGGCGCAGGGAAAGCGAACGAAGCGTTCGGATTTTCATCGCGAATGCGCTTCATGACAACGGCCACGTCCTCACCGGAGATGAATGGCAGGACTCCAATCGTCAGATAGCCGGCGCCAATACCGCGCAATCCCAAACGCTCGTTTGGCGAGTCATGGACCAGCGAAGCGTTTGGACGTCCGTTGGCGTCGCGGTCGATGCGTAGCGCGTTAGGCACGAGGATGTAGATGTTGCTCTGCGCGCCATACCCTTTGAAAACTGTAACCGTCGTCGGGATTCCAAGCGCTACCACCGCGTCGAAATCGATCAAAGCCGAAGATACCGGAATGGGCGAGACGATAGGATCGTTCTGCGCCAATGACACGCCAGCGCCTGCCGGCACCAGCAAAAGCCCGGCGACTATTGCCGAAAGCCGGACTTGCCTGACCTTATTGCTCCAACTTAATACCATCGCATCCAACATCGCCTGTCTCCAAGTTGACTATTTGTTTGCCGTACTGGTTGCACGCATCGCTCAGATCGAGCGTCGAAAAGCTGTCGGTCGTCGGTACGTCGCGACCGAATATCGGAATTCGCAATGACGAAGCGTCGCCAGCATCGACCTTGGTCTGCTTGAGATCCCAGCCCATCCTGAGGTCGCCGCGGTCATCGAGTTCTACTTTGGGCATGCCGAGCCGATCGGTGAGCCAGCCCTGAAGGCCGGCCCTCTCGGCCAGGCCAAGCCGCTGTTTGATGACTTTGCTCTCAATTGAATTGGAGATTGTCCAGACGCCCTGATTGACGTCGACGAAGCCGAGTTCGTCGAACAGGGATCGAAGCTGCTTGGCGTCGATTCGCAGTGTTGTGCCGAGCGCCAGGTTGAAAAGAGGCTTGTTGAGCACCCCGACAATCACCTTGCCGTTGGACGCCTTCATGGCCTTGAATAATTCGACCGCATCCTGCCCGGACAGATCCAGCTGGATCGAATAGGTTGCATCGTTGGTGGCATCGAACTTCTCCAGCTCCCGATCAAGTTTGATCTTGCCGTCGGCTGCAAGGACCAATCGAATTCTAAGATTTGAACTGGGCAGCAGGCTGACCTTCGGTTCAGCAATCCCCGTCTTGGACGCGTACCATTGCTGGATATCCGACACGAAATCAGGATTGGCCCTATAACGAATGGTCATGCTCAGCGAGGCGAACTTGTCGGAACCCGTAGAGTCGCCTTCAGAGAAGCCGATATGTTGAACCCCGTATTTAGCGGAGCCATCGGCGGTTACGATCTCAAACGCCAGCGGCAGCAGAACGAGGATGGAGGGGTCTTCGGTATTGACGAAGACCCGATACTCGGCGGCATGAGGCCAAGGACCAAGTTCGCTCACATCCGGTTCTGAACCGCCAACGACGCTCCAGAGATATTCCAGCACATCGGAAAAGCTGGCAGCCGCAGCTGGTCTTGCGAGCGTCGAAAGGATCATTGCCGTCAGCAGCAACCTTTTCATCGTCTTCACCTTTACATTTTGTGGTGATCTGCCCGGCAGGCGATCGTTCAGACAATGATCCCTTTATGGGATCGGTGGCCAACAAGTAGAACCCCGTCGCGGCCTATAGGGATGGCTAGAGGCAGGAACGCTCCAGAAGGGACTCCTTGAGCGTGCCGTATGTCTCCGCGTCGACCTGCTTCAATTCCAACTTCTTGTCCAATTCATCAAGTTTTGGCGCTAGGCAGGCCTCATTTGCTTTCTGCCACGCACTGTACTTTTTGTAGTCTATACACTTATCTCCAGTCGTTAGATCTTGAAAATTGTTTGGATACCTCGCGCACACTGCTGCGAAACTCATTCCGACCTGGAATTCGCGCTCGCCGAGCTTCTGCTTGTTGATCTCGAATGTGAAGTTCTTGTTTTCATCCAGATGCTGCCATGCAGAACTGACACTGAAGCCCCAACCCATGCCGGAACTTTGTCCCGAGCCTCCGCCGATATCACCAGGCTTCAGTTCCGGCTTGAACATGCCCTCGCCGGACACTTTCGCGTTCACCAGCGCCTTGAAGACTTCCAGCATGTAGGCATCGCTGTCCTGCTCGCCGCCTTCAAGGATGTCGATCTTGATGGACCCATCCTCGGTCAGCTTTTGCCAGTCGGCTGACCAGTAGCTTGACACCATACCGAACCAAGCGCTGCCACCGCCGGAGACCTTGAAATGATCGTAGATTCGTCTCTGGTTCACCGTTATGCGCGCATGCAGACGTTTCTCGATGCCCAAGATCTTGTAGGTGTACCGAGCTGCTAGGACGTTCAGCTCATTAGACGTTCCATTGGCGAAGGCCCGGCCGCCGATGCGTGTCAGGGAAACGGAGAAGGCCTGCGTCGCGTCCACAGTCCCTCCTGCAACTGATGTGGGTTGAGTGGTATCCTGGTTCTTGTCGTGAAACGCACCAGACAGGATTGCGTCCACCGAGCTGCTCACCAGCGGTGGAAAGGCGAACTGTGCGGCCGGATTTACCTTCTTCACCTCGTCGGCGATGCGCGTCAGCTTCTCTTTGTCGACAGCTGGCCTGACCGAAAACGTCAGATTGGCGCCGGCGCCATCTTCGTCCTTGCCGGTCAATCCCCAGTACGAGACACCAAGGGCGACGCTTCCGTCACTATTGGTCACCAGCTCGATAGTCGTCGGCACGAAATAATAGAGGTTTTTGTTGACCTCGTCGGGATAGACGGTGACCAATTCGGGGTAAGGCAGACCCTGGACCGCGTCGAGGATTGGATAGGCGTTGGCCCCCGGCACTGCCAAAATATTGCAGCACGCAGTGATCGCCGCTGTCGAAAGAAGGGTTGTAAGACATCCGAACATTCCGCCGCGAGACCGGCGACGTCCGCGAATGTGAGTAGGGTGATTGCGGCTCATGAGAGACCCCCTTGAGTGAGACTGAAGCCAGAGCCAGCTGCATGCCGGCTGACCGTTTGGTCGGCCTAGACATCCGCAGCCGCCGTGACACAGCCGTGACATGGCCTTCGGCTGGCGATATCTCAGGGCGCCTCACCGGAGCCCCACACAAGCCTGTTGGAGAGCTCTTGATCACAGGCGATGAATTACTTGGGTTGAGATTCGGCCACAGATGTCAGGCCGAGCGCAGTTGCCGGCGCTCGGCGGCCACGCCGATTTGCACGCCGTTCCACGCCGTTGCCTATGCAACGCCGATGGTGCTTCACATCCATCGCCCGGTGCAATTCGTGGTTGATCGTAATTCAATCGCAGTGGGCAAAAAACTCTATCACCCAGCACTTGTGCGGATGGGGGTTGACGCCAGGGTACGTATAAGGCCGCATCAAGACAGTCTTTACCCTTTTCCAGAGGTCTGCCGACCCTTTGGAGGTGACCGTTTTCGTATAACGATCCCCAAAACCGGCACGGGCTTTCCCATGTATTGCAGGCTGTCGCCTTTGTCGCCTCGATACATGAAGGGAACCGTGCCATAGGTCGATGAGGGGTAGAGCTGAACCTCACCTGACGGCCCGCCGCATTCCGCAGCAAGAGCCAGGCCCGAGCTTAACACCAGCGTTGCCATTGTTATAGTGAAACATATTGATATTTACATATTACAAGATCTCGGCGTCAGTTTCTGACTATGCTTAGACGATTATAAACCGTAACTACTTCTCAAATGACCGCCAATACGGCCGCTAAATATCAATGCACCATGGATCTGTGCGCGGATCGCAATTGTCCTGATTTTTCTTTGCCACCTTCAGACTAACCGCTTTCCTCCGCGGTGCGATCCCATTCTCTTGCGCGAAATTTTTGATCTTACCCGCAAGGGTGGGAGACAAGACAACTGTCACGTCCTGGGTGCCAAGCATATCGTGAAAGCGGCCTTGAACGTCCTCACCGCGTGCGTCGATCTCTTTCAACAGGCGTCCTAGCCCGTGCAATCCCATTCGTACTGGCGCCTTCCGGCCGCTACGCCCACTTGTGCCACCGGCTTCTGCTTCCTCTTGTCGCTTGGATCCGGTTGCCGTGCGCGTGTCCTTGGATACCTTTGCCATATCGATCTCCACTTCCTCAGCGATCTTGGAAGATTTTCTGTTTCAAGAACTGATCTACAGCTGCGGCTGCTCCCTGCTCCGCTGGGCCGCCTGCAGCCGTGATGAGGCCCAAGAAGATGTCTGGACGCACCTTCTCAATTTGCTTTAATCCGGCAGGATTGAGATAGAGGCCAACCGTCAGCTTATGGGTATCGGTCCTCGAGTTCGTCACACCCGCCGCGGCTTCGGAGATATGAAAGGCGTCACCGACCGGCGAGAACGTAACCGATGGACTAACCGTGCCGCTGATCGTTGTCTTGAATTCCAACTGATCGACCATCGTCGGCGGCCCCTTAACGGAAGTGACGTCTTTACTGTCGCCTCCACTGAGGTTGCCAAAAAGCGCAAGAACAAGGAAGTCATCAACAACACGTTCCATCCCCACCTTCCCAGCTATTGGGTAGACGACGTTGGCCTCGACCAACTTGTCCTTGCAGTACCTCGCGTCCATATTACTTATGAGGCTACCGAAATTGTCGGTAATCGTAAACGATCGCTCATTTCCACGCTGCCTGTCAAAATTCCCTTGCAAGCCCAGTGAAAATCCGGAGTGCGGCAATGTGCGAAGCAATTTCAGTGATGGCTCAACATTGTTGACGACCACCATGTTCAAATCGAAATTATAAGCGATCCCCGTGCTCCAAAGCAGTCCGACAACAGTCTGGGAAAACCCGGACAAGGCGGCAGGCTTAAATCGCCTTATAGACTTGGGGTCAGTCCTGTAGAGTTTCTGAAAGGACAGTCCAATCTGCCGTGAGCGATCATCAACTTTTCCGCCATCGTGGTTTGCGTCACTGGTCAGATAGGTAAACAGGGAGCCGATCACAGCCTGACGGGTCTCACACCGAATCTGGCGTACGATGTTATAAGTCGAGAGCCCCGTCACGTCATCGGGCAGCGGATGGATTGCACAGGCAGTCAAAGAGACGGAAAGAGCAACCATGGTGCAGACCCGTCTTCTGCTGCGTTGCCCGAAACATGACGGCATTCGCAACGCAAGACTCGAAAGTCGACCGTGTTTTCGCAATTGACCCCCCCCGGATGGACGACAGAACTATTAAATTTCTTTTCTTCTGTCTTAGCAACATATTTTCTGTTCTTACTCGTTTAAATTCAACCCGCCTCTCCTTTAGAGAGATAGTAACACGTGTCCAATGTCCGGGCGAACCGCATGCAACCAGACCACCAGGCAGGTCTTGTTGCCGCGCGTCCACGTCGCTGCTGGCGCAAACGCTTTATTCCGTTGAACACAGATTACATTGTGGGCTAAGCCGGTGAAGACGCTCATCGCCTTGTCCTTTTGCAACCCTATCGGTATTGCGACCTTGCCCCTGTCCGTGGCCATGCCGGCGAACGCTCCTTGCAGGAGAACTCGTCACGAGGCAAACAGGCGAGATACACCCAGTGACAGATGTCCGAAATGTCCGAGACAGAACGGACGATCGCCGATATCGTCTGGCGATTTTCGTTGGCGGGCCGGCATTTGACTAATCGCGTGGCCGGTGACAGTTTCTTTAGCGTTTGCGAAACGGAGTTCGGCGTGGCTCCCCCTTACGATTTCGGAAATCTGACTCCCCCTGAGTTCGAAGCCTTAGGCGTCGACCTGGCTGCAACCGAATTGGGATTGCGGTTTGAGACTTTTACGGATGGTGCGGACCGGGGAATTGACGGTCGCTATCAGGATGGGAACGAGCTTACCATCGTCCAGGTGAAACACCTGAAAAATAGCAAGTGGTCTGACGTTAGAACAACGACAAAAGGCGAAGCCGAAAAGCTGAAAGAGCTCCAACCCCATCGATATCTCTACATCACGTCCTATCCTCTGACGCCGCACCGGAAAGATGAGCTACAGGCTCTTTTGGATCACCCCTCCGTTTCTTCGGGAGACATATGGGGGCAATCCGAACTGAACGCCCTTCTTCGCAAGCACGGCGCCGTCGAGAGGCGTCATCCCAAGCTCTGGATTTCGGGCACCACCGTCCTCCGACGTATGCTCAACAACGACATTGCCAATGTATCCCAAGCGACGATTCAGGACATCGAGCGCGTACTTAAAATCTACGTTCCAAACGAAAGTGTAGGAACGGCACAAGAAATACTGGATCGCCGACACTGTTTGGTCATATCCGGCCCCCCCGGCGTAGGGAAAACAACATTGTCGCACGTTCTTGCTGCTGGATTCATCCAGCTCGGCTGGGAGCTTATTGACATGGGACGCGCTGAGGATGGCTGGAAGGCGTTCGACTCCGAGAATAATCAGGTCTTCTTGTATGACGACTTTCTCGGAAAAATCGGCTTGCAAGCCAGCCAAATGGATAGAGAGAACGAAAGGCTCATCAAGCTCTTTAGATCTATTTCGAGAAGCGACACCAAACGCCTGGTCCTAACCAGCCGGTCCTACATCCTTGAGGCTGCAAGAGAAAAGTCCGAGTTTTTTGACGATGCATCGTTCAATCTGAGTGAACTAACATTGTCTTTAGGTACTTACCAACGAAGAGATCGCGCACTTATACTGTACAACCATCTATATCACTCTAGGATTGATGACGCAGCGATCCACTTATTGCTGAAAAATAACACCGCTGGAAAAATCATAGATCATGCCAACTATATGCCCCGCATCATTGAATGGATGACAGATCATCTGCAATTTCAACATATACCAACTGAAGACTACCCTTCTCGGTTCATGGAGACACTGAACAACCCGCGCGCGATCTGGGACAAGGTTTTCAATTCCCATATCAGCACCAACGCGCAAGTTCTCCTGTATTGCATGTTTCTCTCCTACAGTCGGATAGCGTTTCGATCAGGCGTATCTATCGGCGGCCTAAAACCGTTCTTCATCGGGGCCTTGGATCAGTTTCAGGTGGATAACAGGCACCACTTGGGTGACACCGTTCTCGAGGAAACGCTCCGTGAAATAAGTTCTTCATTCGTGACCGTGGACGGTGGCCAGGTCGACTTTATCAATCCCTCTGTCCAAGATTTTTTAGCTCGGCAGGTGCGGGACGTCAAAATTTTGCAGGCGCTACTGGCCGCATCCACATCCTTTTATGCGACAATGCGTATTTGGGACATCGCTTGCGATCTTCCTCCGAATTGGAAGGCAGTATTCGCCTCGTCCATACTTGCATCCATCAAAGCGGGCTCACTGTCGGGGCACCTGTCGTTCGACGCACTTGGCGAGTTCATCTGCGATCTGCTTTCAACGAAACGTGACGTGGGTTTTGTAGGGTTTCTTCGAAGGAATGGGCTCTACGGCCGGTTCTCAAAAAACGAGGTCGATCTGCCGGCATTCATAGACAAATTGAGAGGAACATATGGGAACCTGCCTCTTGCGCAAACGTATGCAAGATACCTCTCGCAGGAGGTCGTTCGGTTTGTCAAGCGCGGCCCCCCTTTGGAAGACCTCGCACAGTTGGCCGAAAATCTGAAGGAATCCAATGTTCGTTATTCACGAGAATTTGACGAGATCTTTGCAGAGGCGGCAACCTACGCCATCAACAATTTGGTTTTGCCTGAGGCCGATTCTGATGATGAACAAACGGTCATAAATTGGCTTGATAATATTTCTTCACTACAAGTTGATTTTCAAATAATTGTTGATGCGAAGAAGGACGAGCTTTTGGCATATGTGAGTATTTTTCAGATGGAGCGCAATTCACGCAACAGTGACTATCGCAACGGGCCTTCAAGTCCAACCTGGCCCGAACGCAGGCCCGAAGATTTCTCGGACGCAAGTCTGAAGAAAATGTTCTCCACATTGCAAAAAAGATAGAGGTTAGCCGCTTTGGGGCTACCGGCGCAATGTTCGTTTAGCGTGGGTCCCCAACTGACACTGCATAAGGCCCGGTGGCGGCAGCGCGCGATCGATCTGGACCCCGGTTCCTCGCGATCCATCCGGACTTAGCTTCGGCCATTAATGGAGGATTTGAAGAAAGGGGACCGCCTTAACTTGCGAGGCGGCCCAGAGCCAGGGAGGTTGCTTGATTTAGCGGCATTGGTTCAATGTCGCCTGGCGGCGTCCTAGGCATGTCCAAGCGCATCGCCGGCACTCGGCGAGATCGCGGTCGAAGAGGTATCAGCGTGCGACGCAAGCTAGAAACATTCCAGAAAACAAAGATTTCAGAGCCGTCATCATCTCTCTCTCGAGAGAGATGCCGTCCGATACCGCTAGTTCAACCGAACGTCATATGGGAAAGGCTTGCACGCTTTGTTCGCTAACGATCAAACCAATGGCCGCAGGCGTTTGCGCGACCGTCGATTATCGGACACAGGGCAGAACGTCAGCCCTAACAGACAGCCAGAAGTGCCTCCATCTCACCGCGTTCTTACCCCGAGCCGATACAGCAAGCTTGGTATTGTTCAGTTCGAAGTCGGTCGCTCTCAAAACGTTGATGCGGCAGACATAACGATGTCGGATACGCCCTCGTCACTGCGACCCAATGCATGCCGCAATTCCAGCGCTTGCGAGAGAATTGCGACAGCCTTTCCCAGGCTGGCTAGCCGTCCGCGCTTCATAAGAATGGACCAAGCCCGATCATGTTGCACTATCGTCGCGGCGGGGGCGTCGGCGATAAAGTTCAGCCCGATGTTTCGGCCGGAATCGGCCTCGGCCGCAATCAACGCTTCGTCGATAGCATTGCCGTCCAACAAGCCAGGGAACCGCATAGTCATGGCCCATATGAGAGAGCGGCTATCCTTCGTATTCCGAGCTGCTCTCGCAGATGAGTACAACGCTGCTTGATCGCGCGGCTTCAGGCGAGAGATAAGAGCTTCGACAAACTCGACTTCGTGGCGCCCGCCCGCAAGTTTCAGAACCGTATTCACCAACTCCGCGGCATCCTCTGTGGTCAGTCGCGCGAACAACACGACGATGGCCTTGGCCCAATAAGATTGGTCCGTCTCCGGACCCAATAGGGTGCGGAGCAATTCTAGAGCAAAGGCCGAAGGCGCTACATTCGCGATGACATTGACAAATCGACGTTCATCTTCAACAACGCCTCTCAGCTTCAGCTCGCTTAACCATGCACGAAAAACGTCGCCCCGTTCGGGCTCGGATAAGCGTTTGAAATATTCCTCCGCAGACCAAATTCTCCCTGTATAGGTCACAACATGCAGGGCTGACGGCAGCGTTGCCCGAATATTGTTGAGAGTCACGGCATCGCCCAAGGCTTCGATGCATCGGTCGAAGTCATCGCTGCCGACCCTCGAAACCAACTCATCCACCATTTGCTGCCACCGGCCATCTTGATCCGTTGTACTCAGGAGCGGCAGAACGGAACGCACGTCGCCAACGCTTTCTTCGCCTGCAAGGCTTTTGGCGAGCAATGTCCGGCACGCCTCTACCTCATCCTGCTTTGGAGCGTCTCCCAACTTATACCGGATCGCTGCACGCTGTGTGGGATCGTCGATCACTTTCAAATGATTCAGGATCCAACGGGCGAAGCTTTGACGGAGGTTTTCGTGCCGTATTTTGCGGGTCTCGTGAGCCATCTGCGCCACTGCCCTGCTTGCACTACCATCGCGCTGCAACTGTGCTACGCGGCACGTGGTCCACTCATCCGGATGTTGAATAACAGGAAATGAATTGCTTTCCAACGTCGTAAGCAGATATGCGCTGTTAAAGCTCAAATTCATATCTGCTATTTCAGAAATATATTTCAGTTCAACTCCAGAAGATACATCTATTTCTTCAATATAGCTAAAAATCCCAGTAATTATATACGCTGTCTTCTCAGCGAGATGGTGATCCATAGTGTCGAGTAGTTGCGGCAGCGGCATGCGTGCGGCAATTGCGGACGGGAAGTAGGAACCCGGGATATCTTTCCAATGGTTTAGCATGGAAGCAAGGCGGCGGTGCAGGTCCGGCGGTACAAGCCAACCCGACGGTATATTGACCTTCCACAGAAGTGCCTGCGCGTCGGAGCCTGAATTTATCAACCACCGCAAGGTCATGGAAGTCGTATCCAGCCCCGGGACAGAGAGCACATTCATGAGCTCACAAAATTCCTCGATATTCTCGCGCCGGCGTGTGCGGAGCTCATCATTGGCTTCGGGCAGGCCTGCTGCTGATCTGGCTACGACGCGGCTGGCCGGCGCCAAATTCAAGTTGCGTGACAATATCAGCGCCGTGGCGCTGCGCAGTTCCAAATTAGAGAGTTTATCCAAAGCTCCTATCAAAGAAGCCGCGACGTCAACTGAACTGAGCTCGATCTGTCGCGCCGCTCGTTTCAGCCCCTCGCCACCCCATCTGTTGATAAATTCGATAACGACGCCCGCTGCCACGTTCGGCTGGAGCGAATGGATCCCGCTTGGCAATCCTGACCTCGCAAGCGGCTCGCCCTTTTCGATTTCAAACTTGTTGGCGAGAATTGTCGCGCGAGCTCTGGCGGTGTCTGTCGCCGTCTCGTCGTGCAGGATGAACATCAAGTGATCATCCAGGACTTTGGCCGGTTCGTGCCACCATTCGTAGCTAGGAGTGGACTCCAGATTATCGAGGAGCCGGTCCGTCGCAACGCGGCGCGCTTCGTCATCCGTCTTGTGTATTATCCGTCCCAGCATATCGGCGATATTGACGGCGCGTCGCCACGCCGGATGGGCGCCGCCTTCGGGAGGGGCGCTAACGCGATCGGACTCTCTGGGCGGCTGGACAAATCCGCCCATCATTCGCGTGAAGGAATTGACCTCGTCTGCCTCCCAGTCACGGGGACCATGCTCAATTACCCTGCCGATGTCATTCCAGGACGGCAGGTCCATTATGTTAGGCCACAACGAACGTCGTGCGTTTCGATCGCAATGACGCAACAGCGCTCCCAGTATCGGAGCCTCTACGCCCGCATCATGAACGGCTGAGCGAAACCGCTCGAGGATGCCTTCCAGATCGACAAGGTCCGTTTTCTTGGACCGGGCCTCGTCGATGAGTTGCTCCACCATCAGCGCCGCCGATTTCGCTGCCTCATGGTCTGTCGCGGCGAAGGCAAGGACTGTTTCAAACGCCTCGTCAAAGCCCTGTGCCTGCATACCGGCCAACACAACCGCGGCTTCGGCTTTCAATCCATGAGAGCTTGTGGAAGCCGCAATCTGGTGGATGCGCCCGAGCTGCTCGCTTCGATCGTGCGGCCACCGGCTTTCAAGCAGATAATGTCTAGCGTCGAGTTCCGTCTGCAGGTCCGACAGCGATCCGATATAGTCAGTGACATTGAAATCGGAATCTGCCCAGGTCAGCAGGTCCAGTGCCTCGTCGGTATTTCTAACTGCGTATGTGAACAGGCGGTTGCGGACTTCGTCGGCAGCTCTTTTGACCAAGACCTGCCACTCGACTACAGAATCCGGATGAAGCTGATCTCTTATCTGACGCAAAAGGTTTAAGGCTCCGGTTGGAGCGTAGACTGCCGGAAGGTCGGCATCCAGTTCATCTCGCACAGCCTGCATCACAAGATCTGGATCATTATGATCCGCCAGTTTTGCCCGTTCCAAGCGTGTGTATTCTTCGGCCACAGGCCACCACAGGGCTGCGGCAAACTCCAAGGTAGAGTGCGGCAGCAAGTGTCCGCCAGAAGCTGCCCGGGCGTTCGCGTTTCGAGCATGTTTCGCGATGGTATCGACCAGTTCCAAGAAATCGCGCACATGCCCGAATCGGGTCTGGTGCGCCTTGAGCCAGTCAAAGCAAAGCAGTGCGCTCATGAGTGAGTTCGCATCTGGCGCGCCGGAGAGGTGTGCGGCCGCATGCCGAAGCGGATAAAGCGCAACGTCAATTGGGCTTGTGTCGGCATCAACGAGTGCGACCGTGATCAGCCTGAGAAACCCCTGTTCCAACTGCCGATCATCCAGCGCTAGAACCTGGGACAGCGCGTCCGCCATTTTTGGATGAGCGAAGCTGTAGCCTGCCTTCGCATCTCCGGCGAGAAGCGTTCGCACGGCTCGTAACGCTTCACCGACCTGTGCAGCAGAAACGTCCAGGACAGTGATGAGGTCGGCACGCGTGATGGGGCCCTTCGCCCTGACAAGCGCGCCTACCAGGCCGTGCAGGACCGGCTTTGTAACCTCAGCGACGTCACCGAGCGCCCGTTCATACCATTCCTTCAGCACGCGATTTAAGAGACCCTCTGCCCCCTTGGAAACACGTGCTGCGTCCTCGAAACCGTGCAACCTGATCTGCTGGGCAACGATGCGCGTGACCAGTGGATCACCATCGCAATGCTTGACGGTGGAGGTGAGTTCGCCAGGCTGCGGGATATTGGTCGTTGCGCTGGTGAGCAGGGTCGTCACTTCGTCTGAGCTCAGCCCCCCCAGATGCACTGTTAAGGCATTCTCCTCCCAACCCAGACGGCGATGCCATTCTTCGCTTGATGGGTCATCGGCCTCCGTTCTGGCGCTAACCACCACCCGGAGTGGGTGGCCACCATTGCGCGCGGGCAGAAATCCAGGGCCGATTGACCAGCCGTCTGCCTCATCAAGGCCATCTACAATGACCAACAAAGGTGTCTTGCTCTCAACCAAGGCCTCGAGAGCCCTATGGGCGAAGGCGCGCATTTTCTCGACTTCAGTGGGGAGCGGCATGTTGGATGGAAGAAACGAGGACAAACCCTCAGCCAGGGCCGGGAAGAAGTCAAACTCCTTGGCCAGTGACTGGCGGCGGTTTATTGGGACAAACAAAATATTTGGCGCGTGTTCAGGGCTAAGCTTTAGCTTTTCGATCCACTGAACGAGGAGCGCCGATTTTCCGCGCCCACCGGGGCCGCAAAGCAGCAGGTTAGGAGAAACGTCTGACGCGTTGAGCCAATCGTCAAGCGCTCCGAGATAATCCGATCGTCCAACAAAGGGAGAATCCTGGTGTTCGCGGAAAAACTGCCTTGTGGAGACCGCATGGTCGTTGCCGAGGTAAGGAGAAGGTTTGTTGAGCTGATGGACGGTTTGCGCGATGTGAACGTCATCGGAACCGCTGGAGTGGACGAAATGGTCGCCGAGCGGATCCATTGAAGCGGCCGTCGGGCTGCTCGGATCGATCGCGATGTCGTCTGAGATTGACGCTACGAGCCATGGCCGCTGGGCGTCGCCAGTTAGCGATTTTACAGATTGCGTGACAAGCGTTGTCAGTCGCTGGAATGTGAGCCCCGGCGCCTCGATGTGTTGGAGGATTGCCTGGCAGAAGGGGCTGTGGTCGCTTTTTCCGTCGATGCTTTGAAACCAGTCCGAAGCTATCTGCCCCTCAGAAGTTGCGAAAAACACGCCAACATCGCCATGCGGACCCAGGGCGACAGTTACGGGTCCCCGCGCCTGCAACATCTCGGCCCGGCTTTCCTCATCCTCGTCAGCGAGGAAAGCTGTCCCGAAGGGATCGTCCCGGCAACCGTCGAGAAGAATGATGGAAGTTTTTGCCTTGTTCTTGATGGGTGTAAGAATTTCCTCAAGTTTGAATGCGTGTCTCTTGAGAGAGTTTCTGCCTTGAATATTCGAATCCACAGGAAGCAGGTAGTTCGAGCCGTCAACCTGGATGCTGTGCCCGGCGTAGAATAGCAACGCAACGTCCGCCTCGACGCTCGCTCTGAGAAAACCAGACCTTGCCTTGTCAAACGTGTTCCAGTCGGCGTCTAAGATCGGCTCCCCACACGCAAAACCAACCCGCGTCAACGCCTCCATCATCGCGATCGCATCACCCACCGGATTCCGCAGCCGTTTGGCTTGAGCGTATTCCTGATTTCCGACGACAAGTGCGACGCGCTTCCTTGGCTGAATGGTTATCGGCACTTTTCCTCCATTTGCCGTCCTAGGTTGCGCTCGTAACGCTACAATCCACGGCGACACCTTCCTTCCCATCAGGCGGGAAGACACAGGTGTACGCATAATCGCGTTTGAGACGTTCGTTGTCCCAGATTGTCGTGTTGGGCTGGCGAAAGTTGAAAATCAACTGCTTTGGCCGGTCCTGATCGGCCTTGAGTATGCGCGCGATCGTCTGCGGGTTCGGATGATCGTGTTTGGTGCCGTCGGTCGAGAATGCGAAGCGGGTACAATCGATGATCTTGAGTAGGCTTGGCGAGGTATTGGCCTTGCTACCGTGGTGGGAGACCTTGAAACAGTCGATTTTCATGCGATTGTCTTCGCTGGCTCCCAGCAACCTGAGTGACGATTCAAGGCGACCCGGATGCGCATCGCCGGTGAGGAGCAGCCTCTTGCCTGCAAACTCTGCGAGGAATGCAATGCTTGTACCGTTCGGCGTGGAGGTGTCCTCTTCGAAGCGGTCACGCGCCAAGGACTCGACATCTAGGATCCCGAACCGTTCACGGCCGGGCACATCGGGTTCGACGAGATCTGGTTGACCAGGTGCCAAGCCAACATTCTCGATCACCTTACGCCAGGTCGGCTCCAGTGCTGCGAGCTCTCGATCCGAGGGGGACAACAACCTCAGCGTCAGCCCACCGGCGAGCTCGATGGGATGCGCGGCCTCTGGGCTGTCGACCGAAACAGGCCCGCTGCCAAAGGCAGCATTCCAGCGCTTTTCCCAGCCGAATTTGCGGATTCCGTCTGTTAGTTTCTCGCCTTGGCCCGGAGCGAAAGGCTCACGAAGATGCGAAAGACGTGCCTTCGCAGCGATCAGGTGATCATAGCCATTGAACCAGACCTCCGCCGTATCGAAGGCGGGCACGGCCGGTTTGACGAAGGGCATCGCTCCCTCGATGTGGTCGGCATCGATATGTGTGATGACGAACAATTCAAACCGTTTCATCGCCGCAAGGGCAGAGCTCATCGCGCGATAGGACTTTGTCCGGCCAAGGTCTATCAGCATCCGTCGCACATCCGTGGCTGGCCCCCAGTCGAGCGTGATAAAGTCGCCTTCGGCGCCCGGATTCATGGTCATTTTAAGCGACATCAAGCTTCTCCTTGGGTGTCGAGGCGAAAGCACGTAAAGCAGCGGGTCAAGTCAACTCGCCACGCAAGTTCCTTGGCGGCCGCGGCGGCGGCCGCACCTTCGCAGTCCTCAGATTCGGAAAGTCCCTGGCCCAGCCAGTCGAGTGCCAGCGTGAACATAGGCACACCGCGCCTGAAACCTTCGCGAAATAGTGCAAGTGCGTCGGTCCGGTCGCCTGCGGACTGCGCGCGCGCCCAGCGCCGGCGCGCAAGTATGATGGGCCCGTCCGGCAGGCTGGGATAATCGACCGCCAGCTTCTCAACCGCCATGTCAAGGGGATGATGGGTAACGGGGCCCGTAGCGGCGAAAATCAGCGCGGCGCCTATTTGAAGAAACGGATTATGGGCGTCGCCAAGGAATTCTCCGAAAGGCGACTGCCTCATATGTTGCAGCACCTGCGACGCGCGGTCGAAGTCCCTCCTGCCAAGAAAAGCCAGAAGCCCGGACCATTCTGGGGAGTCCACGACCGACGACATGTGCAGGCGATCACGGCCAGGGGCGCGGTCGATCACCACCTGCGCCCGCCAATTGCGGCCACCATATTTTGCAATACCGCCGAGTGATGGAACCACACACACCTCAGTCAGGCCTCCGACCCTGACTTCTACCCACAAGGGAGACCCGCCAGCGTGGTCGAGCGGCGCGCCAATCAAAGACGCCGGCTCTCGCCTGAAACGAGGCGCGAGAGGATCCTCGAACTCAACGAGCCCATATCGGATCTGCCCCAATTCATCCTGCCGCACATGGATTTTTGGTCGAGCCTTCTCTGAAACTTGATCAAGTTTCCGAGAAGAAAACGAAGGCGGCCGCACGGCGCGAATGGTGAGTGGGCCATCCGCCGCCTTGATCCCCAAGCCGCCTTGTGTCCCCTTCGGTCGAACGATGCCAGCCAAGAAGGCGGGGTACAGAAATTCGCGAGGCGAGTTGCCGATATCGAAGACGATCTTTTGACGTTCGCCCCACTTTGATGTGACGATGCGCTCGGTTCGGCGACCGTCAGGTAGGGCAAGGGTAACGCGATACCGGCCCGGCATCGGCAAGATGGCGCTAGACCGGCCACCAAGTGCGATCACCAGGTTTTCCGATGCTGGCGGTGACATTTCTCCCAATGGATCGATTGTCGCAACCGCTCCCTGTGCAAACATGGGCGCATGGATTTCGATATCGATCCGTACAGCGCCATGCGGCTCGCGAGAGTCATCTTTGCCCGCGAGTGACTTGGAAAACGTGGTGCTCGGTTCCCAACGCTGCAAAGAGACGTTGCGCCCGTCAGGCTGAACAGGCGTGTCGACGACACTAACGGTCGATCCGAACCCGTCTCCGAGCCTGACGAAGATGGCCGGCGCCTCGATTTCAAACGGCTCGACTGCGAGTTCCTCGGTGTCGATCGCTGCCGAAAAACCGAACAGAGCTCCAGCCGGCAGAGGACAGTCATAGAATGGCTCGGCCAAACCGGCAGCCTCGATGGTCCTAAATTCGGTCTTCTTGCCCTCACTGTCCACGCGCGTCAGCGTGATCCTTGCCTTGTTCCAGCGTTCGGGATCAGCGAGCGAGACGAAGGTCCGAACTTCATCAGAATATCTTGGAAAATTGAGATCGATCCGTTTGCCGGAAATCGCCCCATCAAGGTCCTGGATCTCATCAATCGACCGCCCGTAAAGTGCGAGGCAATCTCCGAGTACGTCGCGAAATCGGCCTGCGCGCACGACCCATCGGCCGGTTTCCTTCGATCCCGCAAGGTCAAGCGCATTGATGAGGCTCGCGGCAAACAAGCTGGTCTGCCCTGTGCGCCCTCCAGCCTCCTTCGCCAACAGCGTGGCATATTGCGCGACCTGCCCGACATCTGCCCGCCGCGGGCCAGCGTGGTCGAGCAACCGGTCACCGACGAGCCCCGACTGAAGTCCAAGACTGGCGTCGCTTCGGCAGCAGTCGAAAAACAGCAACTGGGCAGGCACAGCCAACGAGGCAGCTGCTTTCGTCAAGTCGTTTAGATCGACCAAGGAAGAGAATGGTTTGTCCTTGTCGAACCCGTGGTCTTCGAGAACGAAGGCCGTAACCCCGTTCTCGGATAGTCCGTGACCACAAAGATACACGACGGCCATGTTCTGGCTGTTCGCCTTGAGACGATTTCGCCAAGCCTCAGTTGCAATCCGCGCATTGGCATAATTTGGTCGCAGCGTCTCGATCCCTCGATAAGAAGCGCCAATTCGAGCTGAGCTGCGGTCGGCCTTGGCTTTACCGCCTGTCACTGGTTCGGACAGCAGGACAGCGACGCTGCCGAGCGGCCTTTGCGGATTGATGAACTCTGTTTGACCAAAACCAAGAAACCAGTCCGCCACAGCGCGAGCCGACGCTGGAGGAGAGGTCAGTTCTGCGAAATCGCTCCAGGGATAGGACCCCACACCAAGTATCAGGACGTGGGTGTGCGGGCCGTCTGCCGGATCATGAAAGACGACGCCGGCTGCGTGGTCTTCAGGGTCGGTGCTTAGTGTTTTTGCGGTCATAGCACTGGCCAGAATGCATCCGCGAAGTGGGCTGGGGTCGCGCAGCCACGGTCTCGCGCCCTCGAAGCCCCTTTTGGGTGAAGGCCGATTCGAATAACGCCTTGACGCAGAGGCGCACAATCATCGTCTACTACCGCCTCGTAGCGCTCATAAAATACATTCATCGGAACTCCCCCTCCGATGACTGTACTACCGTAACGCTACTCTTTGGAATATCTTGTAATCTCGTTGGAGCATTTTTTCGACGCGCTCGCTCCGTAGCTCACGATGTTCACTTCCAAAGGTGGGATTGCTCTCTATGCGGGCTGGCGTCCCGGCTCCGCAACAAAAAGGCGGTCATACGAGCGGGTAAGCCGGAATGGGCAAGGCCGAAGGCGGCGGCACCGCATTTGCCACATAACTACGCATCGCCACGTCCGTCATGAGCCAGCCCCAATTTATCAAGCGCGACTGCTCCTCTTCGGAAAAAGGGGCAAGACGCGTGCGCAGGCGCGCCAATCGCCGGATTGTGGCCGGCGCAACCTTAATCAGCTGTTGGGCCGGATAGGTATCGGGGTTACCATCGATGCCGCTGTACACGGGCACGCGACCTTCAGCGATGCATTGGGCGAACAGGTACCGCTTGCGCAAAGCCCGCGCCTGATCCGTCGCGATATCGAGCGCGCGCATCGCCTGCTTCGGCCACAGCGCGCTCGCGGTCTCCTCCATGCCGAATGGCGCGCCAGCATCACTTACAACGACCGGATTGAAGTCGTCGACCGTCTCAAGGCCGAGATTATCGTAGGTACCTCCATCCGTCAGCGAAAGCGTGCGATTATAGGCGGGATCGCCATAGTGGATCGCTCCGGGTCGCTTGACCCAACTCTTCGGATCGACCGTGACCAGCACAGGGGAGAGGACCGGCGGAAACGCGCTGGAGGCAGCCACTGCCACGGCAAGGCGAACATTGGGCTTGGCGATTTCACCAAGCGTATAGTCCGCAAGGCGAACCTTCTGCAATCTGACCACCCGCCCGGTTTGCAGATTTGTGGCGTTGAAGATGAATTGCGGGCTGTCCGGAAGATCTTGCAGTGTGACGCCTTTAAAAAGATCGTCGTAAGTCTCGGTCAGCACGTCACCGATGGATTTTCCAGGAAGTATCGCCCCCCAGCCGACCGCTGCAGTGTCGACCGACCGCCGACAAAACTCGCGCAACGGCCGGATTACCTCCTTATCGAGATTGGTGATGACATCCTTCTTCATCGTCAGTCGCGGCCATGCGGCGGCCAGCATGCCGCCAGCGATGGCGCCACCGGAGACGCTTGATATCCGGCTGAACTTTGTCAGAAAACCAAGTTCGTTGAGCCGCATGAAAGCACCACAGTGATAGAGCGTAGCTCTGAATCCACCGCCCGAAAGGGCAAGCGCCGGTGTGTTCCGGTCCACGGTCTCTGCAAAAGGTTTCGCGATTTTCGCCAAGTTCGTGCCCCCCCATCGCCGAGCCAACCTCGGTCATTTTGTTTTATCAAGATTGGCGCGACCATTCACTACCTGCTGGACACCTACTTTCCAAGAGAAGTCGGTGATCTCCGCGCAAATTACTTTGATGGACTGCATGCACCGGCCGAATCGCGATAGACATGATCGAGGCTTGGAGAAGGTGCTTGGAAACTCTCGTCGACGGGCTCGGTCAGTTACAACTGGATTTGCCTACAGCGCTGGGTGCTCTCGATCGGCGCCCGTCGATATGGCTCATATCGGCCTCGAGCGAAGATGCAACGGCGTTGAGGCGTTGGCTAAGCAGTGGGGAGAGCTCTCCCAGCAAGTCTTTTTTGTTCGTCGATCTCGATACGGGTGCGCCCGCGGTTTTCCCTGACGACCTCATCTTGTTGAAAACCGAGGATCGCGAATTGGCCGAGCTGATTGCTCCAGTCGGCTTGTTACGCGCGATCGGCTCGCGCGAGATCATCGATCGGACAGCCGAGATTTTTTCGTCGGAGCCCTGCATTTCACACGAGAAGCGTTCGCTCAGTCTCGGCCTTCTGCGCTTTTTCGGTAATAGAAAGCGAAATCGCCGACGCGGATGGTCGCGCAGCGCGATAGAAGAAACACTGGATAGTCTCCACTGCCGCAAGATTCTGGAAAACCCGCTTCTGGCCAGCAGGATCTGTGCTGACTTTCTCGATGACCCCGACCTTGCATTGAACTCTCCGTTGAGAGCGGTTGTCCAGCGTGTGCAGGCTGATGCACTGGCGATGGGGACGCCACTCAGCGCCGATTGGCGTTCAGCGCTAGCAATCTACGAAGATGTTAGTCGCGCTTTCCTGCAGACCGGCGCGGTGAGGCAATCTGTCATGAGTGACCGACGCCGAATGCAACTGGCAACAGCGTATTCGGGGCCTCAGCTTGAGCTTTTCAACAATATGCCCCCGCGGCACATCGATCGATCGCCTTCGTCAGGTTTTCATGTTCGCCGCTTCACAGGCATGCGGCTCAGCGTTGCGGGAAGTTGGGTGACCGGGCGACATGAACCAGGCCTTCTAAGGCATGTGCATGTTGCCAGTTTTCCCCTTCCCAATGACTTGATGATCCGATGGTTGGCCGGATTGGAATCCGATTCGAGAATGGTGTCGATGCTTCCCGTGACCGACCGCCCTGCAGGCATCACGAACGATCGCCATCTCGTGGAATTCGTCGTCGATACCGAACTTTCGACGAGAAGTGGGTTTGCTGGAACAAGCCCTCACCCTGCGCTTGACGATGGGGACTATTTTGACCTGGCGCCAGCCAGCGAAACATGCCGGGTCGAGCCCGCAGCGGTTCGAACGACACTCGGAAGGCCGGCGCGCTTCACCGTGCTGGGCGGGTCTCGCAGATCTCACCAAATTAATCTATTTGTCTTGACTCCTAATGCAGCCCCAACGAATATTTCCTTTCGATATAAAATCCCAAACAACCGAATATAGATTCCTGAGGGTTTATGACAGCCGGTGGTCTACAGAGTGCAGGGATAGGTGGCTCGCACGTTACATTCCAAAGATCGGGACAACGATGGATGTGGACGATAACTCCAGACAGCCACGGTGGATCTTCAGAATTTTTGAGCGCCGAAGACGACATGGTCGAAGCTGCTTGCCTTGCACTTAGCCTCCAACTTGACGACTTCTGCATTGTCGCTGCGGATTGGAATGGACACACTCTGGGAGAGCGGAGCGAATGTCTGGACGTTTTGAATAAGAGAGGTCGCGCCCTTACGAAAGCCTTGTTCGACGGGCGAGAAGACGAGTTCCTGGCCGAAATCAGGCTGCTGGGAATATCCGCTATCACTCAACTAATTCAGCCCGGTGGTAAGCTTCAGCGGCTCATTGACCTATGTGTCATGCGCGACGATGACGGTGAATTCTTTTTAGGCGAGCGTTATCTTTGCGTGCCTCGCGTGACCACCAGCAGCACCGAGCTATTGAATAGTATGTATCCTAGGGGGCGCCCCCCAGTTGCGCATCATAAAATCGGCTACGCCGAAGATGCCATGCTAGACAGTTCGTGCAAGTTGCACAAAACACCGTCGCGACCGGATATCGAGGAAATCTATGTCATTGGCGAGCTAGCGGGCGATATCAATTCGCTATCGGTTCTGGCCCCACTAGATCATAGTTTGATGGATGCAGATCGAGAAGAGCTGCTGAACTGGCTGACCGAGCGTCATAGTGTGCTTCATTTCAACTGCCGCATCGCCACACCAGAGGATCTTGACGGCAACCCTGGCCCTCCCCATCTGCGGGTGCGCGCTAATGCCTTCATTAGTGCATCGGAAATGAGTGGCCCTGACGAATTTGACTTTACCGGTTGCTTCGTATTCCTGAATGCGTGCGCATCTGCCTTTGGCAACCACAGTTACCGGTCGTCGCTTGCCCATTTCTTCCGGCGGCAGAAATCCCCATGCGTTGCATGCACGACGGGGCCAGTAGACGATGCTTTTGCCACGGTTTTCGCACGTGAGCTTTATAAACACTTGAAGGTTGGCAAGTTGAACATGTCCGCCGCATTCCAGGAAACGCGGCGCAACCTCACAGCCACCAGCGGTCATCCAATGGCGCTGCTGTATACCTATATCGGCCGCGACGCATACGCGCTGGCGTAATTTCGGCAGGGTGGGCACGGCTTCATCACAATATTTAAAAATCTATTGTCTGATTTTCCGGAGCATCGCCCTGACTTCGCCTGATAAATATCAATATTGTGCCCGCAAGTGAGATATGAACGCCAACCTTGGGTGGCGTTTCCAGAAGCACGAGAGTAAGCGCCCGCGCGACAGTGAGTGCCGAACTAGCGTTGCTGGAAAAGTTTGGCGTAGCAGCAACCCTCAGGAAACCGAGTTATGGAAATCATTCTTCTCGAACGCGTTTCCCGCCTCGGCCAGATGGGTGATACCGTCAAGGTCAAGGACGGCTTTGCCCGTAACTTCCTGCTGCCGCAGGGCAAGGCGCTGCGCGCCAACGAAGCCAACAAGAAGAAGTTCGAGGGTCAGCGAGCAGAGCTCGAAGCCCGCAACCTCAAGCGCAAGTCGGAAGCCACCCAGGTCGCCGAAAAGCTCGACGGCGAGAGCTTCATCGCCGTGCGTTCGGCAGGCGAGACCGGCCAGCTCTACGGTTCGGTGTCGACACGCGACATCGCCGACCTGCTGACGGCGGAAGGCTTCTCTATCAACCGCAACCAGATCCTGCTCAACCAGCCTATCAAGACCATTGGCGTCACCAACGTGGCGATCGCGCTGCATCCGGAAGTCGAGGTCACCGTCAGCCTCAACATCGCCCGCACGGCCGACGAAGCCGAGCGCCAGGCCAAGGGCGAGACGCTGACCACCGCCGAAGCCATCTATGGCGACGACATCAACGACAACGCCCGGCCGGAGTCCTTTTTCGACCCGGATGTCGAGTTCGGTTACGCCGAGGTAGTGGCAGATTTGGCAATGCAGAAATCGCGTTCCTCCTACCGCACCCAGCCTGCAGCGCCTGACGAAAGGGAATTCCCTGTTGGGAAGTCCCTGGAGGCAAAGCGCTCTTCTCGTCCTGCCGACCTCAGGAATGAGGAATTAGCAAACCAGCAATCAACCCCTGCTAGCATTGTAAAACGGTTGAGATCGAGTACGGTCAGTGACCGCGTTGATGGCATTCGGGAGGCCACCAAGTTTCTTCTTTCCTTGGAGGAAAGAGTTTCGATGGAAACAGGCAAGGCGCATGGGCTAGCTGAAGTCGACTGGTTCGAGACGTCAACAATTCCCGAGCGACTTTACGAAAAACTGTTCGCGACCGATCCCGATGAAGCGCGGGCGGCGGCCTATGCTCTCGTTGTGAGTGCCCCGGGGTATCGAGGCGCTCTCGATCCTGGCATATCACCAGATCGGCTGAATTCGAGCGAAGCGGATGATTTTCGATCGCGTCTCCTTCAGCTTCTTTCTGACATCGGGCTCCGATATGTATCGTATGTCGATGCCGAGGATACAGCACCCGCGGGGCTCGGAAAAAGAAAGTTTCGCGTCCTGGTGAAGGTCAGCAGAAAATTGCCTTTCAATATCGACGGTCGTGATCTTCTGCTGAAAGACGCCGAGAACGAGCCCCAGGGCAGCCTCTACATTTCAAGCCCTCTGGCGGAAGACCCTGGTGGACCAACCAAGATAGTTCCATCCACAGATCGGTCGGATCCGGGCACAATCGTAGAAGGCGAAGCCGATATCATCATCGCGCATGACAGGCTTCGAAATAAGACCGACATTCCCGTTACCGTGTTTTTCAATCATGCTGTCGAGACGATCGACGTGCCGATTGTCAGATAGCTCAGAGCGCGGGGCCGATCGGAAGGCCCGGCCGAACACTTCCTTGCATCAAAGGTGATGGCGTCCCGAGTTTCATCGGCATACCCGCCAAGGCATTGCCAGCTACCTGGCAATGCCTTGGCAGTTCAGTTCGCCGGGGCGATGCATCCAGAGGCTCATATGCATTACGATCGTATGCGTTGACTTCACCATTGTTCACGCATCTATATCCTCCCTCGCGGGGCAGCAGTACTAGTCCTCTTGAGAGTTGTGGACGGCAATCGGGGTTTGCCAAATGAGCCTGACTGGCAACGGTGTCATCTTGCACAACAGTGACACGCGTAGGCGGGAGCAAGGGCTCGTCTACATAGACCCCGGCCTCACGGACATTGCGGCGACACACACGCTTATTATCGGTGTTGGCGATTTTCCCGACACTGACGAAATGCAGACATTGTCGTCTACAACGGCGTCCGCGCGCGCTGTGGCTGACTGGTTCCTAGGCCCATTGGCACAATCATCAGCTCGGCCAGCGTTCAGAAATTCGTATCGCCCACTAGGCAGCCTAGCAGTCGTTTTATCCGAAAGGGATATTCCGCGACCGGCCTGCTCGACCTATGCAGGCGGATCGGTGCCTCGAGCGACCTTCGAAAATGCATCGCAGGCCGTCTGGGAATGGGTCGTTCGCCTCAACAGTCACGAGGAAAACCTCGCCGTGCTGCTCGTCTGTTCCCACGGTAAGAGCAATGGGCCGCGCACCGCCTTTATTCTGGAAGACTATGGCTCGAAGGTTCGCAACCGGACATTCGGCATGTCCGAGGTCGAGCAACTGGTGAGCGCTCTCCAAGTTGCACGCCCATTGGATCAGCTGTTGATCTTTGATTGCTGTCGGACAGAAGCCGACGGCGACCTTCCGTGGGACATTGGTTATGGAGAAAAGTTCATCCAGCCGAGGCCGCTACAAAACGACCACGGAAAGACCCGCCAGCAGTTCATTCTTAGGTCCACCGCACTCGGCGCCGTGGCATTGGGGCGGCCGGGCAAAACCAGTATCTTTATCGATGGACTGCTTCGTTCACTGAATGGAGTTGGCAGCGACCCGACGACGACGGACTGGCCTGTGCGACCCAGCACCCTCTATAGCGGCTTAGAGCGAATGCTCATACTCCATCGACTTCCCAACGAGGAGTTGCAGCTGGCGGAATCAAAGATCGTCCGTAATTTCGCCATACACTATCCGCGCAAAACCGCCGACGTGCCGGTCTTCGTCTCATTCAATGATCCAAGTGAATGGCCTCGATCGCGGATAAGCATGTTGGCGGGAAATGATTGGAGGAAGCGCCTGACCGGCAAGGAGCAACCATTGTTTGCTGAGGTTAGGATACCCAGGGGTGCGAGCCTCACTGCATCATCTCGGCGGGACGGAAGGCAAAACGGCGAAGCCCAGGCCGACATTTACCCGCCAGCCTTTTTCCTCGCGCTAGATGAGCCGGCTTTGCCTGCGCAGAACCTAAAACCCATGGGTCAACATCGAGGCACCTCCGGACGCGATGGTTCACCGGTAGCTGCCTTCGCGGTGTCGGTCGTTGGATCTGGGAGTGTCAAGAGCGGTGCAATCGTCACAGTATCCGCGCTCGACATTGAGGGTTGGCAAACTTCGATAAGCGTTGATATTTTGAGGAAACAGGGCGCCGAGCAGCCGCCGAGAATTAAGGTGCCATTTCACGGTGCATTTCGCATCGAGGTCCGCACACCAGTCGGTGTCACTTTGACCCGCATCGAACGGATTGAGCCTCGTGAAGTCAAGCACCTGGTTTTCGAAATCCCGCCGACATCTCATGATCGGCTCAATGAGCGACCGCGCGAATCCGGCACCGCTCAGAGTTGGCGGAGAGACGCCCCTATATCGGTAGAGACTGTCACTCTGGACGTCTCAGTCGGCAATCGAGCCGGATATATATCGGCGCCGATGCGGATTGGGTTAGGCATAGAGATATCACCGCCGCAGCATGAGCGTATCCGTCGCGTGAGCCTCACGGACCTGCGAGAAGTTGTCTGGAATGACGGCATTCAAGCCCCTCCCCGCATGGTCTTTCTAGCTCTGGAGACCAATGGGCGGCGTGAGGCGGCGGCTGTTCCCAGTCTCGGCGAAGCTGCCCTCATGCAGGCAAAACCTTGGTTTCCACATGTCGTGATCAACCTCGCGGCGCCACGCGATGCGTTCTTCTCGTCCGTCACAATCGGCCAGAATGACGTTCTCGGCATCGATGCGTCAGACTGGTCGGGGCTCCTCGGTTTTTTGGCGGTCAGAGATTTCGAATCCGCAGGCCTCATCCTTGGTTCCGGACACGGCCAGCTTGGTGACACTGCTGTCGACTCCGTGCGAATGAAGGGGACCAATCCTTTTGCCGCAGTCGCCGGGGCGCTGGTGCTTGTTGCCATGGGCGGAGACGCTCCATTGCGGCTTCGCAGCCGTGCGAGCGGCGACTGGTTGCGTAATCTCGCCGACTGGTTCCCATCAATCGCCGATGGACCTATCGTATTTGGGTGGCGCGTTCTCTCGACAGCGCGCAACAGGGAAGGTCGGATGGCGGCCTTGCCATATTTTCTAGAGGGACTAGCCCGCGGTGTGCCTGCATATTCCCTTTCCGTCGAATATCTGGCCCGCGGACTGGAAAGACTCGCCGTCGAAAACGCTGCGTTAGGTGAACAAGCAAAGGCAGCGCGTGCGTTAGCCAACCGGGTCGACCCGAGGCAAGCATTCACGGTGGTACGGTTGGACTGAGGAGGAAATAGTCCGGCCCGCCCGAGCCTTTGCATGAATTGAGTGCATCGCGGCGGCTCAAATCACGCTGTATCCACCCATACGTTATAACCTTACAGACGATCATCCACAGCAGGGCCGTGTCCAACCCGATGAGCTGTCGGACGAACTGCGGTTTCGTTCCGGGGCTATCCTATCGCTGCATCGGCACACAACGAACTGGTTGCACGGGGCGATGTCATCCGGTGGCTCTCGGCTCTCAGTTTTCCTGCGCCGTCAGACTGGTGAAGAACAAGATTGCGGCGACAACCCGGCACGCAATCTCGCGCCGATGCTGTCTAGGCGGAGGATCACCAACGCAACCTTGGGCCTAGTACTTGGCGCCAAAGCTGCATGGCAAGACCTTCGTCGTCATTCTCCTGCGCTTCGCGTGCCGTGCGTGCGTGCTTGGTCACCAAGTCCATAAAGTCGTTCCAGTCAGCACGAGACACCTTGGACAGTATGTCGGCGCCACGCACCGCCGGATCAGCCAGCTTTGGCCTTTGATATGGCCTGCCGCCATACGCCTTCGCTACGCTCGCGAGAAATTGGGCGAACGCTTCACCATAATGATACTCGTCAAAAGGAGCGTGCTCCGCGGTCAAGATCTCCAGCGCGAAGCCCTTGGGGCGCCTTGAACCAAAGTTCACGCGCCGCCACCATTTAATGAGCTTCACAAGGGGCTTAAATCTGCCTTGGAATTCTGCATTCATCGCCGCGCTCCATTCATTGTGAAAGAGCGGATCTGTCTGCCACCATTCCTCGTCTCTACGATCCGGTATTTTAAATCCGTGTCCAGAATGAATAAGGGGAACGACGTCGACATCTATGAGTGGCATTCGGATGCGTACCGACCGCCTATTCATTCGCTCCACGTTATAGTCGTCTTGAAGAACTCGCCTTAGTTTTTTCAAAATGTCGCGGGGATCGGCGCTAAATCCATAGGCAAGCTCGACGTATACATCGACATCTGGTCGGAACTGATCGCCTCCCACAGAGCTCGGGCGGATTGCCGTGTGTCGCGAATAGCTCCCGGCAAGGAAGTCGCGGTTCAGGCGCTTGGAAAAATCGGGATGAGCCCTGAGATGATTTCGTATCGAATAGTGCGCCTCGGAAGCCGACCGTATAACTCTTTGATTAGGCTCTATGTCACGCAGAAACTCCTCAAAACGGATGTTCGCCAACATATTGCATCCCCACTTTCATTCGCCCCGCACCAGGCAGTCAGTGCTTATTCAAAGATCACATCGACAAATCCCTTGCCCTCCCTGATCCGCTCGAAATCGGTGCGCAGCGGTTGCGCATCGCCGAACCAGTTGCGTTCATAGGTCTCGAAGTCAGCGGGGGCTCGCGGCCTGAAACGCTTGAGATCGTTCTTGTAGTTTCTGGTACCGCCAACTCGACGCGCGATCTCGGTCAGCAACAGTGCGCGAGGGATTGTCGGATACTTTCCGCGCTCGGTCGACACCACGGCCATCGCACTGGGCTGTTCTCCATCGGGTGGGACCGGAAGGATCGCGTTGAGTATGTCGCTTGCTTCAGTTTGCTTGCCTTTTCCCATGTCCCATGGGGTGCTGTTTTCACTGCCGTGATGGCCGATCTTGAGAAAGTCGACAGGCTTGGCGAGGAGCTTCTTGCGCTCATTCCACATCACGTTCCACGAGCCATTCATCTTGCCAGACTTGAAATCACCGTGCCATTCGGCGTCACCGACGAAGAGCAGGCGCTTCTTGTTCCACTCGATCAGCAACACCACGCTTGAATTGTTCTTCAGCTTGCCGTCCAGCTCGGCGAAGGCCAATGCTGCGGACTGCATGCGCCCGCGGAGTGCACGGAAAGCCGCCGGACTTATGTTCTGTGGATAGGGTAAACTTTCGGGCTTCCTGGACGTCTTTCCGGCACCTGGTTTATCAGCATTAAAAGCGGTTGCACCAATCACACCCCTCAAGGCCCGCTGAGCATCCGCACCCAGATAGAAATGGTCGAAGTCAGCTTCCGGCCCAAGAATGTGAAGCTTTGTCTTGAAGAGTTTGATGCCGTGCGTTTCGTTGGTTTGACCAGCATGCACATAGGTTGGCGCCTTTCCCTTGAGCAACGTCTTGCGCAGGGTCCGCATAGCGCCCGCATTGTTGATCTGGAAAACGGACAGTAGCTCACTGAGGCGGGGGCTGAGGTTCGGTCCAAGGGATGCCAGTCTTCTAACTGCTTTTTCGGCTACGCCTCTCAGCTTGCGTGCCTTCCCCGCCTGCGGGTGCCTGGGGTCCATTGCGCAATTCATCCAGACGGCGCCAACTTCGATGGCCTCGAACAACTTCGGGTCGAAGCCGGCTATGTGGTCCTTGTGCTCATGCGTGACAACGACGAGATCGAGCCGCTTCTTGCCACTGGCCGATGTCGGCAACTGTGTGGCCAAGTGCACCATCGCCGCTGACAGCAACTTTTCTTCACTCCAGGTCCCGCAGTCGATCAGCATATGGAAAGCGTCTTCGTGCCTATCCGTCTGGCCAGGTATTCGCACGTAGATACAATCGCCAAGACCGACATCGTAAAGCCGGATCAGGAGCTCATTTGCCATCTGAGTCCTCCCAGACTGGTTTCATCATGGTCATGAATGTGAAAGTGCGGCGAAAGCTCAAAGGTAACTGAGCCGCCACCTTGGCGAGCGATCAGAGGCGGCGTCAGGTTGCCGGCGATGCCGTCAGGACCGGCCAGTTCCTCCCCGACCATGCCTTCCTCGATGCGCCGGGCAAGCGCTTCGAGGTAATCGCGTTTTCGCTCTTTGCCCCTCTCGACTTCGGCCAAAGCCTGCTCCTCCGTACCGAACAGTGTCTTGCCTCTGGCTCGCTTGTCCTTAGCTAGGACCGCGGTGGCTGACGGTCCGCTGCCCGGCTTTCGAACCCAGTAAAGCAGGCTGCCATTTACGTCCAAGACCATCGTCCCGCCACACAGCAGACTGGTGATCTTTCCATTGAAAGCGCCGAAGCGGCTGCCGCGAAGAACCAGTTCTTCGCGCCATAGATACTGAAGAATGATCTGCTTGGGCTGGAAGAGGCCACTGCCGACCATTTTCTCCGAAGTGAAAACCTCATCCACTATGAGATCGACATGATCCGGGATGAACAGCTTGTCGCGGTTGTCGTCCAGATATCGGTATGCCTCGGCGCGCGAGCTTCCTATCAACTCAGGGTCGTGCGAAATTGTGCCTGGCATGCGATCATACAAGGGAGCAGGCGTCAGCAGTTCAGTGCTCTCCTGCGCAGTCATGATCTCGCGATCGCCGAATATCCCCGCGATCATCGCGCGATACTGTTTGGGATCGGTCGGATCCGCGATAGCGAGATTGCGCAAAACGGCGCGCGCATAGTCATTGAAACTCACCTCCACGGGAGGCAGAAGATCAAGTGCCTGGATTGCAATTACCTGCATCCTCGCGGCGGCATATTGCAGGGACTGCAACGGGCTGTGAGTCTTTCCATTGCTTCGCTCGCGCTTGAGATATTGCTCGGTGAGCGCTACGAAGATGTCGAACATCGCACCCGTCATCACTTGCGAGAGCGTGTGTGGTTCGATCTCATTCTTGAATTTGCCAAGCCGGTACCGGTTGGCCGCGCTCCGAAGGTAGGGTTGCCGCGACACGGCATTGCCGAATTCGGCCGCCACGGCTGCGAGCAGATCCTCGCCCGATTTCGTCCTCAGGTCGCCGTCTGTCCTTGCTGCGAGTTCTCCGCGGAATGAACTGTTGCGCAACGTCATCAAAATCGCGGTCAGGTCGCCCAGAAACTCATGGAATGCGCCGGTCTGCGGCGAAACCGCTTCCAGATAGTAGGGTCGGATTGCGTCCAGCAGCGCATGCCCGAACTCGTGATTGACGATATCGCTCGACAGGCAAGTGTGGATTCGATGGCCATCCTCGTCGTCAAAATAGTAGAATTGCAACGACTTGCTTTCGCGGTCGTAGTAGGCGTTCGCGCCGTATCCGGCATTTGGCGTCACCAGGAGCCGACTGCCTTCAAATGCCCATGAGACGCGCCGGCCAAGCCCGCTTGGGCTTTCAAAGAAATCCAGCGTGTTCTGCAAAATTGCCCATGTACTCACCTGACGGAAATGGGCTGTCTCCTTCTGTGTCCGGTCTATCTTCCGGCCGTCAGGGTCCAGAAAGGCCTTCTCCTTGCGGCTCCATTCTGCCGGCTTTTCCAGCCTGTTTGTCGTGCTGTCATAGTCGACAACCGCGAATCTTGCGCTTGTCGGCCCGGCCCCGATCCGTGGCTCCCAAGGTACATAGAAGTCGCCATCAATCTCCACGCCCGGATTGTTCTTGGCGATCAGAGGATCTTTGTAGTACGTATCGAAGCGTATCCTTAGACCGAGCTTCTTCTGTGTCGCGACGTCCAGGAACCGGCGAGACGAATACACATTCTGGGTCTCGTCGGCAGAAAGGCTCGCCGCCACGACAGCTTTTCTTTTTCTGGCGGGAACAGTCTTCTTCGCCAACGTCCACCCCACTTTTACGCACGAAGCTCAGCTATACGGTGATCGCCAAAGCAAGTCGCGCGTCACAAGCGCCCAGTTTTGTATTCCCCGTTGCCAGCATTGCGCAGGGAAAGGAAAAACTCAAGTCTTGCAACGGGCATATTCAGCAATAAAAGCACAAGAGTTTTGCGTCCACCGCCACGTCGATAGATACCTGTCTTTCTTGAATGATTTTCTGGCCTTGCTGTCCGTCATCGAACGGGTTTGAATTCGACGACGCTCCCGAAAGCCGCACAGCCCATCGATATCACATGAGATTCAAACTCTCGCGGGTTTGCTGTACGGGAATTGAGAAAAAACCGCCCTTATTGCCGGCACGAGCAGGGCAGCACATCGGGTTTCGCACTCTTTGGTGGCGAGAGCATTTGAGGAATGAATATAGATGTCGAACGTAATTCCTGCTGAGGACGCAATTCGGACCGCACTGGCAACGGCACATGAGTTTGGAGAGCTGACTTCCTCAATTAGTGCGATCAACTCGGTTCGTGTGCCGGACGAATGGTGGACGGGGACACGCCGAATATTGATGATTGGCCAGGAGACCGGCGGCGAGACCCGAACGCTGCAGTGGATGATTGACGCCACAGACGGGATTGCGGACGTCGTTGAAAGCTATGAGACCTTCGACTTCGCCGAGAATACGTCGGTGCGGAATAGCCCATTCTGGCGAGCCCATCGGCTCTTGGCGAGCGAACTTGAGGACGGGGTATATCGCAAGGTGATGTGGACAAACCTTGTCGAAGTACAGTCGCTGAATGGAGTGGGTGGCGGGATACATAACGTGCCGGAGCCGTACCGCTCCAAGGTCATAGAGTGGCAGGCGCCGGTGGTCAAAGCAGAGTTCAAGAATCTAGCGCCTCAAGCTGCCATTTTCTTCACCGGCCCGGTCTATGACTGGATCCTCGAAACGGTATTTCCTGGCGTGCGGCTGGCCGCAATCGAATCCACCGGCCACCCCGTTAGAACTCTTGCGCGACTCTCACACCCCCAACTCCCGGAACGGTCATTCAGGACCTATCACCCCGGGTTTCTTCAGCGCCAGAAGATGTGGAACGTGGTCGACGATGTGATTGGTCTGCTGAAATAATCTGACATGCGCAGCGACGAGCTCCTGCGTTAGCTAGCGTATTTGCTCCAGCGGAGATCGCGTGCTCGCCGGACACCCGCGAACGCTTCACGTTGGCCTATCCACTGTATTGAGCGAACGCTCATCAGCACGCGATAGTACTCCTTTGCGCATCAACTCGCCCGCATCAAGAAAAATAATGATGCTCTTTTAAAGCATCGGCGCAGTAACCATATTCTGGCGACGGCTGGCGTAGGGATGCCGGTCACTGATAACGGGACGCTCTCTAATGTCGAATGCTGTCGAGCCGCGCTGGCACGGGGACAACTACCAGTCACGCTTTTTCTGGATCCACGCCGCATCTCTTTTGGACGCCGAACGTCCTGAGATCGTCGAGGTCACGTTCGAAGCCGATGGTCCCAAAGCCTTCGATGACGTTGTCGTTCGCTACGAGCCCGGCCGGCCGAGCGCAACGGGACCGGGCCGCATCACCGTCGACTATCACCAGATCAAATGGCACGTGGACCGGAGCGGTCGCTTTGGCTTCGAGGATCTTGCGCTTCCGAAGTTTATCGGTGCCGAGACGACGTCGATTCTGGAACGACTGAAGCAGGCCAAGGACAAGGCGCCGAAGGGGGCTGCATTCCATCTCATTACCACCGATAAGCTGAAGGACACCGACCCTCTGAACGACCTCGTTTCACCCATTGACGGATCGCTGCGGCTGCAGGTTCTCAAGGAGGGCAAGACAGATCGGAGCCGGATGGGCAACGTCCGCAGACATTGGCGCGAGCATCTGCGCCTTGGCAGCGACGAGGAACTCTTCGCCGTCATCGATGGCCTTCACATCAAGGACAACCATCACGATCTGGAGTATCTGCGAAAGCTGGTTAGCCTGAACTTCCGCCTGGTCGGCCTTGTCGGTGCAGAGGATACGACTGCCTTTCAGTATGATGAAGCGGCGAAGCAGTTGAAGATCAAAAACCTCAACCGATTCGACCGTGCCGGCTTTGAGGACTGGTGTCGGAAGGAGAACTGGTTTCTCTCGAAGAAGCCTGCCTCGCGCCGCAGCGTCGCGATCCGCACGTTTGACCCTGGAGCCACTCCTGCCGACATGCTGCAGGCCCTGCCAGATTGCACGATGACCCTTACCGACAACTTCCACGGGCGTCATCTTCGCGATGGCGTGGCGTGGGCCGACCTCAAGCAGCCGATTACCGACTTTCTCAAGCGAATGCTGGGAGATCGGCCCGATATGCGTCTCTTCCTGGACGCGCATGCCTCCGTGGCCTTCCTGGCCGGCGCAACGCTCGGTTTCAAGACGGGCGCGGATGTTGAGATCGTGCAGAAGGGCATGAACAATCCCGGCCAGGTCTGGAACGCCAAAGATGGGATGGACGGTCCTAAGCCACAGATTCACATTGGGCCCGTTGGAGACAGCAAGGACGTAGCGGTATCGATAGGCCTTGCGCGAGATCCTATTCAGCAAGTTCGCGAATATGTTGCGGGTGGGCTTCCCGAGGTAGGATCGATCATGCACGTCGTTCCCGACGGCGGCGTCGGCCAAGACGCCATTAAGGGCGGCACCCACGCGGCGACGATCGCGACGGCCATTGCCGCGGCCATTTCTGCTATCCGCAAGCCCGGCGCGACTATCCACATCTTCGTATCTGGGCCGAACGCCTTCTCATTCCTGCTGGGACAGCAGGCGGAGTCGATGGGGCGCTGCATCCCCTACGAGTTCGACTTCAGTAGCCACGTCAACGGCAGCTACCAACCCACCTTCAGCATTTAAGGAATCACATGGAGCTTCGCCCGCAATTCGATGCCTTTTTACGCGACATCCGCCCCAGCGAGCGGAATAAAGAGGAGTGGAAGCGAGGTTCGAATACCCTGCGTGCGCGCCTTCGAGCCGATCTGGACCTGTCGCCGCTCATCACCTCGACGTTCCTACAGGGAAGCGTCAGGCGTTCGACAGCAGTACGACCTACGGGCGGCAAGCGCTCGGACGTCGACGTGGTGATTGTCACGACCATAGACCATAACGTCGAGACGCCGTCGGTCGCGATGAAGCGGTTCGAACCATTTCTGAACCGACACTACGAGGGCAAGTGGGTCCAGCAGGATCGCTCGTTTGGTATCGAGATGTCATATGTTGATCTCGATCTTGTGGTGACAAGCCTTCCCGCAGAGCCGGATGCGCGAGCTGAACTATCCGCTCTCTATCGCAGCCAGGCCGTCGAGACCGACGAATCGATAGAAGAAGCCAACGACTGGGTCGTCAACAAGAGTTGGGATCCGACGCGATACTTAGAAACGGCGACGATGTTGACTGAAGATACCGCGTCTGGATGGCGCGAAGACCCACTCATGCTCCCCGACCGCCCGATCAAGGAATGGGGTCCTACCCATCCGTTGGCGCAGATCCAGTGGGCAGCCAACAAAAATCGGCGGTGCAACGGCCATTTCGTGAACGTTGTCCGCGCCATAAAGTGGTGGCGGCACGAACATACCGAAGAGTTGCCAAAATACCCCAAAGGTTATCCGCTCGAGCACATGATAGGATACGTGTTGCCCGACAACATTTCATGCGTGGCGGAAGGGGTGGTCAAGGCGCTCGAAGGCATCCGCGACGTGTTCGCGTCCTATGCGGCAGCAGGCATCGTCCCAAACCTCCCAGATCACGGCGTGCCGAGCCACAACGTTCTGAAGCGTCTCACCGCAGCCGATTTCATCGCCTTCCATACCGAGGCGTCGAAAGCGGCAGGTCTCGCACGCCGCGCACTCGACGAAGACGACAAGGACGTGAGCGGTGCACTGTGGCAGGACCTGCTTGGCAAGTGCTTCCCGCTTCCAGGCCCCGGCGGCGGCGATCGCGGCTTCAGCAAGCCGGTCGCACCGGCAATTCCGCGACAGTCGGACCGCTTCGCCTAGGGATGAGGACACCGCATGATCTGGCGGCGGCCATCACATCGCTCCCGCCGGATTCCCGCCTCGATCTAATTGGGAGTTGGGTCGACCGATCGGAAGGCCTCTGGTCGTTCCGGTTCCGGGCACGTCTGTCGGTAAAGCCCAGCGAGTACATGCCGTATTGGAGCGGGTGGCACCTGGTCGTCAGCGGCGATCCGATCGATCGTGACATCCGCATCTATCCAGATGCAGGTGACGGAATTGTCGCTACCTTCCCTCATCAGGATTTTAACGGCGATCGTGTCGAGGGTCGACCTTGGCGGACGGGTAAACCTTGCTTGGAGCGGCCTGCATCAGTTTTCCAACGCGACGGCTGGGCAGGTGAACCGCACGATATCACTGAGCGCTTGGTATGGCACATCAGTCGGCTCCTTGTTTGGATTGATGCAGCGGCGCAGAGCCAGCTCATGATCGATGGGGATCCGCTCGAGCTGCCGATGTATCCGATCGTCGATATCTCAAGCATCTTGGGCTTTCGCGAGACAGCGGAAGACCTCAACTGGTTTGTAGGCTCCGGCCAGGACTGGGGCTTCGCCACGATCTCAGAAATCCCGGGCGCTCGCGCCAGTGCGGTCGTGTCCGACTTCATGGATCCGCAGCTACGCAGCATCAGGAGAATACCCTGGAGTACAGCCATCCCGACCCATGCCAACCGGGCGGACGCCGTGTGGCTTGTCCTTCCCGCTCTTACCGTGTTCGAGCCCTGGCGCACGGCGGCAACTTGGGAAGAACTGACGGCGCTATGTGCTGATGCCTCGGTCGATCTCCCCGCAATCCTTTCCAACGCTGGATCTCGCCTACGCCGTATCCAGCGCCGTAAGCATGCATCGCCCGTCCTCCTACTTATAGGCTTTCCACTCGAGGAGACGTTCGGCGGCCCGTCGCAGCGCTTTCACTGGGTCTGTGTTCGAAATATGCATCTGTGTACCCGCAACGACGTGCGGCGAGGTTTTTCCGGCACCGCTGCCGCGCGACGCGCATGGGATGTCGAGCTCGCTAAATCTCACCGTGCTCTGGAATGGCAGCGCACCGCGAACTGGGCTCCGGACCAGCTCCGTAAGCGCGGCGAAGCCGAGGATGAAGTGCGCACAAAGTCGGTACTAATCCTCGGCTGCGGGACGCTCGGCGCTTCTGTCGCCGAGAACCTCCTTCGGATGGGGGTCACGCGAATGGGCCTGCTCGACTATGACACGGTGCATGTCGAGAACCTGAGTCGCCACGTTCTCACTATGACAGACGCCGGACACAGTAAGGTCGTCCGTCTGGCCAAGCGGCTGAATATGGCAGCGCCCGACTCTGCCGTAGTCGCCCTTCCATTCAGCTTTCCGCCAGCCAAGCCGGCCGACGCCGGACGATTGACCGAGTGGGATGTCATCGTGGATTGCACCGCTTCCGATGCGGTGTTGCGAGACATGGCAGCGTTTTCCTGGAAGACCGAACGCACCTTCGTAAGCCTGGCGATGACTTGGCTCGCGAAGGGCCTGTTTGCCTACACCGCATCAGAAACTGGTTTTCCCGCCATTGACGCAATGGAACGATTCGCGGCGGCATCCCCAACTCCTGATACCGCGGTCGTTGGGGCGATGGAAGGTATAGGCTGTTGGCATCCTGTTTTCCCGGCCACCGCTGACGACGTCAATTTATGGGCAGCTATCGGCTCGAAGTTCGTCCGGCGCGCGATACTGGAGCGGAAAAAGACTGCTTCGCTGTACCTACAGAAAGAGGACGGTAGCATTGATCGACTGGACGCCTGACCCGATGGAGTTCACCGAGGGCGGACCCGCTGGGGCGTCAATCTGGCTGTCCTCCCGGGCCATTGCAGGCATGGTTGAAGCGGCAGTGAAGGCCGGCCGCTGCGAGACCGGCGGGATCCTCATCGGGTGCTACGGCGCAGACAGGTGGAATGCCGATATTGTGGAGGCCACTCCAAGGCCGAGGGGCTCGCTATCAGGATGGTTCTGGTTCCAGCGGTCCAAACACGGACTGGCCAGCCTTCTCGAAGATCGGTGGCGTTTGGGGTTCCATTATCTGGGCGAATGGCACTTCCACCCAGGCGGGGCGCCTACCCCGAGCGGCCCTGACATTCGAGCAATGCGTCGTATAGCGAGCGACGAGGTCTACCGGTGCCCATCACCGATTCTGGTCATTCTCGGCGGACAGCCAAAGACGCGCTGGTCGATCTCGGCGACGCTTTTCCGCGACGGCCATGACATTAGCTTGGAGGGCAAACCTGTCGGCTGAGCGACGCGCATTGTGGGCCTTCGACCGCTTCATGCGCTCTTTCGGGAGCGTCCAGACCGCACCTTCGAAGTCAACCTCGCCCCACGCGGCTGCCGTGCAACATCGCGGGCAACCAAGATCACGCAGCGCTCGCGTATTCGGGATGGGTCTTGGCGCCGGTGATATAGGCGACTACGTCCTGGCCGTCAGTTTCCTCCTTTTTCAGGTTGGCACAGATGCGGCCGCGCCGCCAGATGACGATGCGGTCGCAAAGGTCCATCACCTGGCGCATATTGTGGCTGATCAGGATCAGGGGTTCGCCCGCCTCCTTAAGGGTGCGGATAATATTCTCGACCTGCTTGGTCTCCTGTACGCCGAGCGCAGCTGTGGGTTCGTCCATGATAGTAAGCCTGGAATGGAACGTGGCAGTCCGGGCGATTGCCACACACTGGCGCTGGCCGCCGGACATGTTCTGGATCGAGTGCGCGATGTTCGGAATCTTCACGCCCGTCTTCTTCAAAGCAGCGACCGTCGCCTCACGCATCCCGTTGTAGTCCAGGATCGAGAATAGTCCCAGATTGAAGCGGATCATTTCGCGTCCGAGAAAAATGTTGTCAGGAACATCTAGATGGTCAGCAAGGGCGAGACTCTGAAAAACGGTCTCGATGCCTGCCTCGCGCGCCTCAAGCGGACCCTGGAAATCCACCTCCTTGCCGCAGAACCAGACCCTGCCGGAGGTTCGCTGCTCGACCGCCGTGATCTGGCGCACAAAGGTGGATTTCCCGGCGCCATTATCACCCATGATCGCGACGTGTTCGCCCTTGCGGATCTCGAAGTTGCAGTCGACCAGCGCGTGCACACCGCCATAGTGCTTGGTCAGCCCCTCCGTCCTGAGGATCACCTCGCCGGGCGCCGCCTCTGAATGTGGAGCGTTCGTGCCGGAATGACCTGTCTGGACGTTGCTCATCAAATCCCCCTACAGCCGGGCCGATGCGCGGCGCTGGCGCCACTGATCGAGAATGACGGCTCCGACGATGATCGCGCCCTTGACCATCTCCTGGTAGTAAGCGTCGAGCCTCAGGAATGTGAAACCCGAGATGATCACGCCAAAGATCAGCGAGCCGAGCACAGTACCTATGATCGATCCACGCCCGCCCGACAGGCTGACGCCACCGATGACGGCCATGGCGATGGCGTCAAGTTCATATCCCAGTCCCATGCTGGCCTGGGCAGTCAGGTTTTTGGACGAGACCACGATTGCCGCAACCGAAGCGAGGATGGCGGACAGCGTATAGACAACCACCTTGTGGCGGTCGACCTTGACGCCCGACATCCGTGCGGCTGCTTCGTTGGAGCCGATGGCATATGTGTGTTTGCCGTAGAGGGTGTATCGCAGTACCAGGTGGAACAGGATTGCCAGCGCGGCATAAATAAAAACCGGCATCATCCCTTTGCCGATGGCTGCGTAGCTCTCGGTCGGAAAACTGATCGGTTCACCTCTGGACCACCATTTCGCGAGCCCGCGAGCGGTTACCATCATGCCAAGGGTGGCGATGAAGGGTGGAATCCTGGTGTAGGCGATCAGCGCGCCGTTGATCAGCCCGGCGATCAGGCCACACGAAAGGCCCACGACAATGGGCACGATTACCGGAAACTCCTGAAAGCCGACAGGCAGGTACAGCTTGGGGTTCAGCTGGCCGTTCACCATAAGGACCTGTGCAAAGCTCACGGCGATCATCGAGGTCGCCCCGACGACAGAACCCGAGCTGAGGTCTATGCCGCCGACAAGGATGACCTGGGTCACACCGATGGCGATGATGCCGACGATGGAGACCTGCAGGATGATGACACTCAGGCGGGCGGTGTTGAAAATCGAGCTGGCGTTGGGCCGCGTATTGAACAGGAACGAGTCTCTGTAGATGAGCCAGCCTAGCGCCTCGAACACGACCACTATCAGGACAAGGGCAATGAGAACATTAAACTCTGGCGGCCGTTGCCGCTTTGACGCATTGGCGTTGCGCTCGCCAACGCCCTGGACATTGTTCGCCATTGTAATTCCCACTGCGGCGCCCTTTCAGTCCCGCACGACACACCACGGGATCCGGGCCACCGGTTATCCGGAGGCCCGGATTGCGACGACTCAGTTCTTGTTCAGGTACTCACCGAGGTTGTCAGGTGTCACCAGCTGGAACGGGACGAAGACCTTTCGTTCGACCTTCTTGCCGTGGGCCAGGGCCAGCGCCGCGTCTACAGCGCCTTTTCCCTGGCCGGCGGCATCCTGGAAGACGGTCACGTCCAGATCGCCTGCCTGCATGGCCTGCATACCGTCCTGGCTGGCGTCGATCCCTGCGATGAGATAGGGCTTTACATCGGCTCCCGAGGCCCGGATGCCCTGGATTGCACCGATGGCGCTTTCATCATTGTTGGCGATCACGCCGTCGAACGGGGTGCCGGTCGAGAGCCAGTTGGTCATCAGGTTCTGCGCCTGCTCCCGCTGCCAGTTCGAGGTCTGCCTGTCGATGATATTGATCTTGACGCCACAGTCGGGGCCGCCGATCACGTCAAGAATGTCCTGGGTTCGCTGGACAGCGGCCTGGTTCGAGAGCTCGCCCATGATGACGTAGACGCTTGCCTCGGTCTTGCCTGCCTTCTTGAACAGCCGGCAGACTTCCTTTGTCTCAAGCGTGCCGGAATCCCGTTCGTTGGAGGCGACCAGCGCCTGGTTGGCGGGAAGGGTATCGATGTTGATCGGCTCGCGGTTGAGATAGACCAGCGGAACGCCGGCCGCAGCAGCAGCATCCGTCATCGCCTGGGTGGCCGAGGTATCCTGCGGCTGGACGATGATTGCGTCGACCTTGTTGGCCGCGAAGTTCTTGATCTGGTCCAGCTGCTTGGCAACATCGCCCTGCGCGTCTTCAACCTGAATTGTCACGCCGTTGATGGACTTTGCATAGGCCACCATTGCGTTCCTGATGACTGTCCCGAAGTTGTCGTCAAACCGCGCCATCGATACGGCGATGGTCTCGGCAGATGCCGCACTTGCCATCGAGATGATGAGTGCGGCCGATGCCAGAAGCTTTCTCATTTTTTGTTCTCCTCCAAACGCCCTCCAGGGGCGCGTCCACGTTCAGTCAAGGCACGACTGGATGGCGATCCATCGCGTGCGGGATGCATGTTTGATGCGCCCGCAAGCTGGTTCCCTCCCAGGTCCGTCTCTATCCGGAATCGCCGCACCTGTCAACATACCGCACTAATGTGCGATAATCGCACAATTCCAAGATACCCCGGGCACTGGCACTAGCGACGAAAGCATTGAGCCTCGAATTGCCGTAGTCGACGCCGGTCATCGTCCAGCCGCTGTGAAAATCGGTGATCCTTGGACCTCTCCTCCGTCATGCGAAGCCAGGCAGCGTGAGCGGTCGCCAGCGCGCGCGGGCCACCCGGTGCTGCCGCCGCCAGACAGAGCTATCGCGCGGCGGCAGCAATCAGCCGTGACAATGAAGCCGATGCCGTCCAGACACTGGTCACAATACGCCGGGCCGTCTTGTAGCCCGACACTGCCCGCCCGACGGAGGATCGCTCCCAACTGTCATTGTACCAATCTGGAAACACGCAGGGCCGAACCGCACCAGCGGAAGCCAGCGCGGTGCTGCTCATTCAGCTTCGCCTCAGATGCGGGAAACCTTCACCGGCAGACCCGTTTCGTACGACTCCTGCGCAGCCTCTCCCAACCGCAAGGCCTGAACCCCGTCGTCGGCACCAGGAGCAGGCAGCTCTCCCTTCACAAGGCACTGGATGAAATAGGCGAGTTCGGCGACATAGGCTTCGCGATAGCGCTCAATGAAGAAGCCCTGGGGCGGCTCGCGGCGGATCCCGTCGCCATCTGCCCTGGAAACCGAGGTATCGAATCGGTTTCCCAGTTCCAGTTTGCCAGCGGCGCAGTGCACCTCGACGCGCTGGTCGTATCCGTAGGTTGCTCGCATCGCATTGTTGATGGTCACGGTCACGCCCGAAACCGACTTCAGGACGACGAGTGCTGTATCAACGAAACCAAGCGCCGCGATTTCCGGCTCGGCATAGCAGGCACCCGTTGCATAGACCTCCTCAAACTCCTCGCCGACGAGCCATCTGGCCACATCGAAATCATGCACCATCATGTCGCGAAACAGCCCGCCCGACCGGGCAACATAGTCAAGTGGCGGAACTGCGGGATCGCGGCTGGTCAGAAAGACAAGCTCCGGTGCTCCAATCTCACCCTGTTGCAGCTGCCTGTGGAGGGCCGAGAAGCTCGCATCGAACCGCCTGTTAAACGCGAGCATGCAGGCAATCGATTTTTTCCGGACACGTTCCGCGCTTTGTCGAGCAGCGACGAGATCACGCTCGAACGGTTTCTCGCAGAGGATCGCCTTGCCGGCCTCGATTGCCATGTCGACGACAGCCGCGTGCGTTTCCGCCGGTGTCGCAACGACAACGACGTCGACGTCCTTGCGGCTGACGAGTTCCTCCACGGACCGCATCACTGCCGCATCGCCCGAGAGCCGCTCCGCAGCCTCTCGCCTTTCATCGAAAACCGCACGCACAGTCGCATCGGTGCGCATCCGCACATTGCCGGTGTGCACCTGGCCCATACGCCCGGCGCCTACAATCCCGAAGCCTATCGTCATCCTGGTACACCTCTGCCTAATCGCCGACCCGCATGGCGGACTCCGCCCTGTACTGGCTGCGGTGCCTGAATCGCCGGCTCAGCCAGCAGTCCAGCCGCCATCAACCATGAGGGACGTACCCGTCACCAGGGCAGCAGCGTCCGAAGCAAGGTAGGTCACCGCAGCCATGATGTCTTCGACCCTGCCGATGCGACCCAGCCTGATTTTTTCCGTGATCCATTTCATCCGCTCCGGGCTCGCGAACGTCTTCTCGGTCAGACCGGTCCGAATGAAAGTGGGGCAGATTGTGTTGACCCTGATGCCGGAACTTCCCCACTCGATTGCCATGGACTTGGTGAACCCCTCCACCGCATGTTTCGTCGCACAGTAGGCGGCACGATCAATTCCACCGACATGCGCCATCTGCGACGAGATTGTGATGATCGAGCCTGGCCTGGCGGCCGCGATCAGGCCCCTGGCGACGGCCTGTGCCACGAAGAATGCACCCTTGACGTTGACGGCAAATGCGGCGTCGAAATCTTCGGCGGTCGTGTCGAGAGCGGGCCCGTGTCGGGCAATGCCTGCGCTGTTGACCAGAACGTCGAAGGGGCCGCTCTCTGCAACGGTCCCCCTCATCCCCTCGACGTCCTGCACGTCGAGGCCGAGGGCCTGAGCGACCAGCCCTTCGGCGGCAATAGCCTTCGCCGCCTCGTCCAGCCGCGCCGAAGGACGAGCCGCCAGCGAAACGGCAGCGCCGGCTTCGGCAAGGGCCATGGCCGCGGCGAGCCCGATCCCGGAGGACGCACCGACCACTAGGGCTTTTCGCCCATCCAGCCGGAACGACGGAGTTCTGGGAAGCGACATGCTCAAACTGACCTCCTTGCGACCGTCTGGTCGGTCACCTTCATTCGGCCGCAGTCCCATAGGCGATGTTGCGGCCACCGTAGCGCCGCACGCGAACGTTTGCCTGTTCCGCGTGGCCGACGAAACCTTCGAGCATGCACAGGCGCGAGCAGTATTCTCCGATCTCCGCGGCCGCCTGGTCTGTGACGATCTTCTGGTAGGAATGCGTCTTAAGGAACTTGCCCACCCACAGGCCGCCAGTGTAGCGGCCGGCCTTCTTCGTCGGCAGCGTATGATTGGTGCCAATGACCTTGTCGCCGTTTGCAACATTGGTACGTGAGCCGAGGAACAGGGCGCCATAGGAGTGCATTTTCTCCAGAAACCAGTCGTCGCGGTCCGTCATGATCTGGACGTGCTCCGAGGCGATCTCGTTTGCGACCTCGAGCATTTCCTCATAGCTGTCGCAGACGATGACCTCTCCGTAGTCGCGCCACGAAGCACTCGCGGTTTCTACCGTCGGCAATATCTTCAGCAGGCGGTCGACCTCAGCGAGGGTGTCGCGGGCGAGCATCTCCGAGTTCGTGACAAGGATGGCGGGCGAGTTGTAACCGTGCTCCGCCTGCCCCAACAGGTCGGTGGCTACGAGTTCGGAATCCACGGTATCGTCTGCAACCACCATCGTTTCCGTCGGGCCGGCGAACAGGTCGATGCCAACCCGTCCGTAAAGCTGCCGCTTCGCTTCGGCGACGAAGGCGTTTCCCGGGCCTACCAGCATGTCGACGGGCCTGATCGTCTCGGTTCCGAGCGCCATCGCGCCGATCGCCTGCATGCCGCCAAGGACATAGATCTCGTGCGCACCGCCCTTGTGCATCGCGGCAACGATGGCCGGGTGCGGCTCGCCCTTCTGCGCCGGCGCGGCTGCGACGATACGCGGAACGCCGGCCACCGAGGCGGTCAGCACCGACATGTGTGCGGAAGCCACCATGGGGAACTTGCCTCCTGGCACATAGCAGCCGACCGACTGCACCGGAATGTTGCGATGGCCGAGGATGACACCGGGGTAGGTCTCGACCTCGACATCCTTCATCGACGCGCGCTGGATCTGGGCGAAAGTGCGGATCTGCGTCTGTGCGAATTCGATGTCGGCCATGTCACGCGCCGACACTTTCGCGAGTGCGGCCTCGATTTCCGACTGCGACAGGAGAAAGGATGGTGGCGAGAACCTGTCGAACCTCTCGGACAGCTCGCGCACGGCGGCGTCGCCCCGGGCCTCGATGTCCTTCAGGGTAGCCTCGACGACGGCGCGCACCCTGGCGTCGTCTTCTGCCCGGTCGGCAGCAGGCTTCCCGGTCTTGAGATGGCGGATGGTCATGGATCGGGTTCCTCCTGTGGGTCGTTAAGACTGGCTCACTCGCAACTGAACATGCTTTGGCCTCACCTTGCTTCTCGATCAGAGCGCGGCGAGGCGCTGGGGTACTCCCGGCACCTTTACCGGGGCGGCAAAGAGTCCTCCCGCGAAGGGCGCCGCCCGCAGCTCGTCGTCAGTATGCATGACCCGCAATGTGGTGGCGTAGAGCGTCCGGCCGTCTCTGCCGCCAAGCATCACGCAGGTTGGTCCCTTGGTGGGAAGCGCAATGGTTTCGGAGACGGTTCCGTCCGGGGCAATGCGAACGAGGCAGCCTCCCCAGACCCGGGCGTTCCAGTAACCACCTTCGGCGTCGACAACCGCACCGTCCGGCCGCCCGGCGGCAACCTCCGGACCGGCCAGCGGGGCCACCTCGGTCACGTTTTCCCATGACAGGGAGCTGATGTGAAACCGCCGGATCGTTCCCTCATGCGTGTCGGCGAAGTACATCATATCTCCGCCCGGCGAGAAGGCGATGCCGTTACTGATCGTGACGCCGGACAGCAGCTGGCTGATGTCGCCTTCGGGCGAGCAGCGGTAAAGCGCCGCCACGGGCTTGCGACCGCGCTCGTCGAAAGTCCCGAAGACGACCCCGCCGAAGGGATCGACGGCAGCGTCGTTGACCCGTGTCTGCGGCAGGCCCTCTTCGATCAGGGCGACCGTCTCGAAGACCTGGAAAGCCGGGTCGCAGATCGCGATGCGGCTCGCCAGGCCTATGACGAAGCCCGGTCGACTGCGCGGAAGAACGAACCCCGCGCGTTCGGGCAGGGGAAACACGGTCACGGCCCCGTTAGCATCCAGACGGTAGATCCGGCTCTCGGCGATGTCGGTCCAGTACAGCCGGCCATCCCGGGGGTCCCAGACGCAGCCTTCGCCGAGGGTGTTTCTGCAGTCGACAACGCAGGTCGCGGTCACGCCCCTGCCCCTGCCCCTGCAGCCATCCCGATCGAGGCGAGATAGGTGAAGCTTTCCCGCGCGTTGTCGAGCGGCGAGGCATCGCCCGTCGGGTCCACGTCCTGCTCGACCACAGCCACGCCGCCGTACCCGATGTCCGTGAGCGCGTCGCGGACTGCAACGAAATCAACGACGCCCTTGCCCAAGGGGCAGAAGATGCCTCTGGCGATCGCGTCGAAGAAGCCGATGCCTTCGGCGACACAGGCTGCGTGCACCCCTTTGTCAATGTTCTTCAGGTGCATGTGGCCTACCCGGCCCTCATAGCGCCTGATCAGGCTGATCGGGTCGATGCCCGCGTAAGCCGAGTGGCCCGTATCGACACAGAGCCCGACCAGATCATCAGGCAGGTCGGCCATGGCGCGGTCCAGCTCGTCCTCGTATTCGATGTAGCAGCCGGCATGCGCGTGCAGGTAGGATGTAACGCCGTAACCGTCGCGCGCGATCTTCGCCAGTTCGACGATGCGGCTCATCATCGCCTTCCAGTCCCCGGCGCCAAGGCGCGGCGCCTGCTCCGGACGACCGGCGAACATGCCACGTCTGTCGGACACGCAGTCGATGATGATGAGCCGCGGCGCCGCCAGTTCCCTGAGTATGGTGCAGGTGCGCCGGGTTTTGTCGACTACATCGGCGAAGGCGCCTGGATCCGTCAGAGGGTCGAAGAGCCCGCCCGCGGAAAGGCTCAGGTTTCGGCTCGCCAGTTCGTCGGCGAGGCGCGCGGTATCGGTCGGGAAGAAGCCCACTGGCCCGAGGTCGATCGCCGCGAAGCCCGCGGCTGCCGCCTCGTCCAGAACCCGTATCCAGGCAGGGTTCTCCGGCCGGTCGGCGAAATCGACGCCCCAGGAGCAGGGGGCATTTGCCAGTCGATAGGAAGCCGTCATCGGGCAATCTCCTCAGTCGTGACCCAACGGTGTTCCTCTGCGGACACCAGAACCGCCTCGACAACGCGGTCCACCACATAGCCAAACTCGAAGTCGGCGACCCAGGGTTTGCCCGAGGCGACGGCCTCGATCAGCCGGCGTGCCTCGATGATCTTCAGGTCGTTGTAGCCAAGCGGATTGCCCTGAAGCCCGAAGAAGGCCGCATAGTCCGGGTGCTGTGGCGCAGCGAGAATGCGTTTGTAGCCACGCTCGGCCGGTTTGTCGGATACCCGGTAGAGATTGAGCTCGTTCATCCGCTCCTGATCGAACAGCAGGGCGCCTTTGGTGCCCTGTATTTCGTAAGACAGATAGAGCTTGCGTCCGGTGCCGATGCGGCTCGCCTCGAGGTATCCCGATGCCCCGTTTCTGAAACGGCACAGGAAGTGGGCGAGGTCGTCATTCTCGACAGTCCGCTCGTTTCCCTTCGCGTCCCTGCGCCTGGCATGCAGGATCTGCCGCGCGCCACAGACTTCGGTGACCTCGCCGACCAGATAGTGCGCGAGGCTGAGCACGTGGCTCGCCATGTCGCCGAGCGCGCCTGCCCTGCCAGCGGCCTGCGCGTCAGTTCGCCAGGTGAACGGGAAGCTCTCCTCGACCATGTAGTCATTGTCAAAGGTTCCACGGAAGTGGAAGATCTCGCCGAGTTCACCGGTCTCGATGAGCTGCCGGGCATAGGCCTGGATCGGACTGCAGAGGTAGTTGAAGCCCACCAGTGTCACGACACCGGCGTCTCGCGCGGCCTCGTGCATTGCCCGCGCTTCGCGCGCCGTGTTGGCCATCGGTTTTTCGCAGTAGACATGCTTGCCGGCGGCTATCGCTGCAAGCGCAATCTCGGAGTGGACGTCATTAGGCGTCGTGATGTCGACCACGTCGATGTCGGGATCGTTGATGATGTCGCGCCAGCTGGTAGTGAAGGACCCGACGCCGAAGCGCTGCGCGAAATCCTTCGCCGCCTCTTCGCTTACGTCGGCCACCGCCACGATCTTCAGCGTCGCGGGACCGGTACCGAAAATCCGGGTCACACCTTCGAAGGCGGCCGCATGGGCCCGTCCCATCCATCCTGCGCCGATAAGGCCTACTTTGATTACAGTCACTTTGGCTTCTCCAGGAGGGAGGCACATGGTGCGATGCGCGCCATGGGTTTTCCCGTTGTTAATTGCGGACAGTTTGCCGGGCCGCGCGTGCTTCCGCGGCCAACGCCGACTTCAGAAGGTTTGCTTCACTGTTGGGAACGACGAAATCAAAACCCTCACCGCTGCGCCGGGCAGCAACCGCGCTGGACGGGCAGAAGATCCCTGCATGCTTGCCGTGTGCCCTGGCCGAGGAGAGGCAAAGCAGGATTGCTGCCCTTACCGCCTCGTCCGTCGGGTCCCCCAGTGTGCCCTTGCCCATCGCGAGCCCAACGTCGTTGGGACCCACGAAAATCCCGTCCAGACCTTCTACCGCGCAGATCTCGTCAACGGCCTCCAGCCCCTTGAGGGTCTCGATCATGCCAAGCCGCACGATCGAGGCGTCGGCATAGGTAGGGTAGGACGCGCCGCCGTAGAGCAGGCCGCGTGCAGGGCCGAAGCTCCGGTTCCCAAGCGGCGGATAACGCGTTGCCGCCACGAAGGTCCGGGCATCGCGGGCACTGTCGATCATCGGGCAGATGATGCCAAACGCACCGGCGTCGAGCGCCTTCATGATCAGGGCGGGGTCGCAGGAGGGGACACGCACGATCGGGGTGGCCGGGGTCGCTGAAATCGCCTGCAGCATCGAGATCATGGTCTCTACCCCCGTCATCCCGTGCTGGAGATCCACCAGGACGCAGTCGTAGCCAGCCCATCCGGCGATCTCCGCCGTGTAGCTGTTGCCGATCGATAGCCACGCGCAGACCGCCGCCCCGCCGCTGGCCCATACGTCGCGGATGTTGTTACTGCGCATCAGTCGCGACCTTCAGGACGGAGGGGTTGACGACGAGGGTCGGATCGAGAACCCCATCAATGCCCGCCAGCGCATTACGGGCGGTCACAATCCCCATCGCCAGAAGGGATTCTTCCGTGAGGGCCGCGGAGTGCGGGCTGAGGACGACGCGCCGGTCATCGACCAAGGGGTGGACGGTCGGGAGCGGTTCAACCTCAAACGTGTCCAGCCCTGCCGAACGGACATGGCCAGTTTCCAGCGCCTCGACCAGGGCCGCCTCGTCGATGATGCCGCCGCGCGCGGCATTGATGACGATCGCGCCGGGTCTCAGCGCCTTCAGGGCCGCCGCGTCGATCAGGTGGTGGGTGGCTTCCGACAGGGGGACATGAAGGGTCAGAATATCTGCGGCGGCGAGGCCATCCTCAAGCCGCTCGACAAAGCGCGCGCCGGCGTGATCGGCACGCGAGGCGAAGGGGTCATGCACCAGGATATGCATTCCGAAGGCAGTCGCTCGCCTGGCGACTTCGCGACCGATCCGGCCGAAGCCGACGATGAGCAGCGTGCGGCCCCGGAGCTCGACACCGATAAGCCGCGACCGGGCGCCGAAGTCTCCGGCCCGGATGGCCGCATCCAGCCGGATGCCGCCCCGTGCCGCGGCCAGCATCAGGAACATCGTCTGTTCGGCGACAGAGATTGCGTTGACGTCGCCCACGACCGTAACCGGCACGCCCCGTCCGGTGCAGTAGTCTACCGGGATGTTGTCGTAACCGACTCCGTGACGCGACACGATCCGAAGGTTCGGAGCCGCGGCCAGAACCTCCATGGGCAACGGCGCGTCTCGAACTGTTATCGCGACCGCGTCTGCAACGCGGGCGATCAGGTTCTCCTTCGAGAAATCTGTCACGACCTCGTAGGAGACGTCGCTCCGCTCCTCGAAGAGCGCGAGTGCTTCGGCGCGCAGCGGCTGGATGACAAGGATTTTCTTCATGGCTTTCGATCTCACCAGCGGCTGCCGAAGACCGGCGTCGCGGCGCCGGACGGAAAGAAGCTTTCACGGAAGCGCGCGGCCGCGTCCCTGACCCGGACCGGCAGCGTCATGGTCGGCTGATGCCTCTGCACGGGCGCGTAAGCGACGGCGTCCCGCCCCTCGGCCAGACTCCACCGCATGCCGTCGTTTGCCGAGACCACGTTGATTGCATGGAAGCCGGAAAACTCTGCGGTCGCGGACTTCGTAACGGCCTGGGCCCAGTCTTCGTTGCCAAGCCACATCTGCTGGCCCCAGAGCCCGAAGGCCATGTGCGGACCGGGCATGTTATCGCCCGGCTGGCAGTAGCCTATCCGCAGCGAGAGGAACGCCATGCCGGTATCGTCACTGACCATTCTTCCGTACCGCTCGACAAAGAGCTTGGACGCCCCGTAGGGGTTGACAGGCCACGGTGGCAGGGCCTCCGTCAGCGTCTCGCCTCCGAAGCGATACCCTCCGAGAACCCAGTTGGAGCTGGCGAACACGAAGCGTTTTACGCCGCCATGCCGGGCAGCCCTTATGACATTGAGCGCGAGGTCGATGTTGAGGCGTGAGACCGTTTCCCAGCCGCCGGCCGCGCGGGGATCCGCGGCAAGATGGAGCACGGTGTCGATACCTTCGAAATGCCGCGCCCAACGGTCGTCATACGTTTCCAGGTCGGCGGTCACGACCGCCGGGTCACTGGCGCCGTTGCGGCCGATGCGGGTCAGTTCCAGGCCATTGACCGCCTGAAGCGCCGCCGCTGCCTTCTGGCCGAGGTTGCCGGTGGCGCCCGTCAGGAGGACGTGCCGGCGCGGGAGGAGAGCGCCCATCACACGCCCATGCGCTGGAACCTGCGCTGATCCTCCTGCGCGTCCCGCGCAGTTGCGATCGTTGCACGTTCAGTTACTTCGGGCATGCCCACGTCCCACCACGAACCTCCGTCCATCCACTCGTAGGGATGAGTGCGCATGGCGATGACGTAGGTCCGGTCGCTGGCACGCGCGCGGCCTATCGCAGCCTCGAGCTCCTCGATTGTAGCAACCGTTTCGGACCCGGCACCCATCGAGCGGGCATGCATCGCGAAGTCGATGCGGGGAACCTCTCCGCTGCGCTTTGAGGAGGCGAACAGGTTGTTGAACTCCGCGCCTCCCTTGCCGACCTGCAGCCGGTTGATGACCGCGAAGCCGCCATTGTCGCAGACGATGCAGATGATCTTGTTCCCGGTGAGAACGGAGGAATAGATGTCCGAGTTCAGCATCATGTAGGAGCCATCGCCCAGCAGGGCGAAGATTTCCCGGCCCGGGCTGGCGATCTTCTGGCCATACGCACCGGCTATTTCATAACCCATGCAGGAGAACCCGTATTCGGACTCGAAAGTGCCGATTCCAATTGACTTCCAGGTGCAGTAGAGCTCGCCGGGCAGGCCGCCGCCCGCGGTAACGATGACATCGTCAGTCCTGGCGTTGCGCTGCAGCGCTCCGATCACCTGCGGGTAGTTGGGCACGTCCTGGTTCGTGGGTCCCGTGCGTTTATCGATTACCTCGTCCCAGAGCGCTTTCTCCAGGACCGCCTCCTCGGCCCAGGCGGCAGGGGCTGACCAGTCGCCCAGACCCGCCGCGACCGCCGCGAGCGAGAGCTTCGCGTCGCCGATCACCGGCTGGGCCATGTGCTTGTTGGCGTCGAAGCGGTTGGCGTTGAGCGCGACGAACTTCACATCCGGATCGCGAAACACGCTCCATGAGCCAGTGATCATGTCGGCCATCCGCGTGCCGATCGAAATAACCAGGTCGGCCTTGCCGGCGATGGCGTTGGCCGCGGTGCCGCCCATGACACCAATCGAAGCGAGGTTGAGCCGGTGTTCGTGCAACAGGGCCGAACGCCCCATGATGGTTTCAGCGACCGGGATCGCGAAGCGGTCGCTGAACTCAGCCAGCTCTCCCGTGGCACCCGAGTAGTGGACGCCCCCGCCGGCTATTATGAGTGGTCGCTTCGACGCGCGGATCATGCGGATTGCCGCCTCGATCTGATCTTCGGCCGCGGGGTATCGCGGAATGCGGTGAAGGCGCTCGACGAAGAAGGCTTCCGGGTAGTCGAATGCTTCACCCTGTACATCCTGCGCCAGCGAGATGGTCGCGGGACCACAAGCCGCCGGATCGAGCATCAGTGCCACGGCCTGCGGCAGCGAGGTGAGGATCTGCTCCGGGCGGGTGATACGATCGAAGAACGATGACACGGCTCGAAAGGCGTCGTTCGCAGTCAGCGACATGTCGTGGAAATGCTCGACCTGCTGCAGGACAGGGTCGGGAAGGCGCGAAGCGAAGGTGTCGCCGCACAGGAAGAGCACAGGAAGGCGGTCGGACATAGCCACGCCAGCGGCCGTGACCATGTTCGACGACCCCGGGCCGACCGAGGCCGAGCAGACGTGGATCTGCTTGCGACGGCGGGCGCGGGCATAGGCGACCGCGGCAAGCGCCATCGACTGTTCGTTTTGCCCGCGATAGGTCGGAAGCCGGTCCTGGACCTCTTCCAGCGCCGAGCCCAGGCACGTGACGTTGCCATGACCGAAGATGGCGTGCACGCCCGAAAAAAGCGGAAGAACCTCCCCCTCGTCCTCGATCTTCTGCGCGATCAGAAACCGCACGATGGCCTGCGCAAGCGTCAGCCGAACCACACTCATCATTTCCTCCGCGGATACTCCTGGACAACCGCTCGCAACGGCGGCGTTGCGTTCGTGAATCGATCGCGTGCGCATGTTTGCCGTCTGGCGAGATCCATTTCCCATATTCCACTCGCGCTGTCAACATGTCGCGCAGATGTGCGATAAACGCACATTGACGGGTCGGGCCTTTTGTGAGATTTATCGCCCTCATGGACACCGACATTCAGAAGCGTGACTTTGCCCAGACCCTTGCGCGGGGGCTTGCCTGCCTCGAACGCCTTGCCGAGGCCGATACCCCGTTGACGTGCACCCAGGTCGCGCATGCAATGGACGTCAGCCGGGCTGCGGCCCGGAGAGTCCTGCTTACCCTTGAGAGTCTCGGCTACGTCAGGGAGGAGCGCGGGGTTTATGGGGGTACGCCGAAGGTGCTCTCCCTCGGACGCGGCGTCCTGGGACGAACGAGCGTCTGGAATGCCGCAGCGTCCATCGTGGTGGCGCTGGCGGACCGGGTCAATGAGCCGTGCTCGATCTCGGTTCTCGAAGGACTGGACATCATGTTTGTCAGCCGGGACTCGACCCGACGCGTCTACACGTCGCGCCTTGGTGTCGGCGACCGGTTGCCCGCCTATTGTTCCGCCAGCGGCAAGATGCTCCTTGCCTCCCTTCCTGTCGCCGAGCTCGACAGGCGCCTCGAGGGGATCGTGCTGGAAAAGCAGGGCCCGGCGTCAGTGACGGATGTCGGTGACCTGAAGACGAGACTGGACGAAACCCGGCAGGCGGACTTTGCAAGGGCGATCGACGAAATGGAGAACGGCACGATTTCGATCGCCGTACCTCTGCGCGAAAGGAGCGGTCGCGTCGTCGCCGCAATGAGCGTCGCATCACACAGAGACAGACTGTCACCCGAGGATCTGACCAGCAATGTCCTGCCCCGACTTCGCGAAGCCGCCCGTGAAGTCGAAGGAGTCTTTCGCGACTTCCAGGAAAGAGGATGGGCATCCCTGTGAACCTCGTTCCTTGCCGAAGCCTCCTGACCTTGCCTGCTCGAGGCGAGCTTCTCGAGATGTCGGGCGGTCGGTGCGAAGCCAGAGAGTCAACGCCAGGAGGGTCAGCAGCTGTGCGTGATCTGAGCCCGCCTCGCCTGCGCCAGGAACGGTCAGACTGAGGCCGTAACGGCGCGACCTTCCCGATGGGATTGACGCGCCGCATCGGCAAGCGCCAGCGCCCTGCGTCCGGCCGCAAAGTCCGGCTGTGGCCTGGTCCTGTTCTGGACGGCGTCGATGAATGCGTCGAGTTCCAGTGCATAGGTCGGCAGATAGCGGGCCAGGAAATCCGGCGCCAGCAGGTCCTTGGCGTTCACACCTGCAGCAGTGGTCCGCTCGATCGCGGTGCGATGGAGGTTACCCGATGAAATCATCCCGAGAGACCCGAACACTTCGACCCGCTGGTCATAGCCATAGGCAGCTCTTCGACTGCAGTCGATCTTGCAGAAGGCGCCGTTTTCAAACCGCATCAGTACCTGCGCCGTGTCGGTATCGCCATGCCGGGCAATTTCCGCGTCGACCAGATTGGAGCCCATGGCAAAGACCTCCACCTGACCGGATGCGCCGGAGAGCCAGAGCGCAAGATCGAAATCATGGATCATCTGGTCATGAAACTGGCCACCCGAAACGGCGATGTAGGAATAGGGCGGCGGTCCCGGATCCCGGCTGATGATCGAGATCACCTCGACCTTGCCAACCTCACCGCCCGCGACAGCCGCATGAACGGCGCGATGGGTGGGATCGAAACGACGCTGGAAGCCGATCATGACCGGAACATCGCACCCCTCGATCGCCCTGGCGCATTGATCCACACGCGCCATGTCGAGGTCGATCGGCTTCTCGCACAGAACCGCCTTGCCCGCTTTCGCCGAGGCGATGATCAGGTCGACATGCGTGTTCGTCGCCGACGAGATGATGACCGCATCGACGGCCGGGTCGCTGAGCGGGCCGTCAGGAGTGGTTGAGGCCCTGGCGCCGAACTTTGCTGCAAGCGCGGTGGCGCGATCGAGATCGGGATCGACGACGTAAGAAAGCTCGGCCCGGCTGCTGGCAGCGAGATTTGCGATGTGGCGTTCGCCCATGCGGCCGGCGCCAAAGACACAGAATTTCATGATTTCCTCGTCTGATCATGGTGTGGAGCAGGCGACCGGCTTCCAGGTGCCGCCGTCCTGCTGGGAAGCCATCGCCGCCTCGATCAGCGCCATGACTTCAATTCCGTCATCGATGCCCGGGAGGGTCGAAACGTAGTGCTGATGCGGATGGCCAAGACGCCTTGCAATTATGGCGCGGGCAAAGTCGGAATAGAGGTTTGCAAAGGCCAGCGCATATCCCTCGGGATGGCCCGGCCGGAACCGCGTTGCCTCTTCGGCCTCCCTGGACAGGCTGTCATATCCCCGCGCGAGCCTTACGGCGGGCCTGCCTATTGGCTTGAACCAGAGGACTTCAGGATCTTCCTGTACCCAGGTCAGCCCTCCTTTCTCGCCGAAGACCCGGAAAGACAGTCCATGGTCATTGCCGGCAGCGACATAGCTGCCCCAGATACGGCCGCGTGCGCCGTTGCTGAAACGGGCAGTGACATATGAATTGTCAAACACCTCCCGGCACTCGACAAAGGTCGACATCTCGGCAGCCACTTCCGTAATGCTCAGGCCGGTGACGAATGTCGCGATATTGTGGGCGTGGGAAGCGACCTCCCCCAGGATCGCGCCTTTTCCCATCGAATCCGCCCTGAACCGCCAGTGTCTCTGGGCCGGGTCTGCCGGCTCGACACTGACGCCTGGATCACCAGCGCAGAGCTCCGCCTCGACAAGACGAAGGCGACCGAGCTCGCCGGCAGCGACCATCGCTCTTGCCTGTCTGACCATCGGATAGCCGGTGTAACAATGGGTCAGGCAGAAAAGCCGGTCATGCTCGCGCACCACGGCCGCCAGGTCGATCGCCTGCGCCAGGCTTGCCGTCACCGGCTTTTCGCAGATGACGTCGATGCCTCTTTCGAGGAATGTCTTCGCCACATCGAAATGAAGTTGTGGCGGTGTCGCGATCGCCACGACATCGATGCCATCGGGCCTTCGCGATTCCGCATCGGCCATCTGCCGGTAGTCGGTGTAGATACGCCCGGCATCCAGAAGAGCGGCCGCGCCCGATCGGCGGGCGATCGCGGGATCGACCGACATCGCTCCCGCAACCAGTTCATAGAATCCGTCGACGCGCATGGCAACCAGGTGGGTCCTGCCGATGACCGAGTCCATGCCACCGCCGACCAGCCCTATGCGAAGCCGGCGACCAAATTGCTCGAGCAGCTCAGCCTTCTATCCAAAACCCTTTGCCAAAAAAATGGCCTCCCGCCTGCGCGGGAGGCCGCCGCCGCACCTCAGAAATCAAACTTGTCCACATTGTCTTTGGTGAAGATGTAAGGGTCGCCGAGGAGCACCGTGTCCTTTGAAATGAACTTCAGCTTGCCCAGCCGGCCTGCCTCGACCACGCCAGAAGCCGGATCCAGCTTGCCGTCCAGCAGCGCTTTGGTGATGTAGATGGCTCCATAGCCGATATCGATGGGGTTCCAGAGCGCCGCTTCCTTCAGCGAGCCATCCTTCAGATAAGGCTTGATGAGGCTCGGAACGCCGAGCCCGGTCACGGTCACCTTGCCCACAAGACCAAGCTGCTTGACCGCTTCCAGCACGCCTGGCGTGGCGATGCCGGTAACGCAGAACACGCCCTTCGTGCCAGGGTTGGCCTGCAGGTAGCTGAGCGCGACATTCTTGCTTTTTTCCAGATCCTCATCGCCGGGAAGAACCGCCGCGAACTTCATGCCTGGGTACTTTTCAGCCGCGTACTTCTTCATCTCCTCGATCCAGCGGTTCTGGTTCGGTGACGTCAGCACCGCCGTGATGACCAGGAAGTCGCCGTCGGACGTCCCCGCATCGCGGACCATCATTTCGACCATGGTGCGGCCCATATCCGGGAATGTCGCCTGGTTGAGAAAGACACTGCGGCCCTCTGCGCCGACATCGGCATCCCAGGTCATCGTCCTGATGCCTGCGTCCCGGGCGCGTTTCATCGCCGGGACAAGAGCATCGGGGTCATTGGCCGAGACGGCAATCGCAGAGACCTTGCGCCGGATCCAGCTGTCGATGAGGTCCGACTGCGCGGCGACATTGGCGTCGACCGGGCCATTGAACTCCACCTTGACGCCAAGCTCGGCAGCTGCCTCCTGCGCCCCCTTGTTGGCTGCCACGAAGTAGGGATCGCTGGTAAATTTCGGCATCATGGCGATGACGATATCGTCGGCCGATGCGGATCCCGCGCCGGCGAACGAAAGCAGCATGGCAGCGCAGGCGGCGCCCAGGCCGAGAAGCACTTTGCGACGTGCGAGCGAAACTGTTTGAACTGGAGAACGATTCACGGTTAAACCTCCCATTGCGTTGATAGGCTATGCATACGACGTGGCGCGGCTGGCAGGCTTTCACACGGTGTGCCGGCCGCAACGTCGATCGAAAGTGCCGGAACGTCCGGCCTGCCTCCCCATTTCCCTGTCTGTCCCTGGCGCCTCCTCCCTTCACGCGAGCCCTGGCTCACACCCGGTCTTTTCTGAAGAACTCGTTGAGGAACACGCCTGTCACCAGACACAGGCCGATGACGATCAGACCGGCATCGCTTCTGATGCCTGCGAAAACCAGGCCGTCCTGCAGATAGGACAGGATAAGGACACCCATGACCGTGCCGGCGATGGTTCCCGAGCCGCCAGTGATCCTGGTGCCGCCGAGGACAACCATCGCAATGACAATCAATTCCAGCCCGTATCCGGCGTTGCCGCGCGCCGTCGAAAGCCGTGACGTCTGGATGAGACCGGCAATCCCGACCAGGAACCCGGCCAGGGTATAGACGGCAATCTTGACGGCGCTGACATTCACGCCCGAGAACCGGGCAGCAAGCTCGTTGTTGCCCACTGCATAGACGTAGCGGCCAAAGGTGCTCCTCGCCAGCACGATGCCGACCACGCATATCAGCACGATAAACACGATCAGCTGGACAGGGACGATGCCGGAGATCCAGCTTTGCCCGAACATGGCGAACCAGGACGGGAAGCTCGACACGGCACGGGCGTTGGAGACCGCGAAGGCAATGCCGCGGAAAAGTGCAAAAGTGCCAAGCGTGACGACAAGCGGATGCAGGCGTAGCGCCGTAACCAGCAGGCCGTTGAAAAACCCGCCAAGTGTGCCGACGGCGATGCCCGACGCGATCGCTGCCCAGAGCGGGAAGCCTGCCTGATAGCTGAAGCCAATGGTGACCGAGACCAGCGAAAGCAGGGCGCCGACGGAGATGTCGATGCCACCGGTGATGATCACAAGCGTCACGCCAAGCGCGACGATGCCGGACTCGCTAAACTGGCGCGTCACATCCAGCATCCCGTCGATGCTGAAGTATCCGGGGGAAAGCGCACTGGTTATGGCAATCTGGGCAACAAAGAAGAGAAACAGGCCGGCAGCACGGTTGATCTGCCACCGTGTCACGCGCGCAGGGTTCGCCGGGGTGACAGTTGTCATTCGACCGGTCTCCTGCCCTGGAAGCGCAAACGGATGCCCTCCACGCTGACGGCAAGCAGGATGAGTGCTCCAAGCACGAGCAGTTCGAACGTGCCGGGCACGCGATTGAGCGTCATCGCGTTGAGGATGACGCCAACAAGGAGGGCTCCGACCACGGGCGCGAATGTCGAGCCCTTGCCACCTGCAATGCTTGTTCCGCCAAGAACCACGGCAGCTACGACCTTCAGTTCAAGGCCCGTCGCCGCAGTCGCCTGCAGCTGGCCGATCTGGCCGATCATCACGGATGCTGCCAGACCACAGCAGAGACCGGTGAGCGCAAAGGTAGACGTGCGCACAAGATTGACAGGCAGGCCGATCATTCTTGCGGCGCGCGGATTGCCACCGACGGCGTAGACATTCCGCCCCAGGGTCGTGTGGCGTGCCAGAATGTCCATTGCCAGGCAAAGCCCGATCAGAACCAGGATCGCGACCGGGATCGCAAGCAGGCTTCCCTGACCAAAATCGCGGGAGCCGGCTGCAAGGTTGAGAACCTGTGCGCCCGCAAGCAGCAATACCAGTCCACGATAGACAAAGAGAGCACCGAGGGTGGTGATGATCGACGGTACCCTTCCGTAGGTGGAGACAGCGCCGTTGATGAGCCCGAGGAGAAGCCCGGTTGCCAGTGCACCAAGTAAAGGCACCAGCGATCCGCCGGACAGATCCGCGATATTGCCGTAGACGAAGGCGCAGACAGCCACCACCGACCCCGTTGAAACATCTATCTCGCCAGCCAGGATGACCTGGTTGACGGCGAGTGCGACAATGGAAACGACTGCCACCTGCTCGACGATGCCGCGCAGGTTTGCGGCCGAAAGAAAGCCCGGCGTCGCAACCGAAAGCACCACGACCAGCAGGACAAGAAAGGCTGCCGATGGCGCTTCAGGCCTGTGCAGGGCAGACTGCCACGCGCTGGCCACGAAATGACGGATACGTGTGGTGATGCCTGCAGCATGGGACAGCGCACTATGCGACATGGGAGTATTCCTGACCCGCGGCAGCGGCCCCGATGGCTTCGGCGGAAAATCCGTCACGGTCGAATACGCCGGTGATGGATCCTTCGTGCATCACCAGGATCCGATCCGAAAGCGAGATCACCTCGTTCATCTCGGAGGAAATCAGGATTACGGCCTTGCCTGCCTGCGCCAGGCCTTCGATCAACGAATAGATCTCGGCCTTTGCACCTATGTCGACGCCGCGCGTGGGTTCATCCAGGATGATGATGCGCGGATCCGATGCCAGGGTCTTGGCCAGCAGGACCTTCTGCTGGTTGCCGCCAGAAAGGACCTCGACCGGCGCCTCCAGTCCGGCGCCAACAATTCTGAAGCGCCTTGAGGATTCCCGGGCGAATGCGCGCTCACGGCGTCTGGCAACAAATCCCATGGTCGAAAGTCGATCGAGAATTGCAAAGCTGATGTTCCCTGCAATCGACTCCGGCAGGATCAATCCTTGCGATCTGCGCTCTTCAGGCAGATAGGCGATCCCGTGAGCAAGAGCTGCTTTGACCGAGCGGATTTTCACCGGTCTGCCGTCAATGACGATAGTGCCCGAATCTGCTGGATCAAATCCATAGATCGCCTGGGCCACTTCGCTGCGTCCGGCGCCGATAAGGCCGGAAATACCAAGGATCTCGCCCGCGCGCAGGGTGAAGGAAATATCGCGAAAGCTGCCCGTCCGGCAAAGTGCCTCTACCGAAAGTATATCGGCACCGATGAGGTGATGCCGGCGCGCATACAGTTGATCGAGCGCGCGGCCGACCATGGCCTGGACCAGGCTTGCGACGGTGAAATCCCGGGTCGGGCCACAGGTGACCATCCCGCCGTCGCGCAGCACGACGATACGGTCACTGATCTGGAAGATCTCATCTAGCCGATGCGTGATGTAGATGATGGAGACGCCTTTTGCGGTCAGTCCTCTAACCACGGAAAACAGTCGTTCTGCTTCGCGCTCCGTCAGTGCGGCTGTCGGCTCGTCCATGATGATGAGGCGTGCCTCACGGTTAAGCGCCCGCGCGATCTCGACCAGCTTGCTGCTGGCAGCCGAAAGCGCCCTGACCGGAAGGGTCACATCGAAACTGACGCCCAGGCTGGCGAGAATCTCCCGCGCACGTCTTCGCATTACGGCCCAGTCAAAGCCGCCCCAGAACGTGCGCGGTCGGTCACGGCCAACAAACAGGTTTTCCACGATCGACAGTTCTGGAAAAAGGTCGAGTTCCTGCGGTATCATCGAGATGCCGTGGGCCTCGCCATCGCGGGGGCTGCCCATCCGCACCCGCTGGCCCGCGACCTCCACAGAACCTTCATCCGGCGCGTAGAGGCCATAGAGACACTTGACCGTCGTGCTCTTGCCCGCGCCATTCTCGCCGGCGATAGCGATCACCTCGCCAGGGTTCACCTCGAGGTCAACATCGCGACAGGCGAATACTCCCCCGAAGCTCTTGCCGATGCCCCTGAGGGCGTAGGCCGGACTATGCATGTGTGCTGGCGACATCATTGCCATGCTCCGGACGGTCTGCACCGATCGGGTTGTCGTCGGCGGCCCCGATTACCCTCTGGTCGAAGTCGACTATGGAACCTGTCATCAGGCCCGACTCGTCGGAGGCCAGGAAAGCAAGAGCCTTCGCGACATCCTCGGGTGAAAGCAGCCGGCCAAATGGCTGCGCGGCCGAGACACGTTCCAGCCAGTCCTGCCCGAGCCCGTGGAAATTCGCCTGCAGCTCATGTTCGGTGGGCGTTGCGGTCCAGCCGATGTTGAGAGCGTTGACCCGGATACGGTCCCAGCGCAGCGAATTGGCGAGGTTCTTGGTCAGGATGAGCAGCGCAGCCTTGGCGGCACTGTATGCTGTTATGTAGGGCTGGCCGCCATAGGCTGCGATCGAGCCAATGTTGGCGATGGTGCCGCCTCTGCCGCCGCTGCGCATTACCGGAACACTGCGCTGTATGAGCAGGAAGGGGGCCCTCACGTTTACCGCGAACAGATAGTCCCACAGATCGGGCGTGGTCGACTCCAGCGTGCCCCGGGTCGTGGCGCCGCAACAGTTGATGAGAGTATCAAGCCGGCCGAACTTCGCTTGGGACTGATCGATCACGCTGAAGCAGTCTTCGGCCCGGGAAAGATCCGCCTGCACGAACAGCGCGCTAGCGCCAAGCCCCCGCAGCTCGTCTTCTGCCGCCTTGCCATTGACCGTGTTGCGGCCACAGATCGTTACAGACGAGGCCCCCCGCTGGACCAGCAGACGGGCGGTGGCCAGCCCGACGCCCTGGGTGCCTCCGGTAACGACGACGGCCTTGCCGCGGAACGACTGCATGCTTCCTCACCCTTGAGATTATTCCCAATAGATTTATATTATAAATCACAATGGGATGTCGCTATTTTTGGGATCGATACCAATTTCTCTTTGATCCGTCAAGGGCACGACAATCTCGCGACATGGTGCTAGAGCTTTCGAGCTGCAGACTCAGGGGATCAGATGAAACAGACAAACCGGAGGCCCAACGCCGTCGATGTGGCGAGACTGGCCGGGGTCTCAAAGTCGACGGTCTCCCGCGCCTTTACCGAACACAGCAGCATCAATGCCCTCAAGAAGCAGCGGATCATCGAGGCCGCGAGGCAGCTGGGATACCGTCCCAATGCCATGGCCCGGAGCCTGCGAACGACCCGCTCGAACCTGGTGGGCATTCTCCTCGAGGAGTTCACAAATCCGATTTTCCTGCGGATCCTCGAACTGATCACCGCAAAGCTTCAGGAACATGGCCTGCACGCCATAACGGTCAACGCCTCGAAGGATCACAGCCTTTCCGAGGCCATGGAACTCGTCATGCAGTACCGGATCGACGGTCTGATCGTCTCGTCCGACATGCCCCTGAAGATCGAATACGAGTGCGCACAGATGAACATCCCTGTTGTTGCTTTTGCACGCAGCGACAGGAGGATCCAGAACACGCTCAGTGTGTCGCTTGACGAATTGCATGCCGGGCAGATGGCGGCACAGCACCTTCTGGCCCAGGGATATCGCGCACCAGCCTTCGTGGGCGGCTTTCCAGGCGTCTCGGTATCACTGGACAGGCACGCCGGCTTCCGGGACCGTCTTGCGGAGGATGGTCTGCGGGTGGTGTCGGTAGAATATGCCGGCGACAATACCTATGACCGGGGGCTCGCAGCGGCCAGGGCCATGCTGAAAGGCCCGGTGCGGCCGGATTCTGTCTTCTGCGTCAACGACCAGGTCGCAGTTGGCGTGATCGACGCTGCAAGGTCGTTCGGTATGTCAGTACCCGAAGACCTTGGCGTTATCGGCGTCGACGACATCTGGATGGCACGGACCGCGCAGTATGACCTGACCACCATCGTGCAACCGCTTGAGGCAATGGCAGACGAACTGATTGCCCTGTTGATGGGACGGGAAACAGGCAGGGACCAGTCAACCGGGTTCCGGGGCACACTGGTATCGCGCGGTTCGACGCGGAGAAAAGGCTGATCCCCTGTCCCAAGAGAAGATGCCTGGGGGTGTCCAGAATTTCGGAAGTGTTCGCACCCACGATTTTAGGGCATGCGAGCCTGCAACAGCCTGGCCAGGGTTCCCGTGTCGAAGGCCGCGGTTACGGCCAGCGTTTCTTCTCCCTCGATCACCTGAGGGCGTCCCAGCGGCACAACACGAAAATGCAGCTGGACCAGCCGCAGCAGCCAGAGCGGATTCATCTCGATGATGATCGTGTCGATACCACGGGCCATTCCCCATTCAACGATCCCAGAAAGCAGGGCATTGGCGACCGGGCTGAGCATGCGGCCGCGCTCGCGCCGGCCCGGCTCGACACAGTAACGGGTCCACTCCCAGATGTTCGGACCGGAGGGACGATCTCCCTCACAGAGCTGCGGAAGCACCTCCGAAAGAAGATGCGGTCGCACCGAGGGGAGCATGCGCTGGTAGCCGATCACCTGGCCCTGCTCGACGTAGAGCATGTGAACTGCGTGCGCGTCATCAAAGCGGTCAGTTTCCCTGCCGTCATCGCTGCGCAGCGCCGACCATCCTTTCTCGTCAACAAAGACCCTGTGGCGAAGCCGGAAAGCCTGTTCCATTTCGAGGCGATAGGTTTCGGCGTTTTCGGATGTGACGATATGGAGCATTGGCCGTCCTCCAGGATTGAGATCGGCCGAATATGGTGGAACCGCCGGCACTCGGGCATCACGTGATCCCGTGAGGCTTTTCAATCTATCAGGGAAAGCCTGAGCGCCTCTGCAACGGCGTGGATGGTGGTGCCCACTCCCAGCCGCTCGCGCACGACGCGCAGATGGGTGTCAACGGTGTTCCTGCTTATTGTCAGACGCTCTGCAATGCCCTCGATGGTAAGGCCCTCTGCCGCCCATCGCAGCACGTCTTTCTGCCTGGTCGACAGGCGGACAGGACGGTCTGGCGGTTTGCCATCGACGAGCGAGATTGCATGGCCCAGCGCAAAGGCAGCTATCAGCTGGAGAACCAGACCATAGTCTGCCGGGATGTCGAGGCTCTCTCCGGCTACAGAGAAGCCGACCGGCATCCCTTCGACTGTTCTCAGAGCGACTGTCATTCCGTCCCGGAGCCGAAACTCGGTCGCCTCCGCCATGATCCGGGCACCCGTCGCGCCCGTGCCGGAAAGCCTGCAGGCATCTCTCCACAGGAACGGCGGACTGTCGCGACAGACAAGTCCTATCGTCGGATCATGGTAGAGATAGCCGTTCGAAAAATACCGGACCGACCACTCCTTCGGCCAGGCATCCAGGAGTACATGCGAGAGCTGCTCGTTCCTTGACGAGCCCGGTTGAGGGATCTGACCGGCCAGCAGGTTTGTTGCTCCGAACCGGCCTGCAAATGCCAGCAGAGACCTGCAGATCTCATCGGGCGAACCGCTCCGGCGGATCCCCTCGAGAACGCTGCAGGTGTCATCGAGCCGTCGCCTCCAGTTGCGGGTGTTTCCGGTGGTCAAAACTGCGTTGGGCCGTTCCGGTCTGCGAGCCATAGTCCTGTCTGACCTGCGGGCTTCACCCGGCCAGGCCGCCAGGGTGTTCCGGTCCGGACCGGATCTGTTGACGCCGGTTCCCCTGGCCCCTTCCCGATGCCGTCCTGCTCAGGCGACTGCAGCCTCCGGCCGGACGGCTTCGGCGGTTTTTCTGTTCCTGACGAGGTCTGCACCCTTTTCGCCAATCATCATGACCGGCCCGTTGGTATTGCCACTGATCAGGACCGGCATGATCGATGAATCTATGACCCGCAGTCCGGCAATCCCCCGCACGCGCAGTCCGGGATCCACGACAGCCATTTCATCCGTGCCCATCCTGCACGTGCCAACCGGATGATAGTCACAGCAGGCATACTGGCGGACATAGGACATGAGTTCCTCATCCGTCCGGGCAGATGGTCCCGGCAGACGCTCGGTCTCGATGTACCTTGCAATCTCGCTCTGGGCCAGGACCTCTCGGATGATGCGGATCGACTTAAGCGCCATCTCCCGGTCAAGAGGATCACTGAGGTACCTGGGGTCGACCAGTGGCTCGTCGGAGGGATCGGCTGACTTCAGCCTGACGGACCCGACGCTCCTCGGGCGCAGGAAAGTCGAATTGACCGTAAAGCCGCGCGCGTCTGGCAGAACTGTCTGCCCGCCTCGAACGACAGTTGCCGGTGCAAGGTGAATCTGCAGATCCGGACGTGAGGCGCCCTCTGTCTGGAAGAAACCGCCGCCCTCGACAATTACCGAGGCTGCAGGTCCATTGCGGTAGAGCAGCCAGCGGATGCCATGCAGGAGTGCCCTGGGGTAACGGTCATGTCCGTCATAGCTGATAGGCTGCCTGAGTGTCAGATGCACGTTGGTGCACAGATGGTCCTGAAGGTTGCGGCCAACTCCGGGAAGATCGGCAACGGGCCGGATGCCCAGTGCTTCCAGCTCACCGGCGGGGCCAATGCCCGACAGCAGCAGCAGGCGCGGTGAATTGATTGCGCCGCCGGAGACTATGACCTCGCGTTCCGCCTTCAATGTCATGCAGCGCTGGCCATCTGCCAGTTCGACACCCGTTGCCTTTCCATTCTCGACGACGATGCGGGTCACCCTGGCATGGGTCTTCACTGTCAGGTTGGCGCGGTCCGCCACCGGATGAAGGTAGGAAACAGCCGCCGAACGCCTGCGGCCGTCGCGGCAGGTGACCTGATAGAATCCGGCGCCATACATCGTCTCGCCGTTGAAGTCGGGATTGTAGGGCAGCCCGTACTGCTGGACCGCGCGTACAAACGCCCGGGTCAGCGGATGCGGACTTACCTGGTCAGATACCGCAAGAGGTCCACCCAGACCATGATAGCGGTTCGCCAGCCTGTCATTGTCTTCAGACCTGCGGAAATAGGGCAGGACGTCCTCATAGCCCCAGCCCCCGTTCCCCAGCGCCGCCCAGTTGTCATAGTCCTCTTTCTGGCAGCGGATGTAGATCATCGCGTTGATCGAGCTGGAGCCGCCAAGCGTCTTGCCCTGCGGATACCAGATCGAACGGTTGTCCAGATGTTCCTGCGGCACGGTGTGGAAGCGCCAGTTGACCCCGGGACCGAACAGTTTGCCTATGCCCCCGGGAATGTGGATCATAGGATTCCAGTCGCGGCTGCCGGCCTCGAGAAGCAGCACCTTTACATCCGGATCCTCGCTAAGCCTGCTGGCAAGCACGCAGCCTGCCGAGCCTGCCCCCACTATGATGTAATCCCACATTCGTTTCCTCCTGCACTACTGCTCCGCCAGTAGCCGCCCGGACCGAGCCTGGCATCCCACCGGAACCTTCATCCGGCGTCCCGGGCCAAGGGCCGCTATCGCCCGCGGAAAACGGGATGCCGTTTCTCGGCAAATGCCCGAAGTCCTTCAGTCCGGTCCTCCATCGCAAACGCCTCTACCGCGAGCGCGTGCTCGATACGCAGGCCCTCGTCGAGCGGCGTCCGTTCCGCGGCCTGGACCGCACGTTTGGCGAAAGGAGTGATCGCAACCGAGTTGCTGGCAATCGAGCTACCCAGCTGCAGGGCCCGCTCGAGCAGTCCGTCGTCCGGAACCACTTCGCTGACCAGGCCCTTGCGCTCTGCAAGGCCCGCATCGACCATCTCTCCGGTCAGGATCATCTGCATGGCGAAGGACTTGCCCACTGCCCTGGGCAGCCGCTGCGTGGCTCCGTCGCCCGGAAATGAACCGATCCTGATTTCGGGGCATGAAAACTTCGCCGTTTCCGCCGCAAGGACGACGTCACACAGGAGAACAAGCTCCAGCCCGCCGCCCATGGCAAAGCCGTTGACGGCGCCAATCAGCGGCTTCGGGAATTGTTCGACCGCACGCCAGCTGTCCAGACGTTCGGGATCCGCATAGGAAGCAAGGCCTCTGGCGAGCATGTCCGATATGTCGGCTCCTGCCGAGAACGCGCGCCCTGCACCGGTAAGAACCACGCAGCCAACGCTGGGATCCTGTTCGGCACCCCGCAGGCAGGTTGCGAGCTCTTTCAGCAGCGCCTTCGACAGGGCATTGAGCTTGCCGGGCCGGTTCAGGGTGACAAGCAGAACGCCACCGTGGCGTTCGGTGATGACGAGATCCGCCTCAGCGCCCGGCATGTCCGGACCTCTCTCCGGCCGGGGCTGCCGGGGCGACCCTGTTGCCGCGCAGCATATCGGCGGCCTTTTCGCTGATCATGATCGTTGGCGCGTTGGTGTTGCCGGAAACGAGCTGCGGCATCACCGAGGCATCCGCCACCCGAAGGCCATCGATGCCGCGAACGCGCAGCTGCGGGTCCACCACCGCCATATCGTCCTGGCCCATCCTGCATGTTCCGGCAGGATGGTATCCGGACCGGCTTTCCCGCCGCACATAGTCTTCGTAAGCGGCGCGCGTATTAACCTGCGGACCCGGCATGAATTCACTGGACAGGAATCTGGCAATGGCCGGCTGTGCCATGATTTCCTGACCGATCCGAACGGACTCGACCGTATAGTCGAGATCGGATTTCTCGGCGAGAAAGTTGGGATCAATCGCTGGTGCCACACCGGGATCGGCGCTCTTCAGGGTCACCGCTCCACGCGACTGCGGCCGCAGCAGGTAAGCGTTCAGTGTACAGCCGTTCCCGGTCGAACTGCTGTCAGTGACCGCTTCAATTCCGGTGCCGGCGAGGAAATGGAACTGGATTTCTGTCGAGTCGACATTTTCATCCGCAGGCCAGAACGCACCACCTTCCACTACAGTCGCGCTGATCGGGCCGTTGCGGAAAAGCGCGTACTGGAGGGCCGGCCAGATCTGGCGGTAGACGCTCTTGTAGACGTCATAGGTCTCCAGCCCCTTCACATTGTACATCATGAAGATGTCGAGATGATCGTGCAGGTTCTGTCCGACGCCTGGCAGGTCTGCGAGTGACCTGATGCCGTGACTGGCAAGGTGGCCGGCCGGTCCGATCCCCGAGAGCATCAGCAGCTTCGGCGAGCCGATGGCGCCAGAAGCAAGAACGACCTCACGATCGGCCCGGGCGACGACCGGTCTGCTGCCCACGCTGTATTCGACCCCGGTTGCGCGCCCGTTCTCCACCACGATGCGCCGCGCAGCAGCGCCGGTGCGGATGACAAGATTGGGCCGCTTGCGCGCGGCACTGAGATAGGCCACCGCCGCGCTGCAGCGGCGTCCGTTGCGGTTGGTCACCTGATAAAGGCCGGCTCCCCGCTGCTGCTCCCCGTTGAAGTCGGGATTGTACGGCATGCCGTACTCCTGGCAGGCCTGGACAAAGGCCTTCGAAAGCGGATGCGTGTGCCGCTGGTCCGAGACTGCGAGCGGCCCATCGGTGCCATGATACTGGCCGGAAAATCTTTCATTAGACTCGGCGCTCCGGAAATAGGGAAGCACGTCCCGGTACGACCATCCCGTACACCCTGTCTTTTCCCAGCCGTCATAGTCCGCGGCAACGCCGCGGATGTAGACCTGCGCATTGATGGAACTGCCTCCGCCGAGCACTCGCGCCTGGGTGAAGCCCGGCGTGATGCCACCCTGATGTGACTGGGGCGAAAGATCGAACTCCCAGGTGAGGGATCCCTTGGTGGTCTTGTAGTAGCAGACCGGCAGGTGAATATACGGATTCCAGTCGCGGGCCCCGGCTTCCAGCAGCAGGACCCTGCAGGCGGGATCTTCTGAGAGACGCGCAGCCAGTGTGCATCCGGCGGAGCCTCCGCCAACCACGATGTAGTCGTATGTGCTGTCTCTGTCTGTCACGGGACCCACTTCAGGATATGCTCGCCTACACAGACGGTATCGCCATTCTGGTTGGTGACCGTGATGTCGGACCGGGCCCGCCGGCGCTGTGTATCCACATCGCGCACCGTGTACCGGAGCGTCACCCTGTCGCCAATGTAGACCGGCAGGAGGAACCGTATGCGGTCATAGCCAAGCGAGACCGGCGTCTCGGTCGCGCGCACGCCGGGCACGCGCTCGACGATTTCGGTCGAACAGGCTGACATGTAAGCGACCAGCAGCGCTCCATGGGCAATCCGGCCGCCATAGGCCGAACCCGACATCTGGCCGCCGTCTACATGATTGGGCGAGTGATCGCCGCTGACGTCTGCGAATGCGGCGACGGCTGCTTCCGTCACGTCCCTTTCGAGAACCACCTCATCGCCTGGTCCGAGATAGAAGTCCGTCTGTGTCATGCAGCATACCCATAGACGCTGTTTGCCGTGATCCCTGCGTCGACCAGCAACTTCCTGATCTTCGCGATCTCCTCGTTTCGTGGCTTCATCAGTGGTGGCCGCACGACGGCGCGATCAAGCCGGCCGAGCAGCACAAGAGTTTCTTTCATCCTGTTGTGCATGTCGAGAAGTGGCGCGTCGTAGAAGGCCCGAACCATCGGATAGATCCTGTCATTGATCGCCTGTGCCTTTTTCAGGTCGCCGGCCTGGACAGCACGGAAGAGTGCCACCTGGAGGTCGGGTATGACACTGCCGGCACCTGAAAGGAGCCCGTCGCAGCCCAGCGCCAGCGAGCCAAGCAGCCAGGCGCTGTGCGTGGTCAGTGTCCGGACCGGCCTGTCCAGATTCCTCAGCTCGCGGATCTGCCGCTCGTGCAGGTTTCCGTCGCCGATCTGGTCTTTCACGCCCCGTATGGAAGGGAAGCGGACACACAGGTCAATGAGTGTCGAAAGAGGGTAGGAGAGACCGGAAACGAGGGGATACTGGAAAAGGATGACCGGAAGATCGGATGCGCCGGTTATGTGCCTGAGATGCTCTGTCGCCATCTCGGGTCGCAGGTGTCCTCCCAGCGACATGAAGTCGGGTGGGAAAACCAGAAGTCCGTGCGCACCCTCCTGCTGGGCCCGCTCCGCCATACGCCCTGCCTCCAGGCTTGAATTGGTGTAGATGCCCACGACTGCGGGCACGCTGTATTTTTCCAGCTCCTCGAGTGTCACCGCGATCGCACGGTGCTGCTCGTCCAGGGTCAGTGCGTGGACCTCGGCGGCGTGGCCGTTGATCGCAATGGCCGCTACGCCATCAACGCTGGCGATATCGTTCAGATGCCGGCGGTATGCCTGCTCGTCAACTGCGTGGTCCTCGTCAAAGGGCATCAGGCAGGCGGGGATGACACCCTTGGGGTCGAATGCAGGCATGCTCATTCTTTTCTCCTCTTGGAAGCCCGGCCGCACACGCAGGGTCGCGGCCGGGAATGCTGGAAGTTCAGATACCCTTGCCAATCATGTCTTTGGCATTTTCGGAGGTGACGGCGAGCGACTCCAGAAGCACCACCTCCGGCACCTTCTCGCCCTTCGCAATCCTGTAGGCATATTCGATGCCCTCGGGAGCGCAGAACGGATAGACGAACGTTGCCGTGAGCCTGCCGGCAGCGACTGCCTCGATGGCGTTGTTCTGGCCATCAATTCCGACGACGAGGACATCCTTCAGGCGTCCCGCACCTTCGAGAACCTGGATCGCGCCGAGCGCCATTTCATCATTATGCGCATAGACGGCCTGGATCTGGCCTTCGCCAAAGCGCTGCACCATGTCCTCCATGAACTTGACCGCCTTGTCGCGCGTGTAGTCGCAGTTCTGGGTGGCGACGATCTTCAGGTCCGGCGTCTTGCCGAGCTCGTCGACAAAGCCCTTGTTGCGGTCGGTCGTGGCCGACGCGCCGGCCGTGCCCTGCAGCTCGATGATCGCGCCCTTGCTGCCCAGTTTCTTCGCCAGCAGGGCCGCTGCTGCAGCGCCGATCGGCAGATTGAGGGCACCGATGTGGCACGTCACTTTCGTGTTGACCTTGCGGTCGAGCGTCACAACGGGAATGCCTGCTTCCATCGCCTGCCTGACAATCGGGGTCAGCGCGTCTGCGGTCAGAGGCGACACGATCAGGACCTTCGGGCCCTGTGCGATCAGGTTCTCGATGTCGGAAACCTGTTTGCCTGAATCGTTGTTGCCGTCGGTGATGGCCAGTTCGACGTCCTTGAGGTTCGTATCCGCATAGGCCTTGTTGACGTTGGTCTGCGCCACCCGCCAGGGATGGTTCAGCGTGCACTGGCTGAACCCGATCCTGATCTTCCCGTCAGCAGCAGCCCCGGTAATGGCCACCTTCCCCACTATCGGTATCGCAGCAGTACCAGCCATGAGTGTCAGTGCCCTGCGTCGTGTCAGTTCCATGTTTTCCTCCCGGTCTTCCCTGCGTCTGCGCTCTCGCCACCATTGACCAGATCCGCACCGCGGGCATTTCTATCTGCCCCTGCGATGGCGCATGACCTCGAACCCGACGGCAGCCAGGATGATCGCTCCCTTCACGATCTGCTGGGTGAAGGGCGAGATGCCGAGCAGGTTGAGAATGTTGGCCATCAGCGCGATGATTGCGGCCCCGATGACGGTTCCGATCACCCCGCCCTCGCCGCCAAAGAGGCTCGTGCCGCCGATCACGACAATCGAGATGGCCTCAAGTTCGAGATTGGTGCCGGCGGTCGGTTCACCGACGGTGAGCCGCGACACGAATATCAGCGCCGTCAGCGCCGACAGCACCCCCGAGATGACGTAGACCGAAAGCAGGACCCCCGGCACGTTGATGCCGGCAAGACGTGCAGCCTCCGCGTTTGACCCCACGGCATAGATCTGTCTGCCAAATGCGGTGTGGCGAAGGACCACGAATGCCGCGGCGGCAATGGCGACAAAGATCCAGATGGGAACCGGAATCCCGAGCAGGAAGCCGCCACCCAGAAAGTAGAAACGGTCGGCGGCCTCGCCGAGCGACTGGGGCTCTCCTGTGGCAATGGTCATGGCGATGCCCCGGCCCATGACCAGCGTTCCAAGTGTCATGATGAACGGCGGCATGCCCAGCAGCACCACGCCCGCCCCGTTCACCGCGCCGAACAGCGCGCCCATGGCAAGGGCGGCGGCCACGGCCAGCGGTATCGGCACTCCGCTGGCAAGCATCATCGCGCTCGTTACCGAGACAACGCCGACAATTGATCCGACCGACAGGTCGATCCCGCGCGTGAGGATCACAAACGTCATTCCGACGCTCACGATCCCGAACAGCGCGACCTGACGGCCGACATTGAGCAGATTGCCCGTCTGGACAAAGCTCGGCGAGAGATAGACCGCGACCGCGCACAGGATCAGAAGGACCCACAGGAGTCCCAGGCTCTGCGCCCAGCCGCGCAGCTTGGCACCAGGTCCCGCGGGCGGGCCAGCAGCCGCGTTTCCGGCAATCATCTCCATATACTGTTCCTCCCCATCAGAATGCTTCCGCCTGTGCCGTCTGCCGGCTCATCAGCCATGCAATGCCGTCCGCCACACCTCCGCTGTCGCAGGAGGAGCCAACGAAGCTGGCAAGCTTCCTGACCTCAGGCAGGGCATTCTCCACGGTCACTGCAGTGCCGGCCCAGCCGAGCATTCCAAGGTCGTTTTCGGCATCACCTGCTGCGGCACAGTCTTCGCGAGCGATGCCAAGCCAGCTGGCGACAGCTTCCACGGCGGTAAGCTTCGAGACACCCGGCGGTCCGATTTCGAGAAGCCGGGCGTGAGAAGCCGACACCGACAGGCGCGGACCGAACTGCTCCCGCAGGAGATCGAAAGCGCGACCGGCCGACGGAGCCAGGGCAACGCACATGATCTTGCCGGGTTCGCCCGGCAGTTCATCGACATGCGATACGACAACCAGCGACTCGCTGGTTATGCGTGCTTCCCGGGCCACCGGTTCGCTATCGTCAAGAACATGAATGCCTGAACTGCCGAACCACATCGGGTTTGCGCCCGCCGCCTGTGCCACCTGCATCACCTCCAGTGCAATCCGTCTTTCGATCGGCTGCCGGGAAAGCGCTGTGGAGGTCGAAACGTCCCCGATCCAGCCACCGTTGAAGCAGATGGCAAGGTCTGACGCGCGAAGGCGCTCTGCATAGGGCCGCAGGCCAGCCGGCGAGCGGGCCGTTGCAAGGATCACCCGCACGCCGGCGTCCTGCATCGCAGACAGGGCGCCGGCGACCCGCGAGGGAAGCGCGTGATCATGCGTAAGCAGCGTCCGGTCAACATCGGTGACGAAGAGGCGAAGGTCTGGCATCTTCCCGCCTCAGTTCCGGAAGACGGGGACGCGGGGTCCCGTGTGGATGAGCAGGGTCTTCAGCTGGGTAAATTCCTCAAACCCGGCCTGCCCCATCTCGTAGCCGAAGCCCGAGCCCTTCACGCCGGTGAGCGGAAGCTGCGGGGCTCCATCGATGGCAGTATTGGCCTGCACCCAGCCACTTTTCAGCCGCCTGCTTACGGTCAGGACCGTGTCTATGTTCTTCGACCAGACGTAGTTTGACAGGCCATAGGTGGTGTCGTTTGCCAGTCGGACCGCGTCCTCGACGGTGTCGAAACGGGTGATGCTGAGCACCGGTCCGAAAATCTCTTCCCGGAAGATCGTCATCTTCGGATCGACGCGGTCAAAGATGGTGGCTTCGAGGAAATGGCCGGCAGTTCCTGCTGCAAGCCTGCCGCCAAGAAGCAGCTGCGCGCCTTCATCAACGCCTGACCTGACAAAGCCCATGACCCTGTCGAGATGGCGCTCGTCGATCAGTGCGCCGATATCCGTTGCCTCGTCGAAAGGATCGCCCACCACGATCCTGCGGGAGCGGTCGACGACCCTTGCCACGAACTCGTCCGCGATGGATGACTGGACAAACAGGCGGGAGCCCGAGATGCAGCATTCGCCATTGTTGAAGAAGACGCCCGTCAGTGCGCCATCGACCGCCGCGTCGAGATCAGCATCGCTGAAGACGATACTGGCCGACTTTCCGCCAAGCTCGACCGACGACTTCACAAGGTTGCGGGCAGTATTTCCGACCACCTGCCGGCCCGTCCGTGTCGACCCGGTGAAGGAAACGAAGTCCACGCCTGGATGGGAAGTCAGGTGATCGCCGACCGTCGCCCCATAACCGCTGACGACGTTGAACACACCGGCCGGAATTCCGGCCTGCGTGGCCAGTTCGGCTATCTCGAACGCGGTTCCGGAGGTAAACTCGGAAGGCTTCAGCACCACGGTGCAGCCGGCCGCGAGTGCAAACGGCATCTTCTGCGCGACGATCAGCGCCGGAAAGTTCCACGGAGTCACCAGTGCGACCACCCCGATGGGCTCGCGCGTCAGCAGGGCGGTCCTGTCGGGACCGAGGTTTGTATAGGTCGACCCCGACATCTGCATCGCAAGCGATGCGGCGTAGCGCGTCAGGCCGACGGCGCCGTCCAGGTCGCCACGGGCAAAACGTATCGGCTTGCCGGCTTCCTCGACTTCAATCTGGACCAGCCGGTCCCTGTTGTCGTGGATGAGACCGGCAAGCCGGTTCAGGATGACGGCGCGTTCCATCCCGCTGAGCCGCGGCCACGGACCTTCCTCGAACGCTGCTCTTGCGGCATCGACGGCAAGGTCGACGTCGTCAGTGGTTCCTTCGCAGTAGCGGGCCACTGGCAGACCGCTGGAGGGAGACCGCCTTTCGATCGTGCCCCGGCCAGGGCCGTCGACCGGCTGCCCGCCTATGAACTGAGTGTATGTCCGTACCGGCATCGTTTTTTTCCTAGTTCCAGACCGCGTGAGCCATGATCGCCTCCTCGGTTGCGTCAGCGCCGTCGAGCACTGCGGCAATTGCGCCCTCGCGCATGACGATGATGCGGTGACAGAGACCGAGGATTTCAGGCAGCTCGGACGAGACCATCAGCACACTGGCGCCATGGCTGGCTGTCAGATCAGCCAGCAGGTCGTAGATCTCGCGTTTCGCCGCGACATCGACGCCTCTGGTCGGCTCGTCAACGAGGAGGATTTTCGTTCCGGCGTGCAGCTGTCTGGCAAGAACGCATTTCTGCTGGTTGCCGCCCGAGAGGTTGCGTACCCTGGTCGCGCTGTCGGGTGTCTTGATCCGGAGCGACTTTACCAGTTGCGAGACAAGCCGGTTCTCGCGGGCCTTCCTGATGAAGCCGCCACCGGTGATCCCGCCAAGACCGGCAATGGTAATGTTGAATGCGACCGACTGGTCGAGGAAGAGGCCCTCGGTCTTGCGGTCTTCAGGCAGCAGGCCAACGCCCTGAGCCAGGCCCTTTCTCGGCCCGTCTATGACGACCGGAACGTCATCGATCCTGATCTCGCCGCCATCGATGCGGTCAGCACCGGCTATGGCGCGCAGCACCTCTGTCCGGCCGGAACCGGCAAGTCCGCAGATACCGACAATCTCGCCACGCCTGACGGTCAGGGAAATATCCCTGAGCACACCTTCGCGCGAAAGATTACGGACTTCCAGCCGGACCTGGTCTTCCGGCTCCCGGCGTTGCGGAAAAACGTCCTTCAGCTCGCGTCCGACCATCTGGCGGATGAGGCCGGCTGTGGTCGTACCCGCGATCGGCATGGACGCGACAACCTGCCCGTCGCGCATCACCGTCACATCGTCGCAGATCTCGTAAAGCTCCCTGAGCCGGTGCGTGATGTAGATGAAGGAAACCCCGTGCTCCTGGCTGAGGCGGCGGATCGTTGTGAACAGGTGCTCAAGCTCGGCATCCCCAAGCACGGCCGAAGGCTCGTCGAGCACGACAATGCGGGCGTTGCGCGCGATCGCCCTGGCAATTTCGACCATCTGCCGCTGGGCAACGCTGATGGTGTCAAGGCGCGCCGACGGATCCACCCTGAACCCCAGCCGGTCCAGAGACTGTCTGGCTTCCAGCGTGACCCGGCCCCAGTCCACCGTCCCAAACCGGCTGCGGGGCAACCTTCCGAGCAGGATGTTCTCCGCAACCGTCAGGTGTGGCGTCTGGGCAAGCTCCTGGTAGATCACCGCGATGCCAAGCTGCAGCATGCGCTCCGGCGAAGGTGCTGCCACGACCGAACCGTCAATGAGGACGTCACCTTCGCTGGCCGGAAATGCGCCTGCCAGAACCCGCATCAGCGTCGATTTGCCGGCGCCATTTTCGCCGATCACCCCGTGAACGCTTCCCTTTTTCACCGCGAAGCTGACGTTCCTAAGGGCGTGAACGCCCGGGAACCGCTTGTGAATGCCCCTCATCTCAAGGATCGGTGTCATCATCGGTCTTCGCTCAAGAAATCGTTTTCTCGGACACTCAAAAAAGGATCAGAGGCGGTGCAGCTGCATGCCACCGCCAATGTGGTAGATATCGCCGGTGCTGAACGGGATGGCGCCGGTGGCAAGCGCCGATACGCCGCGGGCAATGTCGCCGGGCTGACCCCAGCGTCGTATGGCGGAGAGCTGGCCGGACGCTACCTGGGCGGAATACTTTTCGAAGACGTCGGCAGTCATGTCGGTCTGGATCAGGCCAGGGCGGATCTCGTGTACCCGGATTCCCCCGTCTGCAAGCCTGACGGCAAACTGCTGCGAGGCCATCGAAAGACCCGCCTTGGAGATGCAGTAGGGGCCCTTTTCGGGCGATACCAGTCCGGCATTGGCCGACGTGATCGTTATGATCGACCGCTCCCGGGAGCCAGGCTCGGGTCGCGCCAGCATGGCGCGCGCAACCGCCTGGGTGAAGAAGAAGGTACCGCGCAGATTTACGCCCACCAGCCGGTCGAAGCTCTCCACGGTCACGTCGAGAAGATCGCCCCGCACGGCAACCTGGATACCGGCATTGTTGACCAGGCAGGTCACGGCGCCGAAGTCGTTTTCGATCCGCGCGACAAATTCGGGATTGTCTGCGGTATCGGAAATGTCACGCCGGTAAAAGCCGGCATTCCGTCCCGCCGAGCGGACGATTTCGACTGTGTCATGGGCGCTCGCATCATCGACCACATCGACCACGGCAACGTCAAAGCCGGCTGCCGCAAGCTCGCAGCAGATCGCACGGCCAATGCCGCGGCGTCCGCCTGTGACGATGGCCAGCCCCCTGCGCAGGCGTTCACCCTGCACCGGCACCGGCTCCGCGATACTATCGGGCTGTTCGACCAGCATCACGAAGCCTTTCTTTCAGCGGTTTCGTCCAGGTCGCGCGATGCGACCACGGCTTTCTTCTGCAGGAGAGCGGCCACATCGTCGCCGGAATAGCCGAGCTCGGCCAGGATCTCCCTTGTATGCTCGCCGATCTCCAGCGCCAGGACGCGCAGCGAAGGGACTTCCCCGTCATAGCGGTTGGGATGGTTGACCAGATGGATGGTGCGGCCGCGCACCTTTACCTCCCGGAACACCCGGGCGTGGGTCAGCTGAGGATCGGCCAGCAGGTCGTCATAGTAGTTTATCGGCGCCCACCAGATGCCGTGGCGATCAAAACGTGCGGCCAGTTCGGCAACCGTCCAGGATGAGGTGGCGCCGGCAAGCCGCCGGGCATATTCGTCCCGTTCGCGGTACCGGTCGGAAGACACGACTTCCCGCAGTTCTTCACTGTCGAGCGCGTCGGCAAGCACGCCCGCATCACACAGCGACACGACGAGGCTGCCATCCCGGGCCGGGTAGACGCCGTAGGGGGCTGCATGAAACCAGGTTGCAAGATTCTTCTCGCGATCGAGCACCTCGCGCGTCATCCCGCCGGCGAAGAAGTTCACCAGCGCTTCTCCCTGCAGATCGATCGCCGAATTGATGAGGCTTGCCTCGACGCGGGTGCCTTTTCCCTCACGCAGCCTGCGGACAAGCGCACCCAGTATGCCCAGCGCCAGCAGGGCACCTCCATGCTGGTCAACGATCGCCGCGCCGACTGGCGTCGGTCCGCGCTCGGGCGTTCCGGTCACGCTGAGCAGCCCGGAGCGTGCCTGGGCAAGAAGATCCTGACCCGGGTTCTGGGCCATTGGCCCGGTCGAGCCAAATCCGCTGGCAGATGCAAAGATCACTTCAGGGTTGAGCTTTCGCAGCTCGGCCTCGCTGAAGCCGAGCCGGTCGAACACGCCCGGCCGGAAATTCTCCATCACGACATCAGCACCGGCAATCAGGCGGCGGGCGACTTCCCTGCCCGCGTCGCTCTTGAGGTCGAGGCCGATCGAACGCTTGTTGCGGTTCGCACACAGATAGAAACCGCTTATTCCCTCCACGAAGACATCGGCTCCGGACCAGTGGCGCTCATGCGCACCATCGACGGGTTCGACCTTGATCACATCGGCGCCCATATCCGCAAGGTACTGCGCGCCTGCCGGACCCTGCAGAAAATGGCAGAAACTGACGACCCTGATGCCGTTGAGCAGCATGCTTGACTCCCTGACCTGGCAGCTCGACCTGGCCGCCTTGAGAAATCGTTTTCTTGGAATTGTCGCTGCCTGTCAAGCGGTCTTGCTGACTTTGGCAGAAAATTGATGCAGTCACCGCGAAAGTGAGCTATGCCGTTTATGAAATCGGTTTCTTGAACCGGACGACTGGAGAACTGCCCCGAATGGATGATGATGCAGGCGCCAAGCTCATTGACGTCGCCAGACTGGCTGACTGCTCGCCTGCCACGGTCTCACGGGTTCTCAACGGCAATCCGACCGTGAACACAGGCGTTCGCGAACGGGTCCTGCGGGCTGCTGCGGACCTGCGCTACGTTCCCAACGGATCCGCACGCGCGCTGCGCTCCACCCGCACCCGGCTGGTCGGCGCAATCATCCCGACGCTTGATCATGCCATCTATGCAACGATGGTCGACGGGCTGCAGGCGCGGCTTGCGGAAAAGGAAGTCTCCCTGATCCTCAATACTTCGACCTACGACATAGACCTCGAGTACGAGCAGGCAAAGCTGCTGGTGGAACGGGGCGCAGAATCAATCGTTCTGGTTGGCGCAAGGCACCGGCCACAGACGCTCGCCATGCTGGAGCAGAAGCGGGTGGCCTACGTCTTCACCTATACCTCTACTCCAACCGAGGCGGGAGCCGCCATCGGCTTCAGCAATGAGGAGGCAGGACGGACCGCGGCGCGCTATCTTCTGGATCTCGGTCACACCCGGCTCGCCATGATCGCTGGCATTACTCAGGACAATGACCGGGCAAAAGGCCGGGTTGACGGCTTTCTTCTCGAACTCGAAAAGGCAGGTATTGATCCAGCCTCCGTCCCCGTTGCGGAAGGCGCCTACCGGGTCGGGAACGGTCGGGCGCTGATGAAGACGCTGATGGCAGGCTCACCACGCCCGACTGCCATTTTCTGTGGCAGCGACATACTGGCTGCCGGCGCCGTAAAGTACTGTCACGAGGCCGGCATAGCGGTGCCGGGAGAAATCTCCATCATGGGTTTTGACAATCTGGAGATTGCGGAACTGACAACTCCGGAGCTGACGACGCTTGAGGTGCCGGCACGCGACATGGGCCGGCTCGCTGCCGACTACATACTTGCCTCGGCCACGCAGAGAAGGCACATGCGCCAGCGGGACCTTTCGATCCGTCTCATTGTCCGCGGCAGTACCGGACCGGCCAGCAGGACACTGGCCGAATAAATGTCGCAGGCAGGGCGCTCCGCGCCTGGCCGGCCTGACCAGGCGGTCGCTTTCCCCAGAGCAGCCCGCGGGCGTCCTTCTCATGTCCCTCGCGGCGACATGCCTGCCGCCGCGTAGACTGCATCGATGGCCGTCATGTTTCCGACAGGACCGGATCCCTCTGTCGGAACCGGACCACCCTCCGTAATGGCCCTGACAACCATGTCTAGCTGGTAGTCAAATGTGGTGCCGCCGGCCACGGTATGCTCCTTCAGCCGGCCATCAAGGCGCTCGATCACCGAATGCCCCCTGTGCGGCAGCAGGCTGTTGACGAGCACGACCGATCCGCGCTCGGCCTCAATCTCGAAGCGGGCATGCATGTGCCACCCCGGTGACATGCGCGCCTCTATTTCGGCCTCCACGCCGCACGGAAATGCAAGCCGGGCGGTGATTTCCTCGTCGACACCTGAAGCAGTGACGACGGCCGCAGCCGAAATGATCTCGGGTTCCTCGTTCACAAGCGAGCGGCACCAGTGCAGCGGGTAGCAGCCAAGGTCCATCAGCGCGCCGCCCCCCTGCGCCGGACTGTGGCGGAACTCGCCCGCAGCATTCTGAATGGTGTGATTGAAAACGCCTTTCAGAAACCTGATGCGGCCAAGCCGCCCCGAAGCAGCCAGATCCAGAAGATGGAGAAACACCGGGTGATGGCGGTCGTGAAATGCCTCGATGACCCTTCGCCCCACGCGCTCGCCGGTCTCGGCCATCTGCCTTGCCTCGGCAGCATTCATGGCGAAGGGCTTCTCGCAGAGGACATGCTTTCCGCTTTCGAGAGCCATGATCGAAAGCGCGGCATGGCGGTGTGGTGGCAGGGCATTGTAGATCAGGTCGATCCCGGCGTCGGCGATCAGGTCTTCATAGCGGCTGTAGGCCTTGCGGATGCCATGCTGGCTGGCAAATGCTGCTGCACTTCCGGGGCGTTCGGCCGCTACCGCTACAACCTCCACATCCTTTCGCCTGGCGCCGGGCTCCAGTATGGCCATCGGGGCGACGCGCGCGGCTCCGAGTATTCCAATCCTCAACATGCCATTCTCCTGTGGATGCCCGTCAAGCGGCCTCTGTCCGACGATCGGCAACAGTGCCGGCGTAACGCAGGGCGCAGCACGCGCGCCTGCCGTTACGCCAGCTACGCTGAGGTCATGCCGGCGGGGTGATGACAGCGTCTGACCTGGAGGCTAGTCAGCCTACTGGCGGCTTTGCCTGGATGCCCAGGGGGATGTCAGGCGGCTGGGGTACAGCATCGAAACATCCCGGGATGGACTGGTCGTAATCGACAACCGAACCGGTCATCATCCCGGACTCCGCCGCGCAGAGAAATGCCACAGCCCGCGCGACCTCACCGGTTTCCAGCATGCGGCCGATCGGCAGCTTTGCCTCAGCCTCTTCCCGCCAGCCGTCCTGCGCATTGTGCCATCTGCGCATCGTCTGTTCCTCGCCCGGTGTGTACATCCATCCGATGCAGAGGCCGTTCACCCGGCACCCGTGACGCATCATCGAGAAACCGGTGTTCCTGGTAAGGGTGACGAGGGCACCTTTCGCCGCGCAGTAGGCAGACAGGAAGGACTGGCCGCCATGGGCGCTCATCGAGATGATGTTGACTACCGAACCTCTGATGTTTTCCCGGACCATGATCCCGAGAGCCTTCTGCATCAGGTAGAATGGCGCCTTCACATTGGTGGCAAAAATCTGGTCATAGAGGGCTTCCTCCGTGTCGAGGATGGTCCCCCGGTCCGTGTTGCCGGCAGCATTCACCAGAATGTCCACACGGCCGAATTCCCTGTCGCAGGCCTCGACGATCCCGAGGACTTCCCCATGTCTGGACAGGTCCGCAGGGACGAAGACCGTCCGGCATCCTGCCGCCCGCAAGCGGCCGGCTACGGCCTCGCCGCGCTCCCTGTTCCTGCCGGTAATGACAAGGCCGGACAGGCCTCTGGCCACCATCAGCTCGCATATGGCCTCTCCCAGCCCCTGGGTTGATCCTGTCACGATCGCGACCTTGCCGTCGAACCGGCTGAAACTGTTGCCGGTCTGGCCGGCTGCATTTCCTGTATCCACCGACATGATTCACGCATCCACTATGAGTTGCTGACAGCCCTGACGCCATCCACCGAACGCCGGACGAGCGGCACTGTCGACCAGTACGGCGAATCCGGAAAGTAAAAGCGGTCCCCTTTTCTCGCTGGTGATCCGGGATGCCAGGAACATAGCGCTTTCGAGGCACTCCTGTTCGACTTTTGCCAACCGCACCAGCTCCCCGCAGATCTGCCGCCACTGAAATCGTTTTCGTCTTTGCCCGGTAACACACCCTAAAGGCCGTGCTATTAAAGGAGACGGATGAGAAAACGATTTCTTTCAGGTCTTTCATGATCTGTCAACGCCCGCAATGCTGCGGGCATTGCTCGTGGGGAGGATTACCGGGCACGAGCCGTCCCGCCATGGATGGGTTGCCCTTGCCCCAGGCCGCGATCGAACCGCAACAGGCAAGGGCTGCGCCAGCGGCTTGGGAATCACCGACGCTTTGACTGGTACAGGCTACGCTGTGCGCGCTCCGTCATATTTGCCCAGGTCAACCGGGGCGACCGACCTCAGCGAGACATCGTCAAGCGAGGCATTTTCCAGGACCACGCGGGCCGCGGCGTTGATGTTGTGGATCGTGTCGGCGATTTCTCCATCACCGTGCAGCGGATGGGTAGCAATCATCACCGTCCGGTTGACGATATCAAGCGACCGCTTTCCAAGGCCCTCGGGGTATTCGGTCCGGCAGCCGCGGTTCTCGGGAAGGCGATATGGATTGAGTGCGGGATGGTGCGCTCCCTCATGGGTGAGAACCTGATCCCACTGCGTGAAATTGTGGCGTCCGGTCTTGCCGGCAATCACTGCGGGAGTGGTCTTGACGAACTTCTGCGCCGCGTCCTCTGTCGGCAGCAGGTACATGACCTGCGTGGCACAGTCCTCGTCCGGGCTGTTCATCGGCGATGCGGCAAGCCCGATGTTTCCCACCTGACTGGTACCTGCAAGGATGCGCTTCTTCTCGTGGCGCATCGCCTCTATCATGGGGTCGAGACGATCCAGCTGGACGTTGAGCATCGCTCCCGTGATCTCCGAGGCACGCGCGCCGACGCCGGCAAACGGCCTGATGCTGTCGGTCCGGCCCTGCCAGTAGAAATTGCACGGATCAATTGCCGCCCTGGCGCGTTCGGCGACCTTCGGATCGCTTGTGGCGAGACCACCGGCCTCTCCGGCCGTGATGTTCTTGAAGTAGTTGAAGCTGAAGGCGCCGGCATCGCCGATGCCGCCAAGCCTGCGTCCTTCGTAGGCCCCGCCAATTGCCTGGCAGGCGTCCTCGAGCACCAGGAGCCTGCGCTTTGCAGCAATCTCCATGATTTCGTTCATGTTGCAGGCAGCGCCCCACATATGGACAGGAATGACCGCACGGGTCCGGGGACCGATGGCGTCGCGAAGGGCTGCCGGATCGATGGTCAGGCTCTCGTCGATGTCAACGATGACCGGGATCGCGCCGACGGACAGCACCGCGGTTGCGGTTGCCATATAGGTGTGCGCAGGAACAAGCACCTCGTCGCCAGGTCCGATACCCAGCCCGATGAGTCCGGCATAAAGGCCGAACGTTCCGCTTACCGAAAGCATGAACTCCTTCGCTCCGAGATACGCGGCATAGCGCGTTTCAAACTTCTCGCACTCGCTGTCTTCCCGATATCGAAACAGGGCACCTGATCTGATGACGCGTGCTATCGCCTCGATCTCGGCTTCACCGGCAATGTACATTTGACGTCTCCGTGACTTGATGATCGCGATACTGGGTCCGGAAGCCGGAAGTTGAAAGGACCAATCCCCCAGGGCGGGTCCGACCACTTTTACCGGGGTACGGGACCGCCCGCCTGGCCGTCAGGCACCCTGGCGTTCCGTCTCCGCCTGCCGGCGGTCATCCAGAATCTTGAGGACGCCTGCGCGGATCTCCTCCTGCAGGGATTCGGGCGTACCCATTTCGAGGGCCCACAGGACCTCGTAGCCTCCTTCCGGGAAGGCGCGCGCGGGAGGAAGGTAGGCCCGCCATCCGTTCGCATAACCCACAACGAACGGATGCCTGATCCCTGCCTGACGCAGTTCCCGCCGCAGGCCGATCCCGGTTTCGCTGAAGACTTCTCCAGGCTGCCCAACCAGCATGATGTCCGGTCCTTCTATGGCCAGAACCATCACTTCAAGCGGCCGTCCGGGCCCGACGCGCGGCCGGACGCGGTCGCCACGGCCCTGCCAGGGATCTTCAGCTGCCGGCCCCGCAGCGGCAGACGGGGATCCTCCTGCCGTTATCCGGGCGGTCCACAGACCGGTGACATCGCTGAACGATATGCCACGGTGAACCCGCAGGACCTCTGCTGCAACCGCCTTCCCGAGCCGCCCGGCTTCCGCAAAGCTTCCGCCGGTACGGTCGCCAATGTCGAACTGGTCCACTGTACCGTCAGGATTGCCATAGTAATGGCTTTCTCCAGCAAGAGGCAGCTCGTGAATTCGTGCCTGGACAGTTCTCGATTCGGCAAACCGCTTCCTGACGCCGCCAGTCAGCGGGTTTACGTCGCCTGACGCGCCCTGGCCAAACACCGCAACCGCCTCCCCGCCAAGAGCGCTCTCGATGGTCCGGGCCGCGCTCGAAACCCAGTCTCCCGATACATGCCGGATGTCAGGCCCAAGAACCACAGGATGACACCCGAAACCGTAGTATGCGCCGAGGGCCCTGCCCCGCATGTCATCGATGCGCATGACGAACACCGCCGGATCGACAGGATCCTCGAGCCGGCGGCGGTTTAGCGAGTGCCCGTAGAGCATGCCGAACCCTGCGCCAATCCGGGCTGGCTCGAGCCGGCGTTGCGCTTCAGCTACGGACTCGGAGATTTTCGCGTGAAGGCCTTCCGGCCAGCAGGCCGGGTCGTCATCGAATGGACCGCTGTGTGTGTGGGATGCCGAGACAAAAACGCGTTCTGGCCTGATGCCTGTATCATTGGCGATCTGCGTTCTTGCTGCCTCGACAATGTCCTCGTTCACATACAGCACATCAAGCGAGCAGATCGCCACCTGCCCGGTTCCGTACTGCATGACGAGCGCCCGGGCAAAAAGGGGATCACGGACAGAAAGAGCCCCGCCCCCGCGATAGGGATAGCCCACGAGCTCCGCCCCTTTGGCGCTGGCAGAAATTTCCACCTTGCCGAACCCTGCCAGCAATCGCGCTCCGGCGTCCGAAACACTGACCACCATCGAAATACTCCGTTTCAAGAATGCAGCGCCTGTCAGGCCGGCCGCGGCGGACGTGGCAATCTGCAGCTCAGACGACGGAACTGTCGGCCGAAAAAAGATGGACGCGTTCCGGGTCAATGATCACGCCGACTTGGTCACCAGCCTTGAGCCTGACTTCGCCGTCGTCCTGCACGACAATCGGTCCCGCAGGCGTGTCGAGATAGACTACGGTTGCATTGCCGAGCCGCTCGAGTATCTCGACTGTGCCGCCAAGGGTCGAGCGAGCATCGCTGCCATCGCCAAGCCGCAGGTGCTCCGGTCTTATGCCTACCTCGAAGCCGGCAGAACCGTTCGCGACGCCGGTGCGCGTGGCGATCCTTATCTCTCCGCCACCGCGCAGGCCGACAACCGCCTCCCGGCCTGCAAGCGCCCGTGGCTCGGCCGGTATGAAATTCATCGTCGGAGCGCCGATGAAGGAGGCGACAAACCTGTTTGCCGGCCGGCTGTACAGTTCCATCGGAGTGCCGACCTGCGAGATACGCCCCCGATCGAGAACGACAATCCTGTCAGCCAGGGTCATCGCCTCGACCTGGTCGTGGGTGACGTAAATCATGGTTGCCGAAAGCGTCTGGTGGAGCTTCGCAAGTTCGATTCTCATCTGGACACGCAGCATGGCATCAAGATTGGAAAGCGGTTCGTCGAACAGGAATACCTCCGGCTCGCGGACCAGAGCGCGCCCGATCGCCACACGCTGCCGCTGCCCTCCCGAAAGCTCGGCTGGCCGGCGGTCAAGCAGGTCATGGAGATGAAGGATGCGCGCCACTTCGTCCGTGCGCTGGCCAATCAGGTTTTTCGGCATCTTTGCGACACTCAGGGAGAAGGCGATGTTCTGCCGGACAGTCATGTGCGGATAGAGCGCGTAGGACTGGAAAACCATGGCGATGCGGCGCTTCGCCGGCTTCACGGCGGTGACATCGACCCCATCCACGAAAACCCTGCCGCTGCTGGTCACCTCGAGACCGGCGATCATGCGCAGCAGGGTCGACTTGCCACATCCCGATGGTCCAAGCAGGGCGCAGAACTCTCCGTCCGCAACCCTGAGATCAACTGACCTGATGGCCTCGACAGTACCATATCGTTTGCCGACGCCCCTGAGTTCGACTTCACCCATCGTCGTGTCCGTCCTTCCGGTTCATGTTCCCGACAGCTTCAGCCGCCGCCGGCGCTGGTGCCTCAACCCTTGACGGCCCCCGCTGTCAGACCCTTGATGAAATAGCGCTGGAGAAAGAGAAAGATCGCGGCGATCGGGAGTGTTGCCACTGTCGAGGCAGCCATTGCTGCTGCCCACTGCATGCCGCTGTTGTACGGCTGGGTGTAGTTCGTGAGACCGACTGCCAGGACCGTCAGATCGCGATCCTGGACTGCCACCAGAGGCCACAGGAAGTTGCCCCAGCTCCAGATGAAGATGATGATCCCGAGACTCGTCAGGGCCGGCACCAGAAGGGGCAGGACGATCCTGAGGAAGAGGACCCATTCACCTGCGCCATCCATCCTGCCCGCCTCTATGAGTTCAGTCGGAAGCTCGCCCGCATACTGGCGCATCATGAACACGCCGAACGCATTCATGATGCCTGGCACGATCAGCCCGGCATAGGTGTCCTGCCACCCGAACGCGCGTATCTCGACAAAAAGCGGAACGACAAGGATCTGCAGCGGGATCATCATCGTCGCAATGATGAAATAGAACAGGAAAGTCCTGCCGGGAAACCTGAACTTGGCAAAGCCATAGCCGGCCAGCGCACTGAAGAAGCATGTAACCACGACATTCGTTACGGACATGATCGCGCTGTTGAAGAAATAGCGCCACAGCGGAGCGAGTTCCGCTGCATGGACATACCGGCCCAGGCCCTGGAAGTCGTGCGGCAGCCAGTGAACCGGAATGGCCTGGACTTCCCATTCCGCCTTGAAGCTCGAGGTGATCATGAACAGCACCGGGAACGCGAAAAGCAGTGCCACAAGGGCTGCAAGCGCCACATAGCCCAGCCTCCCGGCAGAAATACCCATGACCCTGCGGCTCTCTTGGGCGGGAAGACCGGAAACGGCCAGACTGGACATCGGGGACTCCACGTCAGTACCTGCGGCGGCCAAGCCGGAGCTGGATGGCGGTGATTGCCAGGATGATTGCAAAGAGGACGACCGACACTGCGGCTGCATCACCCATGCGGAAGTACTGGAAGCCATACTTCCAGATCAGCAGGCCGAGCGTGAGAGTCGAGTCGGCAGGGCCGCCCTTGTCGGGACTGACAACATACTGGATGATGAAACCCTGACATGCATTGATCGTCGAAAGGCAGGCAACAAGCACGGCTGTTGACCGAAGCAGGGGCAGTTCGATGCGCCAGAACGATGTCAGCGGTCCCGCTCCGTCGATCTGCGCGGCTTCCTTCAGATCCCGGGGAATCCCGGCAAGGCCCGCCAGCCAGATGACCATGAAGAAGGGGATTGTCGCCCAGTCATTGATCAGGATCATTGACCATGGAGCAAGGCCGGCGCCCGTCGTCCACTCGATCTCGGACTGTCCTGTAAACCACCCCGCCAGAGCGGTGATCACACCGTTGGGGTGAAGCAGGACCTTCCACACAATGCCGACGACTACCAGTGGCGGCAGGACCGGCGAAAACGCGATGACCTTCAGCAGGTTGCGCCCGGGAAAGCTCCGGTCGAAAAGCAGCGCCAGCCCGAGTGACCCTGCCCAGACCGGAAAGGTGCTGCCGGCTACGAAGACTGCTGTGTTCCAGAGCGACTTTCTGAACAGTCCGTCATCCGGCAGTGCGGCGTAGTTGCCCAGTCCCACCCACAGCGGCGGCGACAGCATGTCATAGCTCGTCATGCTCAGGTACAGTCCGAAGAAGATCGGAAAGATGCTGAACACGGCGAAAAACGCGACGGCGGGCGTTACAAAGAGAAAGCCCCAGAATCCATTCCTGTCCGACATGATATCAATCCATTGACCGCAGCCCCGTGGCGCGGCGCCCGCAGCAGGCGGAGGCCGCGCGGCATGGTTCAGCGCGCTGCTTCTGCCTTCGCCTTTTCGCGGACGAGGATACGGTTCACCTCGTCGTTGAGACCGGGGAGCGTATCTGCGACCGGCTCATTCCCCTGGACGATCCTGTCACGCGCCCGCAGCAGCGCATCGCCCACCGCGTTGAACCCGGCAATGCGCGGGGAAAAGTTCGACTTCGACAGTTCCGACAGATAGACGTCCATGCCACGACCCGACATGGCCTCTTTCGACGCAAGCAGCTCGGGTGTGGGAACAAACAGGCCAGCCGCACTGAAGAGTTCGGGCGCATAATTCGTATAGAAGCGCGCAAACTTCCAGGCAGCTGCCTGAACCTCGGGCGAAGATTTCGAATTGACCATCAGGTAATAGGCGTAGTTGTCGAAACCGTTGTCCCTGACCGCACCGCTCCAGCGCGGCACTGGAAACGGCGTGTACTCGATGCCGGCCTTTTCGATCAGCGGAACACCCCATATTCCCATGGAGCAGTCCGTGGCGATTTCGCCGGCGAGGAATGCCGGGCGGCTCTCCGGATACTGGGGACCGCCAAGCCGATATCTGTTCACCCAGTCGGCCCAGTACTGGAAAGTCTTTGCAACCTGGGGGGTGTTCAGGTCCGCAGTATAAGCCGTTTCGTCCACCATATGGCCGCCAAGCTGGCTGACCATCGGGTTGAACTGCAGCCACATGTAGACAGAGCCGGACCAGTTGAAGTCGAAGCCGCGCCTTGTGGGGACGCCGGACGAATCCCGGACGGTCAGCTTGCCGGCAACATCGACCATCTCTTCCCAGGTCTTCGGAAAGTCTTTTGCTGGATCCAGACCCTTCTCGGCCCATAGCCTGTTGTTCGCATAGCAGTAGTAGTCGCTTACCTCGGTCGGCAGGCCGTAGACCTTGCCGGCGAAGGTGATGCCCGCCATCGCACCCTGCTTGAACTGCGCATCCAGCGCTGCCTGATCCGCGAAACCGGCGGCCTTCATGTCTATCGGTGCGAGCAGGCCCGCCGCATGATACTGCCCGAGCTCCAGGGTCACCTGATTGAAGAGGTCGGGCGCTGCTCCCGTGGCAAAGGCCGTCAGCAGTTTGGTTCCGAATTCGGAATACGGGATCAGGGTACGCTCTATGTGAATGTCCGGATTTTCCGACTCAAAAGCGGCAATCGCCTTTTCGTCGACTGCATTGCGCGGCGGGTGTTCGTGAAACCACAGCTTCACGGTTATCGGCTGGGCGAAACCCGCCGACGTTTGAAGCGCTAGCAGAACTGCGCCAGCGAACACTGCCAGTTTCGACAGGCCATTTCGCGGAGATGGCATCTGATGGATCCTCCTTTTGAGAATTTGTTCCCGTTCAGGCTGACCGCCATCACAGGCGGCAGTCTGTTCCTGATTTCCCGCCTGTTGGCCGGCGTTCTGTCGGCTGCCATTCAGGTGCTGATCGAGCCTGAATGGAATGACCAATCCGCCCGGCTGGAACCGGACCACTTCAATCAAGGTGAATGACAGTGACAGGTCCCCCCGGGGAGGAGGACCTCGCTGCACGGGTTCCGCCAGCACGCAAGGTGTGACAGGTGCGATGGAGTAAGGGAGCCGGGGGTGAGCCGCTTCGGCTAATTCTATTTCAGGGAGGCCTGGATGAAATCGCTGGTCTTTGCGATCAGCCTGTCGACCATCGCGGCATCCTGCTGCGTATTGAATATATGATCCATCGGCTGGACCCAGAGTTCACCAGGTCCCTTGTGATAGTCGAGAACGAGCTTGCCCGAGGCGGGCTGGGGAAAGACGATGTCGTCATTGGTACCCACCGCCACCAGCAGGGGTCCTCTGTAGCTGGCAATCTCGGCGATGGGGTCCACGGTGAAGAGATCCTGGAAGAAGGCGGTCCCGAGCGTGACCTGGTCACCCCACGATAGTTTCGCTGTCACGGCCTTGTCACCACCCGACAGACCTTTCCTCATCACGTCAGGCCCGAAGATGAATGTCATTGCACTGGCAATGTTGGTGGCCGGGGCCCACAGTGACACCGAAACCAGCTTATGATCCGTGCGCCCGGCGGCGGCGCGTGCCACGGCTCCGCCCATGCTCCAGCCTACCACCGAGATCCTGTCATGGTCGATTTCGTCACTGGCTGCCAGGAAATCGATCGCTGCCAGCGCGTCGCGGATCTGTCCGCTGTAGGTGGTATCCTCGAACCTGCCGTCACTGTCGCCGCCGCCGCGGAAATCAATGCGCAGGCTGGCAAGTCCCCTGTCTGACCACAGCCGTGCGGCACGTCTGAAGACGCCTTCCCTGACAGACGGTATCTCCAGTTCGTCGCGGGTGCTTTCAAAGCCATGCAGGAGGAGAACGACCGGCGGCCTGACAATGCCGTCAGGAAGCGACAGGGTTCCGACGACCTGCTGGCCGTCGACGGCGAATCTGACAGTCTTTTCCGCTGCCAGCCCGGCTGATGCATGAAGCAGCCACAACGCCAGACCGAGTGCTACCGAAGCCTTGCCTGTCATCGACATTATTCCCTCCACGAAAGGTGCGACCGGCGACACCGACGTCCCGGACGGCCCAGTTCATCCCGCAGTGAGAAAGACAAAATAGCCAATCGGCAGGTGAAGGGCCGGACCAGTTTCGTCCGGTGCCGGCGCTGCCGGTATGGGCCGACGGCGAGCGGCCTACCTGCTATGCCGGTGCTGCACCTCGAAACATGTCCTGAGGCGTTTCATGCCGTATTCTATCGTAGCCGGAGAAAATGCGCTGAAGCCGAGCATCAACGCTGCAGGCGTGTGGTTTTCGACTGCAAACCACGACACGGGGGTAATTTCCAGCCCTTCAGCAGCCGCAGTTCTTGCAACTTCATCCGGGTCAAACTCGTCCGCGACCGTCGCTATCATCTGCATGCCGGTCTCGGACGGCAATGGTTTTATGAAATCGGAGAGATACCGGCTGGCGCAGTCCAGCATGGCCTCGTGGCGCTCGGAGTAAAGTTTCCGCATCCTCAGGAGATGGCTGGCGAAATGCCCTTCGCGCATGAACTCGGCGACCACCATCTGCTCCAGCAGCGGCGAATATCGCCCGACGACGCCGCGGGCGGCGACGAACGCATCGACGAGCCCGTCCGGTATGATGGCAAATCCCAGCCGCAGTGATGGAAACAGGACCTTGCTGAAGGTCCCGAGATAGATGACCCGTTCTCCCTCATCAATCGCATGGAGCGCAGGTATGGCCCTGCCGGAGAAGCGGAATTCATTGTCGTAGTCGTCCTCGATGATCCAGGCGCCGGCCTTCGCCGCCCATTCAAGCAGCTGCAGCCGGCGGCCCAGGGTCATCTCCATTCCGAGCGGAAACTGCTTGGACGGGCATACGAACGCGAGACGGGCGTTCTCGCAGCGCCTTCTGCCCTCGTCGACACTGATGCCCTCATCGTCAACAGGCACTGGAACCGGAACCGCTCCTGACGCGATGATCGCCGCGTAGGCACCTTCATATCCGGGATCCTCGCACCACGCCCGGTCGCCAGGAGCAAGAAACAGGCGTGATGCAACATCAAGGGCCTGCTGGGCTCCTGCAAAGATGATCACGTTGTCTCCGGTGCACCGCACGCCGCGGGACAGGCGTACATGCTCGGCAATCGCGCTGCGCAGTGGCAGGTAACCCTGGGCATCTCCCTCACCCAGAAGCAGGTTCTTTGTCCTGGCATGGCGGCGGTAGATTCCGGCGGTCAGTCTGGCCCACAGCTCGATGGGAAAATCATCCAGGGACGGAAAATTCGGCCGGAACGGCACAGGCCGTCTTGGCACATAGAGCCTTTCGGGCACTCCGCTGAAGCAGCCGGCTCCCCTCGGCCGGTCAGGCCTGCTGGGCGGGACAGAGCGCACGCCAGGCCCTGAAGGAACAGAGGCCGGCCTCTGTGGCAGCCGCTCTGCCACGTAGGTACCCGAACCGGGCTGACCCTGCAGATATCCCTCGGAGACAAGCTCCTCGAACGCAAGAATGACCGTCGCACGCGATACACCGAGCGTGCGCGCCAGTGACCGTGTGGACGGCAGGCGCGTGCCTGGCCGGATGCCCCCGGAACTGATCTCGGTGACGAGACGTGTGTGCAGTTTTCTGTAGAGTGGCCCCTGCGGACCGCCTTCAAGATCAAATGCCAGTGCGTCGAGAAGCTGCAGGGTCATTGCAGGATGCACCTCATTGGCCCGGCCCTAGTCCTCGTCCATCTGCATGGGAGGCTGCATGCGCAGGCCAACCACGACCGTAAGCAGGATGGACAGCAGCAGCACCAGTGTAACCAGCGCATTGATTTCCGGGGTGAAGCCAACGCGCATCATCGCCCAGAGCCGGAGCGGAAGCGTCATGGTGTCACCAGCAAGGAACGACGTGATCAGCGTCTCGTCAAAGGAGAGCGTGAAGGCGAGGATGGCTCCGGTGGCCACCGACGATGCCATCTGCGGCCAGAGCACATGCCGGAACGTCTGCCAGCCTGTGGCTCCCAGATCCGATGAGGCCTCGACCAGTGACCTTGGCAGGGCGCGGAGCCGGCTCTGGACAAGGCGGTAGACAACCGCGAGTACGAAAATGGTATGTCCGACGGCGACGGTGACCATTCCGCGGGCTATTCCGAGGTCGGCAAAGAAGATCAGCAGGGACAGCCCCGTAACGATCGGCGGCAGCACGAACGGCAGATAGACGACCAGTTCGAGCCAGCGTCCCGCAACTGCACCTTCCCATTCGACATAGAGGGCGAGAATGATGGCCAGCAGTGATGCGGCCGCTACCGAGATCAGAGCCACGATCAGCGTGGTCGTGATCGCGTCAACAATGGACTGGTTCTGCCACAGCCTTGCGTACCAGACGAGCGTGGCGCTGTCCCACTGCACCTGCCCCCGCGTGATCTCGACAACCGAGAAAAGGGCGCCGATGAAGACTGGCGAATAGAGCACCAGAAGCGTCGCACCCGTGATGACCCACAGGGCGGTATCGACCATGCGCTGTCCGGATGTTTTCACGTCATATCCTCTGCTGTCTGGCGATCATCCCGGCAGCGACGATGACCACCAGCGACAGCGCCAGAAGAACGCCCGCCAGTGCGGCTCCGAGCGGCCAGTTGTACGCCAGCCCGAACTGCGACCAGATGATCCTGCCGAAGGTGAAACCTGACGGGCCACCCACCATCTGCGGTGTGATGAAGTCGCCCAGCGCCAGCACGAATACAAACAGGCCTCCAGCTGCCGTACCCGGCGCTGACAGTGGAAAGATCACGTGCCGGAATGTCGCCCCCGGAGAAGCACCCAGATCGGCAGATGCCCGGGCGAGATTTCCCGGAATCTTCTCCAGCGAGAGGAAGATCGGGAGGATGGCAAAAGGCAGGAAGATCACCGCCATGGTGAGGAGGATGGAGAGCTTGTTGTAGAGAAAGAGCAGACTTGGTTTTTCCAGGATCCCGGTTGCAACCAGGATCTGGTTGAGAAAACCGTTCAGCCCCAGAATGGACCTCATCGTGTAGATCTTCACGATGTAGCTCATGAAAAGCGGTAGCACGAAGAGCAGAAGAAAGACGTATTTCGCGCGCCTCCGGCGCCAGATGAAATACGCAATCGGATAGCCCAGCATGATGCCGATCACGGTGACACCCAGGCAGAGGGCGAGCGTTACAAGCAGCACCTGCAGGTAGACGGGATCGGTCAGGAAGGTTGCATAGTTCACAAGACTGAAGTCGCCGGATATCCGGTTGTCGACCAGCCGCCTCAGGGACATCACAAGAATTGACACGATGGGAACGACGACGAGGCAGACAGGCAGGGCTGCCACCGCAATAAACAGAACCGCCCGCGTCAGACGTCCCGTCATGATCAGTTGCTCACCGGTACAATCGCAATGTCAGCGCGACGGAACGCGAGTTCCACTGACTGGCCTGGCCTGAAATCGCCGGATCCGCTCGTAATCCTGGCCGTCAGCGTGCGGTCGGGCGCAGATGCCGGTTTCAGGGCCACCCGCGTGTAGGGTCCTACGAAAATCACATCGGAAACCTCGGCGGGTATCACCACATCGTCAGCGTGGGCTTTCCCGTCAAGCCTGATCTTTTCCGGGCGTATGGCCGCGATGACGGAGGCGCCGATGGCAAAATCTGCCACGTCATCCAGCTGGAAGCGCACCAGCGGTGTCTCGACGATACGGCCGTCCGTGATCTTTCCTTCGACCAGATTGTTGTCGCCAAAAAAGCCGGCGACGAAATTCGACCGCGGGTGATAGTAGATGTCGGTCGGGCTTCCGATCTGCTCGATGCGCCCCCTGTTCACGACAACGATCCTGTCAGACATCGTCGTTGCCTCCTCCTGATCGTGGGTGACGAAGAGGAAGGTGGTGCGTATCCGTCGCTGCAGCGCCTTCAGGAAGTACTGCATCTGCCGGCGAAGCTCTGCGTCAAGCGCCGCAAGCGGCTCGTCGAGAAGAATGAGCCTGGGTTCGCAGATGATCGCCCGCGCCAGGGCGACGCGCTGGCGCTGGCCGCCCGAAAGCTGGTGCGGATAGCGCTCGAGGAACCCGGCAAGCCCGACAATCTCGAGCGTTTCGGCAACCAGCCTGCCGATCTTGTCTTTCGGCTCCTTCCGCAGCATGAGGCCATAGCCGACATTCTGCGCAACGGTCATATGGGGAAACAGAGCATAGTCCTGGAATACCGTGTTGAAGGGGCGCCTGTGCGTGGGTACCGCCGAAATGTCGTTTCCTTCAAAACGGAGCCGGCCGCTGGTCGGCTGCGTGAACCCTCCGGCAAGCCGCAGGATCGTTGTCTTTCCCGAACCTGACGGTCCGAGAATGGTCAGGAATTCTCCATTCTGGACCGTGAGCGATATCGGCTTCAGGACCTGGACTGCTCCATAGCTCTTGGAAACGCTGTCAAACTCGAGAAGCATCTCTGGCCTTCTGTCGGGACTGACCGGATGGGCTTTCTGCTGCAGTCCGTCCAGGTGAGTGGCCGCCCATATTGCTCTTCCCCATGTAATCTCGTGTTGCGGTCTGGCAGTATCGGTCACGTTCCATTCACTCCGGAAAATTGCTCATCGTGCTCCGTGCCGGCTGCCTTTACGGCGGCAGCCGGACATTCCCCGGGTCCCTAGGACGCCTTCACTTCATTCCAGAGCTTTACGCGGCGGTTCCAGTCCTCCGGGCTCTGAAGCCAGACCAGCCGATCGCCATATGTATACCCGTTCCTCTCGTTGGCAGCCCGGTCGGTCACATTGCCATAGTGGGCGTGATCCGAGAGGGCAGCGCCGACGGATTTTTCCAGGCAGACGTCGATCCAGGCATGAGCAAGGTCAACGTCGGTAGCGCCGGCACTGATCGTCCAGTTGTCTAGCCAGCCAATGGCGCCTTCTCTAGGAATCGTGAGGCCGGCATTCACCCCTCTCTTGATCAGGGCGGGCAGCTGCGGCTCCCCTGCCGACAGCATGAGCTTGATGCCGGACGACGCAAAGATGTCAACGCCGCCATCATTGCCGTTGTAGTAGGTCAGCAGCAGGCCCTTCTGTTCGATTGCCTTCTGCTTGACCTTGTCGAAATCGCTGTCCGTCCAGTTGAAAGGATCCTTGATCCCGAGCGCTATCGCGACGGTCACAAGGTAGTTGTTGGTGTCGTCGAGCGCGATCATCTGCTGCGCATACTGGGGATCCCACATGACCTCCCAGCTTTCGGGCGCAGAAGGAAATGCACCCTTGTCATAGATCAGCGGTATGGAGCCCCATGCGAACGGCATGCCGTACTGTTTGTCCCCGCGCCTGATGGGGGCAACCTGGCGGAAGGCCGGCACCAGGTTGGCGGCGTTGGGTATCTTTCCCACGTCGATCGGCTGCACCAGGCTGTCGTCGATATAGCGTCCGAACATCGAGGTATCGAAAGCGATCACGTCGTAGTCACTGCCCTTGGACGCCTGCATTTTCGCAAACATCTCGTCCACCGACAGGGTGTATGCCACCTTCGCCCTGGCGCCTGTCTTTTCCTCGAAAGGCTTGACCCACTGGGGCTCGCCATAACCCTCCCAGGTGAAGATCCGCAGTTCGCGCGCGGCAAAAGCCGTCCGCGCGATGAAAGGCATGGCGAGTGCGGCCACCCCTGTCGCCAGAGCCTGCCGCCGTGTGAGTTTCTTTACATTCAGCATGTGAGACATGATCGCCGTCCTTCTCCCGTAGTCACAGCAATGAAAACGATTTCCCGCACGTCTGGCGGCTGCCAAGCATCCTCTTGCCCGCTGGCGGCCGAAATTGAGAAAACGATTTCTTGCATCCCTCACATCGTCTGTCAATGAGGCATTGCTGATGCGACATCAGAATCTGAACGGCGCTGGGTCAAGGAAACGGCGCAGTACGTTTTCCGTAATGCGGCTCACCGAACTCTCGTAACCGGCATGGGACAGTGCACAGCACCAGGCGATCGAGCCCGTTGCAAAGACCGCGCCGCCTGCGGCTGTCCCGAAGAGCACCATGTCTGCCCGGATCTGCGCATTCTGGTCACCGGAAAGCCCACGGTGCGTGATCCTGATCTCGTCGACGGCAGGCAGTCCGTCATAACCGAAACTGTCAGCGGTCGCGAGAAGCAGGAGACCAGGCGGCGAACCAAGGTCGCGATCTGCCCTGTCCGTCTCAAGCCCCGCAGCACCCCCGCCCCTGAGGCCGAAATTGCCGATCCGTTCGTCCGCCCCGATTCCTTCGAACACGAAAGCGGCACGCGGATCGAAACTGGCCGGCATGCGGCGGTAGAAGGTAGACCGGTTGAATGCCTGCGCCGCAAATCCGACCCCGACCAGACGCTGGGGGGCCCTGCCACTTGTACGCCACAGCCCGCCTGGCTCTCCGGTGAACGAAAGATGGTTTTCACCGGCTTCGCCCTCCCAGGTACGCGTCCCGGAGAAGCCGCGCCGGATTTCGATCAGCCCCGATTTCGCCGGATGAAAGGCGATGCGCCAGTAAAATCCGTTTCCGCCCAGATAGAGGTGACGCCCGCCCGCATTCTGGTATGCCTCGAGGGCGTCCAGCATGTCGCGCGAAACGTATTCGGGATGCGATCCGGTAATGACGGTCCGGTAGCGCCGCAGGACAGAAGCGCCCTCGCGGTGGATGTCTTCATCCGTGACAACGTCGTAGGTGATGTCCTTCTGCTCAAGCCAGTCAAGCAGATGCGTATCGTTGCCGTAGTTGAACGCATCTCCCCGCGGCCGCATGTTCAGGATGGGGCGCCTGCCCGAAGAGTAGCATGACCCGCTGCCGTCGCGGTGGGTATCATAGGTTGACAGTCCGAGCTCGCGATGCTCGTAGAGATAGACGTCATCGGGACCGAGCGTGACAAGCCCTTCATGGGGTACCTCGTAAAGCGGATCCTCAAGACCCGTTGAAATGTTGCCATAGGCCAGAAACGTTGCGGTCGAGGCTACAACGAGAACCGGTGCAGTGGCGTATCCCCGGGGTGGCCGCACAAAAAAGGATACGTAGCTTTCGACCGCCGGGCCGGCATCTGGCCTGGCCGAGATCCGCAGGGCATAGAAGCCGGAGCGCCAGCCGTGCGGAACTGTCAGCTCGACGGTGGGGGTCCAGCCGCAGTCGATGAGGTCATCATCATGAAAATGGATTGCGCCATACTGCCAGGGCACTTCGCGCCAGCTCATTGACCGTCCGTCCCAGTTGGCACCCGTCACGGCACGCATGGGCCCCTGAAGGAGAACCCCGTTGAGGCCGTTGCCGGAACGGTCTGCTACAAGATCTGTCTCCATTCCTTCGCTGAAGTCCCAGAACCCCAGCGCTGCGGGACCGGCCCCGCCCGGGCTGACTGCCTCCACGCTGGCCCGCAACGTCTCGGTACTGACCGCCTGGCCAAACAGGCGCGGGCGGTCAATCTTGCCGTTGAAGTGGCCTGACGTGTGTCCGGCGGATTCCGGGGCATCCTGACATATGGCACCCATGACGAACGGCGGGCCGGCAGGCCACAGGATCTCGGTTGGCCCCGTGCCAGCAGCCGACGCGGTCCGGTCACGACCGCCGTCGATCGAGAGGCTCTGCTGATGCAGCAGGACTGTCCCGGTCGCCGTATCGACAACGCCGGCCACAAATGACCATTCCCGAGCAAGAAGCGGCACTGATGATTTCACGGTCCATTCGCGACCTTTGCAGGCGACGGTCATCCGCAGATGACCATCGTCGCCTATTTCGAGCCGCCAGCCACAGTGGCGTGAACTGCTCCAGTGTGCCGCGACCGTCTGGACGCGATCACCAGGCAGGGTGGGAAACAGATAGCAGCCAAACGAGACACTGCCCGAGGCCGGCAGGGCGGCCACACTGTCAATCCTGGCGCAGGAGCCCGGATATATCGGCTGGCTGCGCAGCCCAACGGTTCCGTCGACAGGGGATGGAACCGGCACAAGGCGCAGCCCCGGCCCGTCCGGATCAGGATCGGCACAGCGCACCCGCACCACGCACAGGTCAGCCTGCCGCAGTGACGGACTGCCGAGGTGGAACCTGATTCTTTCGCCCGGCGCAGCCGACAGGGGATCCGCGTATCCCAGAACCGAAACTGTATCGATCACGCTGGATTTCCTCCCGGTATTTTCCTGCCGGTTGCCGCTTCCCACCGCAGCCGGAAGACTTCCCACTCGGCGTCTTCCGGGCTGCGGAACTCCGTCTGGCCATGGACGGTGACAGGACCTCCGGTCCGTTCCGGAAGGCGACCGATCCGCCAAGAACGGCCGGTTTCATCGACAATCAGGACGTAGCGTGGCTTCTCGGCGGCCCAGCGCAGACGGTGGACGAGCTTCTGGAGCTCCTCGCCATGCGGCCCCCTTGGCGCGCGCCGGAATTCCTCGACAAGGTCAAGCCGGTCGGGGTCGACCGGGTAGTGCGCGCTGGCACGGTCTGCTCTCAGCATCGGCGTCCGTCTCCGCCAGCTACAGGACGGCCTGCCGGTCCGGGGCCTTTCCTGCGACCGCGGACGGCGGGTGTGCACCCGTGATGTACCCGACCAGATCGGACACGGTCAGGCCCTGGCATCCTGCGTCGAAACGCTTCTGGCCAAGCCTCATCACGATGATCCGGTCGGAAACGCGCAGCACGTGCTCCATGTTGTGGCTGATCAGGACCACGGTGACACCATGCTCCCTAAGGCTCTCGATGAAGGACAGGACAATTTCCGTCTGCTGCACACCCAGTGCGGCGGTCGGCTCGTCCAGCACGACAATCTTGCTCCCCCACAGGACCGCTCGTGCGATGGCGACTGCCTGGCGCTGTCCGCCCGACAGGGATCCGACGCTTGTCCTCAGGTCAGGCAGCCGCAGGCCCAGCCTGCGGAATCCGCTGTCGGCCTCGCGTGCCATCCGGCGCACGTCCAGCGAACGCAGGAACCGCCGGAACGGATCGCGGTGCATTATCTCGCGGCCGAGATAGACATTTTCCGTAATGCTGAGCGTCGGCACGACGGCCAGCGTCTGGAAGACGGTCTCGATCCCGGCACGCCGGGCATCGACGGCAGTCTCGAAGGCATGCGGCGTGCCCTCGACCAGGATTGATCCGGAATCCGGTCTTACCGTGCCGGCAAGCACCTTGCTCAGCGTGCTCTTGCCGGCACCGTTGTCGCCAATAAGAGAGACGACCTCGGCCGGGTAGAGGCTGAAACTTACCGCGTCCAGCGCACGAACGGGACCATAGGATTTCGAGATGTCCCGCAGCTCAAGTACCGGCTGTCTTTCAGTCGATCCTGTGTTCATGACGATACCCCCTGCGCTGCAGATCCGTTCTGCCCGCCGTGCGGCGCCACCGCTGCCCTCGCAGTCCTGAGCCGCTCGAGCCGCTGGTAGAGGATGTCCAGACCCGCGGCGAAGATCAGCGCCAGGCCAACGGAAAACTGGTGGAAGTAGGCACTCACGTTGATCTGGACGAGACCGTTCCTGAGCGCCCCTATGAAGAGCACACCGTAAAGCACCCCGAACAGCGACCCCCTGCCGCCACTGAAAGCCACGCCCCCGAGCAGCACGCCCGTCAGGACATCAAGTTCTGCACCGGTACCTATCGTGATGGCGGCAGAGTCGAGCTGTGAGGCCGAGATCAGGCCACACAGGGCTGCCGTCGCGGCAGACATGATGTAAAGCCAGAACGGGATTGCGACTGTCCGGATACCCAGTGCCCTTGCCGCCTCCTGAGCACCGCCAGTTGCCATCATGTGCCTGCCATACGGTGTCCGGTACCAGACGTGCAGGCCGGCCAGAAAAATCACGGCAAAGATCACCACCGGGACTGGCATCGACAGCAGGGTTCCGTTGCCAAGAACACCGAACTGCGGGCCAAAGCCGAAGTTGGTCATCCCCTGTGTCAGGAACTGCGCCAGACCACGCGCTCCGACGAGCCCGCCAAGGGTCACCACAATGGGTGAAAACGACCAGACGGTGATCGAGACGGCGTTGAAAAGCCCCCAGGCGATCGCAGCGGCAAATGCCGCTGCAATCGCCACGGGAAGTCCGGTACCGGCCTGCATGCACATGCCGAAGACGACGGCAGACAGCACCATGATGCCGCCTACCGACAGGTCCACATAGCCTGACAGGATCAGCATGGCGGCCGGCACCGCCATGATGCCGACGAGGGCGACCTGCATCAGGATCACGCGCGCATTTGCAGCTGTCGCAAAATGCTGCGTTGTGAGCGAAAAGAGGATCACCAGCGCCAGCAGCGCAAAGAACAGTCCGTTTTTCTGTGCCCACTCAACGAGACTGCCACCGCGGCCAAAGGCCTGCCTGTTTCCGGCCGCCTCGCCGGGCCTGGCCGTGGAAGAACCGGTCATGGTTTCACTGGTCATCGGCATCATCCGTAGACCTTGAGAAGCCGCTCGATGACCTGCATCTCCGTGTCCTGGGTCACCGGTACATAGGGCGTGTAGAGATGGGTGGCTGCTGCTGGCGGGTTGCGGTCCTCGAAAAAGGCGTGGGGAACCTTCACGACGTTGCGGCCGATCTCGGCGATATCGAGGGCCATGCTCGCCTTGATGTACAGGTCCCTGTCCCGGATCAGCTGCAGATTCTGGTTGGCGCCGTCGAAGCCGGCGATGAAGGCGCCCTCCGGCGCAACGCCCCGGCTCATGAATGCAGAGCGGGCACCGAGCGCGGCATCATCCGTGCACGAAACAATGATCTGCAGGTCGGGGTGCGCCACGAGCATTGACTGCACGGCCTCCAGTCCCTGGGAGGCGATGACTGCCTCGGCTTCATAGACAGGCGTTTGCGGAAGTTCCTTGAGCAGGGCCGCCTTTACGGAACTGATGCGCGCTGTGGTCACCTCGTTGCTGACAAAGGTCAGACATCCCACCTCGGCTTTTCCGGAATGTTTCTGCCTGATGAAATCGGCAACCTGCCTGCCAAGCAGGGTGCCTCCATCGACGTCATCAAAGCCGACATGTCCGTCGGCCCCGTCAACGGAGATGCCATACGAGACGAAAAGCACACCCTGGCTCTTCGCCTTCTGCACGACAGGTCCCATCGAGTTCCTGTCCACGGCTGCGACCACCATCGCGTCGATGCCGGCGGCCAGCCAGGCTTCAAGTTCGAGGATCTGTTTCTGGGGCTCGAAACCCGAAGATGTCTGGCGGATCTCGTAGCCATACTCCTTCGCCTGCGTGACGATGGCGTCCTGAAGGCCTCTGAAGTAGGCAGCGGTCCGGTCCGGGTGGGCGAATCCGACCACTTTTGGCGGCACCGCTGCAGACGCGCTGCGGCCCGCCGCTGTGGCCAGCAGCATGGATGCGGCCGCGGTCTTCAGGAGTTCGCGGCGCCCGAGTGAAGACGACAGAATTCGGTTCTGGTCCATTTCAGTCTCCCATTTTGTTTTTGAAAAAATTGGCACGACGCTGCGGCCGTCAGACCGCAGCTGAAAGATGAAGCCCGACCCTTTTAGGTCGGGGCCCCGGCTCTCTTCACGGCTTCGAACGCCTGTCCGGTGATGTCCAGGATCTCGGACGCAAGCTGTTCCGTGATCGCGGCCGAAACGAACCAGTTGTGACGCGGATGCGTGTAAAGGCCACGCCTGGCGCACTCGGCAGCGAACCTGACAGTCCACTCCCGGTCTGTCTCGCCTGCAAAAGTGAGATAGGGCATGGTCGGCTGGCCGGTGACATTCACCTTCAGCCCCAGGGAAGCAGCCTGACCAGCCATCCCGCTGCAGATCGTGGCAGCGATGCTGTTCATCCGGCTGACGCCGTCTTCCTTTTCGAGAACATCGAGCGTCGCGAGTGACGCCGCCATTGGCACGGCGGTGAACCAGAAGGACCCTGCGGCCCACACGCTGGAGGCGGCATCCCGGGCGCGATCGTTGCCAAGCAGTGCGGCCAGCGGATAGCCGTTGGCAATCGCCTTGCTCCATGCGCTCAGGTCCGGCTTTACGCCGATCGGTTCCCAGCTGGAGCCGAATGCAAGCCGGAAACCGCATCGGACATCGTCGAGGATCAGCAGGGCATCCTGTCTGTCGCAGACCGTGCGAAGATGCCTTGCGAAGGCAACGTCAACCAGTTCCTGGTCAAGGCCGGCATCGTGGCGGAAAGGAGAAACAATGATCCCTGCAAGATCAGACCCTGCCAGCGCAACCGCTTCATCGACGCTCGCCGTATCATTGTAGCTGTAATAGACGAGGTTGGCGCGCTCTTCTTCGGGAATGCCGTTCATGTTGGGAGTGCACCAGGGCGTGGCCCCATGATACGCACCCTTCGCCACGAGGATCTTTTTGCGGCCCGTGGCGGCCCTGGCAATTGTCAGGGCCAGCGTCGTGGCATCGCTTCCGTTTTTCATGAACATCGCCCAGTCGGCGTGATCCACGACGGAAACGAGACGCTCGGCGAGATCCACAAACAGCGGCGAGGGTGTATTCAGGCAGTCACCCTGCAGCATCTGCCGACCCACTGCGGCCTCGACTGCCGGATGCCGGTGTCCGAGAATTATGGGCCCGTAACTGCAGAGAAGATCGATATAGCGGTTGCCGCTGACGTCCCAGATATAGGCACCCTCACCCCGGCTGAAAAACTGCGGGGCTCCGGGCCACTGGAGTTTTACGTCCTGATGGCCGTGAATTCCGCCCGGGACTACGGCGTGGGATCTGCGAAGAAGATTTATTTCGTTGTCATTGCTGCGAATTGCGACAGTCATCTGGATGTGGCCTTGACGAAGGTGGAATGTCTGGCCGCCCGATTTCAGGACAGCCGCTCCTTTCGGTCAGATTTGCCACGCCGGGCCAGAAGCCGTCGTCATTCACAACACTGGAACCACGATAGGCGCACGCAATGTGAGGCGAGGAAAACGATTTCGCTATCGCCCTGCGCATCTGATGCGTCCTTTCCTAGTGGTTGACCCTGTTGTGAAAACGATTTCTAGCGCGGACGGTTTTTTCTGTCAAGAAGCGCGTGCCATTCAGGCTGCGCCTTGTTGCTCTACCCACGGGATCGCGTGATGCCGTGACCGGATCGATATCGCTACATTTCCGTCTAGCGGATCTTCCGAAGGACAACCCGTGCCCGACATCGTAGTGATGCGACGACGCATCCAGCTCATCACGCTTGATTGCGCACTCGTGATTGCCGAGGAGGGCAGCATCCTCGGCGCTTCCCGACGCATCGGCATCCACCATTCTGCCCTGAGCCGCCGTATCCGCGACCTTGAGCACTCACTTGCAACGAAGCTGTTCGATCGCCACGCCGGCGGTGTCCAGCCGACTCCGGCCGGTGCGGGGTTCCTGCGCCGGCTTCGTCGCATTCTGGGCGACCTCGACAGCACCCTGGCAATGGTCAGAACGGGACAGGGAGCACAGCCTGACAGCCCTGGTTCTGGCAACGATCTGCTCCCGCAGGCCAGCGAATTCCTGGATGCCATTGCTGACCTTATCCGGAGCAGGCCCGATATCGCTCTGCGCCTGGTGGAAACGAAGCACTCGGCGTCGCGCCTACCTTGAGCCGGAATCGCGCCGCGAACGGCTGAAGGCGCGATCCGTCGCCATGAACCGGGCCAGCATCGGAGCGACCAGTTTTGCCGGATCGGCGACCGCCTGTCCCGTCTCGCGGCTGAGCACTTCGGCGTAGGCGACGAGATCGCGATGAACAGCGGCGGGAAGTTCGGCCGTGATCCTGACTGGCCGATCATCCGGAATTGCAGAGAGCTTCAGCTTCGTCATGACGGGTCCTTTCCGTAAGGCGCCAGTACAAGGTCCCGACTGACGATCACGCGAACCGGAAATCCGGGGCGTATTGTCAGCGTTGGCTGGACATCGAGCTGGCGGCCGACGATCTGCTGGCCGACGTTGCCCATCGAATTCTGTGTGCTTTCGCGGATCGCCTTGGCGATGTCGTTCTCATTGTCGCTGGACCCAAGGCTGCTGCCGACGCCCAGCAGCGTCGAAAGCGCAGCGGCACGGAACAGCTGACCCCAGTGATGGTCGACCTCGTCTTCAAGTCCGGAAAACCCCTGGGCGTCTGCGCCCTGCTGGCGCTCGAGCACGATGGAGGTGCCGTCGGGCATGAGAAGGCGGTTCCAGACCAGCAGCACCCGGGACTGGCCGAAGGCGACCTGGCTGTCATACTGGCCGATGAGCCGCGCGCCCTGCGGTATCAGAAGGTACGATCCCGTCGGGCTGTCGTACACATTTTCGGTGACCTGGGCGGTGATCTGGCCGGGGAGGTCCGAACGGATGCCGGTGATGAGGGCGGCCGCAATGACCGTGCCGGCCTGCACGACATAGGGCGAGGCCTTTTCGACCAGCCGGTCGGGGCTGACGGTGCGGCGATCGGGTTGTGCACTGACGAAGTCGACCTTGTGGTCCCCGGCCGGAGGAAACCCGGACGGCGACGTCAGGGCAGATGCAGAGCCCGCCGCGCTCTCTCCTGCGACGACACCCTGTCGCCCCGGATCTGTCCGGGTACTGGTATCGGCAAAGAGCTTTGCGATGCGCGCGGCCTCGATCTCGGCGAGGCGGCGCTGTACTTCCGGATCAACGCGCGGCGTGGTGGTGGCGGGCGCAATGACCGGCCTGCCCTGCTCCTGCGCGCGCAGGATCGGCCGCCCAAGATCGCCAGGCAGCGCGGGTCCGAGTTTTGGAACTCTGGCATAATCCTTCGGCAGCATCTGCAGCCCGTCGGCGGTCGAGCGGTTTTCAGTGGTGAAGAGTTCTGACGGCTGCTCGCTGCTCCGCCGGCTGGTGTCGAGCGCCCACACCAGCGTGCCGAGGATGGCGACACCAGCGACCCCGCCAAGACCTGTCAGCATCTTGCGCGAAAGGCGCGTCACCCTGCCGGGTTCAGGCCGCAGACGCAGTTCAGCCTGAATGTCCCGGTTCGAGCCGCCCATGGCGTCACTCATCGGAACAGTCCCGCGCTACGCTGCGGCCTGGTCCCGTCGGTGCGCACGATGCGGACACGCCTCTCGCCCGTCCTGTCGCCGAGCCTCAGTTCGGCCGCACCGAACAGCCGGTCGACGACATAATAGTTCTGTCGGGCGCGGTAGTTGACCAGCTCGGAGCCCCCTGACGGGCCGATGACAAACAGTGGCGGCATCTCTCCCTGGCCAATGCCCGACGGGAACTCGATATAGACCCTTGCGCCATCGTCGAACGCACGCAGCGGCTTCCAGGGTGCCGCGTCACCCTCGATGCGATAGCGAAAGTTGAGCTTCTGGATGTCGACGCCGGCAGCCACCGGCTGCGCCGCGGATGCCTGCGCGTTCTGGCGCCGCAGCGCAATCAGCTGGTCCTGTGGATACTGCCAGGACACAGACGCCATGTAGGTCTTTTCGGTCGACCGCAGCTCGAGATGATAGGTGCGACGATCGCTGTTGATGACAAGGTTCGTCTGGAGATCCGGTCTCGTCGGCTTGACGAGGATGTGGACCTGGAGCCGTTCCCCTGCCCCGCTCTGCGTGTCGCCGATAATCCAGCGCACGGTGTCGCCGGCGGCAACTGGTCCGGAACCGACGAGCTGTTCGCCGGGCTGCAGAGCGATGTCAGTGACCTGACCGGGTGCGGCATAGATCTGGTAGAGCGCGCCTTCACTCCAGGGATAGAGCTGGATCGCGTTGATAAAGCCGTCGCGGGCCGGCTGCATCCGTGCTGCCTCATTCGCCTGGCTGATCCGCTGTTTCGGATCCGCGGGCTCCAATTTCGCCCTGCTGGTCTCGACCGGCTTCAGCTGGCCAGGAAGCGGAAGCGGTTTTGGCAGTTCCACCACTTTTACCGGACCGGGCGTGTCGGCTTTCTGCACCGCGGGGACCATATCGTCATACCGGATCTCCGGCGGAATGTATTTTTTCGAGGCACAGCCGGCGAGTGCTGTCGCCGACAGCAGGGCCAGCCCCAGCAAACGTACCCCTGTGATGTCGCGGGCGGTCTGTCTTTTCGTTTTGCGCGTTCGTGCCGCAGACATCATGAAAGCTCCTTCGACCAGTTGATGGCATTGACGTAGACGCCGAGCGGATTGGCTTTCAGCCGGTCGGCGTCGCGGGGCTGCTGAATGACGATGGTGAGAATGGCGGTCCAGCGCTCGGTGCTGGCCAGGCTGCCGTTCTCGTAATGGCGCTCGATCCAGGCGACACGGAACGAGTCCGGCGAAGCCCGGATGACACTGGAGACCTCGACCGCGATCTGGGTCTTGCCGACCCTGGCAAAGGGATCATTCAGCCGGGCGTAGTCGTTGAGGGAGACGGCGCCGCGATCCGTCGTGTAGTCGTAAGCGCGCAACCAGTTCTGGCGCACGATGACCGGATCATCCGGGATGCTTCTCACCTGCTCGATGAAGCGGGCGAGATGCCATGCGGTCTGCGGATCTGTCGGCCTGTAACCCGCCACGGCGGGGGCGACAGCCTGCGCTTCGCCGAGCCTGTCAACCTGAACCACCCAGGGGACCACGGAGCCACGCGTCGACTGCCAGACCAGGGCGGATGCGAGACCGCCTGCCAGCAGGAGGGAACCGAAAGCCATCAGCCGCCAGTTCGTCGCCTGCACGCGGGCAGAGCCGATGCGCTCGTCCCAGACCTGCGCAGCACGCTGGTAGGGCGTCTCGGGCTGCGGTGTCGTCCCATAACGGACGGATGGACGTCTGAAGAGGTTCATCGGCGGTCATCCTGACTGAGGGAAACGTTCATCGAGCCGCCACCGTGATCACCGGAGCGGACGGAATGCGCGGCCATGCTGGCGCCATGGCTCATGGTCTGGCCGCGCTTCATGCGGTTGGCCCATTCCGGCGGAGATCCCGCACTGGCCTCACCGCCTGAAGCACGCCCTGCCGCAGCCACTCCCGATGGCTGCTCTCCGCCGGTCACAGTCCATGCGGCCGAGCGGCCAGCCTGCTGGCTGGAAGACAGGGCTGACGCCACGCGCGACATCGCCTGCTTCACCGGCTGGACAGCGGCACCAGCGCCGGCCTTGGCAACACCGGCCATGCCGGCGGCAATAGAGCCCGCGCCGCTCTGTCCGGATGTTGCCGCGGCAAGTCCCCAGACGGTCGAGGTACTGCCGGCAAGATGCGCCCCGCCACGGGCAGCGGTTGCTGACATGCGCCCTCCGGCATTGAGCGCACTTGCGCCGCCGCTCAGTCCGGCCCGGACGCCCATGGCGCCGGCAGCACCCAGGCCGATGGCGCCAAGGCTGGTGCCTACAGCAGCGCCCGCACCGAGTTGCGGTGCTCCGGAAACGAGCCCCGTTGCGATGCCTGGGCCGAAGATTGACAGCCCCATCAGCGAGAGGGCGCCCAGCACAAGCGACAGCGCATCCGTGATTGTGGGCTGTTCGGCGCCGAAGCCGCGGGTGAACTCGCCAAAGAGACCCGAGCCGATGCCGACAATGACGGCGAGCACGAGGATCTTCACGCCGGAGGCGACGATGTTGCCGAGCACTTTCTCGGCGAGGAAGGCAGTCCTGCTGAACAGGGCGAAGGGGATCAGCACGAAGCCTGCAAGTGTCGTCAGCTTGAACTCGATCAATGTGACGAAGATCTGGACGGCGAGGATGAAGAAAGCGATCAGCACGATTGCCCAGGCGGTCATCAGCACTGCGATCTGGACAAAATTCTCGAAGAAGGAGACGTAGCCCATCAGCTGGCTGGCGGCTTCGAGGATCGGATTGCCGGCGTCGATGCCGACCTGCGCGACGCGGCCCGGCTGCAGCAGTGCCGAGCCCGAAAGTGCTGATCCTCCTGCTTTCAGGCCAAGCCCCGAAAAACTTTCGAAGACGATGCCGGCGAGACGGTTGAAGTTGCCGATGATGAAGGCGAAGAAACCGATATAGAGCGTCTTCTTCACCAGCCGGTGAAGAATGTCCTCGTCCGCCCCCCAGGCCCAGAACAGTCCGGCAAGCGTGATGTCGATGACGATCAACGTCGAGGTGAGAAAGGCGACCTCGCCGCCGAGCAGACCGAAGCCTGAATCGATGTACCGGGTAAAGGTCTCGAGGAAACGGTCGATGACGCCGGTGTCATTCATGGCGACACCGTGTTCGGGTGGAGTTCGTCTTCCGTACCCGGCGGTGTCGACGGCTGCAGAGGCAGCAGCCGGCTCTGGTCCTTCTCTACCGATGGAACTGCATAAGGTGCCACGGGCCGGGACGGGTGCAGGAAACGCCGGCGGTTCTCGGCCCACAGCTTCCTGCAGACCTCGTCAGAAACGGCGGCCATGCCGATGTCCCGGCATCGCGCAAGTTCGACCTTTGCCGGCTCGCCGCCCGGATGTGCGGAGCGCGGGGAGGACGCGTCCTGCGAGCCGTCGCCGCGCAGCACCATGAAGGCGGCGGTCATGGCGGCGCCAAAGGCAATAACGGCTGTCATCCGGGCGGCGATTCTGGGATCCATGACGACCGGCCTCAGTCGTGAAACATCTTCACGGATGACGGGCTGTAGCCACTGCCTGTCATGAAGCGGCTGAACTGTTCTCTCGCCTGCTCCTGTGCGGCGGCCGTCCTTGCCTGTTCCAGCGCGGCAGCCCGTCCCTGCGCCGCAAGCATTGCGGTGAGGTCGGCGACCTGTTTTGCCTGCACCGCGAGAAGCTGGTTGCCAGCCTGGGTGGCCTGCAGGACACCGACGGCGGACTGGCTGGCGTCGACCAGCGCGCCCGTCTGCTGCTGCGTTCCTTCGATGTTGGCGACAGCGACTGCACCCGCCTTCAGCGAATGTTCGAATGCCGAGACCGAGGTCTGCCAGCGTTCACGCGCGCCATCGACAAGCTGCTGGCTGGAGAGATTGGAACCGAACTGCTCATAGGTCGAGGTGAACCGGCTGTCGATGTCCTGGACGCTGTAGGCGAGCCTGTCAGCCTCGCCGAGGAGGGTTTTCATCTGCGAGAAATTGCCTTCGATCTGTCCAAGCAGCGAGGTCGGCAGCGAGGTGAGGTTCTTCGCCTGGTTGATCAGCATCTGCGCCTCATTCTGAAGCGAGGTGATCTGGTTCTGGATCTGCTCCAGCGCGCGTGCTGCCTGGAGCAGATTCTGGCTGTAGTTGGTCGGATCAAAAACGATGAACGCCGATGCCGGAGCCGGCGACATCGCGATTGTCACTGCGACAACGCTGGCGGCGGCCATGTGACGAAGGTGAAGTCTTCTGTGAACGGAATTCATGGCAGAACCTCCTTTACGGACTGGTCGGTGACGTTGACGAGATCGGGAATGAGATCGGCCGCCCATTGAAGGCCGCGATCGGAAAGCCAGGCCTCGAGGAAATGGTCGCGGCCGGCCTCGATGATCACCCGGTCGATCGCAGCCTGATCGGACCTGGACGACGCGGCGCACAGTGCCAGCGCAACCGGACCAAGCCCCAGGTCAAACAGGCGGTTGCCGCGGCGCGACTGGCAGTAATAGTCGCGCTTCGGCGTCGCTCGGGCGACGATCTCGATCTGGCGGTCATTGAGTCCGAACCGGCGATAGATCGCAGTGATCTGCGGCTCGATCGCGCGCTCGTTCGGCAGGAAGACCCGCGTCGGGCAGCTTTCGACGATGGCTGGCGCGATCCGGCTGCCGTCGATGTCCGAGAGCGACTGCGTGGCGAAGATGACGGAAGCGTTCTTCTTCCTCAGCGTCTTCAGCCATTCTCGCAACTGACCGGCGAAGCCGCCATCATCGAGCGCCAGCCAGCCCTCATCGATGATCAGTAGTGTCGGTCTGCCGTCCATTCGCTGTTCGATGCGGTGGAAGAGGTAGGCGAGCACGGCTGGTGCCGCACCGGTGCCGATCAGCCCCTCGGTCTCGAATGCCTGTACAGATGTGCCACCAAGACGTTCATGCTCGGCATCGAGCAGCCGGCCAAATGGACCTCCGATGCAATAGGGCCGCAGCGCCTGCTTCAGCGGCGAGGACTGGAGCAGCACGGTCAGGCCGGTCAGTGTCCGCTCCTGAACCGGAGCGCTGGCCAGTGATGTCAGCGCTGACCAGAGGTGCTCCTTGACCTCCGGCGTGACGGGGACGCCTTCGCGCAGAAGAATGTCGACAAGCCAGTCGGCCGCCCAGGCACGCTCCGGAACGTGGTGGATGCTGGCAAGCGGCTGAAGCGAAATGGCGTCGATGTCGTCCTGCAGATCCACCAGGGTCAGAAGGGCAAGCGGATCGTCCGCCCCCTGCGCGTTCGGCGCACTGCTGCCGAGATTGTGCCAGTCGCCCCCCATGGCGAGCATTGCCGCGCGGATCGATCCACCAAAATCGAAGGCAAAGATCTGGCTGTTCCCGTAGCGCCTGAACTGCAGCGCCATCATCGCCAGCAGGACCGACTTGCCGGCGCCGGTCGGACCCACGACGAGGGTGTGACCGACATCGCCGACATGAAGGCTGAAGCGGAACGGCGTCGCACCTTCTGTCCGGGCGAAGAACAGCGGCGGGGCACGAAAATGGTTATCCTCGACGGGTCCCGCCCAGACTGCCGAGAGCGGGATCATGTGAGCGAGATTCAGCGTCGACAATGGTGGCTGGCGGACGTTCGCATAGACGTGACCGGGAATGCTGCCGAGCCAGGCTTCGATGGCGTTGACCCTCTCGGCGATGCACGTGAAATCCCGTCCCTGGATCACTTTCTCTACCAGCCGGAGTTTCTCGTCTGCGATCGACGGATCGGCATCCCACACCGTCAGTGTTGCCGTAACGTAAGCCTGGCCGATCTGGTCGGAGCCGAGGTCCTGCAGGGCCGCGTCCGCGTCGGCTGCCTTGTTGGCCGCGTCAGTGTCGACCAGCACGGATGCCTCATTGGTCATCACCTCCTTGAGGATGGCGGCGACGGACTTGCGTTTCGCAAACCATTGGCGGCGGATCTTCGTCAGCAGCCTGGTCGCATCGGTCTTGTCGAGCAGGATCGCCCGCGTCGACCAGCGGTAGGGGAAGGCAAGCGCGTTGAGATCGTCGAGGATCCCCGGAAATGTTGTGGTCGGAAACCCGATGATGGTCAGCGTGCGCAGATGGAAATCGCCCAGTCGCGGTTCCAGTCCACCGGCGAGCGGCTGGTCGACCAGGAGCGCATCGAGATGCATCGGTGTTTCGGGAACACGGACACGATAACGCCTGGTCGAGACCGTCGAGTGCAGATAGGTCAGCGTCTCGCCGTCATCGAGCCAGGCAGCTTCCGGAACAAAGCCTTCGAACAGATCCAGCACACGGTCGGTACGGTCGACGAAGCTCTTCAGCTGTTCCCGGGGATCGACGCCGCTCTTTTCCCGACCTTCGTAAAGCCAGTTCTCCATCCGCGAGACGTCTTCAGGCGGCGGCAGCCAGACGAAGCTGAGAAAATAGCTGCTCTCGAACAGCTCTCCGTCCGGCTGGCGGCTGCTCCACTGCAACTGTCCCCGACCATTGCCATTCTCGAACTGATCGCGCCGTTCGATGTCGAGAAGCGCAGATGCAGAATCCGGGAACCGGCTGTCTGGATAGCTGGTGGCGGGATTGCGCTGCGCCTCGACGAAGATCGCCCAGCCCGAGCCGAGCCGGCGGAGCGCGCCGTTCAGCCGGGCGGTTGTACCGACGAGCTCCGCCGGCGTGGCGGAATCCAGATCGGGACCGCGGAAACGGGCAGTTCTCTGGAAGCTGCCATCCTTGTTGATCACCAAACCGGGCGCAACCAGTGCTGCCCATGGCAGATAGTCCGCAAGACTGGACGGGCGTCTGCGGTATTCGGCGAGGTTCATCATGGGAAAAGCCTCTCAGCAGCCGAAATGCGCGGGATAGCGCAGGTGCCGGCGAACCACGTCTACGAACTGTGCATCGCGTTTCGCCGCCCAGACGGCGGCGAAATGCCCGATCGCCCAGATGACAAGGCCGACAATCCAGAGCCTCAGGCCCAGGCCGACCGCGCCAGCCAGCGTGCCATTGGCGATGGCGACCGCACGTGGTGCGCCGCCGAGCAGGATCGGTTCGGTAAGGGCACGATGCACGGGGACGAAAAAGCCGCGAACTTCCTCCTCCATCAGATCAGCGCTCCGCCGCCGAACGAGAAGAACGAAAGGAAGAAAGAACTCGCCGCGAAAGCGATCGACAGTCCGAACACGATCTGGATCAGGCGCCTGAAGCCTCCAGACGTATCGCCAAAGGCGAGCGAGAGGCCGGTGACAATGATGATGATCACCGCCACGATCTTGGCGACTGGTCCTTCGACAGATTCGAGGATCTGCTGAAGAGGCTCCTCCCACGGCATGGTCGAGCCTGCGGCGTGGGCAGGCGCAATCCTCATGGCGACGACTGCAGCAGTCACTGCGGCACGCGTGACCAGTGCATCAGGGCTAGGGATAGACGATAAAGTGAAGCGGATCGGATTCATTCTGTAGCTCCAATGGGGACTGGGAATCTGTAGCCGGGACAGTCTCGAGCCTGGCTTCGAGCGTGCGGTAGTCGCCGGTGGCGGGATCGAGCCCTTCGACCCATGCGATCTCGACGAGACGGCGCGCAGCACCCCGGCCAGCGAGAACCGCGATGAGGTCGATGGTCTCGGCAATGAGCGCGCGCGGAACCGTGACGACGGCCTCCTGCACGAGCTGCTCGAGCCGGAGCAGTGCCCCAGTGGCAGAACCGGCGTGAATGGTACCGATGCCGCCCGGGTGGCCGGTGCCCCAGGCCTTCAGGAGATCGAGGGCTTCAGCACCGCGCACCTCACCGATCGGGATACGGTCGGGGCGAAGCCGCAGCGAGGACTTGACCAGGTCGGACAGCGAGGCAACACCATCCCTGGTGCGCAGCGCCACCAGGTTGGGCGCGGCACATTGCAGTTCGCGCGTATCCTCGATCAGCACGACGCGGTCGGCGGTTCTGGCGACCTCGGCCAGCAGCGCGTTGACCAGCGTCGTCTTGCCGGTCGACGTACCGCCGGCGACCAGAACGTTCTTCCTTCTTTCGACGGCAAGCCGCAGCACGTCGGCCTGGCCCGCGGTCATGATGCCCGCGGTGACGTAATCCCCGAGGGCAAACACTGCGACCGCCGGCTTCCGGATGGCGAAGGTCGGCGCCAGAACGACAGGCGGCAGCAGGCCCTCGAAACGTTCGCCTGTCTCCGGCAGTTCCGCCGACACGCGCGGCGAGTCCCGATGTACTTCCGCGCCGACATGGTGGGCGACCAGGCGGATGATGCGCTCGCCGTCGGCCGGCACCAGCAGTTCATCGGTGGCGCAGAGCCCTTCCCGCAGCCGGTCGACCCAGAGGCGTCCGTCCGGATTCAGCATCACCTCGACGATGTCAGGATCCTCGAGGAAGCGTGCTATGGCCGGCCCAAGCGCCGTGCGCAGCATACGCGCGCCGCGCGACACCGCTTCCCTGCCAGAATCATGACTGCCTGCCACGATGACCCCCGTTCACTGCGGCGAGCCTGTTCCGTGCCGCTGTCGGGGATGATTAGAAGAGGCATGAACAGCAGCCTTGCAACAGGCAAAGCGGGCGATCGCAACCCGACGTGCAGAGACCTGCGGAATGCGGTGCGGCGATCTTGCCGGCCTGCCGCAGCCCATCTATCGCAACGGGGATTCGCCCGCATCGGCTTGCGACGCCGGCGGGACGTCATCAGCGATTTCCTGTCTGAGCTTTGGTCCCTTGCTCAGCCTGCGGCCAAGCGCGTCCACGAACGCGTCATACCGCTGCAGACCTTTCGCGCGCGCTTCGGCCTGCGCGGATTCCGGCAATGCCGGGGTCGAGTTGAGCCAGAAGCGGACGAATAGCGCCAGCGTCTCGATCGCGATGCCGACATCACGTTCGACACGCTGTACGCGCCGGTCGATCTGGTCGAGGCGCCTTGTGACTGCCGCCTCCTTCCGCTCCTCGGCATCCGGTGACAGGAACGACGCGATCGCAGCCTCGGCTATCAGCGACAGCGACACATCGCGGCGTGCCGAATAGTCGGCAAGCGCGTTCATGACGTCAGGATCGAGATAGGCAGAAAGCCGTCTTTTCTTGGCGTCCTTCACGGTCAAAGCCCGATGCCGTCATCAGGATCGAGGGTGGCCTGCCGTGCAGCGCGCCGCATGGCCTGATCGACCGCACGCCGACGCACCGCATCATCATCGGCTTCGTCCGGGTCCAGATCGAACTCGTCGCCGCGCAGCACTGTCCGTTCCGGCGCGACATCCTCGTGTTCCGGGAGCTCAGGCTGGCGGCGGATGCCGCCATTTGCCGGATCCTCTTCCTGCGTGTCCGCAGAGAGGCCGGATTGCAGAAGATTGCCTTCCGGCACTGCATGGACTGTCCTGCCGGTCCAGTCATCGGGGCGGGATGTTCCCGGGATAGTTTCGGGCTTCGGTGGTGACAGGACGCGCCCGGCAAGGCGTGGATCGGCGAAATAGCGCACCTTGTTCGCCCGGATGGGGAACAGGCCCGAGACCATGACGATGGCATCGGTCGGCGGAAGCTGCATGATCTCGCCGGGCGTCATCAGGGCCCGCGCAGTCTCCTGCCGCGAGACCATCAGATGTCCGAGCCAGGGCGACAGTCTGTAGCCGGCATAGTTTTTCATGTCCCGCATCTCGGTTCCCGTTCCCAGCGCGTCGGAGACGCGCCTGGCCGTGCGCTCGTCATTGGTGGCAAAGCTCACCCGTACATGGCAGTTGTCGAGGATCGAATTGTTCGGCCCGTATGCCTTTTCGATCTGGTTGAGCGACTGCGCGATCAGGAAACTCTTGATGCCGTAGCCCGCCATGAAGGCGAGCGCAGACTCGAAGAAATCGAGCCGGCCGAGAGCCGGAAACTCGTCGAGCATCATAAGCAGACGATGCCGCCGATCCTTCGCATGAAGGTCTTCCGTCAGCCTGCGGCCGATCTGGTTGAGGATGAGCCGGATCAGCGGTTTGGTGCGGCTGATGTCGGATGGCGGCACGACCAGGTAGAGGGTCGCTGGCCGCTCGTCCTCGACCAGATCGGCGATCCGCCAGTCGCAGCGGGACGTCACCTTCGCCACCACCGGATCGCGGTAGAGGCCCAGAAAGCTCATGGCCGTCGAAAGCACGCCTGACCGCTCGTTCTCAGACTTGTTGAGCAGTTCCCTTGCTGCCGACGCCACGACCGGATGCGGTCCGCCATCGCCCAGATGCCGCGTCAGCATCATGGTGCGCAGCGTCGTCTCGATCGGCCTTTGCGGATCGGAAAGGAAGTTCGCAACTCCGGCAAGCGTCTTGTCCGTTTCAGAATAGAGGACGTGCAGGATGGCGCCGACCAGCAGCGCGTGGCTGGTCTTCTCCCAGTGGTTCCTGCGTTCCAGCGAGCCCTCGGGATCAACCAGCACGTCAGCGACGTTCTGCACGTCACGAACCTCCCATTCCCCACGCCGGACTTCCAGCAAAGGGTTGTAGGCGGCAGATGCCGCATTGGTTGGATCAAAGAGCAGGATGCGCCCAAAGCGCGCCCGCCAACCGGCCGTCAGTTCCCAGTTCTCACCCTTGATGTCGTGGACAATCGCCGAACCCGGCCAAGTAAGCAGCGACGGAACGACAAGGCCAACGCCCTTGCCGCTGCGTGTCGGCGCGAAACACAGCACATGTTCGGGACCATCATGGCGCAGATATTTCCCTTCGATCTTGCCAAGTACCACGCCGTCCGGTCCAATCAGGCCTCCGGCCGCAATTTCATCGCGCGTTGCCCAGCGGGCCGAACCGTACGTGGCGGCGTTCTTCGCCTCGCGTGCCCGCCATACCGACATGCCGATGGCAACAGCGATCGCCACGAAGCTGCCGCTTGCCGCGATGACAGCACCCTCAAGAAAGACCTCCGGGGCATAGGCATCATAGAAAAACCACCACCAGAATAGGGCTGGTAGCGGATAGACCGGGTAGCCGGCGAGTTCGAACCAGGGCGGACCCAGTTCCGCCTGGAAACCTAGCCGCCACGCTGTCCATTGCGTTCCACACCAGGTGGTGACGAACACGATCAGGAGGACCGTCAGAACTTGGCCCCACAGTATTCTGGTTGCCGGCACTTTTTGTCTCGTCTGCTGGGCGATCGGGAGCGAGCAGAAAATGTCGAATTCACAGATACGCAAGGACAAAGAGGTCGCCAGATCAGCCCGACGTGCAAAGACTTGCGTGGTGCGACCGGTTGTCTAGCGAGATAGGTAGAGGTACTAAGCAAGGAATATTCCGTTCTTGCAAAGCAGCTAGACCTTTGAAGAAGTACCGGCGTTTTCCAGCGAGGGGGCATGCCCGAAATCACCATCAAAAATTTCGACCGGTCACTGCCTGGCCACTTCGTAACGCAGCTGGAGAAAGCAGCAGAGAAGGGTTGGTGGCGTGACGTTCTCGACGACCGCGAGCTGGTGATCGCGCTTCGCGGCAAATCCCTGAATGTCTACTGGAAGGGTCAGTCAATCTTCAAGGTCGAGGCAGGGCTGCTCGCACTCAGGGCAAGCACTCACGAGAAGTTCCTGCTCGACCCGAAACTCAGCGGTCAGATCCACTTCGATGGTGAGAAGTTTGATGTCGCCGCGCTCGAGACCAAGGCCTTCGTCAAAAGCTATGAAGGGCCCACATCGATTGCCCTTATGAAGCGTGCAGCGGGCATTTATGCGGGTAGGGAAAAAAGCGGTTGCCATTCGATCGCTGTCGCAAATCCCAAGGTTATTGACGTGGAGATCGCATTGCCTGGGACGGTTGAGCGGAACGAACCGGGCGACGAGATCACTTCACCACGTATCGACCTTCTCGCACTGGAGCCGCAGGGAACGGACGAGGCCCGGCTTGTATTCTGGGAGGCCAAAGACTTCAAGAATCCGGAGCTCGGCAGCATCCGGTCCAGACTTCCAGCCCCGGTACTGGCGCAGATCGCGGCCTATCGCGCCATCCTGGACGGCTATCGGGAAGATCTTGAGAAAAGCTACACAAGGTTGTGCAGCAACCTCCGCAGGATTCGTGGCGCGGCCGGTCAGTCTGTTCATCCACTGGTCGACGAGGTCGCTACCGGCGTGCGGAAAATTACGCTGGGGGACACACCACAGGTCAACCTCCTGGTCTTCGGCTTCGACGCCGGCCAAAAGCAATATGCAGACTGGCAGGCACACCGGGTCGCTCTTGAGCACGCACTCGCTTCAGATGGCGGTCGCCTCTATGCGGTTGGTGATCCCAAAGGCAAACAACTTTGACGTTGCCCCATTGCCCAACTCGGAACGTCAAAGACTTGCGGCTGATTGATCAGGTGCGCGCAGGATGCCGATTGTTTGAACTCTTTTCTCTGCGACCTACTGTCATCTTGGAAGGCTGCAGTTGTCCGAATCTTCACAGGCATGAAGCGCCAGGCCTTTATCGGCAGCGGATCCTCGCAAACGACGACAATTGGCCAAGAGCAGGCTCGTCCAGGTCGGGGCTGAATGCGCTAGGAAGTCTCTGTTATCCCGCCGACCTCGTCTAGCTAAGGCGTGAGCACGCTTCGTACCCACGCTCAAAGGTGATGTTTTAATTTGATTCAGCATGATGCTGACCGTCTGCATCTCAACCCAATCAATCCCCGTGGGTGGACAACCAAAGGCATCGCCAAGGCGAAGATGATGCCACGGCTCCAGCTAACTTGAAAGCAGCCCCTGCTTTCGCATCCAATAAAATTCCTTCAATACACTCCCACTGGCATAGGTAGCGGGCTTCACGAGCGCCTCGGCGAGCTTGCCCACAGTGTTCCGATCGACAAGGAGGACTGCCAATTGGCCGATCGACAACGAGGCAGTAGGCAAAGAGCGTTCCCAGATCCTATGAGCAAAGTCCTCGTTCAGGTTAGCATCACCTGCGAGGTGCTTCCGGAGCTTCTCGAGAATCTCGTTCGACTTCTTCGCGCGTCGGGTGGATGATGCGTTAGACGGGTCAGTTGCGGTCAGAGTGCTGCTCGCAAGGACAGTCGCCAATTGCGAGAATATGAACCGATCCTGCAACGTGCCGTAGTCGAAAAGGGTCATCGACAAACGAACGATCTTTCTATCTCTCCGCTCCAGCACGGAGTTGTCCTCGAAAACGATACGTCCGTCGTTCTCGAGGACGAATTGGTGCTGCAGGGCCTGCGTCTGAGAGGCAACGATTCCTTCGAGGTACGCAAGCACGGCGTCGCTGGTGTCGCCCGCCATTGCCGCCCTTGTAATAGGTTTTGCCTTGCACTCAATCAGGATGACCGTTTCATCGTCCTCAAGGACGAGGTCGCATTCACCGTCCAGCGTCCGCGTACGATAGCGCTTCGCTTCGATCGTAGGCAGAAGTCCGCAGAATTTTAAGATGGCTCCTGTGGTTCTTTCGAGTCCGTCGCCGGTCATCTTGCTGACTTGGCTCTCTGACAGAGCTTTCCTCAATCCAGCTGCAACAGCCTCGCAGCAGGCTGGGCCGAAGGTCGAGCGAGAGCGGATTAACACGCATTCTGGCAGCATTGCAGCAAGTAACGGCCGGAACATCAGGTCGGCCTTGGGCGCCGAGAAGGGTGTGAGGTATTCGGCGTTCGGCGACGGGGGTTGGTGGGTCATATCGATCAGTAGGGAACTCACCGTGTCCTCGGACAGCCGCTTCTGCAGTTTGCTCGCCGACAGCAGCCCAGGGCTGGACGGCACTTCGGAAAGCACGACCTCAGCAGCAATGGCCACGTCCTCCACCCCCCACCCCAATTTGCGGCGCAGGTCTTCGTCGTATTCGGTGCCGAAGAAGTTCCGAAGGAAAAGAGGGGTTATGAAGGGAGTCCATTGCTGGATTGAGAATAGGTGGTCGTGGAGAGTCGCCTCCGCCAACCAGTTGTCGAGCTTGCCGGTTGCCGAGGCGAGACCCCAGAATTGTCCGTAACTCTCCACGCCGATCAAGGCGACAAGATCCCGCGCAAGCTGGATCGCTTGGCGCATTGCAGTATTCGGGTCATCAGCAAAGGTCGGCACAGGCGAAGCGCGAGCAGCCAACTGCCAGAGAAAGCCGAACGGGATTGATGCGTCCCTTGGTGTCAGAGACGGGTTTCGACTATATAGAACCTGATCGAACTCGTACGAGTGGACGCGCCGTGCAAATCCCTCCAGAAACTTAAAAGCGTCATGGCGGCCAGCGACTTGTAGCTTTTCGACGATATGCTTCGTGACGGTAATGAAACCATCCGATTTTCGATCGATACCGTCTTCCCCAATAGAGAAACGATGTCCGTCAACAAGGAGGCGCCGCAATCCCGACGCCATGTTGTCGACTTGCTGATCGGGGGACAGGAAGTCGTTGAGCTCGAGTAGGCGAACGCCGACCGCAAGCGCGGTATCCCACCCTTCCGCACCTGGTCTGACAATCTCGGTGTCTACTGACAAGTGCTGCGCGATCTTCCGGAGCACTCGCGGAAGGTCCTCGTCGATCCCGGCGAGAATGGTCTCCAGTGTCAGGAACGGGATGAACCGGCGCAACCCTGCCATGGTAAAGCCGCTCCCCCGCTCGACTAGGGCATCCGTCAGCAGATCCTGGAGCTGGTCCTTCTCATCGCTGAGCGTCGGCGGTGCTTCCGGAAGAACTGTGACCTTCGCGGCAACCCATGCGCGATCGAGGGCTGAGATAAAGGCTCGAAAACTGGTGGCACTCGACATAATGGAGCTGTTCCACGAATTAGTATCAAATCTTCAGTTGTATCGAAGCAGTGGAGCGCTCCGCCCACAATCGATTGACATCGATGCGACATGGCGAGGCTAGGGTCACCTCAACACGCCTAATGGATAGAGCATTCTGGATAGTGGTAGCATCTTGGTTAGCAATCAACGAAACTGGAACTTTCGGCTGACACCCGGACGTAGTGCTAATTGATCTGAACGTTTTTTTCCCGAAAGCCGTACTTCCGCTTCCATCAGTTTTGGCCGCTTCGATCTGCAGCAGCAATTGGGCCGTTAGTGGCGGCCTACGGCGTCCGAAGAACGGCAGCGGACATTCAACCGAGAGAGGCTAAGGTCTCAGATGACCCCTCAGGGGAGTTTGTAAGGTCTGCTTGCGAGCCGCAAGCCAGCATTATGCTCGGAAAGATTTGATTCGAAAGACACGCGTACCTCCAACGCCAGTCGTAAAGCGCTGGCGATCGAAAGTCGCTGGCGACACGTACCAGGCCTGGTTCACCCTGTACGACGCGCTGAATGCGGCCGCGGCTACAGTCTGAATCTTGTTTCCCGTTAGGCCTATCTCGAAATTCAGTCCGTCACGGACAGACCACGCCTCGTAGCGCTCTGCCAAGGCCTGGAGGACCGCGGCCGGATCACCGGCGTTGCAGGTCCGGATGTTGCCGCTATCTTGCCCGCGCACCGCGACCTCGGCCGCGATCTGCGCGATCTTGGAGCGCGAGTTCTGCTTCTCGCTTACCATCACCTCGATGAGGTCATAGTCGCGCTCCTCCACCAGCTGGATTAGCCGTTCGTGCTTGGAGGATGCGAACGCAAAAAGCCCTCTCAGGCGTGTGCCGTCGGAATCGTCTGGCAGTTGTGGTGTAGAGCGGTACGGCCCGCCTTCGCCAGTTAGGACTCCTTTGAGGGATAGTAGCAGTTGGTGATGGTTGTCGGAGGTGAATGCCTTCACGACCTCATCCAAGTCGGCCTCCAGCGGGAAGTAGTGTTCGGCGGCCGTGTAAGCGACATCGACGCCACTTGAACTGATCAACGCTTCCCGGACCAACTGGAAGATCGCTGGCTTGGCCAAGCCAGTGACATCGATGACGGATCGCTCGCCGAGCGAAATCGAAGCGCCTTTGAGGAGGTCGACGTAGTCAATGATGCGAACATTGGCCCCGGATTCTTCGACCAGTTGCAGGATATCATTCGTGTACCCGGACTCAGGATAGCGCAGAGCGACAACCTGGCGTGGCCGGGTGGCTGCGAGCAGACGGGCGGCCGAGGCCTTCGTCCGTTCTTCGAACCCCAGGGCGAGCATCACGACAGTGTCAACGCGGCCTTCCGCAAGCTGCGTGAAGTCCAACTCCTCGATTGTCGGCAAGGGCAGATGTGCGTCCTTAAGCAAGCGCTCTGTGGTCGTCAAATCCTTCTCTTCAGGAAGCTTGGGCACAGGGAGCGTGAGGTCCAGCGCACCTTGGCGCGTTCTCGATCTCGAGGCCGCGGCAATGGGCGCTTCGACCTCTTCGGCGTCGTCGCCGGCTTCGGAAGCCGATCGCAGATTCCTCATCAGGATCGCCTTGCCGTCCGTGGGGTTGGAAAGCCAGTCCTCAAGGTCCGTCCCGGACAGCTCGAAACGGTCGCGCTCCGCCAGACCGATGAAATTCACCAAGCCGTAGATCTTCCGGAAGGTGAGCTTGAATTGCTGAGTGGGGTTTGAGTCACGCGTCTTGGTGCGGGCCGCCCCACCAGTGAATACGAACACGCCTGCGTCCACTAGCTCGCGCAGCCGTGCCATCTGCTCGTCTGGATCGCCGGTGGTGATTCGGACGTAGATGCTCGCGTACTGCCTGAGGCGCCGCCGTCCACCGCGCCTTCCGGACTGGATCAGCAGCTCATGGGCGGCTTCCGCGAAGGACTGGGCGACTGCTTTTAGGTGTCCTTCTCGCCGGTCGAGAAGGTAAAGGTGCCGGGAGCAGTAATCTTGGAAGACGTCATTTTGTACGTCATCCGCAACTGGGATTCGTCCCCCCGAGCGCGTGAGCATGTTCTCATAGATGGTAATTACGCTCCCGATGTCCCCGACGCACACGGCCGTTAGCGCCGTCAGGCCCCTATAGACTCGCTTACGGTCGCTGGAGTCCGGCTTTGAGCTTGCGATGATCTCCGCTATCTGTTCACGCGGAACGTCCCCCAGCACTTCGGACGGGCGGCCACGGGGGTGCCCCGGATAGAATCTAGCCCGCTGCTGCAGGATCATCTCTACGAATGGCTTGCCCTCGCGGTCCTTCAGCCGCTGATTGACCTCTGCGCCGAGGTCAAAGGTGGCGAAGTCTCGCCAGTGGGCGGCCGGGTTGACGGTGCCGGGCGACTTGAGGCTGAGGAAAATGGTCTGCGCCTCGGACGTCATCTTGAAGGCGCAGTTGGGATTCTGAAAGATCAGCGCTGAAAGCACGTCCTCGACGCGATCCGGTTCCATGTAGCGAGTGGAGACATCGTCGAGCAGGAACAGCACCTGAGCCGAGGCCCAGAGGGCCGACGCGTTTCGGATTGCTTCGGCAAGATTAGCGAAAGCGTTGGCCGGATGCGAAGCCAGCCGGATCTCGCTGTCGCTGCGGCTGAGGTTCACCAGCAAACTACTGAGATGCCGCTCCAGTTGTTCAACGGTCGCCAGGTCCGCCATAGCGGGGCTGGGATCGAGAGCGGCGAGGACGGCGGAGAGGATAACGGTTTGGGCATCGTGCCTGACCTTTTCCGGGGAAATGTCCAGCAGGTGCGCCAGCGCTCGGGCGGCCTCGAGCGCATAGGCGACAAAGAGGCGGGGAAACAGGTCCTTGGTCTGCGACTCCATGCTCTGGCCCACGTTGAGGAGGCGCTGTGCCGACACAAAGACTCCGACGTAATTATCTTTCGCCAAGCGCGTCATGACGTCCGCGTCGGACTCATCCGCATGCCGCGCCGCACGCGCATGAAACTGAACAGCGCGAAGCAGCAGCGTCTTGCCGCAGCCGCGCATCCCGGTCATCACCAACGGGCCGGGCGCACTGATCCGCGCGAGCCAAGCGCCGTCCGGATCGACGAGGAGCTGTGGGACGTGCCAAGCATCCAGCGTCTGGGCGTTGTACGAGGCGTTGAACGTCTTCAGCACAAGCGGATTGCGCCAAGGCCGCCACGGCTCAGACGTCTTGAAATATTGCTCCTCGATCAGATGAACGAAATCGTCGGCATCGGGAGTTCGCTGGTTCTCGAGCGCGGGGACGATGCTCTGGGCGATCATCTGCAGCGCGTTTGCCACTCGGCTATCCAGGTCACTGATGGTGTCGGGTTCGCGGAGCAGAACCTCCGCCAAGGACTGGATGTGCCGCGCGATCCAGTGCAAATCGCCCAGATAGCCGTTTCCCGACCTGCGATCAGGCGCGACGGAGCCCAGATCGATCGCCACAACCCGTACGGCCGGATCCATAGCGCCCTGACGGTACTTCCCTGGAGTCAGCCGCTCGACGATGATGTTTGAGGCGTGGAGGTCGTTGTGATTGACCAGCCGGCTCTCCAGCTCGGCCTTGAGCCGGAAGAGATCGGCTGCGACTTGGGCCGCCGTGCCCGCCTGCAACTTCTCCGCCCCTGTAAACAGGTCGGAAAGCGGCGCCCCTTCAACGTAGTCCAGAACCGCGATGTGGCAGATCGCGGAAAAGTCCCCGAAGACTACGTCCGCGTCGAAGACATCGGAGATGCCTACCACATACTCCGCGCCGTCGGCCACTTGCGCATGGCGCGCGCTCTCGGCGTTGAAGTCCTTTTTAAAGAACGTGTAAAGAGACGTAGGGCTGACCTTGAGAACATGCTTTGTTTTCAGGGCGCCGGTCTTCTCGGCGACGTACGTACAGGCGTAAAATCCCCGCCCCAAGGGCTTTATGATCCGATAGGAGCCGATGGTTTCCGGCGAAGCACTAAGGGGAAAGCCAAACGGACGGTTGCAGGTTGGGCAGCACTGCTCGAGTGCCTTCTCCGTAAAGTCGTTAGCTGGGCAGGCAAAACAACAGAACTTGGCCAAATCAGGCATTAATGCATTCCAATCTGCTCGCCCTTTGGTAACACAATACAGATGCAGTCGCCCAGACGCTCGACAAAGATGACGCCCATCTCAGCAGGGCAACGAACACTTACTAGTGGCTCCCCACTTGGACGAGGACGCCGGGCGGAACCAACAGCCTCACGCCTGCGAGAAGCGGATATGCCGTTTCTCCGTTAGGTTCGTCCTGGAATGCCATGACGGTCGTCCTCAGAAGGCATGGGTCATAGCGCACCCGGCCTGGGGTCGTCGAGGCGACAGCCGCGCGGGATAAAGCTCGCGATGAGCGTCGGGGGCTGATGTCGGGGCGCCCTATAGGTCAATGAAGTCGACGCCCACACGCGACAGGTGCTGACCGGCCGACATCAGAAAGCGGGTCGCGAACGTTCCGCGGAGCTGTGCAACCACTGTGAATGCGATGCCGCCACCGGTATGGGCGGCTGGCGCGGGCTGTCTGGCCTCGACCGGTGCCCCAGGTGTCGCCTCCACCACGGCCGCCAGGTCAGGCTCGGCCACCGTCTCGGCCGTTGCCTCGATCACTGGCTCCGCCGCAGCGGGCGGGGGAGCCCCAATGACGGGGTCGAAGGCGCTTGGTGCCATCCCAGATGCGAACCATCCGGTCAGCACCGGCGCGGCCGCCCCTTCGCGGACGACCCCCGTTCCGTTTGGGAGCAGAACCACCTTCAACGAAGGCTGCCGGTTGAGCGCATTCAGCGCTGTCAGCACCGCAGGCCCCTTTTGCGTGGTGATGACGATATGCTCGCCCGTCGAATACTTGTCCGTCGACGGTCCCTTGGTGAGCCGAATGAGCTGGAGCAGCACAGGCCCGGTCGCCCTCGGTTCGAGATCGCAGGCCGGCGAGACGCAAAGCCAGTAGTCCGTCTCCCCCGATCGCAGAACCGACCCGGTCGTAATGTGGCCGCCGCGGAACTCATCGGAGATCATGAAGGCGTTGACAGCCGGCAGCACCTTCTCCTGCCACTCGCACGCCGCGTCAGCGGCGACATGCGCCAGCTCCCTGGCCCGGACGTGGCGGCCCGTCTCGCCCGGACGCGGCGGGCCGAGCGCGGTCGACAACCGCGCCGAGATCACGCTCGTCGCCGTCTCGGTGATCTTCACGTGGGTCGCCAGACGGCGGCGGATGAGGTCGACGAACCGGTCGATGAGGCTCTGGGCTGAGCCGGCCACCGCGCCGCCCTCCATTTTGCCGGCGGCCGCGTCGTCGGATTCGAGCAGATAGAGCCCAAGACCGAGGCAGAGATTGTCGTCGAGCCAAGCCTCATGGTCAGTGACGGCTTCGAGCTCCAGGGTGTTCTGGATGTCCGACAGCATGAGGCGGTAGAAATTCGGGCGCCAGGCACGCAGGGCAGCACCTATTCGGTTCCAGACATAGATTCCCTCGGCCTGGTCGTCTCCCGCCTTCTGCTTGTCCACGACGGCGACGAAGCAGCTGCCGCCGTGGATCCATATCGTGCTGGCGTCTGCGAGGTTGCAGCGAAGCTCGATGAGCGGGCCATCGACGGGTACATAGCCGCCGGAGACCTGCTTGATCCAGCTGCGCGCCACGTGGTCGGTCAGGGGCCGAAGGCTGCGCAGATGCATATCGGCCTCGGTCATGGCAGCTTGTAGATCGTCCTTCCAGGGCGTCTCGCCTCGGGTGAGGTAGGCCACGAGCCCGTCTGCATCGACCTCGCGAAACTCCTCTCGATCCAAGATCGCCTCCGCCTCGCCGAGGACCTCCGCCGAGGGAACCAGTTTCGGGTCGGGGGTCGCAACGCCCCGCATGGCAGCCGCCGCGGACAGTGCTACCTTGCTAAGCGAATCGTTCGTGTACAGGACGACTAAGTTGAAGTGTGCGGAGACGGCGAGATGTCGAAGGATCTCCAAGGCCGTCTTGGGGCCGCCGACCCCGAGTTGGTAATCCAGCACGACCAGATCGCTCTTCCGCACCTTGTCGATAAGGTCCAGGTCGGCTTCGTCCGGTTTGCGCCAGTTCTCGATGTCGCAGATGAGGCCTCGCTGGTGGAAGAAGCCGTAGAGGTTGGCCGCCCGCCCAACCTCCTCGAACTCGTTCTCCACGGCCGCACCTCGCATCTGGAGATAGGTCGGAAACTGGTCGTCTATCAGCACCGCGGTCCGGATCGCGTCGTCGCGAAAGCTCCGCACCACCGCGTCGGCGAAGTTGGCGTCAAACTGCGCCGTTTCCATCGCTCACCCCCCGAAGTTCGATGATAAAGTTGGCGCCCGGCAGGACGTGGGGGTCCGAGGCCTCGGCGTACCTTATCGCGTGACGCCCCGCCTCGAGGTTCACTCGGCTCAGATACAGTCCGACCCCCCGACCGGACGAACGCTTCGTGAAGAAGAGCTGGAAAAGGCGCCATACGTCGTCGCGATCGACGCCCGGTCCCGTATCCGCGACCACCACCTTGCCGTCAACGAAGTCGAGCCGCACGATCCGCTCCGCCGACCGCGCCACCCAGTAGATCGCGTTGTTCACTAGGTTGATGAACACCGGGAAGATCCGCGATCGCATCTCGGTGAAGCCGATCGCGTCGAACGCAGGTGTCGTCTCGAACAGGATCTCGTTGTCTTCGAAAGTCGAACCGAAGAACTCGCGGACGTAGTCGCCGATCAGCCGACCCGTCACGCGTTCGCGGATCCGCGCCCCGGCGAGCTGCAGGGGCGACAGGAACCGCAGCTTCTCCGTCAGCGCCCTGTGCGCTTCGAGCGCCTGCCGGTACGCCTTCCTGCCCTTCACCTCGGACGGAAGCATCTCGAGGTTCCGACTGACCTCGCCATCGAGCGACTCGAGCTCGTGGCCGATGATCTCCACCGTGATTCCGAGCTGGGCGACGGCGTTCAGATCTCGGACCCTGCGGTCGAGATCCTCCCGATCATCGTCGACTGCGGCCAGCGCGGTCTCGATGTCGACGCCTTCCACGATGCTGCCGACGTTGCGGATGATCGGGCGATAGCGCTCTGCGAATTCCGTCTCCAGCTGGAGACGGTTCGTCTCCAGCAAGGCCAAGACGTCGGCGAGGTTCGTCGCCTTTGTGACGTCGCGGACGATGGGCGCGGTCGCCCGCTCGTAGCGAGTGTGGTCGTCTGCGAGGTTGGCCGTCCATTGCTCCATCAGGGCGCGGAAGCCCTCGCGCACGTCCCCCTGATAGCCATCAAGCACTTCGTCGACCGCCTTGCGATGATGGAGCTGCACGGCGCGGGCCACCTCTTTCGGCGATGCGGCGCCCTGCGCCGCCTCCAAGGCGAGGAGCGTCTCCTCTGACAGCCGGACCAGATCGCTCGCCTCGTCGATTTCGTCGCGTAAGTTGCGATAGGTCTGCTCCGCCTCGCCTAGATTGTTCGGGACGTCGAGCGGCGTCACTTCGGCGATCTCGGCGCGGGTGCGCTCAAGTTCGCCTCTCAAAAACGCGAGCGCCTCGCGGTTGGGGAGGCTGGTCGCATCGTCGAGCTTTTTGGACACGCTCTGGGCTCGTTGGCTGATCGAGGGCATCCTTGCGCTGGCGGAGGCCAGATATTGCCGAAATGCCGACTTTCGCGCCTTGCGGGCCTGATCGGCTGCCTTCCTGCCCTTTTGATTGCGCTTCTGCGCCTCCACGAGGCGCTCCGATCGCTCGGGCGCGTCGGTGCCGAAGTAGTCTGCTGCGAGCTTGATCAACAGGTCCTGGACCAGCAGCCGTAGTTCCCGACTGGCGCGGTTCTCGACCAACCCTTCGCGACCGGCCTTGTCGCGAAGTCCCGGATTATCGACTCTGCTGAAGGCCAGTCGGCCGAAGCTTCTCCGATGGGCCCAGAAGTACCGTCCAGCGTGCTTTTGCCGCTTTTCCTCGAGCGCGAAAAAATCGGCGTCAGCGGAGCCGTACGGCATGACGCGTAGTCCATCCCGATAGACCCTCACCCCGCCGTATTTCTCGACCTGATCCGCGAGGTCCTTATGCCGTCGCGCATTGTGGCTCGAATTGACCGCAAGCTGCTCGAACGTTCCGATGGCGAAGTCGAACGGTCCCGGTTTATCCCCCCGCCCCTTGGGCAGTGGCCGTTGCGGGGGGATGATCCGCTCACCGAGGTCCTGACCAAAGGCATGGACGGTGCCTCGAAAGACGCCGGCATCGTCGAACCGCCCCTCGACCGTGTGTTCGAGCTGGTGGAAGTCGTCCAGGTCGAACACGTCGGTGGACGACACGACGCGTCGCGGCGTGGCACCGCGGAACGTAAGCACCTCGTACCCGAACGCGACCGGATAATCGGTCAGAGTGTCGGTAAAGCCCGTGAGGATGTCGGTCAGGCGCTCCTTGACGTTCTTGGCCTCCTGATCTTCGTGAGAGGCCTCCAGCCAGACGGACAGTTCGTGGTGAGCGCCGAGCAGGTAGAGGGCGGTCCCCTTGGCCGAGATGTCGGCGGTAACTGGCCACTCGTCGAGATGCCGCTGTTGAAGTGGCAGCTCCTTCCAGAACTCGAGGATCCGGCCCGCGGTCGAGTTCTTGCCGTCCACCGCCTCATCGTCGGCGAACCGCTGCCATTCCTCGGTCAGGACGCGGGTGTCGTCCTCCCCGACAGAGCCGAGGTTGCTCAGGACTACCTTGACCATCAGCGGCAGCTCCGCGAGCACAGCCGCGTGGTCTGAGAACGTGCGCACCGGAATGACGATCTGATCGAGCGACAGGAACGGATTCTCGAACAGCCGCCAGTCGACAAGGACGGCCGCGATGCTGCCATTCTGCCGCTGGGATAGAACCAGTGTTGCTGGCGCCAGAAAGGCAGCGGACAACCGGCCGATGCCCTTCTCCCCCTGCCGCTGGCGAGCGGGGCCGTCGAAATCGGCTGGCGGGGGCGCGGGCGGACCGTCGACCTTAGATTCGGTCCCGATCACGAGCCATCGGTCTACGAAGTCGGACGCCGACATCCCGACCCCGTCGTCGAAGACCGCCGCCACGACTGTCGCTCCGTCGAAGATGTTCAGCGACACATTGGTCGCGTAGGCGTCCCAGGCGTTCTTCCAAAGCTCGCTTACCGCCGTCGGCGCGTCGGCGATTTGACCGCGGCCGAGATGGTCGATTGTCCGCGCCCGCGTCTTAAACGAGACATTCGACGTCGAGGGCGTTGCTAGCGGCTCGAGCGAGACCTCCTCAGCCATGCTCGACGGCCGATGTGCCAGCCAGCTGCGCGGTATCCCGCGCGTCCGGTCGCGCGATGGAAGCAGTCAAATGGCGTGAGAAGAACTCGGCGAGCCTTGGTGGCACCGCGTTTCCAATCATGCGCGCGATGGGCTCGATCATGTCGGTTGGATAGAATACGTAGTCGAGGGGAAATGACTGGAGCACAGCGGCCTCGCGCAGCGAAATCCCCCGCAGCTGTCCGACGTCGAAATGACCGAACCGCCCGTTGGAGATGCTGTGGCATTTGGTGGTAATCGTCGGTGAAGGCCGATCGGGGCTCATCCGTGTGTAGACGTCGGTGAAGCACCGCGTGCCAAGCTTCGCGTTCACCTTCCTATGGCAGGCCAGTGACAGGTCGCCGTCCGGAGTGTCCTCCATGTAGATGTTCGACACGCCCGGCATCGCTGCCGAGAGGCGCTTCAGGTTCAAGTCGCTCAGCGATCGCGTCTTATGGTTTGGGATCTTCGGATCCGTCGCGCCTGCCGCCAGAGCCGGCATGTGGCCGATCGCCGCCTGGACCGTCTTCACGACGTTGTTTGGGTCCACCTCTGGCACGACGAGGTCGCCTGGGTCGCCTGTGGTGAGGAACGCGGGGTTCGCCAGCTCGCGCCGCACGGCGACGAGGATGGAGCGCCGCCGGTACTGCGGAACGCCGAAGTTAGATGTGCAGACTACCTTGCTGCCCGTCGCGTATCCTAGCCGGCCCAACTGCGCCTTAAAGTCGTCCCAGACGCCACCGTATTTCGGATCGCCGATACCCTGGACGTTTTCGGACAGAACCATCTCCGGCCGAAAACGCTCTACGAACTTGGCCGCCTCGGTCAAGAGGTTGCTATCCCGCTCGCGGCCAGCCTTGCGGGCTTCGCTTAGCTCCTTGCGGGAGAGTTTCGTGAACGGCTGGCAGGGCGCGCAGATGGCGAAGAGGAGGGGCGTGCCCGGCACGCGACCGCGGTAGTGCTCGATCAGCCGCTCGAGGTCGTCCTCCAGCTCGGCGTGTTCGCCTTCTGGGTAGGCGTCGGTGGCGGGAAAGATGTCCCGCCGCAGGAACTTCGGGGGCGCGTAGTCGATGGTCACGTTCGAATTGTTCTCGACGTAGGTCTCCCGGCAGCGCGTGTCCTTGTCCACGCCAGCGATGACGTAGCCGCCCGCATCGATCAGTCCGCGCGTGGTCCCGCCCGCACCGCAGAAGAAGTCCACGGCGAGAAACTCCGGGCACCGCTTGACGACGTCCTTCCTGCCGCGACCGGTCATTCCACACTCCCGACGGCGTGGGTGGAAGCCGCTATTGCCTTGATGCGCTCAACCTCGCCCCGGTCGAAGATGCGCCAGCCGTTCCGGTCGCGCCGCGCCGCGTCAGCGATCTTACCCAGCTTGATCCACCTGAGGAGGGTGGGCTTCGAGATGCCGGCGGCGGCCGCAGCTTCGGCGGCGTGCAGATTATCCGTTTGCATGGTGCTACCCTCGACTGATATTGACTATAGTCAACGTCGGTCGGGGTCAATGTCCTAACGGACAAGACGCCCTCGGGCGCCTACCACGGTCAAGTCGAGCCCCGTCGATGACCGTTCGCCAAGATCTTGGTCCGCACCATCTGCCGAAAGCTGACGAGCGAGTTGCCTTCGTAGACGCGCCGGACGCTCCACCGACACCGGCGCGGTCCGCGCTCATGAGGCGCATCCGGGGAATGAACACGACGCCGGAGATGGTCGTGCGTCGAGCTGCCCATCGCCTAGGACTCCGCTTTCGTATTCATCGTCGCGACATGCCGGGCACGCCGGACATCGTGCTCCGTAAGCATGGCCTTGCGATCTTCGTTCACGGCTGCTTCTGGCACCGGCATGAAGGATGTGGACGATGCTCGACGCCGAAGACCCGAGCCGAATTCTGGGGCGAGAAGTTTAGGAAGAACGTGGAGCGTGATCACCGCCACTTGGACGCGCTGCGAAAGCGGGGATGGAACATACTGATTATATGGGAGTGTGAGACGAAAAATCCGAGAGATCTGGACGGTCTTCTCATCGATGCGACCGCATGCCGGACGAGCTAAATCATGCTTTTTAAACGTCGAAGGACATTGCAGGCGCCGATGTCTTGAATCTGGAGTGATCGCAAACGTCCGCTGCCCGCGCATAGCGACCTCCAACCCTCTCATCCGAGATGTCTGCTTTCAGGAAACGACAAAGCGGATCTCGACGTCCAACTTGAGGCACTATCCGGTCCCAACGCCCTCGCCAAGCGCACGATCAAATTCCGAGTGATCGTTTTCGTCCGGCATTCCACTCAATACCGCGGCTGCCCTGCGCCACTCCAGAAACATGCCTGCCGAGATGGCGATCAAGTGACGGTGACCACGGCACGAGCCTGAAGCCAAGTCCGTCGTCGATCATCGCAAAGCGCCCGGAGGCGAGCGAGAATCGTCGTTGATAGATGCCAGCTATCTGACCGCCGTCGCCGGACTTCTTGAACTGGAGACCCGTCTCGGCAGACAGTTTCGCGGCGAGTGCGTCGACCTCCCGGCTGCTCAGCGTCTCGATGAGATTGCGCGCGGGAATAGCGCGCTGTCCTTCGCGACGAGCCAGGTCCTGCCCGATCAGATGGTCGACGCGATTCTTCAGCGCCTGCCTCACTACCCTGCCGTACCCGCCCTCCCCCAGCTCCACCGGCTCACGCGCGACGATCTGTCGGTCCAGCCAGGTCGCGCCGCCCGCGCGAACCTGTTCGTCGATAGAGAGGTCGGAACGTATGGCCAGCGCCAACCGGCCGCGGCCCGTTGAATCCTCGTAGCGGCGCAGCTCGACCATGGAACCGGGAGTAGAATCGCCGGCGGCCCCCAGGTTCTGGAACCGGATATGGTGGACGCGCCCGTCGATCCCGTCGACGATGGCATAGGCGGAACCGTGCAGCTCGTTGTCCAGACCGCGCTCCAGCAGTCGGCCTAGAACGGGCGTGCCAATTTCGGCCGCGAGAACATAGTCTGCCGTCGGCCTGTCGATGCCCTGCTCCGCAAGACTGCGGTGCAGACGTTTGATGATATCGCCACGCTCACCAAGCGCACGCAAGGTTGACTCGGCTTCGTCAGCCATCATCCACTGGCCAGGACGGATCTCGTTTGCGAGGCCGAGGCTTTCCAACTTGCGGAGCCGTCCGACCTTGTGGGTCAGAAACTCGTCCTGCCGGCCATCAGGGTGCGGCGCGAGGTCGACGAAGCCATGGCGATCAGCGTCGCGGGCAAGCTGGCGGTCGAGCTGTGTCCAGCGCTCGGTGTCGACCTGCCGCTCGATGGTCTGACGGATATCCTGGTCAGTGCGGAGGCCCAATGCCTGTGTGAGGATGTCGCTCGCCCGGTCGCGCATGCCGTTGCGGATATAGTCGCGTGAGATGACGAGGTTCTCGCCATCATCGGCCACACCGCGCAAAATGATATGAACGTGCGGATGTTCCGTGTTCCAATGGTCGACGCCAATCCAGTCGAGCTTTGTGCCAAGGTCGTGCTCCAGGTCGCCCATCAGACTTCGGGCGAAGCTCTTGAGGTCGCCTAACTCGTAGGCGTCGTCGGGAGAGACGATGAAACGGAAATGATGCCGGTCGTCTTTGCACCGTTCGGCAAAGGCATCATGATCCACCTTTTCCGTGTCCGGTCCAAACATCTTCGCCCTCTCCCCATCGCGCGTCACGCCCTCGCGCCGGAGATATCCGAGATGGGCGTGGAGCGGAGCGGAGCCTCGGAACTGCCGGACCACCCGCGCCTTGACGACGACACCGCGCGAACGGCCGGTGATAAGGCGATCGGCGCGAATGCTCGCTGATCGGCCGCGGCCAAAGGCGGAGTGCCTTGGCGAAATGATCCGCCCCCTGCGCGAGATGTGCCCGCCCGCCTGCTGGGCGGCTGCAAGTGCCTGCAGGATGAAGGGTCGTGTGCGCTGACCGGCGCGGGAGCGGATACGGCCTGGGCGGACGCGAAAGCCGTCATCACTCCTCATCGCTTCAGAGCCCGCGAGGTGCGATTGTTACTGAAAGGATTGAGAAAATCGCGGGCACGCACATCGCGGTTTTCTTGCGTACATCGCGGAGCGAGGCAAAAACCAAAAGGAAAACAACCAACCGACCGGGACGCACATCGCGGCCCTTTATCCTGCCATCCCTCCCGGCACTCCTTGCGAATCAAAGTTCCCGCCGACGTTCCCGCGACGCAACAGGCCAGAGTGCGATTGACCAGGAATGCGCCGATCATTGCGACGTCTCGGACGAACCCTGCACAAACCAGCTCTTGATAGCGGACGGCCGATCTAACGCACGTTCACTGCGCGAACCGACCGGTTGTGGTACGAGCGCCGTAAGATCGGTGACCGCCTTGACCACCGGTGCTCGCGCGCCGGCTGAGCGGACCGCCGTGAACACAGTCTCGACGGGAGCATCGGTCCCGCTATCGCCTTGCGAAGCTGAGGCATTCTGTGTGTTCACGACGTGCTCGAAAATCGCCGCTTCGAGTGGGCTCGCCCTGCCCGCTCCTTGCCCTACGCGTACAGGAATGGGAGCTGTTCCGTCGATCAAAGGTGCCAGTTTCCTGACGTAGTCGATCGTCTCGCGCGGCAGCGGCCGGCCGGTAACAAGATGCTCTTCGTATCGCCCGGGACCGGCATTGTAGGCAGCCAGGAAGCCGCTTCGGCCGAAGCGGTCGAGCATCTCGCGCAGATATGCTGCACCTGCAAAAATGTTGTCGCGCGGCTGCCAGGGATCGTCACCGAGGCGGTACCTGGAGCGCAGTTCTTCCCACGTCGGCGGCATGATCTGCATCAGGCCCATTGCGCCCTTGCCTGACACCGCATGGACATCACCAACGCTCTCGACATGCATGACGGCGCGAAGCAGCCGCTCGGGAATGGCAAAGCGTCTGGAAGCTTCCTGGATATGCGCCGGCCAGGAATCAGCAGACGAGGTGACGTTGCCGGATTGCGCCGGCCGCTCACGATGCGAGGAAGGCTCTGCACTGACTGTAGGCGCTGGAAGGGCGAGCATGACACTTGCAGACAGTGCTGCAATGCCTCGCCAGATAAAGGCACATGCACCACCATCCCGACGCGGCTGGAGCCTGCCACCGTGCTCGCTCCCGTCAAGGGCAAGGCTTCGCCGGCCGGACCTGCCTGCCGCAAACTGCGGCGCTATGAACGTCCTGAGCGATGGGCAAGTGTCCGGCTGCCCTTGACCTTCACAGCGCGCGGCGGCCGCCTGACAGGCGATCGGGTCGAAGGGTTTGACCGGCGTCCGATCGATCAAAGGGTTTGAGGCAGAAAGGCCGGTGAAGCGCAATCGGAGCATCCGGTCAGCCTCGCTCGTCGCGCTTCGACTGCCGGCTCCAGTGCAGGTGCCAGGCACTTTTCCCGGCATCGAACTGGAACAGGTTGGCGCGGATCGGTTGCGTGAAGGATGGATCGTCGATGGAGACGGAGAGATAGGCACCAGCCTTCTCGCCAGTGCGATCCCACGCCGCGCCGATCTCCATGCCTTCGCAAAGAACGCGATGGTCTGGAGCGTTTTCCACATCCGATTTCTCTGCAGGCAGGATGGCGAGTTTCGCGTCGAGCGTCAGCGTCGATACGTTGCCGAAGAAGCCGTCGTCGTTGCGGGTGAAGGTGCCGATCTGGGCCACTGCGTTGATCCTTTCATGAGCGTTAGTGAGGGTTGGGGAGAGCTTTCACGGCTCGTCACGATCTGCTTCCGCAGAACCATCCGGCGCCGGCGAAATGCGATCGCTGGTCCAGACCGGGACCGCGCGACCGATGATCGAAGTCAGCGGGAGTGCGCCGAAATAGCGCCCATCGAAACTGTCAGCCGAGTTCCAGTTCATGAGGAAGACGTCGCGATCGGAAATGATGCGGCAGCCCTGCCAGGCAGGCAGCGGCCGGCCACGGCTATCACGCTCCAGCGCGTGTCCAAGGGTCACGCCGCGGACGATGATGGCTGAGCTTTGACGGCAGACTGTCGTGCCTCCGAGTGCCAGCACACGCTTCAGAAGCGGCACGCCGTTCGGCAGATATCCGCGTTCAGCTAGGAAGTCCGCCAGTCGTTCGGGCGGCATGACGACGGCGATATCGCCGACAGCGATCCTGTCGGCTGGCTCGACGCGATAGAGCCCGGTGGGGACGCTCGCTGACGCGTTCCAGATAAACTTCGGTCGATGGTCGATCCATGCCGGTGCCGCGACGAGGACCACGCCGCCGAACATCGCGACGGTGATCGTTGCGCGCATGCTCATGGCTCAACCCGGCGACGGAGGAGCCATGCCTCATGGCGCTGGCGAGTGTAGGGTCTGGGCACTTCGCGCGCGGCGAGCCGGCTGTGTACATGCCGCCAGTAGTCCGGCGACACATCAACGGGATCGATGCCGATTGCGTCGATAGCGTCGATAATCTTCAGCACCTTCTCGACATTCGGCCATCCGATAGCTGCAAGCAGGATGTCGGCGCCAGGCCGCACATAGGCGACAGTCGAGCAGCGCCCGCCGGTGGCAACAGCGCGCAGGATATCGATGCGGGAAGCGACGGTGCCAAAGTCGTTCGCGGTCCAGCGAACGAAGGCGAAGATGCCGCCCGGCGCAAAGGAGACGACACGACGACTGCGATCGACAGTCCTGTTCGAAGCAACCTTACCGAACCGGATATAGTTCTCGGTCCGCTTCTTCAGCCACACCAGTTCGACGTGGGTGAGACTGCTCATACTGGCCCCCATGACCGGAGGTCAGCAGTCAGCATGGCGAAACGGAGGACTGAGAAACCAGTCGTGTTCCACGAGGAACAACGGACATCGATTATTCTCGGCCTGCCCGAAAGATCTTGGCTCCGCTGTCGTCCAAAGCCTCGTGGATGAGCGCTTTCCGTTAGAAAGAATCCGAAGGATTCTAGGTTAGAAAAGTTAGAGGGGCGGGTTCGGCAACCATCGCAATGGCTTAAGGTCGATTCCGGTTCCTGATAGCACGGGAACCCGGTTCCCGATGGCACGGGAGTTGCGGTTCCTGATAGCACGGGCCTGTCCACAGTCATTTCACAGCCCTGGTTGCGCGGCCACGTGGCGCGCACGGCGTTGCGCTGGCGCTCGCGAATGGATCGACCGGGTTGAGTTGGAAGTTCAGTCGTGACCGACCGTTGCGGTCGATGGAGAGTGCCAGCCGGTAGCCCGGCAGTGGCTGGCGACGCACGATCTCGCGCAGGTCGAAGGTGAAGCGCCTGAAGGGCGACAGACTGCCGGACTTCACATGCAGATGGCCGAGATCAAAGCTCCAGCCATGAGTCTGGCGGCCACCGTGCTTGCGAACGAGACGGTAAAGCCAGCGCTCCAGACCGCCCGTCAGGCTGAAGTATTGTCGGTCGATGGTGAGAATCAGGGCATCGTCGATGACGCCAGCATAGAACCAGTCCGGCAGGATGAGTTCGATCCCAAGTGGGCGTCCGCTGACGTCCACCCGCTCCTTCCATTCGTTGATCCATGAGAACCGATGTCGCCGTCGCTCGGCCGACTGACGGATAGATGTGGCGACCGTGGTCGACTGCAACCTGTCAAGCGCTGCTTTCAGCCTGTTGTAGCTATGTGCGGAATCGCCACGCTCAATGAAGGCGAGGATCTCGTAGGGGGTGGCAGCCATCAGACGCGATGTCAGAAGACCGTTGTCGCGTGCATCTACGATCTGGCTGGCTGCCCAGATAAGGATGTCGGCGTCCCAGATTGTCGCCATGCCATGTTCGACTGTTGCCTCGACGCGGATCGAGACCTCGCCCATGCGAAAATCGATCGGTGTCACGCGGCGGGATTTGGCGAGCGAGAAGAACGGCCACGACATGAGATCCTGCGCGTCGCGTGCCGCGATAACACTGGCGCGCGCGTGAAACAGATCAAGCTGTCCCTGACCGGTTGATCGATGCTGCATTGTCGCCAACCCGCAGATCAGGAAACGCAATCGCGCCGGCCGGCATAGGCCGGTGCGATCGCGGCATGCGGCTTGGCAGGTCGAACGAAGGTCGCGTTGGCATCGCTGGTGGAGCTGCGCGCCCCAAGCTCGACCCAGGCATGCAGGTCGTCGATGTCATAGAGGACGCGTCCGCCAATCTTCCGGTACTTTGGGCCGGTCCCATACGTCCGGTGCTTTTCCAGCGTGCGGGTGCAAAGGCCCACGATGGGCGCTGCCTCCTTCGTTCGCAGGTATTTTTGGGGCGCGTCCGCGGGACCCTTCGACATCGCTCGATCTCCATCCGGTTCTGCTGTCGTCCTGGCCTGCCGGGACGCGCGAAACGGACAATGGTCGAGTTGAGAGAAGGCGTGGGAGGGCAAACATCGGGGGATGTGTTTTTGCTCCCCCTCCGAAGAAGGGATTCAGCGATCGGATTTTCGGCTGCGGCTGTGAGGATAGAAGAGAAGGTCGCGGTAGCCGCCGGCCACAAGACGATCGGCTCTTCGCAGGATCGCCCGAACCTTGTGCCGGAGGTGATGGTCGCGCCAGTCTCGAGGCGCGATCGGCTCTCGAGACAAAAGCACCTCCGCAATCTCGCGGTAGGTGGCCCCTGCGCGGCGGGCGTCGTGAGCGCGCAGATTGAGCGTGTGCCTCGTCCTCGCTTGCTGCGGCAGCGCGCCGTAGGCAGGACCGGGCGGCCGGCCATTCAGCGCCCGCCAGAACCGGCGCGCTGCGTCGAGCCGCGTCTCGAATGCCGCATCGAGTGGCAGGACGATGGCGTTGAATTTGGTCGCGCCGCTGCCCATGTCAGCGACGAGATTATCTATTCCGGTCGATGCCGGCCAGAGAATGTGATGCTCGTCGGTTTCCCAGATGGCTGCGCTGCCGGGTCCGGAAAGTTTGACGGTCAGATGCGAAGGGCTGACTGACGACCGGATTTGCGTGGCCCGCAGCACGCGCGGCGAAGCTGGTTCCGTCCAGACGATATTCCCGGCTAATGGAAGCCCGTCACCGGTGACCGTGAAATCGCGCGCCCCAACGGGCCGCGAAGTCGGGCGGACCGACAAGCTGTCCGGAGCTACAGATCTGTGATGCGAGCTGGCTGCACCCGGCGACGAAGTCTTCGTTCCTGATCAGATACTCGGCAGCGAACTCTGCAGGTTCGTAGCCTTGCATATGCGCGTAGGCTGCCGGATCGGTCCAATCGCCTCGCAATGTGCCAGATCCTCACCCGGTACCCGCATCAGGCTGCGGGCTTCAGAATGAGCATCCCTGGCGATAGGCAAATCGGGTAGCTGGAGAGTCGGCAAACCGCTGTGCTGATTCAGCAAAGCGTGACGAATCGGCTGGCGGCTCTCAGTGTGGCGCGCCGCCCGCCAGAAGATATCGGTAGCCGTTCGTCGTCATCCAGCGCGCGCGGGCAAGATGCGTCTCCCATGACCGAAGCGCCCGTTCAGGTTCCTCAGCCGGGTCTATGTGCAGGACGATCCTGGCCACCTCGCGCCAGTCCGCATCCTCCGCCGCTGCATCGAGAAGGCGGATGTAGGTTAGCAAGCGTTCCTCATCGTATCCGGTCAGGACCGGCGACTCCGGCGCAGTATCCGCAGCGTCGGGATCAAGAAGCGGTTTGCGCAAAAGCGATTTCCATCTGTGATCTCATTTTGTCGAGGATACTCCGTGGTTGAATACTCGACAAGGCATTGCACTCGCGGGTATGGAAATTCGCGAGGTATTTGCGCGCAATCTGAGGCGCTACCGACAGGCGGCTGGGCTTTCGCAAGAAGAGCTGGCACACAGCGCGGACGTCGATCGCACATACATCAGCGCGTTAGAGCGCAGCGTCTATGGCGCGACGATCGACGTTGTCGACAGGCTGGCAACCGTTCTGGGCATTGAGGCAGCGGATCTACTTAAGCGGCCTGCATCTCGCGTTACAAAATAGCGGAGAGAAGTCGTGCAATTCGTTCGTTTTTCGCGACAGGTGACAGCAGTCGCATCATGAGCCGGGCGGAGCCCGGCGAACGGACCCTCGCCCCCGACTGATCGACAAGATTATCTGCAGCCGATCGGGCGATGCAAGCGAGGCTTACTCTGATAATGTTGGAGCCAGATATGGCTTTTACAGAAAAAAGCACTATTTGTGGTCGCGGGGCACTGGGAAATCAAATTCGTTCAAACTTCCATTACAATAAGAGGAAAACTGCATGACCCCTGCTCCCGAACAGCTCAGCCAGCCGGATACCGTGTCGATAGCGGCCGACATTGTCGCCGCCTATGTGTCGAACAATCCACTGCCGGTCAGCGAACTGCCGAAACTGATCGGCGACATCCATGCCGCCCTGAAAGGGCTCGGCACGCCGGTAACGGAACCTGTGGTCAGGCAGGAACCGGCAGTATCGATCAGGAAGTCCGTGACGCCCGACTTCATCATCTGTCTGGAAGACGGCAAACAATTCAAATCGCTGAAGCGCCATATCGGGGTTCACTACAATCTTAGCCCCGAGGAGTATCGGCAGAAATGGAACCTGCCGGCCGACTATCCGATGGTGGCGCCAAACTACGCGGCCACCCGCTCGGCCCTTGCGAAGTCAATAGGCCTCGGTCGCAAGCCAGCGACGTCCGCACCGGCTGGTGCAGCAAAAACAAAACCGCCTGTTCGTGCTGCAGCAGCAAAGGCAACTGCGGCGTCAGTCAGGTCGCCGGTGAAGAAGGCGCGGAAGGCACCCGCCAAAGCCCGATAATCTGGACCTGGCAGATGCCTTCGGCAGACCTGGACATGGCGAAGCCCCGCCTTGCGGCGGGGCTTCGTGTCAGCTGGATCACTCGGCGGTGCGGCGGGACCAGATGAGCGAGAATTCGCCCTCTGTGTCGGCCTCGACCAGGCTTGCATAGACCGGAGCGGGGAAGCTCGGATCGTCCAGCTTGACGGAGTGGTAGTCGCGGCCCTCTCGCGAGGTTTTCTTCCATGCCGCACCGAACTCGGTGTCACCAGCGAAGAGGCGGAAGGCCGGACCTTTTTCAGCGTCGCCTTCGGCCGGGGCAAACGTCACCGACTTTACGTTGAGTGTGAGGGTCCTGATCGCGCCGGAGAAGCCGTTTGCGGTGCGGGAGAAAGTTCCGATCGTAGCCATTGTGGTGGTTCCTTCTGGTTTCTCGGGCCGCGCCCATCGCGGCCTCGATGGTGGTCGTGAGACCGGAGACGATCGGTCCGCACCCTGACGGGCTGAAACGGAGTGAAGGACGGCGTCGCGAGGCTTTCCTGGACCGCGAGGAATGGACGCGCAGCGGACAGGGGAGGAAAACGCAGGGACGTCGTTGCGGCAAGACGATCGAGACCGAGTGCAGCGAAGACGGTCTTCGGTCAGACCTGGTCCATTCGAGGGCGCCACGTGCGCAGCCTGGAATCAACGGACAGGGAGGAAACTGCCACAGGGGCGATCGTGAACCGACAGCCTCACGTTTCGCATGATGCCGGCTTTCAGCTTTCCTGAGGTAATCCCGTCTCAACCGTCAGCGATCATGCTGTCCGTCCGGCATGTCGGACAAACACGGCCTGACAGTCAGTTCATCCCCAGACTCCGGAGCACCCAAGATAAGTAACTCGCCTGTCCTACCGCTGGCGGCTGTCCACGAGCTGGACAAAATCCATGACAGTCATCAGCCACGACCGCTGGCTCTCCCGATAGGTCTCGTGGAGTTTCGCCGGCAATACCAGCTGGAGGCGCTCCGCCTTCATCTGGTCGGTCTGGTTCTCGGATATGGCCGGCTCAAGTGTCAGCAGATGCTTTGACGGGATCCGTGCCGCCTCAGGAAGCACCTGGCGCCAGCGGTCTTTCAGCGTCGATTTTGACGCCAGCATGGTCAGCAGGTCTGGAGAAAAGCCGGGATCACTGTACTCGGCATGACCAGGAAAGAGAAAATCCGGCCTGTTGCGGTTTTCGGTCTCCGCGCCCCGCGAAAACCGGATCGAGCGCGCCTGGAACAGCGCTTCCAGATGATGCTCCAGCGACTGGCCCGCCCGGGATTTCCGGCGGTTCTGCACGCTCAGGGAAAATGCCAGAAAACCGTCCACGTCAGCGATACCATCACCACCAACAAATCCGTTGCCCAGCCGCTGCGCAACAATGTGGCGCTCCAGCCGCCGGAACAGAGCCTCTTCCCGTTCCAGCCACGCCATGAGAACCACGTCAGGATTATCCAGTGCCGAGACACCAGCGAGAGAAGTCCGTGCAAGCTGCGAGAATTCCCGCGTACCAGGGAACTTCATGCCAAATCCTTCAATGAGCATGTCAAGTTCGCCGGCCTCCGGCTCTTCGAAATCGATGCCAAGCTCGTCAAGGATATAGCGCGCGGCAAAGTCGACGGTGGCGGCCTGGTCCTCGGTAATTTCTCGGCCGGTGAACTGGAGTTCGGGCTGGTCCTCAAGACCGAAAAGCCACAGCAGCTGGTTCTGGACGGTGCTGTCGGCGGGCGTGACGATCGTCATCGCCGAACCGTCGCGAAGCAGGGCGACAAACAGCGTATCGCCTTCCTTCATCAGGTCGGTCACGTCGTTTGCGTAGTAATAGAGGTGGTATTCGGTCCGCGTCGCGTGCTTTCTGCGTGCATCGTACCAGCTCAGCATGCCGTCGGCTGCCACACCTTCCTGTTCCTCCCCGAGCCATATGAACCGCGTCGGGATCTTTTTCCGGTCGGCATCGCCCATCAGTACACGGAGGGTGCGGGAACTGTTGAACTCATGCTGGTTTGAACCGTCCGGTGTGGTTTCGACCATGCTCAGCCGCTTGACGGCCACACCTTCGAAGTAATCAGAGAGCAGGCCGCGTCTGATCATTCCCGCCCTCTCACGACGATCTGTAGCTCACCGGACTCAAGCCAAGTGGCGCACCGGGCGATTACATCGTCCAGGGCAAGGGCAGTTCGTCCACGTATGGCGCACTCCCAGACGACCCCGCAGCGCCACCCAAGCCCGGCCAGGGCCCGTTCAGCTTCGTCATCCCGCTCCCGGTTGCGGGCGATTTTTTCACGCCAGAATTCAGGCCGTGTTCCTGGCAGCCGGAAGAGATGGCAGTCGTGCCCATGCCAGAAACAGCCATGCGCGAACAGGACCGCCCGCCGGCGGGGAAATACCATGTCAGGGCGGCCAGGCAGGCGCCGGTCATGGAGCCGGTACCGGAATCCGCCCGCGTGAAGGGCAAGCCGCAGGATCATTTCGGGCCTGGTGTTGACGCCCCTGATGCCAGCCATCATCCGGCTGCGCACCTCGGGCGAAACAGTGTCAGCCATTGGCCGCGAGAGCCCTGTCTGCATCGGGCCGTGTGACCCGGCGGACAAGCGGTAGCGGTCCGGCGGTGGGCGTGCGCCCCAGGGCTACTTCCAGGTAGGGCCGGATGGCCTGCGCGACAAACTCGACGACAGGCACCACCACGGCGTTGCCGAACTGCCTGTAGGCCTGTGTGTCGGAAACGTCGATGCGGAAAGGACGGTCAGGACGCTCGAAGCCCATGAGCCTTGCGCATTCCAGAGGTGTCAGCCGCCGCGGCCGTCTGCCGGGCTGGTCAATCAGGACCTCGGACCCGTCCTTGTAGTAGCGCGCCGACAGGGTCCGGGAGACGTCATCGGGACCAAACAGGCTGAAACCGAAACCGTTGCCTGCGGCACGGTGCTTTTCCCTGTACCTCTGGAGGTATTCCCACAGGCGTGGCGTCAGGGTGTATTTCGGGTCTACCTCGTCATGATCCTGGAGGATGGTCCCCAGCTTCGGCCCCGAGCCCGGTTTCGGCAGCACAAGCGCTTCAAAATCGAAATCGGTCCGATCCCTGAAACCGACGATGAATATCCGCTCCCGTTTCTGGGGAACCCATGGCTCCGAGCTGATGACCCGGTGCTGGACGTGGTATCCCAGCTCGTTGCGCAGCACGTTGATGATGGTGGCGAAGGTGCGCCCCTGGTCGTGGCTTTCGAGATTCTTCACGTTCTCCAGGACAAACGCGGCTGGCCTGTGATGTGCAATGATCTGCGCCGTGTCGAAAAACAGGGTGCCCTGCGTGTCGCACAGAAAGCCATGCGGCCGGCCCAAGGCATTCTTCTTGGATACGCCGGCAATGGAGAACGGCTGGCACGGAAACCCCGCCAGAAGCACATCGTGCTCTGGCACCTTCTCCGGGTTCTTGGAATACTCCCGCACATCGCCGCCGATCGGGTGGTTGTCCGGGAAATTCAGCGCGTAGGTCTTCTGGCAGCCAGGATCCCATTCTGACGTAAACACGCAGCGTCCGCCGATGGTTTCGAAACCCATCCTGAGGCCGCCGATGCCGGCGAAGAGATCAATGAACCGGAAGCCGGCCGGCGACTGTTCCACCGGCGCAAGCCGCTGGCGGGCAGCTTCCCTGAGCGTGCGCATGGCGAGCCTGCTTGGCTCGCTCCTGCCCTCCTCGTAACGGTAGACGGTGCGCAGCGCCACCTCCAGAAGGCCGGCCGCCTCTTCCAGGGTCAGACCTGCCTGGTCGCGGAGTCTGGTAAATTCTGTACGTCTGGCGCGCATCGGATGCTCCGAATCATTTCTGTGTCATTTTTTGACAGCCTGACACTGGATGTCCTAACGGGCAATGAATTTTGTTCTCTTTTTGTTCATTAGCGTACCTGCATCCACATGTTTCGTTCTGACGGCCCCCGATACCCGCTTTGCCCGTCAGAGTCCTGCCTCAGGCAGGACTGGTTCCGCCGCGCCCAGCGGCCCAAGGGAAAAAGGGCGCACAAAGCGGAGGCCATGAAATGTCCGCAAGACAGGCAGGTCCCATTTCATTGCCAGAGCCAGTTCGTGACCTCGAGACCGGTTAACGGGGTGCCGAAGGAGCGTCAGCATGGCGACGCCGCAGGCGGGACGCGGGGCCGCCGCCCCCGGCGAGAGGTGCCGTTTCCGGCGCCGCCGGTGCCGCGCCAGCGGCCCCAGGAAAAAGGGCGCACAAAGCGGAGGCAAAGAAATGTCCGCAAGACAGACAGTTCCATTTCATCGCCGGAGCCAGTTCGTGACCTTCGAGACCGGTTAACAGGGCTCCGAAGGAGCGTCAGCATGGCGACGCCGCAGGCGGGACGCGGGGCCGCTGCCCCCGGCGAGAGGTGCCTTATGAAGCGGCTGGTCCGCCTTGGTCGTGGCGGGCTGAACTTCCGTTGAGCCGGAGCCTGGCGTTGCAAATGGACCCAGACGACGGGTCCCTTGCGAAGCGCTCCGGCGACCCGAACGGTCCGGACAGCGTACTGTCTGCCCCCGCAGGCCCTGGCTTGCAGATGCTGAGGAATTCCTTGCACTGGCAGGTGAAAGGCAAGTCGGGCAAAAGTAGACGACACGCTTCCCATGCGCTTTTTCTTGCTATAAATCCGGTGTGGGAAATATTGGGGGGATTTTGACATGATGCTGCCGACACGCGGCAGGCGGTTCCGTGCTTGACTCGGTCGGCACCGTAGCGGTTTCGCCGCTGTTCAGGCTCGCGCTTTCGAAAGGCCCCGAGAGCTCCATCCTTCTGCACCTCAGGCGCGGAGCGGCTGTCAATGGACGTGACGCGTCAGGGCGAACGCCGTTGATGATCGCGGCCGCGCTTGGACGTGAAGACATCTGTGCCCTTCTGCTGGACGAAGGGGCGGAAGCATCGCTCAGGGATCCTGGCGGCCTGACTGCTGCCGAGCTTGCCACAAGGGCAGGATACCGGGAGGTCGGGCATTATCTTGCGCAGGTGGCTCTGGCGGATACTGTGCTTGACCAGCGGGCCATTGAAGAGTTCCGCACCCCCGAGCCAGCAACCGGCGCCGCGGGATGGGAGCCCGAGCAGGATTTCCAGCCGCCAGAGAGCAGACAGGCGCCCGACGAGAGCGTTCTGGCTCTCCAGGCAGCCATTTCGTCGCATCGGGCAAGGCTCGATGACGACGACTGGTCGTCTGCCGAAATCTCCCTGCCCGCTACATCCTCCGCCGGCCGGACCCTGGTCCTGCCTGAGCAGGCGGTCATGATTCTGGCCGATGCGATTGCCAGTGGATGGATCTCGGGCCGCAGCCTGCGGCAGGCCTGGCCGGAGGCCACGGTCGATCAGCGGCTCCTGTTCAGGCTGATTGTCCAGCAGACCGGCGTCAGAATTGTTCCGGGCAGACTCGCAGCCACGTTCCTGAGCCTGGGCGCGGTTTTTGCTGACCGGCATGACAGGGAGCTTGCCAGGGCAGCAATCAGCCAGCTTGAGGAAGAGCTGAACAGTCTTGCAGCTGCCGAACGATACATTGCCAACATCCGTTCGTATTCTGCCTTCAGCCCCGAACGCGAACAGCGGATATTCATGAAACTGGAGCAGTCACGCAAGGAAGTGACTGACGCAGTGAAACGCTGCCTCCATCTGCTCGGTGGTATCGAGACTGCCACCACACCTGATGAAAGCGTCGATGATCCGGAAGATCCGGACAGTGTAACACCCGTGCCCGGTGCAGACGTTCTCCGGGATGACACAGAACTGCCTGAGGCAGATGCTGGCGCAGGGACCCTGCCCTATGAAGCCCTTTTCAGGGCGGTGGAACAGGCCGGCATCTACCGGCACGATCCAGCCGTTGTAGCGCTTTCGGACGCGCTCGAAAAATATTGCGCGGCACGCAACCGGGCGATGGAAGGCGGCCTGAAACTCGTGCCGTGGATCGCGCGAAAGTACAGCAGGAGGGGACTGCCGCTGGACGATCTCGTCCAGGAAGGGAATCTCGGCCTGATGCGCGCTGTAGAAAAATTCGATCCGCTCAAGGGTGCGCGATTTGGAACATATGCGTCCTTCTGGATCCGCCAGCGGATGCTCCGGGCTGTCGATGACCAGTCGCGCGTGATCCGGCTCCCGGTGCACCTCGGCGAGCGGCTGAAAAAAATCATGCGACTGCGTGAACGTTCACGCGCCGAGTTCAACCGGGACGCTACCGTCGCTGAAGTGGCACAGAAAATAGAAGGTACGCCGGACATCGCGAAACGCCTTCTCAACATCCCGGCGACCGTGAGGCGGAAGATTTCTGACAGACTCGCTGATGAAACCGTTTCTCCGCCGGATCGCCGCCACGATGCGGCATGCCTTCGCAGACTGATCGCGGGTGTCCTCGCGCAACTTTCGCCCCGCAGCGAGCGGGTAATCCGGCTGCGGTTCGGGCTGGCGAATGTTGATGAACATACGCTTGAAGAGGTCGGGGATCTTTTTGAGGTCACCCGTGAGCGGATCCGCCAGATCGAGGCCAAGGCAATCAAGATCCTGAGACATCCAAATCGCTCAAGTGTGCTGCAGCCATTCCTGTGACAGCAACTGTTCCGCCACGTTCGAGAAACGCCCCACCCCGTGCCAGTGCCATGGTCGAGGCCCTGCGCGGGCTGGGCTATTCACCTGCCACCGCCATTGCCGACCTAGTCGACAACAGCATTGCTGCCCGAGCCTCCGCTGTCGACATCCGGTTCGTCTGGAACGGGCCGGACAGCAGCATCTCGATAACCGACAATGGCGCAGGCATGGACGAGCAGATGCTGGATTCAGCGATGCGTCTTGGCGAAAGAAGCCCGCTCGAGCAGAGGGAGAAAGGCGATCTTGGCCGGTTCGGCCTCGGACTCAAGACGGCGTCATTTTCGCAGGCGCGACGCTTGACTGTAGCATCAAGACGCGATGGCGCGACCTGCTCGCTGCGCTGGGACCTCGATGTTCTGCGTGACGACCCGACGGGGAGCTGGTCACTTCTGGAAGGACCCTCGCCCGGTTCTGAATCGCTGCTGATGCCTCTGGACGACATGCCCAGTGGAACAATGGTTCTGTGGGAGATCATGGACAGGATCGTGCCCGCCGGCTCCAGGGACCAGGATTTTCTGGCGGTGATTGACCGCATTGAACGGCATCTCTCCATGGTTTTTCACCGCTATCTCGAGGCCCGCCGTCTGGTTATCCGGATCAATGGCACAGCCATCCGCCCGTGGGACCCGTTTCTGCGCAGCCGCCCGGACACCTGGCGGTCGGGATCGGAATCGTTCCGGGTCAACGGCCATGGCATTGAGGTGGAAGGTTTTGTCCTTCCCCACAAGGACCGGCTGACACCAAAGGAATACGACGAGGCGGCCGGACCGGACGGGTGGACGTCCCAGCAGGGCTTTTATGTATACCGCAACGAACGCCTTCTCGTTGCGGGGCACTGGCTCGGTCTCGGGCAGGGCAGATCGTGGACCAAGGAGGAGCCGTTCCGGCTTGCGCGCATCCGCCTCGACATTCCCAACAGTGCTGACGAGGACTGGAAGATCGACATCAGGAAATCGACCGCGCGACCGCCACTTGAGGCAAGAGCGCGCCTGTCGCTGTTTGCAGAAGACGTTCGCCAGCGTGCGCGCAAGGTCTTTGCATTCCGGGGCAGAGCGGAACGGTCTTCGGGTGCCGGACCGGTCTCGCCCGCCTGGCATGCGACGCATCTCACGGGCGGCCTGCGCTACCAGGTCGACCGCAATCATCCGGCTGTTGCCGCCGTAATCGAGAATTCAGGTGCACTCCGGGACGACGTCATCGCAATGCTGAGGATCATCGAGGAGACGGTGCCGGTACAGCAGATCTGGCTCGACACGGCGGAGGCAAAAGAGACGCCACGCACGGGTTTCCAGGGCGTACCGCCGGAAGAGGTGCGATCTGTCATGCAGACCGTCTTCAACAACCTTGTGAACCGTAAGGGGTTCACGGAAGAGCAGGCAAGACGCCAGCTCGCGGCCACCGAACCCTTCGACAGCTGGCCAGCCTTTGTCGAAACACTGAAATCCGTCTCCAGAGGATAGGCCATTGAGCAACCAGAGCGTCATCAAGTTTGCCCAGGAGCTGCTGGTCAATGAGGATCCCGGCACGATCAGCCCCGCGATGATCAGCGCCAAGATCGACCAGGTGCTTGCGTTCCAGCCAGCCTGGCGTGAGGGATTCGACCTGGATGCAGCGATCGCCGAGCTGGTGAGACGCTTCAGCGTGTGGGTCGGAACCGACTCCACCATACGCAACGATGAGGGCCACAGGGCGTGGCTTGAAGCTTCGCGCAAGAGCGACTGGCGATACTGGCAGCGGTATCGCGAGTATCTCGAGGCACGGATGTCCCTTGCAGCGGTTGATGGCCTTGACCGCTCCACCGACATGATCCTCGGGATGCTGGAGGATCCGCTGCGTGACGGAGGATGGGATCGACGGGGGCTGGTCGTGGGCCATGTCCAGTCGGGCAAGACCGGAAACTATACCGGCCTGATCTGCAAGGCAGCCGATGCGGGCTACAAGATCATCATCGTGCTGGCCGGTCTCCACAACAACCTGCGCTCGCAGACGCAGATGCGTCTCGACGAGGGGTTCCTTGGGTATGAGACAAGGCCGATTGCTGACGATATCCGCGAGATTGGCGTCGGCCTCGTGGACCGCGATCCCTCGATCCGTCCCAACTACGTCACCAACCGCACCAATAACGGTGATTTCAGCACAGCCCGTGCCAATACGCTCGGCATCACGCCCGAGCAGCGGCCGTGGCTTTTCGTGGTCAAGAAGAACAAGACGGTGCTCGAGCGTCTGCTCGGCTGGGTGCGCCATCACGTTGCCGACGCGCAGGACGAGAACGGGCGCAAGATCGTCAAGCGGCTGCCGCTGCTGCTCATCGATGACGAGGCTGACCATGCCTCAGTCGATACGGGCGAGCAGATCTTTGACGAGGATGGCAACCCTGACCCCGAGCACCAGCCGACCGCGATAAACAGCCTTACCCGCAAGATCGTGCACACCTTCAGCCGGTCCGCATATGTCGGATACACTGCGACGCCGTTTGCCAACATCTTCATTCACGAGCGGGGAGAAACAAAAGAGGAAGGTCCGGACCTTTTCCCCTCTGCCTTTATCGTGAACCTGGCTGCTCCGTCGAGCTATGTCGGCCCGGCGCAGATCTTCGGGCTCCGGTCGACAGCAGGACGCACGCCTGGACTGCCACTTTACCGGGAAGTGGGCGATCACATGTCGGAGGACGGCAGAAACGGATGGATGCCGCACACCCACAAAAACGGCTATGTGCCCCGTAGCGACCGCGAGACAGGCATTCCGGCCACGCTGGAGGCGGCAATCGACTCCTTCCTGATCGCCTGCGCCGTGCGGCGGCTGCGCGGCCAGGGGGATGCCCATTCCTCGATGCTGGTGCACGTCACAAGATTCACCTCCGTGCAGAAGATCGTGCATCAGAAGGTCGAGGAGTACGTCCTGTCGCTGCGCCAGCGCCTTGGCCGCCAGATCGGACATGAAGACGCCGAGGCGCGTCTCGGCCAGCTGTGGCTCGCCGATTTCGTCCCGACAAGCCAGGTTTCAACAGAGAGTTTCGGGACCCTTGCTGGAGATGCAGCACTTCCCGCGTGGCCGGATGTCCTCGAGGCAATACGGCTGACCGTCGCCGACATCGACGTCCGCATGATCAACGGAACGGCCAAGGATGCGCTCGACTATGCAGACCAGACTGGCCCCGGACTGAAGGTGATTGCCATTGGCGGCGACAAGCTTTCGCGTGGGCTCACCCTTGAGGGCCTGTGTGTCAGCTATTTCCTGCGTACGTCGAAAATGTACGACACCCTCATGCAGATGGGCAGGTGGTTCGGATACCGTCCCGGATACATCGACCTTTGCCGGCTCTACACCACTGGTGAACTGGCGGGCTGGTTCGGACACATCGCAGACGCCGCCGAGGAACTTCGCGAGGAATTCGATCTCATGGCCGCTTCTGGCGCCACTCCGCGGGAATACGGGCTGAAGGTCCAGTCACATCCTGTGCTGCTTGTCACGTCGCGGCTGAAGATGAGATCGGCCAAAAGCCTCATGCTCTCGTTCAGCGGGCAGGTTTCGGAAACGATCACCCTCTTCACAGACGAAACCGTGCTGAAGCGCAATCTGGACGCTGCGACAGATCTCGTCCGCAGGCTCGGAAAAGGCGAGGACAATCCCGAACGGCAGCGGGGAGATGGCATGCAGCGCTGGCAGGGACGGCTCTGGGACAATGTCGGCGCCACCGACGTCACTGCGTTCCTGAGTTCGTACAGGACGCATCCGGACGCATACAAGGTCAACAGCGTCCTGCTCGCCGAGTTCATCACGAAAATGAATCTCGTCAATGAGCTGACCAGGTGGACTGTCGTCGTTGTCGGCGGCGGGCGCGGCGTGTCCCATCCACTTGCAAGGGATCTTGACGTGGCCATGCTGAAACGGTCGTCAGATGGTGTGGAAGGGCGTTATTCGATTGGACGGCTGCTGTCTCCGCGCGACGAGGCTCTCGATCTGGATAAGGATGAATGGGTGGCGGCCATGGCGATCACCAGGAGCGGCTGGAAGCCTGATCCTGCGCGTTCCCGATCCGCAGAGGCCCCCTCCGATCCTTCGGGACCGGCTATCAGGCGGGTCAGGGGTGAGGGCATCAACGGGCAAGGCGGACATCCCGAGCGCGGCCTGCTTCTGATCTATCTCCTTGACCCGGCCCAAGCAGGCGGGAACGTGCCGGCGGACCTGCCGCCGGTGGTCGCCTTCGGCATCAGCTTCCCTGCCAGCGAGTCCGGAACAAAGGTCGAGTACAAGGTGAACAACGTCGCATGGATGCAGGAGTATGGTGGTGCTGACTGATACCGGCGAACTGGAGGCCGCATGGAGTGCGCTCGCTGGCCAGAAAGCGGAGAAGGGCTTTCTGACGGTTGCACTTGGCCATTCACAACCCCGCTTCAGGGGCGGGATTGTTTTTCCTGAAGGAGGCGAGACACTCCTTGTGGGATTCAATGTCGAAACCGCACCCGTCAAAGCCGAGCTGCCCGAAGGGAGCGGGTTCCGCGTCGAGACTGCAGGAGAAGCGCTGGCGCAGGGCTTCGGATTATGGGTCTGCCTGATCCGCCAGGCGGGAGCTGGCCGTGATCTTTTTGTCCAGATGTCGGCCGATATTGTCGCTGCGCTTTCGGCTACCTCCACGAAGTCGGACAGCTGGCTGCTCGCGCTGATGCTTGCCCGAATCAGGGCATGGCAGGATTTTATGCGCAGGCCCAAGCCAGACCGGCTTTCACCGGAAGAAGAGATCGGTCTGTATGGCGAACTGGTCTTTCTTCGTGAATCGCTTGATGCGGGCGCCGTTCCCGACATCATGGTCCATTCATGGGCAGGCCCCCGTGGCGGACTTCAGGACTTCCAGAGCGACACCATAGGGATCGAGGTGAAGTCGACGACATCGGTCAACGGCTTCCCGGCACAGATCAGCTCGCTTGAACAGCTGGACGGTCTTTCCGGCCGGCCGGTTCTGCTAGCCGGTCTCCGGCTCTGCCAGCAGCAGACCGGCCAGACGCTGCCCGAGCTGGCTGATGCCCTGAGAGCCCGGGTCGCATCATCCCGGGATCTCGCTGCCTCCATGGACCGCGCGCTGCTTCTCGCCGGTTATGACGGTTCCGCTGCAGATCTTTATTCCCGCCGGTTCGATCTGGTGGACGTCCGCGTTTTCGAGATCGATGACAGTTTTCCCTGCCTGCTCAGAAGTTCAACTGATCCTGCAATCAGGGCAGCAGTCTATGAAGTCGATCTTGACCTGGTGAATGCGAATGTCATTTCACTGCCCGAAGCTCTTACCCGTTACGGAGTGCTTTCCGCATGACCCTTCAGGAATTTCTGGTTCAGACCCAGAGCGAGGTAAATGCCCTCGTCAGTGACCGCATGACGGAAGGCGGATATCTCAAGGCGGAGGCTGCCTTTACCGACGTGGTCATGCAGCACATGGCCGAATGTGGCATGACGTTTGATCCCCGTGTTCTACATATCGAACGCAAGGTCGGTGCTGCGACGCTCAAGCTGAATGGTTACGCCGTGTCGGACGAGGCTGACCAGGTCGACCTCTTCGTCACACTGTATTCGGAGGCCGATACGGTTCAGACCATATCGGACAGCGAGGTTGTCAAGGCAGCCGAGCAGTGCCTCAAATTCCTGGGCAGCTCCGCGGATGGCAGACTGGTGAAGGCAATAGATCCTTCCGATGATGCCTACGAGTTCAGTCTGACAATCCGGGACTGCTACGCCGACCTCGAGCTGGTCCGTGTCTACGTGCTGACTGATCGCCAGGCCAAGACCAGGACGTTCAAGCCGCGTGATGTCGCCGGAAAGTCGGTTCGGCTGGAGGTCATGGATATCGAACGCCTTCACCGGCACTGGTCGGAAGGAAAGCCGCGTGACGAACTGGTCGCCAGTTTTGAGGAGCTCTGCGGCTCCCCGCTGCCGTGCGTCTATGTGCCTGGTGAAAACGAGGAATATGACTACGCGCTCACGGCTATTCCGGCAAATGCCCTGCGGATGCTCTACGACCGCTATGGAGCCCGGCTTCTCGAGGCAAATGTCAGATCGTTCCTGAGCCAGACCGGGAAGGTGAACAAGGGAATCCGGGACACGCTGCGGGACACGCCAGAGCGCTTCATGGCCTACAACAACGGTATCGTCCTGATTGCTGACGAAGCAGGCCTTGGGCCCGCGGGCGACAGCTCGACGGGCCTTGCCTGGCTCAAGGGAATGCAGATCGTGAATGGCGGCCAGACCACCGCCTCGATCTATTTTACCAAGCGGAAGTTCCCCGAGACAGATCTTTCCCGGGTCAGGGTTCCGGCAAAGGTGATAATCCTGCACCGGCACGACCCCGAGGCCGAGGAAATCCTGATTGGTGACATCTCCAGGTACGCCAACAGCCAGAACGCTGTGAAGGTTTCCGATCTCTCCGCCAACAAGCCTTTCCATGTCGAACTCGAGAAACTTGCCCTGTCGACCTACTGCCCTGATGGCATCGGTCGCTGGTTCTATGAAAGGGCGGCCGGCAGCTACAATGTCATGCTTGCGAGGGAGGGAACGACTCCAGCCAGGCTGAGACAGATCAGGGACGCCCTGCCCCCAGCCAGAAAGATTGGCAAGACCGATCTTGCCAAATACATCCAGGCCTGGTCCGGCAGGCCGCACATCGTTTCACTTGGCAGCCAGAAGAATTTCGAAAGGTTTATGGCCGAGCCCGAAACCACGACAGCCGGGTCTCTGGACGTGCCGGGGTACAAGAAGCTGATTGCACAGGCGATCCTGTTCAAGGCAACCCAGAAAGTGGTTCGAAATGGTGGCTTCAGCCAGGCTCAGGCAAACATAACCGCCTACACCGTGGCCTATCTTGCGGAGAAAAACCGCAGCCGGCTTTCCCTGGAATCGATCTGGCAGCGCCAGTCAGTCTCGCCGCAGCTGTCGAGCTTCATTTCCGAACTCGCTTCGAGAATGAACGAGGTACTCGTTCAGACGGCCCGTGGGGCCCAGGTATCCGAATGGGCAAAAAAAGAAGAATGCTGGGACAAAGTGAAACTTGCGTCGCTTCCGGAAATTCCTGGTGGGGTGCCCGAGCTGGCACGTTAGGAGAAATCTTTTGGCAACCGGCACAGGCGTGCTTTCGAACCTGTTCAGGGGGATCGTCTTCAAACGGCTGAGCCCTGTCGAGGTCGATGCCGTGAGATCAAACCAGCATGAGTTTAATGGCTCCAGGCCCCTGATCGAGCTGTTTGGCCGTGAACAGCCGCAGCGCCTAGACACCGATTTCTACTGGATGTCCAATGACGGGCAGCTCCTGTCTGAAAGAGGTATGCTTACGTGGTATGATGCGAGAGCACGTCATCCGACACGGACGGAGTACCGGCTCTACTACTACGACAATTCCGTGACCCGGAAGGCAACTGCGGGAGACACCCTCCTGATCGGCCGCAAGCCTGATAAATCGACATTTCTCCTCATAGCGCCTTCGACCGGCGCGGCAGCAACGCGCATTGCCTGGCTCTTCGGCATCGAGGTCGAACCGGGCGCGGCTTTCACTGCGCTCGATCTCGATGCCGCAGAGCGTTCAGGACTCAGTATCGCATTCGGCATGGACAATCCGGATGAGATGGCAACCTGGGAGACAGACGAAAGCGTACGATTGTCCGACGAACCTCCCGAACTGCGAAATTCCATCAGGATCCTGCAGAAAAGGCTTGGAGAACATGCGAGCAGGCCAGCGGGCAAGGCATTGTCCACTTTTCAGCCCGAAGAGTAAGCCGGCCTGCTGCTCTCGGTCGAGATGACAGGAGATATGCCCTATGGACCTCACGAAACCGCAGGATCTCCTTTCTCTGCCTCGAGGGCAGACCATTACCAAAAGGAATCTCTACGATCTGATCCAGTTTTCAAAGGTTGTGGCATCTCCATACTGGGGCGGGACCGACTTTTCGATCGGGAATACGCCGCAGCAGGGAATCAACTGGATTGGTGCGCCACCACGCGTCCAAGGGGTGGTGATCAAGACGCGACCGGGCTCATACGAAGAGGACGGATGGGTAGACCAGACAAGGGACATCTATCGATATTCTTTCAAAGCCAGGAACTCCAGAATCTCCTATACCGAAACCGCAAACAGTGTCCTGATTGACCAGCCACTGCATATGTACCCGGTCCTTCTTTTTACAGAGAGTGGACAGGGGTGGGTTTTCGAAGGGGAGTTCTCGGTTGCTGAAATCGAGGACACCAACGTCGTTCTCCACAGATACATTTCCGGTGCCCATCAGACCTCGATTCTGGACGACGAAATGGTCTTTGAAGAAGGCGGCAGGCGGTACGCTGTCCATCTTCTTGCGGAGAGAAGTAAAGGTGTGGTCGCTCTCCTCAAAAGTGCGGGTACTTTCGTCTGCGAAATCTGCGATGTCGACTTTGCTGTCCGCTACGGAATGGGATACATCGAGGCGCATCACAAGGTGCCGATCTCGAGCTACAGCTCAAGGCATACCGTCAAAGCTTCGGATCTCGCGCTGCTTTGTCCCAACTGCCACAAAGGAATCCATCTCCACATGAAAATGGATGGAAAGAGCTACCCAGAGATCAAAGACCTGATCCGCTCCCGCATGAAACTGGTGAGCACGAGATAAAGCTCTGCAGCGTCTGCACGATAGATTTCCTTCGCCAGACTGTTGTCATAGGTTCGCGGGCACTGGTATCGCCTGGCATTGCATGGGTACCTTGTTGTCAGCCTCTCTGCCAATCACGCATCACCGGCATCGCCGCTACGGTTGAGGCGCGAATCTGATGCCCTCTCGTCAGCGGAGTCAGGAAATCCCGCTCCCGGACCGCGCTGGCCTCCTTCCATTGTTGAAATCGACAAGGCATTCCCCTGGGAAACCGGCTTGCGCCTGCCCGCGGTTTCCGCAATCCTGACCGGATGCGAAATTCGCTTATTGCATCTGCGCTGACGCTCGCAAGACTGCGGCTGGCTCAAAGGCCCCGCGCCGGTGCAGAGGAATGGAAACCGCTGTCGACGGCCGCTACAGGCACTGCAGCTGTCCCCGAGGTGTACTACCCGCCGGACGAGCTGGAGCGACAGCGCGAAAACACGAAGCTGGCGATCGAACGCGCTACTGCCTACATCGCCTTTGAACTGGAAAAAGCAGAAAGGCGTAGAGAACGGCGCGCCTCGCGACAATGACCCGGACATCCTTTGCTGAAGAGCTCGAGAGCGCCGCGGATCGCATTGCGGACGTATCGCGGCCGGATCTGCAGATCATCCTCCGTCGTGCTGCGTTGATGCTCAGGAATGTCGCCGGCGTGTCTCTGGAGCCGGCGACGGAGGATGCACTCAATGCTGTAGCTGCCGAGATGAAGGTGGGTCGATCGGACCTCATTCAGATTGTATTGCGCGAGTGGCTGGAGACAAACACCTATCTGCCGCTGCGTACCATCGATGAGGAGAGCGAAACAGACGGGCACGCATAGTAGCGGCGGACGATGGCCCGTCCAGCTAGAAGAGCCTCACATTGCCATTCGGTTATCCTCAAGTGCCGTTCGGAGTTCCTGCTCGAATATCCAATGTTCCCGCGCTATTGGTAGCGCCGAGGTTGTCTGCACCAGCAATAAAGACAAGCGTGGAATCGACAAAAACGGGGTGGGCACGAACGAAAGCAGTATTGCAAGCCGCGCTGGGAAATAGCAGTCAACCGGAGTCTCCTCCTCACCTCTGGAGCGTTTGATGACTATTATAATGGCGGGATGAAGGCTAACCATTGGACGGGGCGTGGGTGAGATGGTGCTTCTACCGGAATGGAACGGACGAACGGCAAAGCGTGAACTCGATCCGGTCGGGCTTCCGAATGGTGGCGTGCCACTCTACCAGTCACTTCTTCTGGGCATCAGCAACGCCACCCTGCGCATTGGGCTTACGGCGGCGGAAGTCGACGGCCCTGCTGCAACCAAGATGCGCTTGGACCGAGAGTTCGGCGCGCTCCGAGGAGGAGTTGCATGAGCCCACCGTGGACGACAGAGGGCCGCCCGCGAGCGCTTCTTTTCCGCATCACCGATGATGCATTGTACGTGGCCAACCACGGCCGGCGCTTCGACCGCCGCGGCGTCATATCCGTTTGTCGCGAGAACTTGAGCGCCAAGGCCGTCCGTGGACTCGGAGAGACGCTCGACGACGTGTCCGACCGGAAACTCGTGGACGCGATCCGAGAGCGGCGTCTCGAGGTCTACCGGATCGATCGCGACCAGCTTCAGGAGGATGCGAACCACGAGGACGAGACGAGCCGCGACTATGCGGGGCGATCGCTCTGGGAGCTGTTGCAGAATGCGGACGACGCGCTGGCCCCCACTGGGACGAGCTCGGCGGACCTCATCGGCGCGAAGGGACTGGGCTTCAAATCCGTCCTGGAGATAAGTGACCGTCCGAGCATCCATTCGGGCCCATTCAACTTCGGCTTCGACGCGGAAATATCCAAGGTTGCGTTGGAGGCGATCCAGACCGATGCACCCCGGCTGACGTTCAGGCTGCCACATCAAATCGAGCGCGACAGCGAGGCGGCCGAGTTGCTCCGTGCAGGCTATGCCACCATCATCCGCCTGCCGTTCCGGTCGACGAAGGGCAGGGATTCAATCTTGGCCAGACTCGAAACCCTCGATCCCCATTTTCTGCTTCTGTGTCGCCACCTCGACACCGTGCTCGTGGAGCAGCAGGGTCAGCAAACGATGAGGCTTTCAGTCGCGCGCCAACGTGGCACGACGCTTCGGAACTCGCCGGCTACGCTGTCGATCGTGCGAGGCGACATTGCTATCTCTAGCGAGTGGCGCATCTGGAGCGCTCTTGCCACGGCTCCGTCCGAGCAGTCGAAGAGCCTGAGCGCGGCCATCGCAGTGCCATTCGACAACGGGATTGCCGGGCCGGCCGCCGCGGAGATCCCGGTACACGTGTTCTTCCCAACGAATGAGACCATCGCGACCAGGTTCCTCGTGCATGGCTCCTTCGCCCTTACGAGCAACCGGAACAGCATCCGTGCTGACGATAACGATCACTTGGTCCGGGAGCAGCTTCAAGGCCTCGTCCTCCAAGTCATCCGGGACGTTCCAGCCACCTCGGTGGTGAGGCTGTTCACCGACATCGTCCGTGCGTCGAAGAGTGGCCGCGTTAAGCGGCCGGATCGACTGATCCAGCAGGCAATCGCGCGGACGGTGACGGAAGCGGAGTTCATCCCGGTGATCGGTGGCGGAAGCGTGAAGCCCGCCGAATGCAGGGTTTGGGAACACGAGCTCGATCGTGTCGTGCCGCGGAAGCTGGGCCGCGAGAAGAAGCTTGCCGTGCCGACGCTCTCGCCCGTCTTCGACGAACTGAGGTCTGCATTCGAGGCTCAGCCGCTCCGTCCGGTTGACTACGCCGAGATTCTCTCCCGCACGCGGGCACTGACCCTTGATGCGGCCGTGCACTGAGGATCGCCTACACGGGTTGCCTCGCGTCGACGCAGCAGGACACGGTCATGCAGACGCTTGCGCATGCGCAGATTTGGCCGACCGAGGGCGAGACTTTCCGTGCGCTGGATCAGGCGCCGAGCCTGCTCCGCCATCGGCCGGAGGAATGGCCTGCATGGCTACCGGCCGACACGCTTCATCCAGACGCCGAAGAGCTCCTGAACGGCTACGACGCGGCTGCAAGCGCGCGCTGGGCGCCGTTGCTTAAGGGCCGGCTGCTTCGAACCCCAGACGATTGGCTCAAGCGCTGCTTGGTCGGTACGCTCGAAGCGTGGGGCGACGAGGATTGGGAAGCCCACGGCTTCGAGGCTCTCGGGCTCATCGAGAAATGGGTAGATGTACCGGAGTTCGGCCCCCAAGGAGCCTACGTCGAGCACCCCGAAGATACGAGCGTACGTGCTGCGCTGGCCAGCGTTGTGCGGGTGCCGACAAGGGATGGCTGGGTACCGGCAGTCGAGGCGTATGCGAACCGCGACCTGGGCGCGCCGCCGGAGCTTGCCATGTACTTCAAGGGGGTTTCTGATCGCTACGTCGCCGGGGCATCCCGACAGGCAACCCTCCTGTTCGGGTTGAAGCGATGGAAGGCGCTGCTGCGGTTTCTCGGCGTGGCCTGGGAACCCAAAATACAGCTGGTGTCGCCAAACGGTTCGCTACCGATCGATCCGGCCTACTCCCGGTTCCGGCAGTCCCTGACGGAACACGGCCTGAGCTACATCAACCAGGAATGGTATATCGAGCACTTCCCCGCTGCACTTGACCACCTCGGACCCTCACAAGTCGCGACCTGCATGATGACGCTGTCCGCGGCGGTGGCACCGCTCTATGGCCGATGGCGCAAGGTGTACAGCGCGGACCGAACCCACGCGCCTATGCCCTTCAATTCGTTTGCCAACTACCAGATGCGACAGGAGCGGTACCTTCCCCAACGGCCTTTCGGCGGGCGCCGGGGCGACCGCCTGGCGCCTCACGAACTCTTCTGGCCCGGGAAGGGCGTACCGGGGATCACGCCAATTCTCGACGTTGGCACTACCAATACCTTGAGGCGCGCTGCCTTGAAGGCGGCCTTCGTGGACCGTCTCGGTGTGCGCAGCTCCCTGCCGACCGATTGGGCCACCTGGTGCGCCTGGTCCGACGAGGTTCTCGCAAGCATCGAGGCCGGCGAGATCCCGTCGCCGAAATCGGTGCGCGATTTCTACGATGCCCTCCTACGCACCGCACACCGGCCCAACGGAACGTCGAAGATTACTAGGGTCGCGGCAATCCGGCCAGGACAACAGGACGAGGTGGTCGTAGAGAAGTCGGCGGACACGCTTTGGATCGACCAAGGCCGCTTCGAAAACCAGGAGGTGCTCAACGGGCTCGGGCTGCTGGGAAAGGCGATTCTCCCGGTACACCTCGAGCGAGGCATCGGTGCGGTCCAGGCGCTCGGCGTGCGCCGCGCATCCGAGATACTTGGTGTGGAGCCAAGCTATGAATCGGCTCCCGACAGGCGGACAAAATTCCTGGAAAGCAGGGTGGCAGGCCGACGGGGGGCGCTCGCCGCCATATGCGCGACCAAGGCGCAGCCCATGAAATCCATTCCGCGCCTGATCGCTGTTCAAGACCTCCGCCTTCGCATCTCGATCGAGGGTCAGCTGCTCGCTGACAGGAGCTCGGCATGCTACAATAACGGCTCCGCGTGGCTCATCAGCCTGCAGGCCCCCGATCAATGGGAAGCTGTGGCGGCTGCGCTAGCTGAGGGCTTCGGTGGCCACGCGGCGGACCTCAAGTACCGGTTCGCGAAAGTTCTCAAGGCGCGGCGCGACGAGGTCGCGGCCATCCTCGCCGACGACGGCATCCCGGGATACCGGATCAAGGAGGCCATGAATGACTTTGACGGGGCCGAGGATGAAGAGGATGAGACCGAGGAGGGAGCTGAAACCGACGTTTCCCGATCGAGTGTCGACGAAGAGAGCGAAGGTGACGACGTTCAGGATGTCGATCCATTCGATGACGATGAAGACGGAACCGAAGACGGAGAAGTGGGCGAGGACGGTCCCAGAGTTGACGATGGGATCAATCAGACAGACGACGGTGGTAACGGCAACGAGGGGAACGCCCGCCGCTCTGGTGGAGGACGGCCCAAGGGTCGTCTAACCCGCAAGAAGCTGTTCGGCGGCGGCCGCAATCAAGATGAGCAGAAAAAAGGGGCGGGACGAGAAGCGGCCGAGGTCGCCAAGACGGCGGCGGCCCGGGGGATGCGCGCGGAGGCATGGCTCATGCAGCAAATCACCTATAATCTAGATCCCTCTTGGTCATGCACGGCGAACGTCAGGGACGATCAGTTGCGTGAGACAGACGTCCTACTTTCGCGAGCCGGGGAGGAATGGCACGTCGAGGTGAAGAGTTTGACCGCCGAGCGTCTTTACTGGTCGGAGTTGGAGCGCGAGAAGGCCGAGCGGCACGCAGGTCGCTACTTCATGGCGCTGCTTGTCGAGAACGGCGACGGCTCCTACTCAATCCGGTGGTCTTGGAACCCGCTTCGCGACCTAGCGCCGCTGGAGCGCCGCGTGGAATGGCTCTGGGAGGCCGCGACGGAAGGTCCTTCGGTACGTGATGGCTGGCACCTGGAGGCTGGTGTTCGCTGGCCCGAGCGCCGAGCGGATCGGTTCGTGCACGTAGTCCGGGTCACGCGGGAAGACTTGGATGGCCTAGAGGAGGATGATCCAGGCCTCGATCGGCTCAGGAGAAGGATCGGTGACCTGGCCGGGAGCGGCGCTTGAATGGTGTCAATCGTGATAGGTCCAATCGTTGATATCTCCTATCCGCCTGAAGATACCGTCAACGCCCTCGGTGGTGGGATCAGCGCGTGTAAGCCAGTCCTCAGCCCACGCTATCCATTGTTCAATGCTCCGCCCGTCAATTTCGGCAGACTGGTCAACATTCATCGAGCGAAGCGTCACGAGAAAATCGCGGACGGTGGCAAGCTCGTGCCAGTCTTGTGCCATCTCCTTGAAGCAGCGCCAGCGGTTCGCGTCGCGCTTGCGCCGTCGCTGCTCTTCATATCGGCGTTGTTCCGCGATCTGACGCTCGCGCTCTGCGGCTTCCCGATCCTTTCGCTGTTGAACCAGCAACGGCCCAGCAGCCACGAAGGTGGTGAGGATGTCAGGCAACATATCCTCCATTGCCAGTTTGTCGCTCTCAACCCATTGGCGCCGTAAACCGCCAGGCCACTGCCACGTCTTGATCTCGAAGACGAGACGTCCGGTTGCAACCAGCTCCTGCTTCCAGCGATTGTCGTCGGGCGAACGCCATCGCTTTTCATCGGCCGTTGGCGGCCGACGTTCCTGCTTTTGCTTCTCACGAACCTGGAACTCGACTTTTTCTCCCAGAACCTCCGCAAAGAGTTGGCGCCGGTCTCCCTGTTTGACCCTGCCGCCATGACGTTCGATGGCCTTGAACAGAGCGTCCAGAATCCGGTGCTTCCGGCGATCGTTTTGTGTGAACTCGCCCGGATCGTACAGACTGCGACTCCACGGATCTCGCTCCCTGCGCGCTCGCTGCTTCTTCTCCTCGTGCTCGGCGAGCCAGGCCGCGATAACCCCATGAGGCCGCAAAAGACGCTCGCTTACATCTATAGCAGGCTCGCTGGCGCGGGCCTTGTCTACCAGCTGCTGCACCTCCGGTGGCAGATCAATTGGCGGTGGCGGCAACGGTGTCGGGCGAATGATGATCGCATGCGCGCCACCAGATTCTGGCAAGGCAGGCTGTGCCGGTGCCCTGCCCACGGCCAGCTTCGCCCAGTAACCCCGCGGCGGATACGGGATCTTCTCCCGATCACAAATCTTGGCGAGACCGTTGCCGCTGATGCCAAACTGCTCAGCAAGTCGAATCATCGGCGTTGTCCAGACCGAGCTATATAGGTCGTCGCGCGTTATCGTAGTCGGTTGTGTCGGACGCGGCTTGATCAGCGCCGGCATTGGCACTGGCACTTCGATCAGTTGTGCCGGGATGTCAGGCTTTGGAACCGGATCCGCTTTTGGTGTTGCCGTCCCTTCTGTCAGCCTGGGCCGGCGCATTGCGCGTGGCCTCCCGGTATCCAGAAGCAGAGGTTCTGTGCATTCCGCTGGCGTCGGCGGCAATGGCTGCTGAACGACAGGTTTCCCGAAGTCCTTTCGCATCCAATACCCAGCAGGCGGAGTGGGTATGCCCGCACGACGCAACAGGGTGCCCAATACGCCCGTGGTTGTCCCGAGCTCTGAAACAATGTGCGACATCGGCTTTGACCAGACCCGGTCATAGAGTTCCTGGCGGGTGAAGCGGTGTTCCATAGGCGAGGCAGGTCTTCCGGAGGATCGAAAAATGTAGTGATTGCGGTTGTTACGCCCGATGAACATAACGGAGGACGTCCGATCCGGGGAGGCCTCGCGACCGCTATTGGGTCGTGGAATCGGACAAAAACGCTCGTCGGGTGACGGATCCTTCCAATCGCCATGTCTGGTGTGTAAGTGGCCGAACGGACTGTTGGAGCATGACCAGCTTCCGCTTGGGCGTCTGAATGGTTCTCCTGGCTCGACCACGACCGAAGCGGGGGTATGGGAGCGCAGTGGCGGTCTCGAAACAAGCCACTAGCAGTTTCGAAAGCCAGACCCGATCTGTTCCTTATCGTGCTGCCGCGAGCCTGAATTGAGCATCCTTTTTACAGGCCAAGGCAGTCCGCCGCTTGCCCGGCAGATTTTGTCTCTTCCCTATCGTGTGTTGCGTCCCCAGCATGAGGCGAAAGTTTCATGTGATCTGGCATGGTCACCATAGTCGGGAGAGGCAAGTGGACAGGTCACATTCGCATGCATCAGGTTATCCGGATGGCATGTCGGGAACTGATGCCAATCCAAACGCTCTCTCCCTGAAGCAGACAATCCGGCGACCCGAACTGCGCAGGATCGTACCATTGGCCGACACGACCATCTACGAAATGGAACAACGGGGGGAATTTCCGCAACGATTCTATCTGACGCCGCGCTGCGTGGTCTGGAATCTGGCCGAAGTCGAAGCCTGGATCGAGCAGCGTCGGCGCGCTTCGAATTCGGCTACGATCAAGCGTGCGCCACCGCCGGATGTGCGCCAGCGCAAGACCCGTCCAGTCAAACGTTAACTGTACGCCGCCAACGGTTCAGGCCTTTTGGTGACGCGGTATTGCCTTGTCCGAACATCCTGCCGTCTAGATTCTAGCCTCTGGAGCGATCAGCTGCATGCTTGGCGGGTAGAGCGTCGGCTGATGCTTTCGGCCTTCAACCCATGCGTCGATGATGTCGGCCCACTCCTGCAGCATATGCCGACGCTGATGCTCATACTCGGCCTTGTTGTAGACTCCACGCGACGAGTGTCCCTCCTCATGAGCCAGGCATTTCTCAATCCAGTCCCGGTTGAAGCCCAATTCGTTCAGGAGTGTGGAGCCCGTACGACGCAGGTCATGAACAGCGAACGGCTCGAGCGGAAGACCTTCCTTGCTGGCGCGCGAGACGACTGCGGTCGTGACACGATTGAAGGTAGCGCGCGACATCGGCGCATCGGCGTCATAACGCGACGGCAAAAGGTAGCGCGAATTTCCCGCACAGGTCTTCAACGCAATCATGATGTCCAGCGCCTGTTGTGAGAGATAGATGTTGTGCGGTCTGGAGCGCTTCATCCTCTCCTTGGGGATGGACCAGAGTGCATTCTCGAAATCCACCTCGTCCCAGACTGCATCCTGGAGCTCGCTCTTTCGCACCATCGTCAAAAGGAGCAACCGCAATCCAAGGCGGATCGTTGGCAGCGTCGGTACATGCTCGAGCTGTTTGAGCATGATCCGGATTTCTGCGGGCGAGAGCGCCCTATCTCTCGCCGTGAAGGTAGCGATTGAGGCCGGCCCGACATCGTCCGCCGGATTGGGAACCCTCTCGCCATTCAAAATAGCGAAGCCATAAATCTGCTTGACGATGTCCCGCACATGGATGGCAGTTGCGGGAGCACCACGATCCTTCACTTTGGCACAAAGTGAACGCAGATCATCGGGCGTGATCTCCTTCAGAAGGCGGTTCTGCCATGTCGGCAGGATGTCACGGTCGAAGATCGCCCGGCGCATGGCACGAGTGCTGTCCGCCATCTGCGCTTCCGTGAACCAGCGCGTGGCGAACTCACCGAAACTCTTGGCCTCTTTCAGGCGACGCTTGTCGCGCTGCTTCTCTTGAGCGGGCGAGATACCGTTCGCCACGGCCTGGCGCGCGTCTATGCACAGCTCCCTGGCTCGGGCGAGTGAGACTCCGTCCCGCCCGTATTTCCCAAGCGTCAGCGTCTCACGACGTCCATTGATGCGGTAGTCAAGACGAAAGGTTATCAGACCCGACGTCTTGATGACGACATACATGCCGTCACGGTCAGCGAGTTTGTAATCTTTGTCTTTTGGTTTCAGGTGCTTAAGCGCCGTGTCCGTCAGCACAGATCTCTCCGTTGAGCTCAGAATGTGCGAACTGCGGTCGAAAATACCGTCAGCTCAAATCTGACCATCTCGACGTCACTTTTAGCAGCAATTTCCGCTACTTAAGCGTCAAAAAAATACCGTCAAGGGCCGATATTGGCCGACGGTATCGTGATTTTCGCGTTGAGACAAGCAGACGCATACCGTCAGGAATACCGTCAAAACGGTAAGTTGCCCTGCGATTGATAGCGATAGACGCCGAATGAAATTATCGCGTGAAATCAGCTTGTTAGTGGAATTTAGCGATAGTTCCTGATAGGCCGCGAAGGCCGTAAAATCATTCCCACTCGATTGTTCCCGGCGGCTTCGACGTCACGTCGTAAACCACGCGGTTGATGCCGCGCACTTCATTGATGATGCGGGTGGCGGCGGCGCCGAGGAATGCCATGTCGTAGTGGTAGAAATCAGCCGTCATGCCGTCGACCGAAGTGACGGCGCGCAGCGCGCAGACGAATTCGTAGGTGCGGCCATCGCCCATCACGCCCACGGTCTGCACCGGCAACAGCACGGCGAAGGCCTGCCAAATGGCATCGTAAAGCCCGGCCTTGCGTATCTCGTCGAGATAGATGGCATCGGCCTCGCGCAGGATCTCCAGCTTTTCGCGCGTGATGCCGCCCGGGCAGCGGATGGCGAGGCCGGGACCCGGGAACGGATGGCGGCCGATGAAGCTTTCGGGCAGGCCGAGCTCCTTGCCCAGCGCCCTCACCTCGTCCTTGAACAGTTCGCGCAGCGGCTCGACCAGTTGCATGTTCATGCGCTCGGGCAGGCCGCCGACATTGTGGTGCGACTTGATGGTCACCGACGGGCCGCCGGTGAAGGAGACGCTTTCGATGACGTCGGGATAGAGCGTGCCCTGCGCCAGGAAGTCGGCGCCGCCGAGCTTTTTCGCCTCGTCCTCGAACACCTCGATGAACAGCCGGCCGATGGTCTTGCGCTTCTTTTCCGGGTCCGACTCGCCTTCCAGCGCCGAGATGAATTTTTCAGAGGCATCGACCAGGATCAGCGGCAGGTTGTAGTGCTGGCGGAACATCGCCACCACGCCCGCCGCCTCGTCCTTGCGCATCAGGCCATGGTCGACGAGGATACAGGTCAGTTGATCGCCGACCGCCTCGTGGATCAGAAGGGCAGCGACCGAGGAATCCACACCGCCCGACAGCGCGCAGATGACCTTGCCCTTGCCGACCTGCTTGCGGATCGCCTCGACCGCGTGTTCGCGGTAGGCGCGCATCGTCCAGTCGCCTTCGATGCCGGCGATGTTGTGGACGAAGTTTCTCAGCAGCCTGGCGCCGTCGGGCGTGTGCACCACCTCGGGGTGGAACATGATGCCGTACATTTTGCGCTCGACATTGCCGAACATGGCGAAGGGCGAGCTTTCCGACTTGCCGAACACCTGAAAACCCGGCGGCAGGGCGATGACCCGGTCGCCATGGCTCATCCACACCTGATGACGCTGGCCGGTCGCCCACAGGCCCTCGAACAGCGGGCTGTCCTTCTCGATCTCGACGAAGGCACGGCCGAATTCGCGATGGTTGGAGCTTTCGGCGACGCCGCCCATTTGCACGCACATGGCCATCTGGCCATAGCAGATGCCGAGCACCGGCACGCCGGCGTCGAAGACGATCTGCGGCGCGCGCGGGCTGCCGACATCACCGGTCGAGGCCGGGCCGCCGGACAGGATCACCGCTTTCGGATCGATGCGCTTGAACGCGGCTTCGGCCGACTGGAACGGCACGATCTCGGAAAACACGCCGGCCTCGCGGATGCGGCGGGCGATGAGCTGGGTAAACTGGCTGCCGAAATCGACAATCAGGACGGTGTCGGGGTGATTGGCTGTTGTCATGGCGAGCGTTTAGAGAAAGAAACGAGTCGGCGCAATGGGTTGCGGTGCCTGACTTTCAGACAGGTCTGGCCTGATCGTTGGCCGAAGCCGCCCGCTGCAAACCCGAACCGATCGCCTGTTCGAGGCGCATGACGGCGCCGGCCAGCTTTTCGTCGATGACGTGCAGATATTCGGTCCAGTCGCCGACGTGCCTCAGATCAGCCGCGCCGTCGGAAATGCCGCGCAGCCCGATGAGCGGGATGTCGAAAAGCTGGCAGGCACGCAAGCAGGCGAAGGTTTCCATGTCGACCATGTCTGCGGCGATCGCTTCGTACGCCGAGCCGGTAATGATGGCGCCGCCGGTCGACAGTGTCGCCTGCTTGATTTCGGGAATACGAAACGGCAGCGGTACGGTCGCCGGCAGGTCGAGAAACGGCGTGGCGCCCTTCTCGAAGCCCAGCGGCGAGGCATCGATGTCACGATAGCTCACCGAGATGGCCTGGTAGATTTCGGTCTGCTCCAGGGTCCGGCTGCCGGCGGAGCCGAGCGAAACCACCAGATCGGGCAATGCCTTTTGCGATTTCAACCAGGAGAGCTCGGCACCGAGCCTGACGCCCGCTTCGACCGGGCCGACGCCGGTCATCAGCGGCGTGAACAGCCGCTGCAAATGCGGGCCATATTCGGCCTGCGCCGCCATGACGAAGAGGACATCCTTGCCGCCAATGCGCATGACGTTACCGGTCATGATCTGCTTCTCCCTGTCCCGGCCCTTCGTTAATGGCTCCGGGCGTTCGTCGCTCGAAAAGCCCATTTGGGGGTCTGCTGCGCGGACCGCTCCTCACCCTGCTATGCCGTCGCGGCCGACCACCGTCATCATGGTCCCGGTCATGGTGGCGATGAGCTTGGCCTCCCCGTCGGCGGCGAAGGCATAGGCCTGGCCGTCGGCAACGATGATGGTGCGGCCGGGCTTGGTCACCGACCCGCGGAACAGAAAGCGCTCGCCCCTGCCCGGCGCCAGAAGGTTGACCTTGAATTCGATGGTCAGCACGCCGGAATTTTCCGGCATCAGCGAGAAGGCCGCATAGCCGCAGGCCGAGTCCAGCGCCGTCGAGATGACGCCGGCATGCAGGAAACCGTGCTGCTGGGTCAGTGCGGCCGAATAGGGCATCTCGATCTCGATGATGCCTGGTGTGACCAATGTCAGTTCGGCGCCGATCGTCGCCATCGCCTGCTGGCGTGCGAAGGATGCCCTGACGCGATCCTCATAGTCTGGAGCCGGTACGATCTTCGCTGCCATCACCATTGCCTTCACGTTTGCCGGGAAAGCTTATCGCAGAGGCATGAGCGGCAGGCAAATGCTTTTGCTGCACTGCAACAAAACGACATCGAGGCGTCCTAGTTCAACCAGAGCAGCGAAGCGTTGAGCAGAGTGGCGAACGCCACCCATGCCGCGTAGGGCGCGAACAGCCCGCCGGAAGCCCGATCGCGGTTCCAGACGTTCGCAATGAACAGCACGATGCTCGCGAGAAGAAGCACGATGACGACCAGGGCCGGCCCCATCATTTTTGCGCCGAAGAAAGTCGGCGACCACAGGAAATTCAGGACGAGCTGGGCGCCCCAGATCTTCATCGCCGTGCCCGACGGCTCCCGCTGCCATGTCCGCCAGCCGGCCACCGCGATCAGCACATAGAGCAGGGTCCAGGCCGGCGCGAAAACCCAATTGGGCGGATTGAAGGGAGGCTTGGCCAGCGATGCATACCAGGCACCCGGCAGTGTCGCGTAGCCGATCAGAAGGCCCCCGCCCAGCACGAGGACGAGGAAAAGCAGAAGCGACAGATATTTTTGCAAGACTTTACCCCATGGCGGCGCGACGCCGCGCATCACGAACTGGGGCGCAGCCCCAAGCTGTCAACGGCGTCAGTTCGCCCGCCGCATGGCGCAGAAATAAAATCCGTCGGTGCCGCTCAGCGCCGGCGAGAGCGAAATGCCACCTTGGGCACCGATCCGCATCGCGGCGGCATTGCCTGGAAAATGGCTGTCCCAAAGCTGGCGATGGTCGACCGGGGCAAAGCCGCCGTGCCGATTGCGAAACGCGGCGACCTGTTCGCCATTCTCCTCGTCGAACACCGAGCAGGTGATGTAGACCAGCAGGCCGCCAGGTTTGACATAGACCTTCGCAGCATCGAGGATCGCCGACTGCTCGCCCTTGCGGGCGTCGAGCTGTCTCTGCGTCAGGCGCCATTTGGCGTCGGGACGCCGCCGCCAGGTGCCGCTGCCGGTGCAGGGCGCGTCGACCAGCACGATGTCCATGTGGTTGGCGAGCGGGGCAAGCTCGGCCGGCTTGATGGCGATCTGCACATTTCGGTTTTCCGAACGGCGGATGCGGTCGAAGATCGGCGCCAGCCGCGCCTTTTCGGCATCGTGAGCAAAGATCTGACCGTGATTGTCCATCGCCGCCGACAGCGCCAGCGTCTTGCCGCCGGCGCCGGCGCAGAAGTCGAGCACCTGCATGCCGGCCGTCGCGCCGGCAAGTGCCGCCGCGATCTGCGACCCCTCGTCCTGGACCTCGAACCAGCCCTTCTGGAAGCCCGGCTCGGCCTGGACATTGGGATGCCTGCCGTCGCCATCGATCGGCGGGATGCGGATGCCATAGGGCGCGATCCGCGCGGCGCTGGCACCGGTCTGGGCCAGTTCGGCAAGCACCTTGGCGCGATCGGCCTGTAGCGTGTTGACCCGGATGTCGAGCGGCGGGCGTGTGGCCAGCGCGGCGCCCTCCTCGACCCATGTCTCGCCGAAGGCGCGTTCGAACAGCGGTTCGCACCAATCGGGTATGTCGGCGCGAACGGCGGGCGGCGCGTCGACGAGCCGGCGTTCGGCGATTGCCTGGAGTTCCGTGGCACTGAGCAGCGGCGGCGCGAACTTGTCACCTTCGAGCGTGGCGTTGAGCGACTGCGCCGTCTGGCTCCATTCGAGCAGCAGCGCCCCGAAGCCGATGGCGCGCGGCGTGTCTTCGCCCAGCAACCAGCCGGCGGAGCGTTTGTGGCGCAGCGCGTCGTAGACGATGTTGCCGATCGCGGCGCGATCACCACCGCCGGCGAAGCGATGTGACAGGCCCCAATCCTTCAGCGCATCGGCCACCGGCCGGTGACGCCGACCGATGTCCTCCAGCACTTCGATGGCCGCAGCCAGCCGTCCGCCCAGTCGCATTCGTCATTCCATCAAATCGAGCACATTGATCCCAGGGCCTGCTCTTAGAGCCTTTCACGTCCGGATTGAACCCCGCTCCATCGCACACCGCCGAGACGCCGCCGACCACGCCAGCGGATTCAGCCGACCAATAAATCTCCCCGGTCGGCGAAAGCAGATCGATCAATAGATGAAAGGTCTCTAATGTTCGCAACTGGGGACTGCAAGCACGGCTTGTGGCGCAACCGCTCTGCTTTCCAAGTTTTTCGGTTGGGAATACTCTTGTCGCCATGATTCGCGGCGCGGAAACCGTGGACCGGCGAATCGTCACGAGGAGAGGGCAATGAAGACTTATCTGGCGGAAGTTCTAGGCACATTTCTGTTGGTGTTCATCGGTACGGCGTCCGTGGTGACGGGCGGCTTCGGCGGCGCGCTGCCGCTTGGTCAGGAGGGCATCGGCCTGGCATTCGGCATCGGCCTCATCGCGGCGGCCTATGCGATCGGCCCGATTTCGGGCGCGCATCTCAATCCGGCGGTGACGCTCGGCGTCTTCCTTGCCGGCCGGCTGCCGGCCAAGGACGTCATCCCCTACTGGATCGCGCAGATCATCGGCGCCATCATCGCCTCGCTGGCGTTGTGGATCATCGTTTCCGGCCAGGCCGGTGGCCACACCGGCGGCTTCGGCGCCAATGGCTGGGACGAGACGAAATGGGGCATGAGCTCGGCGTTCCTGTGGGAGCTGATCGGCACCTTCACCTTCGTCACGGTTATCCTTGGCGTCACCGCCGAGAAGCACTCGACGGCTTTTGCCGGGCTGGTCATCGGCCTGACGCTGGCCGGCATTCACTTCGCCATGATCCCGGTCACCGGCACCTCGGTCAATCCGGCGCGCTCCATCGGTCCGGCGCTGTTTACCGGCGGTGCCGCGCTCAGCCAGCTCTGGCTGTTCATCGTCGCGCCTTTGATCGGTGGCGCCATTGCCGGCGTCGTCGCCAAGGCGCGCGTCTTCGAGAAGGATTGATTTCCAGAGCCTGAATGCAAAAGGCGCGGGCCGTGGCCCGCGCCTTTTTCGTAGGCCTTAAGTTCGAATCAGGCAGCGATATCAAAGCGATCGGCGTTCATCACCTTGGTCCATGCCGCAACGAAGTCCCGGGCGAATTTCTGCCCAGCGTCCGCCGATCCGTAGACTTCGGCCAGCGCTCGCAGTTGCGCGTGCGAACCGAAGATCAGGTCGGCGCGGGTGCCTGTCCACTTGACCGCCTTGGTCTTGCGGTCGCGCGCTTCGTACACCTCTTCCGAACCCGGAACAGAACCGGCGGCCGGATCCCACACCGTGCTCATGCTGAGCAGGTTGACGAAGAAGTCGTTGGTCAGCGTACCCGGCCTGTCGGTGAGCGCGCCGTGCTTTGACTGCCCGGTGTTGGCGCCAAGCACCCGCAGGCCGCCGACAAGCACCGTCAACTCCGGCGCCGTCAGGCCCAGCAACTGCGCCCGGTCGACCAGCATGGCTTCAACCGACATGGGCTGCTTGCCCCTGACGTAGTTGCGGAAGCCGTCGACTTTAGGCTCGAGCGCGGCAAAGGAGTGAACGTCCGTCTGCTCCTGCGAAGCGTCCATGCGGCCGGGCGTGAACGGCACCTTCACGTCGTTGCCGCCGTCCTTCGCGGCCTTCTCGACCGCGGCGACACCACCGAGCACGATCAGGTCGGCCAGCGATACCTTCTTGCCACCGGTATTGAACTCCTTCTGGATGGCCTCGAGCTTGGCCAGCACCTTCGACAATTGGGCCGGCTCATTGACAGCCCAGTCCTTCTGAGGTGCCAACCGGATGCGGGCACCGTTGGCACCGCCGCGCTTGTCGGAGTTGCGGAAGGTCGAAGCCGAGGCCCAGGCGGTCGAGACCAGTTCGGAAACCGACAGGCCGGAGCCCAGGATCTTGGCCTTCAGCGAGGCGATGTCCTGCTCGCTGACCAGTTCATGATCGATCGCCGGGATCGGGTCCTGCCAGATCAGCTCTTCCTTCGGCACCAACGGGCCGAGATAGCGCACGACAGGACCCATGTCGCGATGGGTCAGCTTGAACCAGGCGCGGGCAAAGGCGTCGGCGAACTGCTCCGGATGCTCATGGAAACGCCGCGAGACCTTCTCGTAGGCCGGGTCGGCCCGCAGCGCGAGATCGGTGGTCAGCATGGCCGGCGCATGATGCTTGGAAGGGTTGTGCGCGTCCGGCACCGTGCCAGCACCGGCGCCCCCCTTCGGCGTCCACTGATGGGCGCCCGCCGGGCTCTTGGTCAATTCCCATTCGAAGTTGAACAGATTGTCGAAGAAGTTATTGCTCCACTTGGTCGGCGTCGTCGTCCAGGTGACTTCGAGGCCTGACGTGATGGCATCGCCGGCAATGCCTGACGCATGCTTGCTCGACCAGCCGAGGCCCTGCGCCTCGATGCCGGCGCCTTCGGGCTCGGCACCGACCAGCGAGGCATCGCCGGCGCCATGGGTCTTGCCGAACGTGTGACCGCCGGCAATCAGCGCCACGGTTTCCTCGTCGTTCATGGCCATGCGCGCGAAGGTTTCCCTGATATCGCGGGCCGAGGCCAGCGGATCGGGCTTGCCGTTCGGCCCTTCCGGATTGACGTAGATCAGGCCCATCTGCACGGCGCCGAGATGGCCGCGAAGCTCACGGTCGCCCGAATAGCGCTCGTCGCCGAGCCACTTGGTTTCCGAACCCCAGTCCACGTCCTGCTCGGGCTCCCAGACGTCGGCGCGGCCGCCGGCGAAGCCGAAGGTCTTGAAGCCCATCGATTCCAGCGCGACGTTGCCGGTGAGGATCAACAGGTCGGCCCAGGAAATCTTGCGGCCGTATTTCTGCTTGACCGGCCAGAGCAGGCGGCGCGCCTTGTCGAGATTGGCGTTATCAGGCCAGCTGTTGAGCGGCGCGAAACGCTGCTGGCCGGCGCCTGCGCCGCCACGGCCGTCGCCGATGCGGTAGGTGCCGGCGCTGTGCCAGGCCATGCGGATGAACAGCGGCCCGTAATGGCCGAAGTCAGCTGGCCACCAATCCTGCGAATCCGTCATCACATGGTGCAGATCCTTGATGACCGCATCGAGATCGAGGCTGGCGAATTCCTTGGCATAGTCGAAGTCCTCGCCCATCGGGTCCGATAGGTTCGACTGCTGGTGGAGAACGCCGAGGTCCAGCTGGTTCGGCCACCAGTCACGGTTGGTCCGGCCGGCGGATCCATGCGCCACAGGGCATTTGCCCGCGCTGTTATCGTCGGTTTTCGCGTCCATGTCTCACTCCAATTTTGCCGAGGTTTGATTGTGCCGAGGTGATTTTTGCCGAGATTTTGGGGGCGGCCAGCGGCGCGCGCCAATCTGGAACGGTTCCAGACTAGGGCACACTGACGATAAAAACAAATTGTCTTTCCTGTTTATTTCGATAGGATTTTCTTATGACGGGCTTGACCACATGATCGGATTGACGGTTCGCCAGATGCATTATTTCGACGCGCTGGCGCAGACGCTGCATTTTGGGCGTGCGGCGAAACTTGCCGGTGTCAGCCAGCCGGCGCTATCCTCCCAGATCGCCGAAATGGAGCAACGGCTGAACTGCCGGCTGTTCGAGCGCGGCGGCAGGTCGGTGCGCATGACGGATGACGCGATTGCGCTGTTGCCGCGCATCGAGCGCATCCTGGCCGATATCCGTGACGTGGAAACGACAGCCCGGCGCGGCCGCACGGCGATGGAGGGACGCTTCCGCCTGGGCATCATCCCGACCATCGCGCCCTATCTTCTGCCGCGCGCCCTGCCTGAATTGAAGAAGCACTTCCCGGCCTTGCTGCTCGAATTGCGCGAGGCGGTCACCACCTCCCTGGTCGATGACACCGCATCGCGAAAACTCGATGCCTTCATCGCCGCGCTTCCGCTCGACCATCCCGGGCTGATCACCGAGGCGCTGTTTCCCGATCGGTTCTTCCTGGCCGTGCCATCAGGCGATCCGGCTTTCGCCTCGCCGCCGGTCCCACCCGAGAGCCCGGCGCTGGAAAGATTGATGCTGCTGGAAGAAGGCCATTGCCTGCGCGAACAGGCGCTGGCCGTCTGTGGCAATGTGCGGCCGGTGGCGATGGCAAGCTACGGCGCCACCAGCCTGACCACGCTGCTGCAGATGGTGGCGCACGGGCTCGGCGTCACCCTCATCCCGGAAATGGCGGCTGGGCCCGCCGGCACCATCCCCGACCTCAAAGTCGTGCCGTTCCAGGAGCCGATGCCGCAGCGCATGATCTGCCTTGCCTGGCGGCGCAACAATGCACGGCATGGCGAATGCGTCGAGCTGGCGAAGATTATCCGGGGCCTCGGCGCGGCGGTGCTGGCGGGCTGAGAGCGGGTCAAACCACGGGCTACAGCACCCGTGACAGGAATTCCCGGGTGCGCGGCGATGTCGGATTGGCAATCATCTCACGCGGCGTGCCGCGTTCGACAATCACGCCGCCGTCCATGAAGACGAGCTGGTCGCCGATCTCGCGGGCGAAACCGATCTCGTGGGTGACGACGACCATCGTCATCCCGCTCTCGGCCAGGTCGCGCATGACCTGCAGGACTTCGCCAACCAGTTCCGGATCGAGCGCCGAGGTCGGCTCGTCGAAAAGCAGCACCTTGGGCTTCATGGCCATGGCGCGCGCGATCGCGACACGCTGCTGCTGGCCGCCGGACAGTTCGCGCGGATAGCGGTCGACCTTGTCGGCGAGGCCGACGCGCCGCAACAGCACTTCCGCCTCGGCCTTCGCCTGGTCCAGAGCTATTCGCCGCACCTGCGTCGGCGCCTCGATCAGGTTCTCCATCACGGTCATGTGCGAGAACAGGTTGAACGACTGGAACAGCATGCCGATCTCGGCACGGCGCCGGCACAGAAGATCGTCCTTCACCTCATGGAGCTTGTCGCCCTTCAGGTCGTAGCCGACGAACTGGCTGTCGACCAGCAGGATGCCGCCGCTGAGCTTTTCCAGATGGTTGATGCAGCGCAGGAACGTGCTCTTGCCGGACCCCGACGGGCCGATGATGCAGGCGACCGATCCCTCCGGCACATCGAGGTCGACGCCTTTGAGCACTTCGAGCTGGCCATAGGTCTTGCGCACGCCGCGCGCGAACACCATGGAGTTGGCCGGCACGCCGAAGCGGGCACGATTTTCGGATTTCACATCGCTCATCGGGCAACGCCGCGCAGGCTGATGGCGTTGCGCAAGGCGCGCATCGTCAGGGGGGCGCGTCTGACATCGCTGCGGCCGAAATGGCGTTCCAGGAAATGCTGCCCGACCGACATGATGCTGACCACGGCGAGGTACCAGAAGGCGACCACGATCAGCAGCGGGATGGTCTCGAAGGTTCGCGCGTAGATGCTTTGCGCCGTGTAGAACAGATCGTCGACGGCGATGAATGTCACCAGCGAGGTCATCTTCAGAAGGTTGATCGCTTCGTTGCCGGTCGGCGGCAGCACGAAGCGCATGGCCTGCGGCAAGGTGATGCGTTTCAGGATCATGCGGTAGGGCATGCCGAGCGCGCTTGCCGCTTCCGACTGGCCTGACGGCACCGACTTGATGCCGGCGCGGATGATCTCGGCCATGTAGCCGGCCTCGCACAGGGACAGCGCGACGACGGCGGAGAAGAACGGCGTCATGAAATCATTGGTACGCACCGAAAACAGCGTGCCTATAAACGGCAAAGTCAGCGAGATTTCGCGCACCAGCAGCGACAGGTTGAACCAGAAAATCAGTTGGATCAGCGCCGGCACACCACGGAAGAACCAGACATAGACGCCGGAAAAGGCGCGCAGCACCGGGCTTGGCGACACCCGCATGATGGCGATGACGGTGCCGACCACGATGCCCAGCACCATGATGACGACGGTGAGCAGCAGCGTGTTGCCCAGGCCGCGCATGATCGAGGGATGGAAAAGATAGCCGGCGGCCGTGCCCCAGGCGAAAGCAGGGTTGCTGGCAAAGGCACGAATGATCAGAAACGCCAGCAGCAGCGCGAGCGCGGTGCCGATCCAGATGCCATAGCGGCGCTGCGGCACAACGGTCAGCCGCGATACGGCGGCGGCAGCGCCCGGCTCGATGCCGATCTCGGTCGGGTGGGCCACGCCCATCAACGGTCTCCTGATTTCTGGCCGGCGCCTGGCCCGTGGTCAGGCGCCGGGTAATCCTTATTCGGCTCGAAGCGCGTCCATGGAGCCGACGAAGTAGGGTTCCTTGATCGCGTAAGCGCCCATGCCATACTTCTCCAGGACAGTCTTGTACGTGCCGTTCTTGAACAGCTCGGCAAGGGCCGCCACCATCATGTCGGCGGTTTCCTTGTCGTCCTTGGCGATCGCCATGCCGAGCGGCGCCACCTCATAAAGCGTCGGCAGCACCACCAACTGGCCCTTGCTGGTCACCTCGAAATAGCTGGATGCCGTGGCATCGTCCATACGCGCGTCGACGCGGTCCGAAAGCACTGCCTGGACGATATCGGTCGAAGAGTTGAAGACGGACTTCTCGATGGCCTTCTGGCCCTTGTCGGTGCACTCCTTGGTGAGCTTGTCGACGAGGAAATCCGAGGCGCTGCCGGCCGAGACACCGATGCGCTTGCCGCAAAGCGGCGTGTCGCCGCTGAAGCTCGCTTTCTTGTCGGGTGACGTCGAGACGGCCAGGCCCGCTTTCAGGAACATGACGAAATCGACCTGCTTCAGGCGCTCCGGCGTGGCCGAGAAGGTCTCCCAGGCGATCTTGAAGCGGCCGGCCGCGAGGCCCGGGATCATCGACGGAAACGGCGTGCGCTGGATATCGAGCTTGGCGTCGACGAGCTTGGCCACTTCGCCGGCGAGTTCGACGATGATGCCGGTCTGCTTGCCGTCGGCGTCGAGATATTCGAACGGCGCGAAGTCCAGCGTGTTGGCGACGGCGAGCGTTCCGCTCTGCTTCACCTCAGCCGATTTCGGCACATCGGCGGCTTTGGAAACCCCGGCCCAGACGGTGGCGGAAAGCGCCAGCGCGAGGCCGGTCATTTGCAGATATCTGTTCATTGCTGTTCCCCTTTCTTGTCCTTGATTGCAGTCTTGCCGCAAAGCCCGGGCCGGTGCCCGGCCTGGGCTCGGCATGCCTTACGAGGCGGCTGCCTCGGCCGCCTTCTTCTTGCGGTAGTGGTAATTCTTGTCGATGCGCTCCATCAAGTAATCGCCATAGAGCACCGGCTCGTATTTCGGCTGTGTGCCGGCAGGCACGCAGACCGGAAGCGCGGCGATCGTCTCGTCCATCGAGGGATCGAAGAAGAAGGGCTGCGAATAGCGCTCGCGTCCGGAGCGGTTGATGACGCGATGCGGCGTCGAGACAAACTGGTCGTTCGACCAGCGCGCCAGGATGTCGCCGACATTCATGACGAAGGAATCCGGAACCGGAGGCGCTGGAACCCAGTCGCCGGCCTTGTTCTTGACCTCGAGGCCGCCGACATTGTCCTGCGCCAGCAGCGTGATGAAACCATAATCGGTATGCGGCGCCGAACCGAAAAGCCCCTCTTCCTGGGGCTGCGTCGGATAGTGCAGCAGCCGCAGGAAGGTCGTCGGCTGCTCGAAATAGCGGTCGAGGCTGCCGGAGGGCAACCCGAGCGAGAGCGCGATGGCGCGCACCATCTTGCGGGCGAGCGTGCTCATTTCCTGGACGTAGCGCTCGATCGTTTCCCGGAACCCGGCAAGAGCCGCCTCGTCAGGCCACTGGTTCGGGCCTTGCAACGGCTTGTCGGCCAGGGCCCGCGGATCATCGGCGCCGACCTCGTGCATGAAAAAGATCGATTCGCTCTGGTTCGGCTTGCTGACGGTCGCCACCGACGAGGTCACGATGGTCGAGCCGGCGAAGGGCAGGAAGCCGCGAAAATTCTTGTCGATCTTCAGCTTCGCCTTCTCCTCCTCGGGCAAGGCAAAGAAGCGCTTGGAAGCTTCGCGGACCGCTTCGACGTCGGCGCGCGGAATGGCGTGGCCGGTGACATAGAGGAAGCCGATCGTCTCGAGATAGCGGCGCAAGGTCGCTGCCGTTGCCCGGATCCCGGCTTCGTCGTCGCCATAGAGCGCCGAGACGTCGAGGATCGGAATTTCGGAAAAATCGCCGCGCTCTTGTGCATCCATTTTCGAACACCCTGTCTTGAACATAAGATACAGTACTGTATTTCTACACATCCGAACGGCCTCATCAATAGGCTTTCGATCGCAAAAACAAGGACGCGGCATCATGGCACCACGCAAGATCATCATCGACACCGATCCGGGCCAGGACGACGCCTTCGCCATCCTCTTCGCATTGGGTTCGCCAGATGAGCTCGACGTGGTCGGCATCACCACGGTCGGGGGCAACGTGCCGCTTGCACTGACGTCGAAGAACGCGCTCAAGGTCGTGGAGCTTGCCGGGCGGCCCGATGTGCCTGTTCATGCTGGATGTCCGGCGCCGATGGTGCGCAAGCTGATCACCGCCGAATATGTCCATGGCGAAACCGGCCTCGACGGCGCCGACCTGCCCGAGCCGGTGACGCCGCTGCAAAGCGAACACGCGGTCAATTACATGGTGCGCACCATCATGGATGCGCCGGAAGGCGAATTGACCGTCTGCACGCTCGGGCCGATGACCAACCTGGCCATGGCCATGACCATGGAGCCGAGGATCGTACCTCGGCTGCGCGAAGTGGTGCTGATGGGCGGCGGCTTCTTCCAGGGCGGCAACGCCACGCCAGCCGCCGAGTTCAACATGTTCGTCGACCCGCATGCCGCGCACAAGGTGTTCGACAGCGGCGTGCCGGTGACCATGGCGGGCATCGACTGCACCTACACCGCGCTGATGACGCCCGAATGGCTGGACCGCTTGCGCGCCACCGGCAGCCGCGCCGCGATCGAGGCCGCGAACCTGGCGGACTTCTACCGCCAGTACGGCACCCACAAATTCGAGACGCCGGCACGCCCGATCCACGATGCCTGCGTCACCGGCTATCTCCTGGCGCCGCAAATCTATGAACAGCGCCAGTGCGCGGTGACGGTCGACATCGTCTCGCCAGAGACTATCGGCATGACGGTCGTCGACTGGTGGCATGTGACGGGACGCCGCAAGAACTGCAACGTCCTGCGGCGCATCGATCCGGCGCCGTTCTTCGAACTCATGCTGGAGCGGATCAGCGCATTGCCCTGAGCTTGGCGCGGCCCGGCGCTCATAGAAACGCCGGGCCACTCTATCTCCTTGTTTTTACGCAATTCCCGACGAAAACCGTTACACACTCTTCCTGGAATTGCTCTAACGTTCCGCGATAGATGGACAGTTGATGAGTCGCCAAGCGCATCGGAGCCGGCAAACGGATTGCAGGCGTTGGGCAAGGCGATGAAGGTCTTGATCACATGAAAGCCGATAGCGCGCCGGCCAAAGGCAAGAGACCGTCCAAGCCTGCCGCGCCCGCGAAGGCGGCGCGGCAGACGCTGAGCCGCGAGGCCTGGATCGCGGCGGCGCGCAAGGTGCTGGAGAAGCACGGCATCGGCGAGGTGAAGATCGACCGCCTGGCCAAGCAGTTCAAGGTGACGCGCGGCAGCTTTTATTTCCACTTCACCAGCCTGGCCGATCTTCGCGACGGCCTGCTGCAGGAATGGCGGGACATCAATTGCCAGCCCTTCTGGGCGATGCGCGAGATGCACGACGTGGACGGCCTGCAGTTCTTCACCGACATCGTGCATGTCTGGGTCGACGAGGCACCGTTCAGCCCGCTGCTCGACCTCGCCGTGCGCGACTGGTCGCGAACGTCGAAAAAGCTGGCGCGGGAGGTCAAGGATATCGACGATTTGCGTGTCGAACTCCTGATGCGCTCCTTCCGCGCCATGGGCTATCCCCCGGACGAGAGCCTGGTCAGGGCCCGCATCACCTATTTCCACCAGATCGGCCAATATGCGCTGTCCTTCAAGGAGGACCCGGCGGTGCGCCGCAGCTACCAGCCGCTGTTCGGCGAAGTGCTGCTCGGGCCGCTGGTGCAGGAGCGGGGTTCAGCACCACGGCCGTCGGAGATTAAGGGCGGGCGATAGGAGACGACGAACGCGTCTCAACCCGTTAGGGGTATCGCGATACCGGCATGGTGGCTTCCCAACTGCCAGAAAGGCAGCCGGAACCGCTCACGCTCCGCTTCCACGACATGAAAACCCGCCGCATCGATCAGGTGCAATGGATCGCGGTTGAGATGGCAGCCGCCGGCAAGCCGGCCCCATATCCGGTTCAGACGTTCCTGCCACCGGCGGCAACGCGGCCCCTCGGCCTGGCCGTGCTCGATGAAGATCAACCGGCCCGTGGGCTTCAGGATGCGCCGGATCTCAGTCAGCGCCGCCTCGGGGTCCGGAATGGTGCAGAAGGCATAGGTGACGACCACCGTGTCGGCGACGCTGTCGGCCAAGGGCAGGTTTTCACCGCTGGCCCGGATGCAGTCGACATTGAATGGCAAAGAACGGCTCTTCGGTTCGGCCAGGCCGAGCATCGTGCCGTCGGGATCGACGCCGACCAGCCGCTTCACCCTGCCGGCGTCGTAATAGGGAAGGTTCAGGCCGGACCCGAAGCCCACTTCGACGACAACGCCCCCTGCCCGTGGAATCAGGCGCCTGCGCATGTCAGCGAAGGCGCTGGCCGAACAGCCGGCGTGGACCAGGTAGGGAGCAATGCAGCGCGCGTACCAGGAGAGACAGGATTGGCACATGTCTCAGCCTCCTTGCAGTGCGTCGGCAACACCAACAGGGGCGCCACCGCCGGCAAGGGGCCCTGATGTGCAATAGTGGGTGAAAGTATTGACCAGTGACATTTCTCGCTCCAAGGAGTCTCATGATCGGGCCCGATCGGCCCGATGTCGTGGGGATGGATAGAAGGCCGGCGTCCCCTCAACGTCCCTGCTTGGCCGTGTGCGGATCGATGGAACGACTGGAATTCCGATTTCTGGGTTTTCCGGAGTTCCGCTTGAACGGCCGGCGGGTGGATCTCGCCCTGCGCAAGGCGGCGGCGCTCCTCATCTATCTCGTCGAGGCCAGCGGACCGGTGGCGCGCGAGGTCGTCGCCACGCTTTTGTGGCCAGAAGCCGATGAGCAGGCCGCACGCGCGCGACTGCGGCGTACGCTCTATAAAATCCGCATCGCCTTCGGCAGCGAGATCATCGCCGCCACGGGCGCCTCGCTGAGCCTGCACCCGGCGTCCGCCGAGATCGACACCAGGGTTTTCGAGCAGGCCTGCAATTGCGGCGCTCTCGACGAGGCAGCCGGGATCTACAAGGACGATTATCTCGCCGGCTTCTCGCTGCCGGACTGTCCAGAATTCGAGGAGTGGGTCTTCTTCCGGCGAGAGACCTTGCGCGGCCGCCTGGTGCAGGCGCTGGAGCGGCTCGTCGAAGCCAAGATCGCCGGCGGCGAGCCGCGCGGCGCGGTCGTTCATGCGACACGGCTGGCGGCACTCGACCCCTTGAGCGAAAGCGCGCACCGCCATCTGATCCGCGCTCACCTGGCGGCCGGGGACAGAGCGGCGGCAGAGCGCCAGATCGAGACCTGCATCCGGCTCTTGCGGGACGAACTCGGCGTCGCGCCGGACCCCGCCACGCTCGCCATGCTGCGCGAGCCAACTCTGGACGCCACCCTGGACGTGCCCAGGACGCGCTATGTCGCGGTGCACGGCATCCATATCGCGTACCAGATCGTCGGCGGCGGCCCGACCGACATCGTGCTTGTTCCAGGCTTCATTTCGCATGTCGAGCGTATCTGGGAAGACCCGACCTGCCGCGCCTGGCTGACCGAGGTTTCGCGCCTCGGTCGCCTGATCCTCTTCGACCGGCGCGGCATGGGGCTCTCAGACCGCGTCGGTGCCCGCCCCACGGTCGAGGCGACGGCGCAGGATATTCTGGCGGTCATGGACGCGGCCGGCAGCCGCCGGGCCTTGCTGGTCGGCGCGTCGGAGGGTGGGCCTGGCTGTATTCGCTTTGCCGTCGAGCATCCCGATCGCCTGACCGGCCTCGTTCTGTGGGGCTCGCTTGCCAAAGGCAGCCGCGCACCCGACTATCCCTTCGCCTTGACCGTCGCGCAATATGATCTGTGGAAGCAACGCCTGCTCGCCGGCTGGGGCGGCCCGGCCGAAATCGAAACCTTTGCCCCGAGCCTCGTTGATGACCGTCAGGCGAGGATATGGTGGGCCGGATTGCTCAGGGCGGCCTCCAGCCCGGGCGCGGTCGCCGGCCTGCTGGAGGCGCTACGGGATGCCGATATCCGCCACCTCCTGGCAAAAGTCTCCGGCCCGACGATGATCCTCCACCGCTCCGGCGACCGGGCCGTGCGCATCGAGGCCGGGCGGTTCCTCGCGTCCAGCATTCCCGGCGCCCGGTTCATCGAAGTCGACGGCGACGACCACTGGTTCTGGGCCGGCGACCAGCAGGCGCTGCTCGACAGCATCGGCGCAATGGCGCGACGCGACTGATCCCGCCTCACGCCGTCTTCTGTGCCACCACTCCCAACTCTTCCACCATCGCCTGACGCATCAGAAATTTCTGCGGCTTGCCGGTCACCGTCATCGGCAACTCGGTGCGGAAGCGGATGTGGCGCGGTATCTTGTAATGGGCGATCTGGCCGGCGCAGAAGGCCTTGATCTCCTGTTCGGTGGCGACCTGGCCGGGCTTCAGCACGATCCAGGCGCACAACTCCTCACCATATTTGGCGTCGGGAATGCCGAAGACCTGCACTTCCCGAACCTTGGGATGACGGTAGAGGAATTCCTCGACCTCCCTGGGATAGACGTTCTCGCCGCCGCGAATGACCATGTCCTTGACGCGGCCGACAATGTTGCAATAGCCCTCGGCGTCGATGGTGGCGAGGTCGCCGGTGTGCATCCAGCCGTCGGTGTCGATTGCCTCACGGGTCTTTTCGTCGTCGTCCCAATAGCCCTTCATCACCGAATAGCCGCGCGTGCAAAGCTCACCCGGCTCGCCGACGGCAACGGTGGCGCCCTCGGCATCGACCGCCTTGACCTCGACATGCGGATGGATGCGCCCAACGGTCGAGACGCGCTTTTCCAGCGGATCGTCGGTGCTGCTCTGGAACGAGACCGGGCTGGTCTCGGTCATGCCGTAGGCGATGGTCACCTCCGACATATGCATCAGCGACACCACTTTCTTCATCACCTCGATCGGGCATGGCGAGCCGGCCATGATGCCGGTGCGCAGGCTGGAGAGATCGAAGGTCGGGAAATCCGGATGATCGAGCATGCCGACGAACATGGTCGGCACGCCGTAGAGGCCCGTGCAGCGCTCCTGCGCGACCGCCTTCAGCGTCAGGCCGGGATCAAAACCCTCGCAGGGGAAAACCATCGTCGCGCCCTTCGACACACAGCCCATCGTGCCCATCGACATGCCGAAGCAGTGATAGAGCGGCACCGGGATGCAGAGCCGGTCGTCGACGGTAAGTTTGATGGCCGAGGTGACGAAATTGCCGTTGTTGACGATGTTGAGATGGGTGAGCGTCGCGCCCTTGGGCGCGCCGGTCGTGCCCGAAGTGAACTGGACGTTGATCGCATCGCCAGGCTTCAGGCCCTCGGAGATGCGGTCGAGGCTGTCATGCTCGTCGCGGCCGGCCATGGCCAGCACGTCGCCGAAATTGAACATGCCTGGCGAGTTCTCCTCGCCCATGCGGATGACGATCCTGAGCGCCGGCAATTTCGCGGCCTTCAGTCTGCCGGGTGTCGCCGTGGCGATTTCCGGCGCCAGCGTCTCGATCATGCCGAGATAGTCCGAGGTCCTGAAGCTCGCCGCCGTCACCAGCGCCTTGCAGCCGACCTTGTTCAACGCATATTCCAGTTCGGTCAACCGGTAGGCCGGATTGATGTTGACCAGGATCAGGCCGATGCGGGCGGTGGCGAATTGCGTCACCAGCCATTCCCAGCGGTTGGGCGACCAAATGCCGACCCGGTCGCCCTTATGGAGGCCGAGCGCCAGGAAGCCGGCGGCCAGCGCATCGACGGTGTCCGACAGTTCGCTCCAGGTGAAGCGCTTGTCCTGGCCGACGAAGATTGCGGCATCGAGCGTGCCGTATTTGCTGACGGTGTCGGAGAAAAGGGCTGGGATGGTCTGCTCCAGCAACGGAACCTTGCGCTCGCCGGAGACATGCGCCCTGCCGTCGACGGGCGCGACAAACACAATGCCGGAGCGCGCGCCGCGTCCGCGCAGATTGGTGGCGTTCTTCAGCTCGTCGAGATTGACCGGCATCGCTGTCTCCTCCCAGCACGGACCGAGCCTATCAGCCTGCCGGGACGGTGGAAATCCCGCCGATGGTCGAGGCGTCCCTCCCCTCGGGGGAAACCGGACTATCCGACCGCCGCCGCCATTTTCGCGGCTATATCGCGCAAGACGACCTCGTCGGCAGCGGAACGATCTTTCCTAGAGGCCACCAGGCAGGCCTGCGACTGCAGCACGACGCCATCGCCCAGCACCTTGAGATGGTTGGCGCGCAGCGTCGAGCCCGACGAAGTGATGTCGACGATGACGTCGGCAAGCCCTGCCGCCGGCGCGCCCTCGGTGGCGCCGAGGCTCTCGACGATGCGGTAGACCTGGATGCCGTGCTTCTGCGAAAAGAACTGCTGCGTCAGCCGCCAGTATTTGGTGGCGATCCTGAGCCGCCGGCCATGGCGCTGGCGGAAATCGGCGGCGACGTCATCGAGATCGGCCATGGTGTCGACATCGAGCCAGATCTCCGGCACCGCGACCACGACATCGGCATGGCCGAAGCCGAGACGGGCGACGATTTCGGCCCGCGCTTCCCATTCGGCGAGATTTTCCCGCACCAGATCCTCGCCGGTGATGCCGAGATCGACCGCGCCCTGCCCTATTTCGCCCGATATTTCGGAGGCCGACAGGAAGACCACTTCGACATTGTCCATGCCCCCGACGCGGGCGTGATATTTGCGCTCGTCGCCGGGCAGGCTGACGGCGAGGCCGGCCTTGGCCAGAAGCTCCAGCGCCTGCTCTTTCAGCCGGCCTTTCGAGGGGATCGCCAGCGTGATCATAGTGCCGTCTCCCGCAACGCCTCGATGCGGTCGAGCCACACGGAGAAGCCGACACCGGGTATCGCGGTCTTGGCGCCAAGCAGCGTCAGCAACCTGTCGTAGCGCCCACCACCGGCAAGGGGACGCTCGCCATCCCTGGCAGCGATTTCAAAGACCACACCGGTGTAATAATCGAGCGGACGGCCGAAGGCCGCGTCGTAGCGGATTTTTCCCGAGGGCAAGCCATGCGCCTCGATCGCCTTGGCGCGGGCCGCGAATTTTTCCAGCGCCGCACCCAGCGAAAGTCCGGCGCCAGCGGCGAAGGTTTCCAATGCCTGGGCCGCGCCATCGAGCGGCACGTCGATGGCCAGAAAACCTTTCAGCGCCGCGAAGGCCTCGTTCGACAGCCGCACGCTGCGCAATTCGGCCTTCTCGATCAATCGCCGTGCAATGTCCGATGGCGCGCGCCCGGCCGATGCCGACAGGCCAGCCTCCTCCATGCCGCCGGCAATATGAGCTGACAGACCTTCGAGATCACCGTCGAGCACAAGCGCCGCGACATCGCCGGAGAGTTGCCCGTTGCGCGGCGGGTTGGCGAGATCGGCGAGTGCCGCCTCCAGCATCGGCGCCGAGCCGAAGGCGCGGGCCAGCCGCATGCGCCATCCGCGCGGCAGGCCGAGTGCCGCCAGCACCGCCTCGAAGATACCCTGGTCGCCGAGCGTGACCGACAGCGGCTGACCGGGCAGGACGAGCGACAGCAGCGCATGCGCGTCGGCCACCGAGCGGGCATCGGCTTCAGCCGTGTCGCGATCACCGAGATCCTCGATGCCGGCCTGGAAGAACTCGTTGCCGCCCTCACGGCGCTGGCGAAACACTTCGCCAAGATAGGAGTAGCGGCGCGGCGTGCCGGCCTGGCTGGCGATATGATCGAGGCAAACCGGAATGGTGAATTCGGGGCGCAGGCAGAGTGTCTGTCCGGTCTCGCTTTCGGTAAGGAAAATGCGCCGGCGCAGATCCTCGCCGGCCATGTCGAGGAACGGATCGGCCGGCTGCAGCACGGCGACTTCCACGGCGTGGGTGTCGCGGGTGGCGAAGAGGCTGGTGATGTCGGCTGATATGGCGGGGCAGCGGGAGGTCATGGACAGGATGGGCGCGAGGCACCCCCCTCTGTCCTGCCGGACATCTCCCCCGCAAAGGGGGAGATCGGATGTCGCGCACGCCTTCGCCAACCACCGTCGTTGCAGAAAGGGCTCCGCACTTGAAACTGCCAATCTCCCCCCTTGCGGGGGAGATGTCCGGCAGGACAGAGGGGGGTGTTCAAGCGCCACCCTTCACACGATCGGCAGCCTGCGCCGCCAGGATCTTCCTCACTTCGGCAACCAGCTCACCTTCCGCCACCGTCACCTGCGCCGGGCGTGCGGCGCGCCATTCGGCATTGTCGGTGATTTCGGCGGACATGCGCGCGCCTTCGATCAGGTCCTTGATCTGCAGCTCGCCCTTGGCGCGCTCGTCGCCGCCCTGGATGATGGCGACCGGACAGCCGCGCCGGTCGGCATATTTGAGCTGCGCCTTCATGCCGGCGCCGCCGAGATACATTTCGGAGCGGATGCCGGCGGCGCGCAGTTCCGCCACCATCTTCTGGTAGCGGCCGAGGCTTTCGGTGTCCTTGTCCATGACCAGCACGACAACCGGCGCGATCACGTCGGCGCTGTCGAGCTTGCCGAGGTTCTTCAGCGCCGTCATCAACCTGGAGACACCGATGGAAAAACCGGTCGCCGGCACCGGCTCGCCGCGGAAGCGCGACACCAGACCGTCATAACGTCCGCCACCGCCGACCGAGCCGAAGCGTACGATCTGGCCATCCTCATTGGGGATTTCGGCCAGCAGTTCGGCCTCGAAGACCGGGCCAGTGTAATATTCCAGGCCGCGCACGACGGAACGGTCCATGGCGACGCGGTCCTCGGCATATCCGGCGGCCCTGACCAGGGCTTCGATCGTCGCGAGTTCGCCAACGCCTTCCTGGTAGGTCGCGTTGCCGCTGACACTGGCGTCCTGGCCGGCCTGCGCATTGCGCGCCGTCGCCAGAAGAACGGCCTCGGCTTGCGTATCGTCCAGCCCGGCGCCCTTGGCGAAGTCGCCTTCGCCTTCCTTGCCGCCGTCCCAGCGCCCCGGGCCAAGCAGAAGCCGGACACCTTCCGGACCAAGCTTGTCCAGCTTGTCGATGGCGCGCAGCACCGTCAGCCGGCGCCCGGCATTCCCGTCGCCGCCGAGGCCGATCGCTTCCAGCACGCCGTCCAACACCTTGCGGTTGTTGACGCGGATGACGTAGTCGCCGCGCTTGATGCCGAGCGCTTCCATGACGTCGGCCATCATCATCGCCATCTCGGCATCCGCCGCCACGCCCGGCGTGCCGATCGTGTCGGCGTCGAACTGCATGAACTGGCGGAAGCGGCCGGGGCCGGGCTTTTCGTTGCGGAACACCCAGCCGGACCGGTAGCTGCGGTATGGCTTGGGCAGGCGTTCGAAATTCTCGGCGACGAAGCGCGCGGTGGGGGCCGTCAGGTCGTAGCGCAGCGACAGCCACTGGTCGTCGTCGTCCTGGAAGGAGAATACGCCTTCGTTCGGCCGGTCCTGGTCGGGCAGGAATTTGCCCAGCGTATCGGTATATTCGATCAGCGGCTGGTCGGCCGGCTCGAAGCCGTAAAGCTCGTAGACCGAGCGGATCGTCGCCATCATCTTCTCGACGGCACGGATGTCCTCGGCGCTGCGGTCGGCAAATCCGCGCGGCAGCCGCGCTTTCGTCTTTTCCGATTTGTCGGCCATGAGATGAGCACCCGGTGTTTCGTGGCGCCGCATGGACAGGAAGTTCCTGTTCCGCAGCGCGCGTTTCCTAACCGATGAAGCCGGGAGCGGCAAGGGTTAGCGCCCCCCAGCGCGCCTGATGAGTTCACGAAGAATCGAACCCCCCTGAAACAAAAACGCACCAAGAATGAAACAATGCCGCCATGAGCGCGGCATCGTGCCGACACAATCGCGGCCGATATAGCGCACCGAAACGAAGGGGTTCGGACATGAGCAGCGCAACGGAATTCCATGCCAACAGCGAGGCCGGTGAGCTGCCGGCACGCCTGCGTCCGGCGCGCAGTCATGCACCGAAAATGGTTGGCCAGACGGCCGGGCCGTTCGATGTGACGGCCGGCACAAGCAAGGAGCCTTCCCTGCGCGACGCCCTGGTGACCGGGCTGCTGGTGATCTATCCGACGGTGGCCACCGTGGCGGCGATCGTCGCCGGGCTGTTCCTGGCCGGAGCCAACGGCACCTGAAAGCACCCGCCTCACGGAAGCGATTTCATTCTTGATCGGGGGATTGAGCATGCGCCTGAGCTACGCATACGCGCTTGGCTGCGCACTTCTTCTTGGAGCTGCCAATCCGGCCAGCGCCGCCGGCTGCAAGCCCGGCGAGGCGGGCCTTGCCGGGCATTACTATCTGCGCGGCGTCATGGAGGTCGGCTCCGAACTGCTGCTCAGGAAAGACGGCAGCTTCGAATTCATGCTCGCCTATGGCGCCAACGACCAGTACGGCAAGGGCTGTTGGGTGAAGAAGGGCTCGACGGTCGAGGTCATTCCCGCCGGACGCAGCGCGGCATCGACCCATCATACGCCCGACGACAGCGGTTTCAGCGGCCTTGTGCTGACCATTTCCGGCCGCAGCCTGGTGTGGGACATCAATGGCAGCGGGCACGAGGGACGGTTCGAGAAGTGAGGGCAGCGCGAGCATTCGGAGGTTCGCGCCGCCCCTCATCCGGCCCTTCTGGCCACCTTCTCCCCGTGAACGGGGAGAAGGCAAAAGTGGCTATTTCGGCCGCTTGAAAGCCTTCCGCTCCTTCTCGATCTCCTTGCGGCACACGCAGCCTTCGAGATGGTCGTTGACCAGGCCCATGGCTTGCATGAAGGCGTAGACGGTGGTCGGGCCGACAAAGGTCCAGCCCCGCTTCTTCAGCTCCTTCGAAATCCGGACCGAGACCGCGGTGGTCGGGTTGGCGCGCAGATGGGCGAGGTCGACGGTTTGCGGCCGCTCCTCCTTGCCGGGTTCGAACTTCCAGAACCAGGCGGCCAGCGAGCCGAACTCGTCGACCATCTCGCGGGCGCGTTTGGCATTGTTGATGGTCGAGACGATCTTGCCGCGATGGCGAATGATGCCGGCATTGCCGAGCAGGCGCTCGACATCCCTATCGGTGAAGGCGGCGACCTTGTCGAAGTCGAAGCCGGCGAAGGCCTCACGAAAATTCTCCCGCTTGCGCAGAATGGTCAGCCACGAGAGGCCCGACTGAAATCCTTCCAGGCAGATCTTTTCGAACAGCCTGCGGTCGTCGGCCACTGGCCGGCCCCATTCATGGTCGTGGTAGTGCAGATAGTCCGGCAGATTGCCATGCCAGAAGCAGCGCACGACACCGTCGGGACCGGCAAGCAGGCCGGTATTTTCATTGCTCATCTCAAGAAATCCATCCGTTAACGCGCTTGCGCGCCGCTTTTACCGTGGCTTTACCAGATTCCTGAACCCGGCGGTAACCACACCAAAAGGTATACCGACAGAACCGCATTTTACGCATTCCGATTCATGTTTCGGTTGCTGCTCGCCGCCAATGATCGCGAAAACCGGGAGCGTTCTTGCCCGGCGTGTCAGGCGATCAAGGTGCGTTCCCGATGAAATTCCTGCTTCCGTTGTTCAGCGCGGCAGTGCTTGCCGCGAGTACCATGCCCTCCCTTGCCAATGACCGCTATGCCGACAGGCCGCCGGTGATGGTGAGCCCCGACCTTTCCGCGCCCTGGGTGCTGCAGCTTGGCCAAGCGCCCGGCATCGTGCGGCAGAACCGGCAGGCGGTGCAACAGCAGCCGCGCCAACGCACCGCGCAGCCCGACCGCGTTCAGACGGCGGGCGTGCAGGCGCCGGCCAAGCGCACGGTCATGCGCCCGCAGATCAACCCGATCTACCTGCCGCAGGAAGTCGCTTATGACGGCGGCCAGAAGCCAGGCACCATCGTCATCGATACCACGCAGAACTTCCTCTATCTGGTCGAGAAGAACGGCAAGGCGCGGCGTTACGGCGTCGGCACCGGCAAACCCGGCTTCGAATGGTCGGGCACGCACAAGATCACCAACAAGCGCATCTGGCCGGACTGGCGTCCGCCAGCCGAGATGATTAAGCGCGAGGCGGCCAAGGGCCGCTATCTGCCGACCTATCTGGCCGGCGGCATGGAAAACCCGCTCGGCGCGCGTGCGCTCTATCTCGGCACGACGGAGTACCGCATCCACGGCACCAACCAGCCCTGGACGATCGGCGGTGCGGTGTCGTCGGGTTGCATACGCATGCGCAACGAGGACGTGGTCGACCTTTATGAGCGGGTCAATGTCGGAACCACGGTCGAGGTGATATAATAGCTTACGCGAATCACTGGCCGGCAAAGCACTTCGCTTTTCGAGGCCAGTACAGGGATAACGGGGGACGGGCCGTATGGGGATGCGGTCGGTCAGGAAGGGCAGCGCGGGAAACCGCGCTGCCCTCTCTTTTTGGCTGGTGTCGGATGTGGCCCGCGTCGTTGCGTCGCGCAGGAGGTATCGCCGTTCGCTTTCGTGCTGACATTTTCGACGTTCTTTTGCTATGTCGGCGTCAACGAACGAAAAGAGTCCCTCCATGTCCCTGTCCGACGACAGCCGCTATCTCAAGGGCGGCCCGGTTGCCCAGCGCATCATCGCCGCCGTGCGCGAGGATGCGGCCATTGCCAAAGCCGAGGGTTTTCCGCCCAAGCTGATGTCGATCACCGTCGGCGATACCGACGCGGTGGATGTCTATGTGCGCAACCAGCGTGCCAAGGCCCAGCTCGCCGGCATCGATTTCGAGGAACGGCGCTTTCCCGCCACCATCACCTCCGGCGAACTCGAAGCGGCGATCCATGGGTTGAACGCCGATCCGCGTGTCACCGGCATCATCATCCAGCGGCCGGTTCCGGCGCATATCCCGATCAAGACGCTGCAGGCGGCCGTACATCCGCTGAAGGATGTCGAGGGCATGCACCCGGCCTCGATCGGCAACATCGTCTACAACCAGCTCGATCTGGCGCCCTGCACGGCCGCCGCATCGGTCGAGTTGCTCAAGGAAACCGGCCTCGACCTCAAGGGGCTGGAAGTGGTCATCGTCGGCCATTCAGAGATCGTCGGCAAGCCGATCGCCTTCCTGCTGATGAGCGAAGGCGCGACGGTCACGGTCTGCCACCACATGACGCGCTCGGTCGCCGCCCATGCACGGCGTGCCGACGCGCTGTTCGTCGCCGTTGGCAAGCCCAGGCTGATCAAGGCCGACATGGTCAAGCCGGGTGCGGCCGTCATCGATATCGGCATCAATTCGGAGATCGGACCAGACGGGGCGAGCCGCATTGTCGGCGACGTCGACACTGAAAGCGTGCGCGAGGTTGCCTCCTGGATCACGCCCGTGCCGGGTGGCGTCGGCCCGATCACGGTGGCGATCCTGCTGCGCAACACCATGGTCGCGCTCAGCCGCCAGCGCGCGCTCTACGAGGCGACCTACGGCACGGCCGACAGGCTGGCGGCGGAATAGCGCCGGAACGGACGCCCTATTCCGCCGCGATCAGGCCCTCTTCCGCAACGCCGTCCGGTCTTGGCCCGCCATAGGCCCAGTCGAGCAATTTGATCGTGTGCACCACCGGCATGCTGGCGGCGGAGGCGATCTGCGTGATGCAGCCGATATTGCCGGTGGCGACGATCGACGCGCCTGTCGCCTCGATGTTCTTCACCTTGCGGTCACGCAGCCTGGCCGAGATCTCCGATTGCAGGATGTTGTAGGTGCCGGCCGACCCGCAGCAGAGGTGCCCCTCGCGCGGCTCGCGCACGATGAAACCGGCCTTGGCGAGCAGTTCCTTCGGCTGGCGCGCAATCTTCTGGCCGTGCTGCATCGAGCAGGCCGAGTGATAGGCGACGATCGTGCCCGGCTTGCACATTGGTTCGGGCAGGTCGATCGCGGCGAGATACTCGGTGACGTCCTTGGCCAGTGCCGACACGCGCGCGGCCTTGTCGGCATAGGCCGGATCGAGGCGCAGCATGAAGCCGTAATCCTTGATCGTCGTGCCGCACCCGGACGCGGTGATGATGATGGCGTCGAGCCCGCCTTGTTCCACGGCGCGGGTCCAGGCATCGACATTTTGCCTGGCCGAGGCAAGGGCGGCTTCTTCCCGCCCCATATGATGGACCAGCGCCCCGCAGCAGCCCTCGCCCGGCGGCACCACCACCTCGACGCCGAGCCGAGTCAGCAACGAAATGGTGGTGTCGTTTATGCCGGGATCGAGCACCGATTGGGCGCAGCCGGTGAGGATCGCGACGCGTCCTCTTTTTGCTCCCTGTCCGGCATGGACGCCCGGCAAGGCCATCGGCGAGGCCGCCGGAATGGATGCCGGCGCGAGCTTGAGCAGGGCGCCGAGCGGCTTCAGCGCCGGGATCTTCTCGAACAGGCCTATGAATGGCTTGCCCAGCTTCGCCAGTTTGAGCGCTGTGCGGAAACGCCGGGGATAGGGCAGCACGAAGGCCAGCATGGCGCGGATCAGCCGATCGAGCAGCGGGCGCTTGTAGGTTTCCTGGATATGGGCACGGGCATGGTCGACCAGATGCATGTAATTGACGCCCGACGGGCAGGTGGTCATGCAGGCGAGGCACGACAGGCAACGGTCGATATGGGTGACGATTTCCTTGTCGGCGGGACGGCCGTTCTCCAGCATGTCCTTGATCAGGTAGATGCGCCCGCGCGGTGAATCGAGCTCGTTGCCAAGCGTCACATAGGTCGGGCAGGTGGCGGTGCAGAAGCCGCAATGCACGCATTTGCGCAGGATCTTTTCGGACTCGGCGACATCTGGATCGGCAAGCTGCTCGGGCGAAAAATTGGTCTGCATCTCTGACGCTCTGTTTAGACGCAATTCCGGACGAAAAACCGTTTCACACTTTTCCTGGAACTGCTCTAGGCCATGCGGCCGGGATTGAGGATGTTCTTGGGGTCGAATTCCTGTTTCAGCCGCTGGCTCAGCGCCGCCAGCGCCGGCGCCTGGGGCTCGAACACCGGCAGCGCGGCGCGATGGGCAGGCGCGGCGCGCACCAGCGTCGCGTGGCCGCCGCCATGTTTGCGCAACAGCCCGCGCAGGAGGCCGGCTTCGGGATCGCCCTCCTCCATGCGCAGCCACACCAGCCCCCCCTGCCAGTCATAGAAGGCGCTCACGGCGGCCTGCATGCGCAGCATCAGGACCATCTGGTGTCCCTGGGCGGGCGTCATCGACACGCGCCAGACCGGTTTCTCGCTGCCATCGGCGAAGGGCTTGCAATCGCGCACGTCGCGCCAGATCGCCTTCGAGGCCTCACCGGAAATCTCCTCCAGCGGCCCCGCCCTGCCGAGCAGTGCCTTCAGCGCCGCGATGCGGTACGCAACGGACGGGCCAAAGCCTTCGACGCGCAGCAGCGTGGCGGCTTCACTGCCAAGACTTCCACCGGCGACGCGCGCGGCGATCCGCTCCGGCAGATGGGCCGCGCTCGATACTTCGGCGCTGGAGCCGAGCGCCAGGGCCATGGCGCTTGCCGCGGCATCGTCGAGCAGCCCACGGACGGCGAGCGTTACCTCGGTCTCGGCGGCCGGCAGCACCTTGAAGGTGACGTCGGTGAAGACGGCCAACGTACCCCAGCTGTTGGCCATCAGCTTGGAGAGATCGTAGCCGGTGACGTTCTTGACCACGCGGCCCCCCGACTTGAAGGCTTCGCCCCGACCGGAGACGACGTTGATACCCAGGATATGGTCGCGCGCGGCGCCCGCCTTCAGCCGGCGTGGGCCGGATAGGTTCGCGCCAAGCACGCCGCCGATGGTGCCTTTGCCCGGCTCGCCACCGAGCAACGAGCCGTAGTCCATCGGCTCGAACGCCAGTTGCTGGCCGTTTTGCGCCAGCAGCTTCTCGATATCGTCCAGAGGCGTGCCTGATTTTGCCGACAGGACCAGTTCGGCGGGTTCGTAGAGGGTAACGCCTGATAGTTTCGACAAGTCGAGCGTGTGCTCTGTCTGCAACGGACGGCCGATGCCGCGCTTGGAACCGTGGCCGAGGATTTCCAAGGGCGTTTCTTCCGCCGCCGCCCAGGCAACGGTGGAGAGGACTTCGTCTGACGTGGTCGGGGTGAAGGTGGTCATTGGCGTGACATGCCACTTGCAAGTGCAGAGACGTCGAGTTCCTTCACACCCCCCTCTGTCCTGCCGGACATCTCCCCGGCAAGGGGGGAGATTGGCCGCTTCAATGTCGCGCCCGCTGCCCAACGTAGGTAGTTGGCGAAGGGGGCTATCGGAGTCGATCTCCCCCCTTGCGGGGGAGATGTCCGGCAGGACAGGGGGGGGTGTTCAGGCACCAACATGCAACTCAAAACCTCGGAATGTCCGGAAACGCCACCTGCCCCCGATGCACATGCATGCGCCCTAGCTCAGCGCAACGGCGCAGCTGCGGGAACACCTTTCCGGGGTTGAGCAGATGGTTGGGGTCGAAGGCGCATTTGACGCGCATCTGCTGGTCGAGATCGACCTGATTGAACATTTCCGGCATCAGGTCGCGCTTTTCGACCCCAACACCATGCTCGCCGGTGAGCACGCCACCGACCTTGACGCAGAGCCGCAAAATATCGGCGCCGAAGCTTTCGGCCTTGTCGAGTTCGCCCGGCACATTGGCATCGTAGAGGATCAGCGGATGCAGATTGCCGTCGCCGGCGTGAAAGACGTTGGCGACGCCGAGACCGTATTTTTCCGACAGCTCGCGCATGCCGGCCAGCACGCGCGGGAGTTCCTTGCGTGGAATGGTGCCGTCCATGCAGTAATAGTCGGGCGAGATGCGGCCTACGGCGGGGAAGGCCGCCTTGCGGCCGGCCCAAAAACTCAGGCGCTCCTGCTCGGACTGCGAGATGCGGCACGTGGTCGAGCCGTTGCGAATAGCGATCGCCTCGACCGCGATGATGAGATGATCGACCTCGACACCGGGGCCATCGAGTTCGACGATCAGCAGCGCCTCGACATCAAGGGGATAGCCGGCATGAACGAAATCCTCGGCAGCGTGGATCGCCGGCCGGTCCATCATTTCCATGCCGCCTGGAATGATGCCGGCGCCGACGATGTCGGCGACGCACTGGCCGCCCTGCTCGCTGGTCGGAAAGCCGATCAGCAAGGCGCGTGCCGTCTCCGGCTTCTTGAGGATGCGCACCGTGACCTCGGTGACGACGCCGAGCAGACCTTCCGAGCCGGTCATCACGCCGAGCAGATCATAGCCTTCCGCGTCGAGGTGGCTGCCACCGAGCCGCACCACCTCGCCATTCATCAGCACCATCTCGATGCCCAGCACATTGTTGGCGGTGAGGCCGTATTTCAGGCAGTGCACGCCGCCGGAATTCTCCGCCACATTGCCGCCGATCGAGCAGGCGATCTGGGAGGACGGATCGGGGGCGTAGTAAAAGCCCTCCTGCTCGACCGCTATGGTGATGCCGAGATTGGTGACGCCGGGCTGGGCAACGACGATGCGGTTGGGAAAATCGATCTCGAGGATGCGGTTGAACCGGCTCATGACGAGCAGCACCGCGTCCTCCAGCGGCAACGCGCCGCCCGACAGCGAGGTGCCGGATCCGCGCGGTACGACGCGGATGTTGCGGTCGTTGCAGTATTTCAGCACCCGCGAAACCTGCGCGACCGTCTCGGGCAGCACCACGACCAGCGGCAGTTGGCGGTAGGCGGTCAGGCCATCGCTCTCGAAGGCGCGCATGGCGTTGGCGGCGTCGACGACACCCTCGCCCGGCACGATGATGCGCATGTCGGCTACAATTTCGCTACGCCGGCGCAGCGTCTCGGCGTCTGGCTTGGGCATGGCAAGGCCGGACATCGGCGCTTCCTCCACTCGACTGGTAAAAATGATTTACCAGCTGGCGGCATTTGTTGCAAACCTTGCTTTGGTGGCGGCCAGGCGGCGGACGCAGGCGAAGCTTCCGCAGCGGCAATCTGCCGCTGCGCATCTGTCGCGCCCGAAGCATGGCGCGGACTATTCGCCCGGATGTCTGGCCGGCTCGGAATGCATCCGTCGCACCCTGCGCACGCCCCACCAGACCAGCAGGATGGCAACCGGCACGGACGCCGCGGTGACGACCTCCGGCGCGAAGGCGTGGCCAAAGACCGACGCCCCCTTGGCGACATAGCCGATGAGGCCGACAACGTAATAGGAGACGGCGGCGACCGAGAGCCCTTCGACGGTCTGCTGCAGGCGCAGTTGCAAGCGGGCGCGGTTGTTCATCGAGGCGAGCAGGTCGCGATTCTGCTTCTCGACCTCGACGTCGACCCAGGTCCGCAGCAGCGTGGTGGCACGGGTCAGCTTGCGTGACAGGTTGGCCTGGCGCTCCTCGACCGAGCGGCAGGTGCGCATGGCTGGCGCCATGCGCCGCAGCAGAAAGCCCGCCCAGGTGTCGTAGCCCTGCACAGGCTCCTCATCCAGCGCCTCCAGCCTTTCCGTGACGATGCCGTCATAGGCGCGGCTGGCGCCGAAGCGGTAAAGGCTGGAAGCGGCGTCCGCCTCCAGCTCGGCGGCGAGTTCGGTCAGGCCGGCGAGCAGCGTCTGGTTGTCGCGGGTCTCGGCGACCTTCATTTCCAGTGTCGTCTGCGCCAGGCGGTCCTCGATGCGGCGGGCGCGGCCAGACAAGGTGAGCGCCAGCGGCAGCCCGAGCATGGCAAGCGTGCGGTAGGTCTCGATGTCGATCAGCCGCTGCGACAGCGCACCGGTGCTGGCCGGCGTCAGACCCCGGTCGAGCACCAGCATGCGGGTCATGCCGTCGCCATCCTGGCGGAAGTCGGTGACGATGGCCGCGCTGCCGCGCTCGACCAGCGAGTAACAGAGGCTGGTCGGGTCGAAACCGGCGACCTGCCTCTCGCTTGTCTGCGTCCATTTGCGGATCTCGAGCCGGATACCCGAGATGACGGTTCCCGGCGGGGAAAAGCCGTTGCCGAAGGGCGAATCCTCCTGCCCCCGGCCGTTCTCGGCCAGCGGCCCTTCCCAAAGATAGGTCGAGAACTCCGTATGCCGCTCCCAGCGCAGCGTGCCCTTGCCCCATTTCATGGCGTGGTGGCGGGCATGCCGCTCGGGGGCGGCGATGCCAAGACGGCGCGACAGTTCCGAAAGCACGGCATGGTCGACCGCGGAGCCGCCTTCGGTCATGAAGGAGAGCTGGACGAGGACGCGCGGCTTCTCGACCAGCGGATGCGGGCGGGCGTGAACCTCGCCGAGCGCGCCGGGCCGGCCTTCATGCGCCGGAAAGCCCATGACGCTGCCTTGGCTGCGCGGCTGGAATTCAAGATTGGACGGCTCGTCCGACACGTCTGGTCCCCCTGGTTTCGACCCTTCGTGCAATCGCGCCGTCTTGCGGCAATCGGCAAGGGAGGTAAACAGCAAAGTTTAGCGCCGGGCGATATGCCGGCGCGGCGCGGAAATCGACGGGTCGAGACGAATTGGATAAATAATTTGACCAGTTGGCGACAGTGGCTTTAATCTGCGCGACATTCATTCCGTTCCCCAGGCGCTTCCCTTGAGCGACATTTTCTCCAGGATCGAGCATTCGCGCACCGCCGACGAGGTGGTGCAGCAGATCGAAAGCCTCATCCTCGAAGGCGTGCTGCGCACCGGCGACCGGCTGCCGGGCGAGCGCGAACTGGCGCGTCAGTTCGATGTGTCGCGGCCGATCCTGCGCGATGCGCTGAAGGCGCTCGAAGGACGCGGGCTGCTGACGACCAAGGCCGGCGGTGGCACGCATGTCGCCGACATTATCGGCCAGCTGTTCAGCAAGCCGGTGGCGGATCTGATCTCGACGCATCGCAAGGCGGTCGCCGACTATCTGGAGTATCGCCGCGAAATGGAAGGCATAGCGGCCGAATACGCGGCGCGGCGCGCCACACCGGAAGACATCGCCCTGCTCGACCGCATCATGGCGCGCATGGACGAGGCGCATCGCACCGGCAATTTCGACGACGAGGCCGAGATCGACGTCGAATTCCATCACGCGATCTGCGAATGCGCGCACAACATCCTGCTCTTGCACACGCTGCGCTCCTGCTACCGGCTCTTGTCGGAAGGCGTGTTCCAGAACCGGCTCCTGGTGTTCACCGTGCCCGGCGCGCGCGAGGCGCTGCTGGCGCAGCACCGGGCGATCCACGCCGCGGTCAAGGCCGGCGACCCGGCCGGCGCCCGCCAGGCGGCGATGGAGCACATGACCTATGTCGAGCGCTCGATGGCGGAAGCCGAACGCAGCGGCGACTGGCAACGTGTGTCGCGGCTGCGGCTGCGGCAGCGTTCGGACGCCGGCGACAGCGAAGCAGCGCGCGGACGCTCCTAATCATTCGATCAAGCGGGGACCATCATGAGCGACATTCTCACCATCGCAGACCTCAAGGATCTCGCGCGCCGGCGCGTGCCCAAGATGTTCTTCGACTATGCCGATTCGGGCGCCTGGACCGAGAGCACCTACCGGGCGAACGAGGAAGACTTCCAGAAGATCAAGTTCCGCCAGCGCGTGCTGGTCGACATGAGCAACCGCTCGCTGGAATCGACCATGATCGGCGAGAAAGTGTCGATGCCGGTGGCGCTGGCGCCGACCGGCATGACCGGCATGCAGCATGCCGACGGCGAGATGCTGGCGGCGCGGGCGGCGGAGGAATTCGGCGTGCCGTTCACGCTCTCCACGATGAGCATCTGCTCGATCGAGGATGTCGCCTCGGTGACCAAGAAACCGTTCTGGTTCCAGCTCTACGTGCTGCGCGACAAGGAGTTCGTGCTCGATTTGATCGACCGGGCGAAAGCGGCGAAGTGCTCGGCGCTGGTGCTGACCCTCGACCTGCAGATCCTTGGCCAGCGCCACAAGGACGTCCGCAACGGGCTGTCGGCGCCGCCCAAGATGACGCTGGCCAACATCATCGACCTGGCCAGCAAGCCGCGCTGGTGCCTGGGAATAGCCGGCACCAAGCGCCGCACCTTCCGCAACATCGTCGGCCACGCCAAGGGCGTCGGCGACGTCTCTTCGCTGTCGTCCTGGACGACGGAGCAGTTCGATCCGCAGCTGTCATGGAAGGATGTCGCCTGGATCAAGGAACGCTGGGGCGGCAAGCTGATCCTGAAAGGCATCCTCGACAAGGAGGATGCGCTGATGGCCGCCAAGACCGGCGCCGACGCGATCATCGTTTCCAACCATGGCGGGCGCCAGCTCGACGGCGCGTCGTCCTCGATCATGGCGCTGGAAGAGATCGCGGACGCGGTCGGCGACACAATAGAAGTGCATATGGACGGCGGCATCCGCTCCGGCCAGGACGTGTTGAAAGCGCTCTGCCTGGGCGCCAAGGGCACCTATATCGGCCGGCCATTTCTTTACGGCCTGGGCGCACTCGGCAAGGAAGGCGTTACCAAAGCGTTGGAAATCATCCGCAAGGAGATGGACATCACGCTGGCGCTGTGCGGAAAGCGTCTGGTCACCGACATGGGCAAGGACCAGCTCAGGCGCTAAATCCGTGACATCTGACCAGGGAGATATCCAGACGTTGGCGGAACCAGGCATCCATTTCCTCGACGCATACGGGCCGGACGGCGTGCGTCTCTACGCAATCGGCGACGTGCATGGCCGGCTCGACCTGCTGGCCGCCATGCACGGCCAGATCGCGGCCGAGATCGCCAGGGACCGTGTCGCGGACTGGCGCATCATCCATCTTGGCGATTATGTCGATCGCGGACCGGACTCCAAAGGCGTCATCGACTTCCTGATCGAGGCGCGCGAACGCGATGCGCGAAACCTGATGCTGGCCGGCAACCACGACATCGGCTTTCTCGACTTTCTCAAGACGCCCGACCCTGAAGGGCTCTTCATCCGTTACGGCGGCATCCAGACCGCGCAATCCTATGGGGTGGCGATCAACAACGGCAGTGGCGTCTGGTTCGGCAAGGCCGAGTCAGCCATGCGCAAGGGACACCAGGCCCTGCTCGAGGCCGTGCCGCAAAGTCATGTCGACTTCCTGCGGTCGCTGCCGTTCTCGGTGACGTCGGGCGACTTCTTCTTCTGCCATGCCGGCATCAGGCCGGGCATTGAGCTGGAGAAGCAGAACCCACAGGATCTGATCTGGATCCGTGACGTCTTCCACGATCACACAGGTCTCTTCCCGAAGATCGTGGTGCACGGCCACACGCCGGTCCCCGAGGCGGAAGTGATGGCCAACCGCGTCAACGTCGACACGCTCGCCTGGCAATCAGGCATGCTCACCGCGCTCGTCGTGGACGGCGCGGACAAACGCATCCTGGAAATGTCGATAAAGGAGCCTTGAGCCCCCGGTCCGAGGACGCGCGGATACCCTGGCTTAGCGCAGGGAGGCGGTGACGCCGTAGCCGTCGACCGCATTGTGGTTGTTGGCGGCGTCGGCGGCATAGATACCCAGGCCGCAAAGCACGATTGCGGACAGCATGGCAAAGGACAGAAGCGCTGCTTTCACGGACGTCATCTCTTGTTGAGCTCTCTGCATCTGTGCACCAGGCGGTTACCAATGCGTTGAAATGGATGATTCGCTTCAAAGTTTCGAAGATTTCGCGCTTCTAGGCGCGTTCTGTATCGGCGGTGTGTCGCACGGGTCACACAAAAGGTTCATCGCGGTTGCACTGCCGATGCAGGGCGCGCGCCTTCTAGGATAGCGGGCGGACACAAGCCAAGGATGAAAGGGGTTTTCCCGGACGGATTCTTGGCCGCGTGCCAATTATGCCACGCAGAGCATCAACGGACGCTTAGATCGTCGCTACCCAGGCACGGGCAATGGCAAGGCCAGCGGCATCGGCGTCGGGTCCGTTACGGGCCATTTCGCCGTCCAGCTTTCCGGCCCAGTCGGGATGGCGCGCGGCAATGGTGGGCGCGAAGGAGGAACTCCAGTCCTGCACCATCGGCCGGTCGGCTTCGAAATGGAACTGGAAACCGTAGACGGCGCGGCCGACGCGAAACGCCTGGTTTTCGGCGACGTCGTTGCCGGCGAGCCGCACGGCGTCTTCCGGCAGTTCGAACGTGTCGTCGTGCCACTGGAAGATCGGGAACTTTTCCGGCAGTTCGGCCAGCACCGGATCGGCCTTGGCATCCGGCGTCAGCGACACGCCGCGCCAGCCGAATTCATTGGCGCCGCCGATGCGGTTCTCGCCGCCAAAGGCGCGGGCGACGAGCTGGCTGCCGAGGCAGATGCCGAGCACGGCGCGGTCCTTGCCGGCAAAATCGCGGGTCAGTTCGAGCAGCGCCGGAAAATAGGGATATTCATCGTCGGCAAGCGCATTCTGGCCGCCGCCGAGCACCACCATGGCATCATGGCCGGCCGCGTCCCGCGGCAGCGGATCGCCCTTGTAGGGCAGGCGTATATCGAGGTCGGCACCGGCTTCCGCCAGTGCCGCGCCGACCTGGCCGAGCCCGGTATTGTCGTAGTTCTGGACCACCAGCACCCGCATGGAAAACCCTGCTGACATGAAAACGATGCGACGAGCGATATCATGTTGCCGGCAAGACAGCCAAGATGCGTGCCCCAGGAGAAAACTATGCCACTGCAGAACCGGGTCGATCCGTTCGGCACCATTCACGCCGTGCCGGAACGCGGCCTGTTCACCGGCAATCGCGGAATCATTCACGACCCGGCAACGAAGACGCTCCTGAGAAAGCGCTGGGCGCTTCAGGCCTGGATCATCTGCGTGTGCCAATTCCGCGACGTGCGGCGCGAGCCAATGGGCCGCAACCGGCCCGGTGGCAAGGCCGGCTGGACCGAACTGTTTTTTCTCGACGAGGTGACGGCGCTCGCCGCCGGGCACCGGCCCTGCTTCTTTTGCCAGCGCGAACGCGCCAGGGATTTTGTCGGCCATTTCGGCGAAGCCTTCGGTATTGCCGAGCCGCGCGCGCCGCAGGTCGACAAGCGGTTGCACAAGGAGCGGCTGGCTTCCGGCGGCAGACGGCCCGCCATCGCAAGGGATGCGCTTGCCCGCCTGCCCGACGGCGCGATGATCGCGGATGGCGGCAGTGCTTATGCCTGGCGCCACGGCAGGATGTTGCCGTGGGCTTTTGCCGGATACGGCCCGCCGACCAGCCTTGATCGGTTCGAGGCCAAGTCGCTTGTGCTGCTGACCCCCGAAACGACCCTTGCCGTCCTGCGTCACGGCTTTCAACCCATGTGGCATCCTTCGGCCGAGGCTTGACGGCGGCGGCCGGCTCGCCCATTCCTCGGCCATGCGCGCCAACTACAAGATGCAACGCCTGTTCGTGCCCGACGACCTCGGACCAGACATCGAGTTCGAGCCCGGCCAGCAGCAGAGCCATTATCTCCTGCATGTGCTGCGGCTCGCCGAAGGCGCCGAGGTCCTTGTCTTCAATGGTCGCGACGGCGAGTGGTCGGCGGCCATATCAGCGAAGTCAAAGCGGTCGGTGCGGCTGAAGGTTCTGGCGCCGCAAAGACCGCAGCCGCCTTTGCCCGACCTCATCTACTGCTTCGCGCCCCTGAAGCAGGGCCGGCTCGATTATCTCGTGCAGAAGGCGGTCGAGATGGGCGCCGGCGTCCTGCAGCCGGTCATCACCCAGCATACACAGGTAGCGAAGCCGTCCATCGAGCGCCTGCGCGCCAATGTCGTCGAGGCCGCCGAGCAGTGCGGCATCCTGGCGGTGCCGGAAGTGCGCGAGGCGGAAAAGTTCGAACGCCTGCTGACCGGCTGGGACAAGGAGAGGCGGCTGATCTTCTGCGACGAGGATGCCTCGACCAACAATCCGTTGCCAGCCTTGCAGGCGGTAGAGGGAAAGAGGCTCGCCTTGCTGGTCGGGCCCGAGGGCGGCTTTTCCGACGAGGAGCGGATGATGCTGCGGGCGCTCCCCTTCGTGAGCGCCATTCCGCTCGGGCCGCGTATCCTGCGTGCCGACACGGCGGCCGTGGCAGCGCTCGCGGTGATGCAGGCAACAATTGGCGACTGGTAGCGAAGAAGCCGTTCAATTCCTCTTGACCTCTGGCTCAGGATTTTTCGCTTGATCGTCTCCTGACATTTCGTCCATTTAGCGCCGGCGGTGGTCCAACCGCCTTTGAGGGCTTGAAAAATGGCGCGCGATACAACCGATTTCCGGCCCATCGAAGGCGTAGACGAACTCGTCGAGCACCTGGCCGAGGGCAACAAGCCGCGCGAAAAATGGCGGATCGGCACCGAGCACGAGAAGTTTCCGTTCTATGTCGATGGCAACGCGCCGGTGCCTTACGGCGGCGAGCGGGGCATCCGCGCCATCCTCGAAGGCATGCAGAACAAGCTCGGCTGGGATCCCATCATCGACGACGGCCGCATCATCGGCCTGGTCGAGCCAACCGGCCAGGGCGCGATCTCGCTGGAGCCCGGCGGCCAGTTCGAGCTTTCCGGCGCGCCGCTGGAAACGATCCACCAGACCTGCCGCGAGGGCAATGCCCATCTGGCGCAGGTGCGCGAGATCGCCGAGCCGATGGGCATCCGCTTCCTCGGCCTCGGCGGCAGCCCGAAATGGTCGCTGGCCGAGACGCCGAAAATGCCGAAGTCGCGCTATGAGATCATGACGCGCTACATGCCCAAGGTCGGCACCAAGGGTCTCGACATGATGTACCGCACCTGTACGATCCAGGTGAACCTCGACTTCGAGAGCGAGGCCGACATGCGCCGCAAGATGCAGGTGTCGCTGAAGCTGCAGCCGCTGTCGACGGCGCTGTTCGCCAACTCGCCCTTCACCGACAGCCGGCCAAACGGGCTGCAGAGCTGGCGCGGCGACATCTGGCGCGACACTGACAACCAGCGCTCGGGCCTGCTCGAATTCTGCTTTTCGCCCGATTTCGGTTTCGCCGACTATGTCGAATGGGCACTCGACGTGCCGATGTATTTCGTCATTCGCGACGGCCACTATCACGACATGACGCATGTCACCTTCCGCCAGTTCATGGCCGGGGCCGCGCGCAATGAAGTGCCGGACGGGCTGCCGACGATGGGCGACTGGGCGAACCATCTGTCGACTTTGTTCCCTGACGTGCGGCTGAAGCGTTTCCTTGAAATGCGCGGCGCCGACGGTGGGCCCTGGCGGCGCATCTGCGCGCTGCCGGCCTTCTGGGTTGGATTGCTCTATGACGAGGCGGCGCTCGACGCGGCCGAGGCGCTGACCTCAAGCTGGACCTATGAAGAAACGCTGGCGATGCGCAACGCCGTGCCTGAGCTCGGAATTTCCGCGCCCTTCCGCAACACCACGCTGCGCGAGGTCGCCCGCGACGTCATGGCCATTTCGCGCACCGGCTTGAAGAACCGCGGCAAGAAGAACCGCGACGGCTACGACGAAACCTCGTTCCTGAACACTTTGGACGAAGTGGTTGCGCGCGGCACGACCAGCGCCGAGGAGATGCTGTCGGCCTACCACACGCGCTGGGGCGGTTCGATCGAGCCGGTGTTCATGGAATACGCCTATTAACCCCGCGCACTAGGAGCGGCAAAAGCCGCTTCAATCGGGCGTTGAAACGAATTAGGCTCGCTTCGAGGATTTCCCGGAGGAGAAGCCGATGCCCACCTTGTTCGACATGCTGACGCAGGCCCAGAACGGCAACGGCATGCAGGCGCTTGCCCAGCAATACGGGCTTTCGCTGCAGCAGACGCAGGCGGCGGTCGCCGCCCTGCTACCTGCCTTTTCACAAGGATTGCAACGCAACACCGCCGATCCCTATGGGCTCGGCGCCTTCATGACGGCGATGGCGAGCGGCCAGCACGCCAAATATTTCGAGGACGCGACGCGCGCCTTCTCCCCGCAAGGCGTCGATGAGGGCAACGGCATTCTGGGCCACCTGTTCGGTTCGAAGGATCTGTCGCGCGCCGTGGCCAGCCAGGCGGCCCAGGCGAGCGGCGTCAGCCAGCAGGTGCTGCAGCAGATGCTGCCGGCGATCGCCTCGATGGTCATGGGCGGCCTGTTCAAGCAGACGACAAATCAGTTGACGGGGGGCCAGATGCAGGCCTTCGGCGGCGGCAACAATCCACTGGGCGAGATCATCGAGCAGATGATGCGGCAAAGCGGCATGCAGGCGCCGGCGCCGCAACAGCGCCAGGCACCGCCGCCTCAGAACCCCATGGACAACCCGCTCGGCAAGGTATTGCAGGACATGTTCGGCGGCGGCTCACCACAACCACAAAGCCAACCGCAGCCGGCGCCAAATCCCTATGGCGACAATCCGCTCGGCAAGGTGCTGCAGGACATGTTCGGCGGCGGCGCGCCGCAGCAGCCACAAAGCCGACCCCAGCCCCAGCAGACACAAAGCCCTTACGGCGACAACCCGCTGGGGAAAATCTTCGAAGAGATGCTGCGGCAAGGCGGAGGCGGCGGCTTCGGGATGCCCGGCGGGCAGCCGGCGCCGCAACCTCAAGCGCCGCAGCCGCAGCCGCGCCCCCAGGCCAATCCGAGCGGCCGGCCAAGGAACCCGTTCGACGACATTTTCGGCAAGATGTTCGAGACCGGCGCGCAGCAGCGTGACGACTACCAGAAGGGCGTGGAAACGATCTTCGACCAGTTCAAGTGGGACATGGACCGACGATAGCAGTTCAAGCGTCCGAGTCACCGCGCCTTTCAAACTGGTAACATTCATCGACGAGGCAAAGAGACATGACGGACAGACTTGAATATCCGGTCATCATCGCGCCGCTTGCGATGGAGGACGGAGGTGGGTTTTCGGCCCTTGTACCGGACCTTCCTGGCTGCATGAGCGACGGTGAAACTCCCGAAGAAGCCATCGCAAACGTTCAAGACGCCATTGCATCCTGGATAGAGGCCGCACACGAACTCGGCAGATCGATACCAAGGCCGTCGCGCAAGTTGGCTTTTGCCTAAACACAAAAGAAAAGCCCGGTCCTTGGGAGGACCGGGCAGCGTGCAGGCTGGCCGGCGGGGAACCGGCAGGGAGTGGGGTGCCTGCATGAATCTTGGTCGGGCTGAACCGCAAAAAGGTTCAATAGGACCGAAAACGAGCCAATCAGGCGACCTTGCGGGCGATGTCCTCGATCGTTTCGACGCGGTCGCTGGCGATCTCACGCAGGATTGCCGTCGGATCGCGGCCGAACGGCACGTCGATGGCAACATGCAGGTCGGCGCGCGTCAGGCCGATATCGGCGAGCTCGGCATCCGACATCTCGCCCAGGCGGTAGAAAGCACGGCGGTTTTTCCAGGCGCGGTAGAAATTGAAGGCGGCGTTGACCACGCGCGTCGCAACGGCCGGACGCGAGGTGATGCGCGAGGTCTCGGTGGCGAAATCGATCGTGGTCATGTCAGTCTCTCCTTCGGAGTCGAGCGGACGAAACCAGGCAATCGGCGCCCGGGAGAAGCGCCGTTCCGGTCTCAATACACATGCCTTCATGTGGACAATGCCAATTTGCCATCGCCGGATTGATTAATCCAACGAATGTTTTTAATCTTTGGCATCAACACTAGTGATGGATCACGCCGATGAAAGCGCCGCTCGATCTCGATCAGTTGCAGACCTTCGTCTCGATCGCCGACACCGGCAGTTTCACCCGGGCGGCGGAAGAGGTGCACCGGACCCAGTCGGCCGTGTCGATGCAGATGCGCCGTCTGGAGGAGCGGATCGGCAAGCCGCTGTTCGAGAAGGAGGGGCGCACCAACCGGCTGACGGAAGAGGGCGACAAGCTGCTCTCCTACGCAAGGCGGCTGCTCTATCTCAATCGCGAGACGCTCGCCGCCTTCGACGACCAGCGTCTCGAAGGCACGATCCGCATCGGCACGCCGGACGACTATGCCGACCGTTTCCTGCCCGAGATCATGGCACGCTTCACCCGCTCCAATCCGCGCGTCGAACTGACCGTCATCTGCGAGCCGACGCCGGGGCTGGTCGAACACATCAAGCGCGGCAATCTCGACCTGGCGCTGGTGACGCACAATGATGTGCGCGGCCAGTCGGAGGTCGTGCGGCGCGAACCGCTGCTGTGGGTATCCTCGGCCAATCATGCGACGCACGAGCAGGAAATCCTGCCGATGGCTTTTGGGCGGCCGAACTGCATCTGGCGGCGCGCCGCCGTCGACGTGCTCGACCAGCAGAACCGCGACTACCGTATCCTGTTCACCAGCTTCTCGGCGACGGTGATCACTGCGGCCGTGCTGTCCGGCCTGGCGATCTCGGTGCTGCCGGAATGCGCGCTCAGGCCCGGCATGCGGGTGCTGGGCGAGGCCGACGGCTTCGGCGCCCTGCCCGATTGCCGCATCGGCATCATGCGCGGCCAGACCTCGCGGCCGGAGATCGTCGATGCGCTTGCCCGCCACATCTCGGAAAGCCTGGACAACATCTCGGTGCCGCTTGGTGAGGAGACGGGAACGTTCGACTTCGCCGCCCTCGCCTTCGCCAAGATGAAGCGGACCAGGCCGAACCAGATCCTCCCAGGCTGGTAACAAGGTCATGACGCCCGACACGGGCGCCTTGACGCAGGCGCCCAACCAGCCCCCAATCGGCCGATGAGCGAAGCAGCATCCGAATCACGCACCAACGCCACCGAATATACGGTGAGCGAAATATCGGGCGCGCTGAAGCGCACGGTCGAGGACGTCTTCGGCAATGTGCGGGTGCGCGGTGAAATATCGGGCTATCGCGGGCCGCATTCCTCCGGCCACGCCTATTTCGCGCTGAAGGACGACCGCGCGCGGCTCGACGCCGTGGTGTGGAAAGGCACGATGAGCCGGCTGAAATTCCGTCCCGAGGAAGGGATGGAGGTAATCGCCACCGGAAAGCTCACCACCTATCCCGGCAAGTCCAACTACCAGATCGTCATCGACAATCTGGAGCCGGCGGGCGCCGGCGCGCTGATGGCGTTGCTGGAAGAGCGCAAGCGCCGGCTGCAGGCGGAAGGGCTTTTCGATGCCGGCCGCAAACGCCGGCTGCCGTTCATGCCGCGCGTCATCGGCGTCGTCACCTCGCCGACCGGGTCGGTCATCCGCGACATCATCCACCGCATCAAGGACCGCTTTCCGCTGCATGTGCTGGTCTGGCCGGTTCGCGTACAGGGCGACACGGCGAGCGCGGAAGTGACCAATGCCGTCACCGGCTTCAACGCGCTGGCATGGGACAACCCCATCCAGCGCCCCGATCTGCTCATCGTGGCGCGCGGCGGCGGCAGCCTGGAGGATTTGTGGGGCTTCAACGACGAGGCACTCGCCCGTGCCGTCGCCGCCTCCGGCATTCCGGTGATTTCGGCGGTCGGCCACGAGACCGACTGGACGCTGATCGACCTTGTCGCCGATGTACGGGCGCCGACGCCGACAGGCGCGGCCGAAATCGCCGTGCCGGTCAAAGCCGACCTCGAAGCGACTCTGGCCAGCCTCGGCGCGCGGCTCAAGGCAGCCGTCCTGCGCAATTTCGAACGCAAGCGGCAGGCCGCCCGTGCGGCGGCGCGCGCGCTGCCCTCGCCCGATCAATTGCTGGCGCTGCCGCGCCGGCGCCTCGACGAGGCGACATCGAGGCTCGGACGTGGCCTGATGGTCTCCACCGAGCGCAAGCGGGCACGATTCTTCGCCGTAAAATTGACCCCGACAATGCTTTCGCAACGGATTGCCGAGGCACGGCGCACCAATGACCGTAATCTTTTGCGGGCGCAGGGGGCTCTGCGCACTCTGGCGAGAACCCGGCGCGCGGAGCTCAATCGTGCCGCGGATCAGTTGCCAAAATGCGCCAAGGCGTCATTGCAGCGGCACAGACAGCAGTTGGCTTTGCTGCAGGGCCGCATCACGATCGAGCCGACAGCCCGGCGGCAACGTGTCCAGAGGGATCTGCTAACGGCTTTGACGAGACGCGGCGGCCAAGCGATGCTGCTCAGGTTGGAACGGTTGCGCGGCCGCATCGTCCAGGCCGAGCGGCTGATGGCGACACTGTCGCACAAGGCCGTCCTGGCGCGCGGCTTCGTGCTGGTGAAGGATGCCGACGGCGCCGTCATCAAGCAGGCCGCGGACGTGGCGTCGGGGATGGCGCTTTCGCTGGAGTTCGCCGACGGCACGGCCGATGCGGTGGCAACCAGCGGCGCGGCGCGGCCAAAGCCCGCCGCCAGGACCGCGGCCAAGGCTAGAGAACCCGGCAATCAGGGATCCTTGTTCTAAGAGCATGACCGACAATCCGCACCATCTGGCAACGCCATCCGGCAAGCCGCGCGCACGACATTTCGGCATCGGCTTCGACGGAACGCCCGGGCCATTCAACGCGATCACCGACGTGCCCGGCGTCGCGGTCGGCTATGCGACGCTGATATCAGGCGATGGTCCGCTTGTCGTCGGCAAGGGACCAGTGCGCACCGGCGTCACCGCCATCCTGCCCAGGCCGCGCGCCGAGCTGGCGACGCCAGTCTTTGCCGGCATCTTCAGCCAGAACGGCAATGGCGAGCTGACCGGCTCGCATATCATCGAGGAAACTGGCGCATTCAATTTCCCGATCACCATCACCAACACGCATTCCTGCGGTGTTTCGCGCGACGGCACGCTGCGCTGGATGAACCGGGTGCTGCCGGCCGCGCTCGACAGCGCCTGGGGTTTGCCGGTGGCGGCAGAGACCTATGACGGGTTTCTCAACGACATCAACGGGCATCATCTGACATCGGAGCATGTCGCCGAGGCGCTTGACGGCGCGGCAGGCGGAGCGGTCGAGGAAGGGAGTGTCGGCGGCGGCACAGGCATGATCACCTTCGGCTTCAAGGCAGGCTCGGGCACGGCCTCGCGCATCGTCGCATGGCAAGGGCGCACCTACACGGTAGGCGCCTTCGTGCAGTCGAATTTCGGCAAGCGGCACAATTTCACCATTCGTGGCCGGCGCGCCGATCCCGAACTCACCGAACCAGCGATCCGCGAAGCCACGGCGCGCGCGGAAAAGGGCTCGATCATCGCCGTCATCGCCACCGACGCGCCGTTCCTGCCGCATCAGATGAAGCGGCTGGCACGGCGTGTGCCGCTCGGCGTCGCCATGACCGGCGGCTTCGGCTATCACAGTTCGGGCGACATATTCCTCGCCTTCTCGACAGCCAATCCCGCCGCGGCGCTGGCCCCGTCGGGTCGGATCGCCAGTGCCGATTTCATTCCCGATACGGACATCGATCCGTTCTTCGACGCCGTGATCCGGACCGTGGAGGAATCGATCCTCAACGCCCTGGTCGCCAATGAAGACATGATCGGCCGCGACGGCAACTTCGTGCCGGCGCTGCCGAAGGCGTGGCTGAAAGAAAAATTCGGCTGAGACGAAAACGCGGGCCGAAAGGCCCGCGCATTCAGACAGGTTTGCCCTGAAAATCTATTCCGCGGCCTTGCTGGAAGCCTGCTGGTTCTCGTCGGCCTCGGCCGCTTCCTCGAGCCGGGAAGCGATCAATTCCTGGATATCGCCGACTTCCTCCTGGATGTCCTCCAGCGGTATGCCGACCTCGGCCGCCTTGGCGGCGCATTCGCGGGCCAATGTCTCGGCCTGCTTCTCGATTCTGGCGTGGGACTGGCAATGGACCTTTTCGCCGATCCAACCCCGCAAGAACTCGATCGCATGTTCACTCATACTGCTTTTCCCTGGCGGCAAAGCCGGTTGGTAATCATAAACGTCGGCATCCCGCAAAGGATGCATGCTCCCATTCCAGCCGAGTCGCGGCCAGCCGGCAAGTCAATGCCGTCCAGGGTCCACAGAGCCGAAGGAAATCGAGGGGTGAAGAACATTTTCTGATTCTGAAGGACTGTACCGTTGGCGGGATCGGCCCGCTCCGAGCAATTGCTTCTACCTGTTTACGGCTTCCAGTCCGTTTCTTAATCTCAATGGCTGTCGCTACAGCCGCCTTGTGACGTTGCGCTTCAAGGCGTGAGCCCGCGAAGCCGCCGGTATATAGTGATATCCTCATACGATGTCGACTCTCCTCGAGGCCGTGCATACGAGCCATGCGAAAGTCACATCGATCACCAGAGGTCAGAAGGTCTCGACCCAGGGCCTGAGCTCCATTTCCCAGGTCCAGGCGCTGCGTTGCTGGCGATGGATGGCAAGATAGGCCTCCGCGATCGCGTCCGGCGACAGCCGGCGATCCCGCGGCTCGGCGTCCTGGCCTGACGCGGCCGAGGCAATGGCGCCGTCGATGATGAAATGCGCGACGTGAATGTTCTTGGGCGCCAGTTCACGGGCCATGGATTGCGCCAGCCCGCGCAATCCGAATTTGGGCATGGAAAAGCCAGCGGAGCCGGCGAACCCCTTCACGCTTGCCGTCGCGCCGGTGAACAGGATCGATCCCGAGCCCAGGGCCAGCATCCGGCGGGCCGCCTGCTGGGCCACCAGGAACCCGCCATAGGCCCCAACCAGCAGCGCCTGGCGGACCGCCTCGGGATCAAGCTCTGCTATCGGGCCGCGAGCGCGGCCGCTGGCATTGAAAACCACCAGGGAAAGCGGACCGGCCTTGTCGGCGACATCAAACAGCTGCTCCACCGACGCCGGGTCCGAGACATCCGTCGCCACGGCTTGCGCGCCTGTCAGCGCCTGCAATGCCCCGAGCTTCTCGATGTTGCGGGCGGCCAGGACGATTTGGAAGCCTTCCCTGGCGAGAAGACGCGCGAGCGCGGCGCTCAATCCCGAGCCCGCCCCCGCAATGACGGCAACGTTGGATGTCATGGGATCTCTCCTTCTTCCATTGATTGCAGCCAAAGACTGGCGCCGCCCCATTGAAGCTTGCCGGATCAGAGCGGCGCCGGCAACGCGCTCGGCGGCAAGAAAAATGGCCGGGCGCGAAAGCGGCCCGGCCAAAAAAGAAGGTCACAACCTTCAGAGGGGAACACCGCTCAGTGAAATGGGAGGAAACCACCGAACGGATTTTCCGTTTTGGGCCGATTCTCGGGCAGATACGACGAACGATTTTCTAAAGATGAGGCAGGACGGCGAAAATCCTGTCCTTTCCCTCCCAAAAGACTCAGCCAGCCCGGATCTGCGGCTCAAGCAGGTCCGCATAATGACGTCGCGCGACGTCGGGGTGCGAGCGCAGCCGGCTTTTCAGCACATTGGTTCCGACATCGCGAAACAGCGGATTGTCCGGTTCGCTGGCCGGTCCGCGTGCCTGCGCCGCCAATTCCTCGGGGAGTTCAAGCAGCGGTATCGTCGCATCGAGTTTGGCGCTGAAGAAGAACGGCACCGAGATGCGTTCGATGCCGGGAGGCGGCGTCACGACGCGATGCACGGTCGCACGCAAATAGCCGTTCGAGGCCAGCTCCAGCAATTCGCCGATATTGACGACCAGCGTCCCGGGAATGGGGTCCACATCGACCCAGCTTCCGTCATAGTCGACCTGCAACCCCTTATTGTCGTCCTGGAGCAACAGCGTCAGGAATCCGCCATCCTTGTGCGCGCCGACGCCCTGGTCGCCGCCTGTCGCCTCGCGGCCGGGATAGCGCACGATCTTCATACGGTGGTTGGGCTCGCCGCGGTAAATCGGGTCGAAGCCATCCTCGGGCTGGTCGAGCGACAGCGCGAAGGCTTTCAACAGCCGGATGGCCACCGCCGTTGCCTTGGCCTGCCATGCCAGCAGGGCGGGTTTGAGCTCCGGCAACGCAGCCGGCCACTGATTCGGCCCCTGCAGCCGCGTCCAGGCCGGAATTCCGGGGCCTTGCGCTATGGGCTGGCGCTCGACGCCGATATCGAGCTGCTCGCGCCAGTCCGCCTTGCCCTTGGTCAATTCGCCGCCGGCCCGGGTATAGCCACGGAATTGCGACGACTTGACCATTTCGATCGCCAGCTTGTCGGCCTCGGCCAAGGCAAAGAAGCGGCGGGACGCGGTCAGCACCTCGCTGATCTCCGCCCAGGAGATCCCGTGTCCGGCCAGATAGAAAAAGCCGATGTCGCGCGAGGCGGAGCGCAGGTCGGCCAGAAACGTCCGACGTTCCGACGCGCCTTGTTCAAAGCGGCCCAAGTCGAGCACGGGTACTATTCTGGGCATATCAGGCTCCTTTCCTGGTTTCTTGCGGATGTGTGCCCATCCGCGAACCAGGCCTGTTGGACATGCGTGCACTTTTCGGCGGTCACAACCGCCAGCAATGGCCGCAAGTCTCATCGACTCCAGATTGCCAAGAAAGAAACGATCGGCCCTTCGAAGCCGCCGCGACGAACAATTTTTCCACGCGCGCCGGCAAGCTGACAATGACCGCGATCATTCGGCAGATATGAACCACCGGCAGGCGCGCGGCCTCTGCCTATTGGGCTGCCCTGAGCAGCATGCCGAAGAGGTCGCGCGGCTCGTCGGGGTCGGCCAGCATGTCGAGTTCCTGATAGAGGCCGGTCGAGGTCAGCTGGTCCCTGACATAACGCAGCGCCGAAAAATCCTCGATGGCGAAGCCGACGGAATCGAACAGCGTGATCTGGCCGGCATCGCGGCGGCCTTGGACGGCGCCGGTGAGCACCTGCCACAGCTCGGTCACCTCATAATCCGGCGCAAGCTGCTGAATCTCGCCTTCTATAAGCGTCTGCGGCGGGTATTCGACGAAGATGTCGGAGCGCAGCAGGATGTCGCGGTGCAGTTCCGTCTTGCCCGGACAGTCGCCGCCGACGGCGTTGATGTGCACGCCCGGGCCGACCATGTTGTCGGTGAGGATGGTGGCGTACTGCTTGTCGGCGGTCACGGTGGTGATGATGTCGGCCCCTTCGACAGCCTGCTGCGCGGTGGTGCAGGCGACCATCTCGAAGCCGAGGCCGGCAAGGTTGCGAATGCATTTCTGTGTCGCCGAACCGTCGATGTCGTAAAGCCGCAGCCTGTCGACGCCGAGCAGTGCCTTGAACGCCAGCGCCTGGAACTCTGCCTGAGCGCCGTTGCCGATCAGCGCCATGCAGCGGGAACCGGCCGGCGCCAGGTGTTTTGCCGCAAGGGCCGACATGGCAGCCGTGCGCAGCGCCGTCAGGATGGTCATTTCGGACAGCAATACGGGATAGCCGTTGTGGACGTCGGCCAGCATGCCGAAAGCGGTCACGGTCTGGCGGCCCTCGCGCATGTTCTTGGGATGGCCGTTGACGTATTTGAAGCCGTAGACCTCGCCGTCGCTGGTCGGCATCAGCTCGATGACGCCCTCGGCGCTGTGCGAAGCGACGCGCGGCGTCTTGTCGAACAGTTCCCAGCGGCGGAAGTCGTCCTCGATGTAGAAGGCGAGTTCGACCAGGAACCGCTCGACGCCGATTTTCAGTACAAGCTTCATCATATGGTCGACGCTGACGAACGGCACGATGTTGAGATTGGGAATCATGTCTTGGTCCTTGCCCGCATTGCCGCACCGATCAGTCCTGGCGATGCGCGTTGTGCGCCTTCATCATCGCGGCGAGCGCCGGATCGTCTTGCTCCAGCGCGTCGATCGCGCCCGAAGTGTCGCAGCGGCGCTCATCCTGCCCCATCTTGAACTTGGCTTCGAGGCGTTCGATCGGCAGGTCGAAGCCGAGGATGTGAGGTATGCGCCGCTCCATGCCGCCGGGGCCGAGTTCGCGCATGCGCCAGCGGCCCCTTGGCTGCTTTCCGACAAGCTAAGGCTACTCTTCCAACTATGTCAATATCTCTTCATTGTTGACCAGATTTAAAATCCCTGTAATAAACTCGACACAACGAGGCTGAGAGCCCAACACGCTTTTCGGGGAGGCCAATGGCGATACGCGATGTTCTGATGCGCGGGGATCTGGTGCTGACACCGTCGGAGGAAAAGATCGTCCGGCTGCTGTTGACGGACTATCCGACCTCAGGCCTCGGCACCGCCTCGTCGCTTGCCCGGCGTGCCGGCGTCAGCGATCCCACCGTGGTCCGGCTGGTGGTCAAACTCGGCTATGAGGGGTTTCCGGACTTCCAGGCAAAGCTGCTCGCCGAGGTCGAGGCCCGGCTGCATTCGCCGCTGCTGATGATGGAGGCAAAGCGGAAAAGCGGCTCCAGCGACAGCGCGGTGCTCGCCTATTTCGATTCCGTCACCGCGGCCCTGCAGAAAGCCACCGCCGCGACACCTGTCCAGACCTACGAGCGGGCCGCCCGCCTGCTGATGGAGGCCAAGGGCGAGATCGTGCTGGTTGGTGGCCGGTTCAGCCGCCATATCGCCGGTATGCTGGCCGGATATCTCGGGCAATTCCGCTCCGGGGTCCGCGATCTCGGCGTGCTCTCTCCCCAGGCGTTCGACACGCTGGCCGACCTCGGCCGCCGCGACGTGCTCATCGTCTTCGACTATCGCCGCTACCAGCTCGACGTGATGGCCTACGCACGCCAGGCCTCGGCACTCGACGTGCGCATTCTTCTCTTCACCGACCAGTGGCTGTCGCCGATAGCCGATCTCGCCGAAGTCACCATCGTCAGCCCGCTCGAAGTCGCATCGCCCTACGACACGCTGGCGCCGGCGATCGCACAGATGGAGGCGCTGACCGCCCATATCGTTTCAACGCTGGACGACCAGGCACGGGCTCGCATCGAGCGGATCGAGAAAGTGCGACACGCCAATGCGGTGACGCTCGACAACGATCCGGATGGGAACGGCGCACGCCAGACAGTTGGCCCACGCAAGACACCCGGACCCAAAGCAGCAAAGCAGGACGGCAAAGCATGACCCAAGCCTCATCCAAACAGGCCCTACCCAAGCGAGACGAAGCCTTCCGTGCCGGCGAGACGGCGCTGCTGATGGTCGACATGCAGCGTATCTGGCTGGAGCCGGGTGCCGACCCCTCGCATCCGGAGCGCGGCCCCGATCATTATTTCTATCGGCAGACAGCCTCGCGGACGATCCCCAACCAGGAGCGCCTGCTGGCGGCGGCGCGGGCCAATGGCGTGGAAGTGCTGCACACCATCATCCAGAGCCTGACCGAAGACGGCCGCGACCGCTCGCTCGACCACAAGCTGACGCCGATTCATGTCGCGCCCAGCCTTCCCGAAGGCCTGCCGGTGGCTTCGCTGGCGCCGGTCGGCGACGAGATCATGCTACCGAAGACCTCGTCGGGCATCTTCAACTCGACCAATGTCGACTATCTCCTGAAGAACCTCGGCATCCGCTACCTCGTCGTGGTCGGCGTGCTGACCGACCAGTGCGTCGACATGACGGTGCGCGACGGCGCCGACCGCGGCTACCTCGTCACCTGCGTGTCGGATGCCTGCGCCACCATCACCCAGGAGCGCCACGAGATCGCGCTGAAGGCCTTCGGCGGTTATTGCTGGGTCACGGACACCGATACCGTCGTCAACCGCTTCAACGCTTTGGGAAAAATTGCATGATATCTGCCGTTGAGCCCCTCGTCGCCGTCGTCACCACGGATCTCGCCGCCATCACACGGGGCCGCTTCGTCGTCGAAAGCAGGCTGCAGAAGACCGCCACGACCGGTGTCGGCTGGCTGCAGGCCAATCTGTCGATGACGCCGTTCAATTCGATCGTCGATCCCAATCCCTGGGGCTCGTCCGGCGACCTGCGTCTGATCCCCGACCTCAAGGCGCGCTTCCGCACCGAACGGACGGGAGCGGCGACGCCGTTCGACATGGTGGCGGGCGACATCGTCGAGCTCGACGGCAGCCCCTGGCTCGGCTGCACGCGCACCATGCTGCGGGATGCGCTGGCGGAACTCAAGGCGGCCACCGGCCTTTCCGTCATCGCCGCCTTCGAGCACGAATTCCACATTGCCGACGGCAGTTTCGCGCCGGCGCATTCGATGTCCTTCGCCGCGCTGCGCCGCACCGATCCGTTCGCCCCCAATCTGATGGCCGCGCTCGAAGAGGCAGGCGTCGGGCCTGAAGTGGTCATCGCCGAATTCGGCAGTGAACAGTTCGAAGTGACGCACGAGCCGGCCGATGCGCTGATGGCAGCCGACCGTGCCGTCGCCATCCGCGAGATCACGCGCGAAGTGGCGCGCAACGCCGGCTGGCGCGCGAGCTTCGCGCCCAAGATCGCCCCCGACGCCGTCGGCAATGGCGTGCACATCCATTTCAGCTTCGTCGACGAAGCTGGCAAGCCGGTGACCTACGATCCAGCGCAACCCGGCGGCCTGTCCACCAAGGCCGGCGCCTTCTGCGCCGGCGTGCTGCGTCACCTGCCGGCGATCACCGCCATGACGGCGTCGAGCGTGTCGTCCTTCTACCGGCTGAAGCCGCATAGCTGGAGCTCGTCCTATACCTGGCTCGCGGACCGCGACCGCGAGGCATCGCTGCGCATCTGTCCGACGGTGACGATCGGCGGGCGCGATCCGGCACGGCAGTACAATGTCGAGTACCGGGCGGCCGACGCCACCGGCAATCCTTATCTGTCGCTGGCGGCGATTATCCGCGCCGGGCTGGAGGGACTGAAGGCGGACCTGCCCTCGCCGCCGCTGGTCACCGGCGACCCGACGCTGATGAGCGAGGAGGAACGGGCAAAGCTCGGTCTGGTGCGGCTGCCCGAGACCTTGCCGGCGGCGCTGGACGCACTGCTGGCCGACCACACCGTCACGGGCTGGTTCGCGCCGATCTTCATCGAGACCTTCGTCGGGCTGAAGCGGCATGAAGCCGACCGCCTGGCCGGCCTTGATCCCGCTGCCATCTGCGATCTCTACCGGACGCTTTATTGATGACCGCGCGGACTGAAAAAGATTGGCCCGACGCCGTCGAGGTTCTCAACGAGCACGGCCGCTGCGACATCGTGCTGTTGTGCGAGCATGCGTCCAACCACATGCCGGCCGAGTATGGCCGGCTCGGGCTCGATGCCAGGCATCTGCAACGCCACATCGCCTGGGACATCGGTGCCGCGGAGGTGACGCGCCTGCTGTCGGCCCGGCTCGATGCGGCGGCGTTCTTGAGCGGCTATTCCCGGCTGCTGATCGATCTCAACCGGCCGCTGGGCAGCCCGGGCAGCATCCCTGTGCTGTCGGAAGATACCGATATTCCCGGCAATGCCGGCATCGGCGCGGCGGAACGAAACCGACGCGCGCAAATCATGTTTTCGCCGTTCCATGACCGGGTGGCGGCATTTCTCGACCGCCGGATGGCCGAAGCCAGGCCGACACGAATCGTGACCATCCATTCCTTCACGCCTGTGTTCCTCGGTGTCGCCAGGCCATGGCATGCGGGCGTGCTGCATGACCATGCGGCCGATCTCGCCGCGGCGATCCTTTCGGGCCTGCGTACCGACGCGTCACTCAATGTCGAAGCCAACGTGCCCTATGTGATCAGCCGCGACGCCGATTACGCCGTGCCCATCCATGGCGATGATCGCGGCATCCCAGCCGTGCTTGTCGAGATAAGGCAGGATCTGCTGGCGAACCGCTCCGGCATCGAGGAATGGGCCGACCGGCTGGTGGCGGCGCTGCCCGCGCATGAAGCGGAGGCATCTCAGCCGGCGCGGACGTGACGCCGCGATCATCGTGTAGGTCGGCAAGCCGCGCTTCTCGCCATCAGCGCCGCGCTCGCATGATGGGCAACGAAGCCGCGGCTCACGCCAGCCACTTCTTGATCGCCGGGCTAGCGAGAACGGCGCGCATGCGATGCTCGGCATCGGCACCCGCCCAGCGCCATCCGCGCGGGTCGGGCCGCAATCGACGCCGATCACGGGAAAGGCCGCCTTCATGCCCGGCAGCACGCCGGTTTGCAGTAGCGCCTCGATCGAAAGATCGCGGCCATTTACATGGCCCCTGCATTAGGCCTCCCGACCCGACCTGCCCTCCCAACCGGCGGCAGGGCAATCTCGCTAAAGCGATGGCCCCATCAGGATTGGGCTGCCGTCGCTGAACCGGGATAGGCGGAACCTGTGAAGCTTGTGTCCCGTCTCGTTGCCCTGGATCAAGTCGGACAGGAGGCGGCCAAAGCCAGGGCCTATGCCGAAGCCATGGCCGCTCATTCCCGTCGCGATGACGAGACCCGGAACCGCGGCGGCGCGATCGACCACGGGCACGACATCCGGCATCGCATCGATCATGCCGGCCCAACTGGCCTTGAGCGGCACTGCGGCGAATTGCCGGAATAGCCCCCTGAACCCACGGTCGATGGCGCGAAGAGCCTTGGCCTCGGGGGCGGGATTGAGAACGCGCATCCTTTCGAACGGGCTTTCCTTGTCCGCGTCCCATTTGCGCGGCGTTGACCAGCTGTCCGGAAATGCGCGCGGCGCCGCCGGCAGGTAGCGTGTGCCAAAGGGATTTGCCTTCAAGGCGGGCAGATATTTGGGTGCGTGGCGCAATGCATCCGGCCCGACATAGAGCAGGTGGCTGCCTCCCGCGGCAAGCGTGTACCCGCCATCTTTTCTGCGCCGGAAGGCGATGCGTTCGTCGGCGGCGGCACCGGCATGGATTTCCGGCATCGGCGCCGTCGCCGCGACGGTCGTGCGGACGCTGAGCTGCGGGATCGAGACGCCGTGCGCGCGCAGGAACAGCGATGTCCAGGCGCCGCTGGCGACAAGCACGCTCGACGTCGCGATGCGGCCTTTCTCGGTCCAGACACCGCTGATGCGTCCGGCGGAGATATCGAGCATGCGTGCCGCGCAGTTCTCGATGATGGTGACACCCGCACGCGCGGCCAGGCGGGCAAGGGCCGGCACGGCGACCCAGGGCTCGGCGCGCATGTCCGACGGCGTGGTCATGGCGCCCTTGAAGGGGCGTGACATGGCCGGGATCAGCTTGGCGGTCTCGCCTTGATCGAGGAGGCGCGTGTCGACGCCATGCGCCTGTGCGATCTTCAGGAACTTGGCGAAATCGGCCATTTCCTTGTCGGTACGCGCAAGATAGGTCACGCCCGTCTGCGTCAGGCCTATGTCCTCGCCGCATTCCTCGGCCAGTTGACGCCAGAGACGCTGTGCCTCGATGACGATAGGCAATTCGTCCGCATCGCGGCCCTGCTGGCGGATCCAGCCCCAATTGCGCGAGGATTGCTCGGCGGCGATGCGGCCCTTTTCCAGCAATGTCACGGATATGTTGCGCCGGGCCAGGAACAACGCCGTGGTGACGCCGATGACGCCACCGCCGACAATCACCACATCCGACGTCTTCGGCAGCGGAGCCTGAAACTGGATCGGACTGGCTTCAGTGAAAGGGAAGGTCGTCAAAGGATGTCCTTTCCATAAGCATTGCCCTTCGCCCATGCCCGGGGGCGCGAAGTCGCCCGCTTTCATGGGAGGCTGGCCAGCCATGATGTGTCGACGAGCACTACACGGCCAGCCTCGAAATCCAGCGTGCCAGCTCGATCAAACTGTTGACCACCGTCGGGCAGCTTCTCGTCGCCGCACGCAGACTTCGAGACCCAGGTCACGGCAGCGATAGGCAGCTTGCTTCACGGCTTCAGGCCAATCCGAATCGCTCCACCGCACGCATGATGCCGCGCAATTCGGCAAGGCCCTTCAGCCGGCCGATGAGCGAATAGCCGGGGTTGATCTTCTTCTTGCCGATGTCGTCGGCGAGCAGATGGCCATGGTCGGGCCGCATCGGGATTTGCCAGTCGGCCCGCCCCTGCTCGCGGCGGCGCTTCTCTTCCTGCATCAAGGCAAGGATGACATGCGCCATGTCCGTGCCGCCTTCGAGATGCTCGGCCTCATAGAACGAGCCGTCCGCCTCGATGGTGATGTTGCGCAGATGGACGAAATGGATACGGTCGGCGAATTCCTTGACCATGGCGACAATGTCGTTGTCGGCGCGCGTGCCATAGGAGCCGGTGCAGAAGGTCAGTCCATTGGCGGGGCTGTCGACGGCATCGAGGATGAAACGCGCATCCTCGGCCGTCGAAACGACGCGCGGCAGGCCATAGAGCGAGAACGGGGGATCGTCGGGATGGATGCACATGCGCACCCCTTCCTCTTCGGCCGCCGGAATGATCTCGCGCAGGAACCAGGCCAGGTTGTCGCGCAATTCCTTTGGCCCGATCGCATCGTATTCCGCCAGGGCTTCGCGAAAACTTTCGCGGTCATATTTGCGCTCGGTTGCCGGCAGGCCGGCAATCAGGTTGCGCTCGATCTCGTCGATCCGCTCCGGCGTCAGCACCTTCAGCCGCTGCTCGGCCTCGGCGATGCGCGCCGGCGTGTAGCTGGCCGCGCCGTTCTTGCGCCGCAGCACGAAGAGATCATAGGCGGCGAAGTCGATGGCGTCGAAACGCAAGGCATAACCGGTCGTCGGCAGCCGGTAGGCCAGATCGGTGCGGGTCCAGTCCACCACTGGCATGAAATTGTAGCAGATGGTCTGGATGCCGGCCTTGGCGAGCGCGCGGATGCTGTCGCGATAATAGCCGGCATAGCGCTCGCGCTCCGGCGCGCCGATCTTGAAGGAATTGTGCACCGGGATGCTCTCGACAACCGACCAGGTCAGCCCAGCCGCTTCGATGAGCTTCTTGCGTTCGAGCACATCGGCTTCAGGCCAGGCCCTGCCGTCATAGATCTGGTGAAGGGCTGAAACCACGCCGGTGGCGCCGGCCTGCTTGACATGATCGAGTGTCACCGGGTCGTCAGGTCCGTACCAGCGCCAGCACTGTTCCATTGCAGCTTTTCCTTCTTACAAGAGACCGGCAACCTATTGTTTGACCACGATGAGTGTCAAACTGAGGGCTGGTTTCGATGGCGAATGAAGGAGCTTCCGCGATGAAGGATTTTGACGGCAAGGTTGCATTGGTGACCGGGACGACGGGTATCGGCCTGGCAACCGCCAAACGCCTGGCGGCTGGGGGTGCTGCGATCATCGCCTGCGGCATCGACCGGGCAGCCAATGCCGCCATGCAGGAGAGCCTCGCCAAATCCGGAGCGGACGCGCTGGTGCAGACGGTTGACGTCTCCGTTTCCGAGCAGGTTCGCGATGCTGTCGCGGCCGGTGTCGCGAAATTCGGCGGCATCGATGTCATCGTCAATTCCGCCGCGGTCCATCCCTACGGGACGGCGACGACGACCGACTGGGACACCTGGAACCGGGCGATGACGGTCAATGTCGGCTCGATCTATCTGACCGCCCATTTCGGCATTCCGGAGATGATCAAACGCGGCGGCGGCGCCATCGTCAACGTCGCTTCGGTGCAGGGCTTCGCCTGCCAGCAGAACGTCGCCGCCTATGCCACGACCAAAGGCGCCATCCATACGCTGACGCGGTCGCTGGCGCTCGACTACGCGAGATCAGGCATAAGGGTGAATTCGGTCAGCCCGGGTTCGATCCGTACACCGATACTCGAAAAGGCCGCGCGTGGCGCCGGCGGCAGCGACGCCGATGTCGAAGAAGCCTACAGGCGCTTCGGCGCGGCCCATCCGCTAGGCCGCATAGGCGAACCGGAGGAAGTGGCGGAACTCATCGCTTTCCTGTGCTCGTCTAAGGCCGGCTTCTGCACAGGCGCCGACTACAAGATTGATGGCGGCCTCACCGCCGGCATCGGCGTGAAATAGGGCCATGAAGTCCGGTCTCTGCTCCATCGGGCGTGGTGACATCAACGCATCCAGTTCGGAACAATCTTTTTTGGTCGAAGTTCTCCCCCTTGAAGGGACGAACTCTCCGAAGGAGATTTCCTATGAAACATGTTCTCATGACCAGCATGCTGGCGATCGGACTCGGCTGCGGGGCGGCGATGGCTCAGACGCAGCAGCCCGCCGAAAGCCAATCGGGAGCGGACACCAATTGCGCTTCCGGGGCGACCAACTGCCAGAGCGGTTCGAAGATGAAGAGCCAGGCAGAGGGTACCAAGTCCCAGACTGACCAGCAGGCTCAGGGCAAGGCCAAGATGAAGACCGACGAGCAGGCCCAGGGTAAGGCCGGCGCCGCTACGGACCAGCAGGCCCAGGGTAAGGCCAAGGTCCAGACCGACCAGGAGGCCCAGGGCAAGGCTGGCACCAAGACCGACCAGCAGGCCCAGGACAAGACCAAGGTCCAAACCGATCAGCAGGCACAGGGCAAGGCTGGCACCAAGACCGACCAGCAGGCGCAGGGCAAGGCCGGCACCAGCACTGATCAGCAGGCCCAGGACAAGACCAAGGTCCAGACCGACCAGCAGGCCCAGGGCAAGGCCGGCGCCACCACCGACCAGCAGGCCCGGGACAAGACCAAGGTCCAGACCGACCAGCAGGCTCAGGGCAAAACCTCGACGCAGGACAAGACCTCGACCGCGTCCATCAACAATGTGACGGTCGAACAGAAGACCGAGATCACCCATGTGATCAGGGAAACCAAGGTCGAACCGGTGACCAACATCGACTTCGACGTCTCCGTCGGCATCGAAGTTCCGCGTCATAAGGTCAGGCTGCATCGCTTGCCGGCTCGCATCGTGAAACTCGTCCCGGCTTACGAGGCATACGAGTATTTCGTCCTCGCCGACGGCCGGATCGTCATCGTGGATCCGGATACATACAAGATCGTGCTGGTACTGACCTAGGGCAATTCCACGGAAAAGTGCGTAGCGCTTCCGCTAAAAAGTTGCCTGATAACAAGGGTTAAAGCACAAGATCGTTCAACCCGCCCCGCTGCACGCGGGTCGGGTTGAGCACTGATGTAGAGATGATGCGGAAAGCTTTCCCGGTGCAAACCTCAGCGCATGCTCAGGGATTGTGAGGCCGCAATGTCCGCAAGGTGATCGAGTAGCGGTGCTCGGCGAGCGGCGGGATGCTGTGCTCCCATTGCGACCGCGACGGCCCTGTCATGAGATAGGCCGATCTCGGCTCGACGGTGATGGTCCGACGTTCCCATTTAGACCCGTTCTTGCGCCGAAGGCGAAAATCGCAGGGCGCCAGCAGGGAAACGCCCGCGACGTCCTCGAAATGGGGCTTGTCGCGGTGCCAGCCGATACCAGCGCCGGGCCGGTACTCATTGATCAGGACCTGCGCAAAAGTTTCGACGGGCCGGCCCGCAAAAGCCGCGACCTTTTCGCGCAAGGGCAAAAGAAAATCAGGTATCGGCGGCGCCTCGACCACTTCTCGCCGGTCATAATCGTAGCGAAGGCCAAAACCGACGACACGCCGGTTCGCCAGATGGCCATGGAAGTCGAAGGCCTTGAAGGGCAGTTCCTCAAGATGCCGGGCGAGTTCGATTTCCTCTTGCGGCGTGATCAGTTCCGGCTGGTAGGCGAAACCCTCCGGCAGCTCATCCTGAACGGCGCCGAAGAGATCGTGCTGGGCCACACGGCCGGCGGTTTTCGGTTTGAGCGGCGACATTGTGCCTAGATGGTGAGGGCCGGACCACAAGGCAATATAGGAACCGCGCTTGCCTCCTGGACACGTCGCCAAAGGGCGCAACGGAACGCCGGAGCGGCGTGAAAGTTTAGGAAAGGGCGGCCCCGTCGGATGCCGTCGGACATGGTCTAGCCTTGGAGTACCGGATGCCGCGCGTTGAAACGGGGACCTGCTTTTGCGGGGCGATTGCAGCTGCCATGGACGGTGAGCCCTTCTGGATATGCTATGATCACGATGATGATTGCCGCAAGGCGATCGGCGGTCCACTGACCATCTGGGTCGGATATCGGCCGAGCCAGTTCCGCCTTTTGAGGGGCACGCCAAAGGCCTTTTCCAGGACGCCGGGCGTTGTCCGCACTTTCTGCTCCGATTGCGGGAGTTCGATAGGCTATAGCGACGAAGGCTTGCCTGACGAGCTTTATCTGACGATCGGTTTCTTCGACAAACCTGAAGGGCTGCGGCCACAGGCGCACGCCTATTGGGACCTCAGGCTGCCTTGGGTCGACTTTGCCGACGAGCTGCCGCGCATCGATCGATATTCGAGGCAGCGCGACGCGAATTTCGGCAATCCACGCGACAGGTAGCGAGTTCGGGCGGTACGGAACCGGGCCATGCCTGGCGGGTTTATCCGGATGACCCGTCAGGTGCCACCATGCCGTCAACCGTTGTTCGCAACACGCAATACGATCCCGTGACCAGGATCCTCTCGGTCTGGTTCGTGCCGCATGGCAACCGCTACGACTATGAGGAAGTCGCCCCGGCCACCTACGCGGCGTTCATGCGCGCCCCTTCGAAAGGCCGCTTCTTCAATAAATTCATCAAGGACCACCACAGGTACCGTCGCGTGGCGTGATCGCCGTCAGCGGACCGTCATGCCTTCTTGTTCTGCGTGGTGGGCGCCTTGTCCGGCGCCGGTTCCCAGCCAAAGACGCTACGGCCACCCAACAGATGCGACTGGTCGAACTCGCCGGCGACGATTTCCTTGAGGCTGGGGCCGGTGACGTATCGCTCGACCTGGCGCGACTGATCGTCGAGCCGTCTCAAGGCGCCGATTTCCTCTTCGCGACCAAGCCTTGCTTTTTGCACGGCGGATTTCAGCACGCCGATCGTCTCGTCATAGACCTTGAGCGGGACAGGGAACGGATGCCTGTCCTTGCCGCCATGCGCCAGCGAGAAACGGCCGGGGTCCGAAAACCGGCACGGCGCGCCATGCACCACTTCGGCGACGAGGGCCAGAGCGCGCACCGTGCGGGCGCCGACTCCGGGGACCAGAAGAAGCTCGGCAAAATCGGCTGGGCCCCGCTCGGCGGCGGCTGCCATGTTGCCGTGCAGGCGATGCATCACGACATCGCTCTCGCGGACATCGTGGTGGGCCGGCATGACCAGATGCGGCAGCAGCGGCTGCGCCGGAGCCGGCGCGGCACCGGGTTCCAGAGCGGCGAATTCCCGCAGGATACGGTCCGGCCCGAGATCCTGCAGAAGATCCAGCTGCCCCCGGCGCGAGGCTTCGGCGCGCCGGTCGGTCAGGTTGACGATCTCGCCCTGGTTGGCGCCCTCGATGGCCGCATGCGGCTGGTCGACGAAACTCTTCAAACCCTCGGACAGCCAATGGTAGCGACGCGCCACCTTGCTGTCGCCATTCATGCCTTGCTGCACCACCACCCAGTCGCCGTCATCGGTGACGATGAAGCCATGCAGATAGAGGTCGAAACCGTCCTGGACGGCGGCGCTGTCCACCTTGGCGACAAGCCGGCTGGCGGTGGCCAGGCGCGGTCCGTCGAAGCCAATGCGCTCGCCTATTGCCGCGAGCTCGTGCGGGGTCTTGCGCGAATGCGCGCCACGACCACCGCAGACATGGATGCCGAGTTCGCCCGACAGCGGCGTGAGGCCGCGTTTCAAGGCACCGACGACGCTGGTGGTGATGCCTGACGAATGCCAGTCCATGCCCATGACGGCGCCGAAGGACTGGAACCAGAACGGATGCGCCAGGCGCCGCAGCAATTCGTTGCGGCCATAGTGATGGATGATCGCCTCGCACATAACGGCGCCAAGGCGTGTCATGCGGTCGCCCAGCCATTTCGGCACGCGTCCGCCGTGAAGGGGAAGATCCGCACTGCCCGATCGTTGCGCCACGCCTTTGCCTGCTCCAGTGTCCGCGATTGGTGACAGATAAGCACTACGAGCCCCGCAGGGAAGGCTGGTGCTACACCCGGGGGCCGGCGTCTCAAGCCCAGTTCGAGAGAACCGTTTCCATATCGACCGTCTCGACCTGCTGTGCGAAACGCTGGTGATAGACGGTAAGCAGCGCGTCATGCGTCGCGTCGGAAGAACTGCACAGGGCGTCTGTGACGAGAACCACGCGATAGCCGAAATCGATGGCGCCGAGCACGGTGGCCAGGACGCACACGTCGGTTTCGCCTCCCGTGACGACCAGCGTGTCGATCTCGCGCTCCATCAAAAAAGCCCTGAGGCGACCTTCAAACCAGGGGGAATAGATGTGCTTGTCGATAACTGATGCGGGTGGACAGTAAGCGGCCAGTGGCGGCAACAATTCGATCATGTCCGGCCCGATGTTGTCGATGGCCATCGAAGCCCAGCGCTCATAATAGCGCTTCCATGTACCAACGCCCTGCCCTGGTCTTTGCGCAGGCAGGAAGCGCGTGAAGACCGTCTGTTCCGCCCGCCTTTCCACAAGCTTCTCGATCCGCGGGAGGACACGGGTTATCCAAGGCGTCGCCCAAGGCGACGGTTCGGCAAACAGCTTCTGCATATCCACGCAGACATGCATGCATCGCTGCCCCAGCGGGCCATATGCCAGTCCCGGCATGGACATCAGGGCATTTCCGACCAACGGTAGTTCATCGTGACCTCTCGCATTCCCCATCCCGGACTTGGAACGTGGGATCAAGGAACTCGTTCCTGGCCGTTCGCTGGAACCGACGCAGCTGGTTGACGTTTCGGCTGCGTTGAAGGGAGGGCTGGCATGAGACTGTCGGGACTCGGGCCGCGCTATTCCAGGATGTCACCGGGATGACGCTAAGTGGCGGTTGTCTCTGCGGTCGGATTCGCTTCACTGTCGATAGCGAGCCAAGGGTCCACTATTGTCACTGCGACATGTGTCGGCGAGCAACCGGGAGCGCGTTCGCGGTTCTGGCGTGGGTACCGTCCCAGAGCCTGGCCTGGACCGCCGCCGAACCGGCCTATCGCAGATCGTCGCCGATCGCCTTGAGGGGATTCTGCTCAAGTTGCGGTTCGCCGCTCAGCCTCGCCTATGACGCATCGCCCCATGAAATCGCGCTGCATGTCGGCACATTCGATGATCCGGCGCCATTGCAGCCTCGTTACAATTATGGATCGAGCCAGCGCCTTGGCTGGGTCTGCTGCGGAATAGACCTGCCGCACCATGAGACCGAGGAACGATGGTAGACGCCGCGAAGAAGACCGCGGCTCGACTCGAATTCCCGCTATCTCACGACACGCTTCTCGAGCTTGCGGGCCAAGGTGCGCCGATGCAGGCCAAGGCGGCGCGCCGTTTCGGAGATGTTGAAGCCGGTTTCGACCAACGTTTCGTGGATGCGCTCCCATTCCAGATTCTTGATCGAGGTGGGACGCGAGGAAAGAGGCACCGAAACATCGCCCTCGGCCCTGCCGAAGGCGGCTTCGATATCATCGGTGTTGGCGGGTTTGGCCAGGTAATGGCTGGCGCCGAGCTTGATCGCCTCGACAGCCGTGGCGATGCTGGCAAACCCGGTCAGCACGACAATCCTGATCGAAGCATCGCGGGCGCCGAGCAACTTGACGCACTCCAGCCCGGAGCCGCCGGCCCCGAGCTTGAGATCGACGACGGCATAGGCCGGAACGGCTGTTTCGAGGGCACGGAGCAGTTCCTCCCTGTCGTGACAGACCATGACGTCGTAGTCGCGCTTTTCGAAGGAACGCTTCAGCGTTTTGGCGAAGGTTACGTCATCCTCGACGATGAACAGCGATCGATCAGGCCTCATGGTCATCTCCATCGGTCAGCGCCGCCAGCGGCAGCGAAAGCGTAACACAGGCGCCCTGCTCCATGTTGCGCGCCGAAAAATCGCCTCCCAGTTTCCGCATCACGTTGACGACGAGGAAAAGACCAAGGCCGCCGCCAGGCCGCCCCTTGCTCGACATATAGGGTTGGCCGAGCGCCGCCAGAATACCTTCGTCGAAACCCGGCCCGCGATCGCGCACGGAGATCACCAGCTTGTCGCCCTGCCGCTCGGCGGTGACGCCGACCCAATGCTGCGATGCTTCCTGGGCATTGTCGAACACGTTGAAGATGACCTGCTTGAGCGCCGTGTCGGACACGATCTGCTCGTCCGGGTCGAAATCGTTGTTGTATTCCAGCCTGAAGGGTTGGCGACTGGTGCGCCATTCCTCGACCAGATCGTCGAGGAAACCGCGGATGGTCGTGCGTATCGTTCCCTCGCCCCTGGCCTGGCCGGAAGACATCAGTATCCCGGACACGATGTGCTTGCAGCGCTCGATCTGGGCCTGCATTTCGGCCACATCGGCCGCCAGTTCGCGGTTGCGCGAAAGGCTGCGCATCTGGCGCCAGTCGGACAGGATGACGGATATGGTGGCGAGCGGCGTGCCGAGTTCGTGCGCGGCGCCGGAAGCCAGCAGGCCCATGCGCACGATGTGGTCCTCCTCTGCCGAACGCTGGCGCAGATCGGCAAGATAGGCGTCGCGCTCACGCAGATTGCGGTTGATGCGCGTCATGAAGATCACGATCAGCCCGGCCGCCAGCACGAAGCAGATGAACATGCCCCTGATATGCAGGGACAGGAGATCGCTGCCATGATGCGGAATGGCGATCGGTTGGAAGAGGAAGATGAGGAAGACGAAGCAGGCGGAGGCCGCCGCCACCAGGATCCAGGTCGACCGTGGCGTCAGCAGCGCCGCGCCGAGCGTGATCTGCAGGAGATAGAGCGACACGAACGGATTGGACGCGCCGCCGCTCAGGTAAAGCTGTGTCGTCAATGCCGCCATGTCGAAGATGAGCGCGACGAAGAGCTGGGTGTTGGTGATCGGCTTTATGCCGCCCAGGACCAGCAGGCTGAAGATGTTCAAGCCGACCAGGAAAAGCACCACGCCGGCCATCTCCGCCAGAGGCAGCGGAATGGCGAACCAGTATTGCGTCGCCAGGATGGTGAGCACTTGGCCCGCCACCGCCAGCCAACGCAGTTGGATGAGCAATAACAGGTTCTTCCTGTTCGTCGCTTCGGGATTGGGGGCCGCGCCGTTGTTGCCAGCAAGGGATGCGGCGCCCAGGGACATGTCATGGCGAAACGTTTGCGTGGGCAGACTCATCTTGCTGGCCGCCGCCGGCGGCCGATCATCGGCCTGGCCAAGGCAATGGCGAGCATCGCGGCGAGCGTGAACCAGGTCAAAGCATAGACCAGGTGGGTGTTTCGGAAAGTCACGACCGTCAGCCCGCCGCGCGGCCAGCTATCGGGGCCTGATGCTTCCGCATCGACGAAATAGGGAGCGGCCTTTGCCAGGCCACGAGCGGTTGCGATGGCGGCGACGTCTCGCGAATACCAACGATTGCCCGCGGCATCGTTGTTGCGCAGGAAGCCGCCGCCAGGCTCGGTGATGCGCAACAACCCGTCGATGACGGCCGGCGCGGCCAAGCCGCCGCTCTCCCGTTCAAATTCCGCCTTGCGTTCCGGCGGGATGAAGCCGCGATTGACCAGCACGACGAAGCCACGGTCGGTTTGCATCGGCGTCAGCACCCAGTAGCCGCCGCCAAGCTCCGTCACCGCCTGCACCAGCGTGTTGGCACCGCCGAGGAACCGCCCGGCCAATCGCACATGGCTGTATTCATGACCGGCCGCGTTGATGGCTTTCCAGTTCTCCGGACCGGGTACGTCGACAACCGGGGCATGGATGCGCTGGTCGACACGGGCGATCAGGTCGAGCTTCCAGACCCGTCTTTCCAACTGCCATAAGCCGAGCCCGACAAACACCAGCACGCCGAGCAGCCCGAGCAGCGCCAGGAAGATACGCGACGCGGATGACCTGCCTGCGCTCTCCTGCCGCGCGGGGCGCCGAGCGATGCCGGCCTGTCCGACCGCATCGGCAATGGTCCTCCCCGAGCCCGACGTCAGGTTCATGGCATCTCGCGCATGTCGTGTAGTCCCGGCATCATGTTGGCGTTGAGATGATACATCACCCAGAGCGAACCCGTCAGCACGATGACGACCAGAATCAGCGTGAAGATCAGCGCCAGCATCGACCATCCGCCTTCCGAGGCGGTGTTCATATGCAGGAAGAAGACCATGTGGACGACGATCTGCACGACCGCGAAGGCCATGATGACGATGGCCGCGACCTGCTTGTCGTCGATGGCGCCGGTCATGACCAGCCAGAATGGGATGGCGGTCAGGATCACCGACAGAAGGAAGCCCGTCAGATAGCCCCGGAACGATCCATGTGCCGCTCCACCATGGACGTCTGCGTGACCCTCGGCATGATCATGAGCGCTCATCGCAACATCCCCATCAGATAGACGAAGGTGAAGACGCCGATCCAGACGACGTCGAGGAAGTGCCAGAACATCGAGAGGCACATCAGCCGGCGGCGGTTGGCCTCGATGAGGCCAAATCTTGCGACCTGCGTCATCAGCGTCACCAGCCAGACGAGGCCGAAGGTGACGTGCAGGCCGTGCGTTCCGACCAGGGTGAAGAAGGACGACAGGAAGGCGCTGCGCTGCGGCGTCGCGCCTTCATGGATCATGTGGGAAAACTCGTAGAGTTCGATGGACAGGAAAGCCAGGCCGAACAGGCCGGTCACGGCAAGCCAGGCCTGCGTAGCCGCCACGCGGCCCTTGTCCATGGTCAGCATGGCGAAGCCATAGGTGATCGAGGAGAAGAGCAGCATGGCGGTGTTGACCGCCACCAGATCGAGGTCGAACAGATCCTTGGGCGCCGGCCCGGCCGCATAGTTGCCCCCGAGCACGCCATAGGCCGCGAACAGCATGGCGAAGATCAGGCAGTCGCTCATCAAATAGAGCCAGAAACCGAGCATGGTGGAGCCGCCTTCGGCGTGCGCATGCTCTTCTTCCAGGTGAAAGACCGGTTCGGTGCCGGCCGTGATTGCTGTCGATGCCATGCTCAAACCCTAACCCCGGACGGCGAGGAGGGTCGTCCTCGCCTCCTCCGTCCGCGTGACCTCGGCCGCCGGAATGTGAAAGTCTCTGTTATAATTGAAGGTGTGACCGATCGCGGTGGCGATGAGGCACAGGAAGCTCAACGCGGCCAGCCACCAGATGTACCAGATCATGCCGAAGCCGAGCGCGACGCTGAAGGCGGCGAGGATCATGCCGGTACCGGTGTTTCTGGGCATATGGATCGGTTTGAAGCCGGCAAGCGGCCTGACGTAGCCGGCCTGCTTCATATCGAACCAGGCGTCGTTGTCTCGAATGACCGGCATGAATGCGAAGTTGTAGGCGGGCGGCGGCGAGGACGTCGACCATTCGAGCGTGCGCCCGTCCCAGGGGTCACCGGTCGGATCGGCGAGCGCCTCGCGCCTGCGGATGGAGACGAATATCTGGATCAGGAAAGCCGCTATGCCGAAGGCGATCAGCACCGCGCCGAAGGCGGCGATGACGAACCATATCTGCAGCGAGGGGTCATCGAAAACCCGCATGCGACGCGTCACACCCATCAGGCCGAGGACGTAGAGCGGCATGAAGGCGAACCAGAAGCCGACCACCCAGCACCAGAACGAGACCTTGCCCCAGAACGGATCGAGCTTGAAGCCGAAGGCCTTCGGCCACCAGTAGGCGATGCCGGCGAACAGACCGAACAGCACGCCGCCGATGATGACGTTGTGGAAGTGCGCGATCAGGAACAGGCTGTTGTGCAGCACGAAATCCGCCGGCGGCACGGCAAGCAGCACGCCGGTCATGCCGCCGACGGTGAAGGTCAGCATGAAGGCCACCGTCCACATCATCGGCAGCTCGAAACGGATGCGGCCCCGATACATCGTGAACAGCCAGTTGAAGATCTTAGCTCCCGTCGGAATCGAGATGATCATCGTGGTGATGCCGAAAAAGGAATTGACGCTGGCGCCGGAGCCCATGGTGAAGAAATGGTGCAGCCAAACCAGGTACGACAGGATGGTGATGACGACCGTGGCGTAGACCATCGAGGTGTAGCCGAACAGGCGCTTGCTGGAGAAGGTCGACGTGACTTCGGAGAAGACGCCGAACAACGGCAGGATGAGGATGTAGACCTCAGGGTGACCCCATATCCAGATGAGGTTCACATACATCATCGGGTTGCCGCCGAAATCGTTGGTGAAGAAGTTGGTGCCGACATAGCGGTCGAGCGACAGCATGGCGAGCACCGCCGTCAGCACCGGAAAGGACGCGACGATAAGCACGTTGGTGCACAGCGACGTCCAGGTGAAGACCGGCATGCGCATCATCGTCATGCCGGGCGCGCGCATCTTGATGATGGTGCAGATCAGGTTGATGCCCGACAGCGTCGTGCCGACGCCCGCCACCTGCAGCGCCCATATGTAATAATCGACGCCGACGTCGGGACTGTAGCCGATGCCGGAGAGCGGCGGATAGGCGAGCCAGCCGGTGCGGGCGAATTCGCCGACAAACAGCGAGGCCATGACCAGGATGGCGCCGCCGACCGTCATCCAGAACGAGAAATTGTTGAGGAACGGGAAGGACACGTCGCGCGCGCCGATCTGCAGCGGCACCACGAAATTCATCAGCCCGGTGACGAAAGGCATAGCCACGAAGAAGATCATGATCACGCCATGCGCGGTGAAGATCTGGTCGTAGTGATGTGAGTTCAGGTAGCCTTCGGAGCCGTTGAAGGCGATGGCCTGCTGCAGGCGCATCATGATGGCGTCCGAAAAGCCGCGCAAAAGCATGACGAGGCCGAGCACCATATACATGATGCCGATCTTCTTGTGGTCGACGCTGGTGAACCACTCGCGCCACAGATAGGTCCAGAGCTTGAAATAGGTGATGACGCCAAGAAGCGCGATGCCGCCGAGCGCCACCGCGATGAAGGTGGCCACCACGATCGGCTCGTGCAGCGGCAGCGACTCCAAGGTGAGGCGGCCGAAAATGAATCTGGTCAGCGTGTCGGGCATCGGCTGTCTCTCACAATTCACGCCGCAACAGGCCAAGCGGCGGCGTATCCGCTTCGGCACTGCGGCTGTCTGTCCCTGGCCGGAGCAGCCCCGCCCCGCGCAGCGGCGACAGGTTCTTCGCAGGCCAATAGCTCGGCCAGGCATCGCGGGCCGCACGCGAGACGGCAGCAGCCTCTTCCGCCGTGCAGATGCTGGCGACATAGGAGGCATCGTTTCCGAACACCGCGCCACGCCGGGCAAGCTTGTCGTATTGCAGCGGCAGGGTGTTGCGGACACCCGCAAGGCCGAGACCGCCCTTGGCGTCGATCGACATCATTTCGTTCATGCACATCTTGCCGCGCTCGACGCACTGATTGAGGATGGCTCCATAGAGATCGGGATCGACGGAGGCATAGTGGCGGACCGGTTCGTTCTCGCTCGGCTTTTCGAGTTCGAGATAGCTGTCGCGGTCAAGTTTCGCCGACGCGGTCCTGGTCTGCGCCACCCATCCGTCGAAAGCCTGGCCGGACAGGCCGTGGAAGGCGAAGCGCATGCCCGAAAAGCCGGCGCCGCTGTAATTGGCTGAGAAGCCGCTATAGGTACCCTCCCGGTTGATGACGGCATGCAGCTTCGTCTCCATCGCGGGCATGGCATAGATCTGGCCGGCAAGGGCTGGAATGTAGAAGGAATTCATCACCGCCGACGAGGTGATGCGGAAGTCGATCGGCTGGTTGACCGGCGCCGCCAGTTCGTTGACCGAGGCGATGCCATAGTCCGGATAGATGAACAGCCATTTCCAGTCGAGCGCCACGACCTCGACCCGGAGCGGCTTGTGGTCCTGAGTGACGGGCTGGCCGGGTTCGATGCGATCGATGCGGCGGTATGGGTCGAGCAAATGCGTGCCGAGCCAGGTCAGCGCGCCGAGGCATATGATGATGAGCAGCGGCGCCGCCCAGATCACCAGTTCCAGTTTCGTCGAATGATCCCAGTCCGGCGCGTAGGTCGCCGAAGCGTTGGATTGCCGGTAGCGCCAGGCAAAGAAAATGGTCAGCGCCATGACCGGCACGATGATGAGGAGCATCAGCAGGGTCGAGACCACGAGCAGATCGCGCTGCTGGGCCGCTACATCGCCCGCCGGCGCGAGAACGACCATATCGCAGCCGCTCAACAGCCCGGCCAGCGGAAGCAGAAGCAAGGCTCCAGATCGTTTCATCAGACGCTGCCCTCGATGGACCGCCACAACGCGTTGCGATGTTGCAGTGCGGTATCGACAAAGGGCTACTGCCGGCGACGGCGCGGTGACATTGGACAATTTGTCCAATGCCCAGCCGGGCCGGGTCTGGCGCAGTGTGCAGCGCACAATGGGATTGCTACAAATGCGTCCCGGGTATTTCATACGACGCGGTGGCGACGGACAAGATGGCTCAGACTTCGACTGCCGAAACGAACAGCGAGCTGATCGGCTCGCATCATGGCCAGGTCAGCGCGGGCGATATAGCGGTCGGCGTGATCGTGGGCAGGACGTCGGAATTCTTCGACTTCTTCGTCTACGCGATCGCGTCCGTCATCGTGTTCCCCAAGCTGGTGTTTCCGACGCATGATCCGCTCGCCGGAACGCTCTACTCCTTCGCCATCTTTGCGCTGGCCTTCATAGCCCGTCCCTTCGGCTCCGTCCTGTTCATGGCCGTCGATCGCGCCTATGGCCGCGGCGCGAAACTGACGATCGCGCTGTTCCTGCTCGGCACCTCGACCGTCGCCATCGCGTTCCTTCCCGCCTATGGCGAGATCGGTGCCATCGCGATCTGGCTGCTGGCGCTGGCCCGCATCGGACAGGGGCTGGCGCTTGGCGGAACATGGGACGGCCTGCCCTCGCTGCTGGCGCTGAACGCGCCACGGAACCGGCGCGGCTTCTACGCCATGATCCCGCAGCTGGGCGCGCCGATCGGCCTTATCGTCGCGAGTTCGCTCTTCGCCTTCTTCGTTGCCAATCTTTCGGCCGACGACTTCTTTTCCTGGGGCTGGCGCTATCCCTTCTTCGTCGCCTTCGCCATCAATGTCGTGGCCTTGTTCGCCAGGCTGCGCATCGTGGTGACGCCCGAATTCTCGAAACTGTACGAGAGCGGCGACCTGCAGCCCACGCGCATCAGGGACACGCTCAGGGCCGAAGGCCGCAACGTCGTCATCGGCGCCTTCGCGCCGCTGGCGAGTTTCGCCCTGTTCCATATGGTGACGGTGTTTCCGCTCTCCTGGGTGTTCCTGTTCACCAATGAAGGCCCGGCACGCTTCCTGGCGATCGAGGCGGTGAGCGCGCTGTTCGGCATCGCGGCCATCGTCGCGTCGGGTCCGCTTGCCGATCGCATCGGACGCCGCGCACTGCTCATCGGTTCGGCGGTCGCCATCGCGACGTTCAGCGGCTTTGCCCCGCAGCTTCTGGATGGCGGCACGGTCGGCGAGGCCCTGTTCATGGTGCTGGGCTTCATCCTGCTGGGGCTGAGCTTCGGGCAGTCGTCGGGCGTCGTCGCATCGAGCTTTTCGCGACAGCATCGCTATACCGGCTCGGCGATAACCTCGGATCTAGCCTGGATGTTCGGCGCCGGCTTCGCGCCGCTCGCGGCGCTGCTCTTGGCCGGCAATTTCGGCCTTATCGCGGCGGGCGCCTACCTGCTCTCGGGCGCGGCCTGCACCTTGCTTGCCTTGTGGATCGATGGACGGCGTTCGGTCGCGGACCGTCCGGCCGACTGAACACGGCGTGACCTGGCGCGCGCAGGTCACGCGCCGCGCGCCGTACATCCAAGCATTCGCTGCACGATTTATTCCGCCGGCGCCGCGACTTCCCGCCGAAACGGCAATACGCCGCCGATATCGGGTTCGTCCAGCGCGGAGGCGAGGCAGGGGACGGCATAGTTGCCCAGGTGATGGGGTGACAATGCCACTCACAACCCGGCCGGCGGTCAGAGCATGAATACGGGTCTTGTCGTGCAATCATGCGGGGCGAGGCATTGGTCCGCGTTGTGCGCGAGACTCAATGCCCGGAGTTTCTGCCAAAATAAGCCGTCGGGTGGCAAACGAAGTTTTGTCTCTCGCCTGAAGCGGATCGCGACGGTGAGGTCATGACGAGTTGGCTCTGAAGTGAGGGGCCGGTCGGCTCTCGTGAGTGGGCCTCCGTTGGGATGCTACGTCGCTGGTGCCATCCGGATCCATCGGCTCTGCACCGGATAAGAGCTGGCATCAGACCCGGCCCTTACAAACCCGACGCCAAGCGACCGGCATGCTGCTCGAAAACGATGGCAGCAACCGGAGTATGCCGCCGAGCAGCTGAGAGCCCATCTTTCAAAGTCCAGGCCACGGTCCAAATATCGCACGCTTAACACGTTTGTCGTACGGGGCCCTCGAGCGGTCCATCGTTGCGGCAGGCATGTGAGATAGTGGTGGCAAGCGAACCCGGGCGCATCGTTTTGAGGGACCGGTCTGCGAGATCACGGTTTGGCAATTTTGGTGGGGCATTTCGGTGCTCGTTGGCGCAGCAGGTGATGATCCTGAAGCCGGTTTAGCGGACCTGATGCAAGGCGTGCATCGCCGGTCGTGAAATAACTCCGCTTAGCGGAACAACGGCTTAGACGAGAGGTTAGGCAGGCTCCCGAGGAGTGCCCGCATGGCAGAGAATTCCGTCCGAAACTTCAACATCAATTTCGGCCCCCAACATCCTGCCGCACATGGCGTGCTTCGTCTGGTACTCGAGCTCGATGGGGAGGTGGTCGACCGTGTTGACCCCCATATAGGCCTGCTGCATCGCGGGACGGAGAAATTGATCGAAGCCAAAACTTACCTTCAGGCCCTGCCTTACTTCGACCGCCTCGACTACGTGGCACCGATGTCTCAGGAGCATGCCTGGTGCCTCGCGATCGAAAAGCTGATGGGCCTGGCCGTGCCGCGGCGTGGGCAGTTGATCAGGGTTCTCTATAGTGAAATCTCGCGGATCATGTCTCATCTGCTGAATGTGACAACTCAGGCCATGGACGTGGGCGCGCTGACGCCGCCCTTATGGGGCTTTGTTGAACGCGAGAAGCTGATGGTCTTCTACGAGCGGGCGAGTGGATCGCGCATGCATGCAGCATATTTCCGGCCAGGCGGCGTGCACCAGGACCTTCCGCCAGATTTGATCGTCGACATTGGAAATTGGATCGACCCGTTTCTTAAGACCGTGGATGACCTGGACAGGTTGCTCACCGATAACCGCATCTTCAAACTGCGCAATGTCGACATCGGGCGGATCTCCCAGAATGAAGCCTGGGCCTGGGGCTTTTCCGGCGTGATGGTGCGTGGATCAGGTGCTGCATGGGACTTGCGCAAGTCCCAGCCATACGAGTGCTATGCAGAGATGGATTTCGACATCCCGGTCGGCAAGAATGGCGATTGCTACGACCGCTATCTGTTGCGCATGGAGGAGATGCGGCAGTCTGCCAAGATCATGCGCCAGTGCGTCGACCTGCTGGCAAAGGAGGGGACTGGACCTGTTTCCAATCTCGACGGCAAGGTCGTCCCTCCCAAACGTGCGGCCATGAAGCGGTCCATGGAAGCGTTGATCCACCACTTCAAACTGTACACCGAGGGTTTTCGGGTGCCAGCCGGCGAGGTTTACGCCGCGGTGGAAGCCCCGAAAGGAGAATTTGGCGTCTATTTGGTATCGGATGGAACGAACAAGCCCTACCGATGCAAGCTGCGGCCTCCGAGCTTCGCTCATCTCCAGGCGATGGACCACCTTTGCCGCGGCCATATGCTGGCCGACGTCACCGCGGTCCTCGGATCGTTGGACATCGTCTTGGGTGATGTGGATCGCTAGTCGTCGCTGGTCAGCAGTTTGCAGACGCGCCCTCGGCCACTCCACGCCGTGAACTGATGCGGTTCGGAGCTTTCACTTGGGCTTTCCCGACGGCGTGTCCTTCGATCGCTCGATTTTCATCCCCTAAGCTCGGCCGCCGGATGGAACAATCATATTGCGGTGAGGTTTGGGCGGTCTAACCGGAGAATTGTCCATGTTCATGCACAACAAGCGCCTGCAATACACCGTTCGCGTCTCGGAGCCGAATCCCCGCCTGGCCTGTATGATCATGGAACAGTTCGGCGGCGCCGATGGTGAGCTTGCCGCGGCGATGCGATATTTCACCCAAGGCCTTGGCGAAGATGATCTCGGCCGTCGCGACATGCTGCTTGACATCGCGACCGAAGAACTCAGCCACCTCGAAGTGGTGGGATCGATAGTCACCATGCTGAACAAGGGGCTCAAGGCACAACTTGCCGAGGGTCAAATGAAAGAGGCGGACCTCTACCTGATGATCGGCGCCAGCGGTACGACAGCCAAGGAATCGATTCTGTTCGGCGGCGCTCCCGCGCTGTGCGATTCGGCCGGCGTTCCCTGGACCGCGGCCTATGTCGACTCGCGCGGCGAACCTACGGTGGATCTGCGATCGAATATCGCAGCCGAAGCGCGCGCCAAGATCGTTTACGAACGCCTCATCAACATCACCGACGACCCGGGCATCAAGGACGCGCTCGGCTTCCTGATGACGCGCGAGATCGCTCACCAGAAGTCGTTTGAGAAAGCACTCTACGCGATCGAAAACAATTTCCCGTCAGGCAAGCTGCCAGGCGTAGAGAAGTACGCCAGCATGTACGTCAACACCTCCCAGGGCGACGGCGATGTCACTGGCCCCTGGAATTCCGGCGAAGAGTGGGACCGCATCGATGACCTTGAAAAGGTGATGCCCGTCGACGGCGGAGACGGCCTGGCAACGGTCAAGCTGGGGGCCAAAGACATGAAGGTGGTGGCCAAGATGGCCGACCGTACTCTTTCCGATCCGAGTTCCGATCCGACCACAGGCGCTGATCTAGGTGCGGGTCCGGGAGCTGGCCGAACCAAGAACGCGGATTTTGGCGGCGCGGCAAGCATTGAGGAGGCCCCGGCCATGGCAGAGGCTGCCGTCAAACGCGCACGTAAGCGTTAGTTCGGAGTAGAACGTCGTTGCCGGACACCTGGTTCGGCGACGGGTCAGGAAGCTGATGACGAAAGCAGGGCATCCGACCGGCAGCGGCGGCCTGGCCGGAGTGCTCGCAAAAAAAATCTTTGCTGAACGTGGGTGAAGCACATGGCCACCGCCGCACCGCTACCGCTGTCGGAACATGCGGGACAGCCGGAGAAGGTCCGTGCTCACGGTTGCGAGAACCGGTGCATTGTCGCAATCGGAGCCTCGGCGGGGGGCGTCGACGCGCTGAAGAGACTTGTCCGGGAAATTTCGCCGGACATTCCGGCGGCTCTCCTCGAAGACGGGCCGATTGCCCGTTACCGTTGTCACACCGGACATGCGTTCGAAGCAGACGTTTTGATGCAGGCCCAGGCGGACGATGCGGAACAGGCTCTTTGAAGCCTTCTAAGAGCGCACCAGCAGCGGGCCGAGTTGGCGAAACGGACGGCGAAACGCGAAGCCGCTCGGGAAAGACATAGACTAGCCAGCCAAATGACCAGCCGGCCGCGGAATACGAAGCCGACGCCAAACTTATTGAAGAGATCATCCATCGCCGAACGCTGTGACAACGGCAACAGCGCTCTCAGGGAGAGGCGAGTGCGTTTGCGCGATCCCGGTCGCGTTTTCAAGCATCAAGTACTCGTCGCGACCGTGGCGCAGGGACATGGGTTCCAGCCGTTATGGAACCCCAGGCTTCAACTCCAGCTGCACGAATTTTTCAAAGCAGGAACATAGAAGCATTACGCGAGTTAGACACCAACGCATACGACATATCCTCGCACTCTCCATCTGGCGGGGGTCTTCTTGTCATGTGAACGGATGCCCGGGACAATGTACCGCTCTCAGCTTTTCGTACCTGTCTTTGCTCTGCTGTTGCTGATCGGTGGCCTCTTCCACCAGGATAAGGCCATGGCGCAGCAGCCCTGCCCGGCCGATCACGACAGGCTGCTTGGTGTACTCAAGGCCAACGTGAAGGCAAGCGGCGGCCCAGCCAATGGCGGCTTTGAAACTAACGAATGGGCAGCCATCGTTGCTCGTGACGGCACCGTCTGCGCGGTTGCGTTCAGTGGGCCCACGGCCGACTCGCAATGGCCTGGGAGCCGCCTCATCGCAGCGGAGAAAGCCAACACGGCCAACGGTCTCAGCCTGGCTCAGATGGCCCTGTCGACGGCCAATCTCTATGCGGGGGCGCAGCCGGGCGGGCCACTATTCGGCCTGCAGGCGACCAATCCGGTCAACCAGGCTGCGGCCTATGCGGGCGATCCCAAAACTTTCGGCAGCGCGAGCGATCCGCTGGTCGGCAAGCCGGTCGGAGGTGTCGTGGTGTTTGGGGGCGGGCTCGCCCTCTACGACGGCAATAGCATCGTCGGCGGCCTCGGCGTTTCAGGCGATTCCTCATGCGCCGATCACAATGTCGCCTGGCGTATCCGCGCGGCGCTCGGCTTCGACAAGGTCCCGGCAGGCGTCAATCCAAATCGCAAGGACGCGATTGTCTACGATCTGGACCCCGGCGGCAAAAGCGCTTCGGGCTGGGGCCATCCGCTTTGTGCCGGAACAGAAGCCGACATCGCGGCCGAACTCGGTGCCGGTGTGGGAGGCTCGATCAATAAATGAAAGCTTTGCCGCAGTTGGCATTAACGCGCGTTGACGCACAACGACATACCCGCAAATGGACAGCCGGGAATTCCTTTGGCGTTATCCTTTTGGTGACGCTGCTCGCCTGCCTGCCGCTTCTGGGCGCTGCCTCGGAGCCCCCTCAAACAGGAGCGATCGTACCGCCCGCCGCAGCCTCGCCACCCGATGACGGCCAATGGACGATGCCGGCCAAGAACTACGCGTCGACGCGCTTCAGCGAACTCTCCGAGATCAATGACGGCAACGTCAAGAACCTGCAGGTCGCGTTCACGTTCTCGACAGGTGTGAACAAGGGGCAAGAAGCGGCGCCGCTGGTCGTCGGCAACACCATGTATATCGTAACGCCCTTCCCCAACATCGTATATGCGCTCGATCTCTCCAGGCCAGGCGCCCCGATGAAGTGGAAGTACGAACCCAATCCCGAGCCGGCGGCACAGGGGGTGGCCTGCTGCGACGTCGTTAACCGAGGGGCGGCCTTCGCCGACGGACGCGTTTTCTTCAACACGCTGGACGGCCACACGATTGCCCTCGATGCGAACACGGGCAAGCCGATCTGGAACACGCATATCGGCAACATCAATATAGGCGAGACCATCACCATGGCGCCGCTTGTGGTGAAGGGCAAAGTGCTGGTCGGCAATTCCGGCGGCGAGATGGGCGTTCGCGGCTGGGTCAAGGCGCTTGACGCCGGCGACGGTCATGTCGTCTGGACCGCCTACGGCACCGGGCCGGACAAGGACGTGCTGATAGGGCCGACTTTCAAGCCGCATTACGACATGGACAAGGGCAAGGATCTTGGCGTCACCACGTGGCCGCCGGAAGCCTGGAAGATCGGCGGCGGCAACATGTGGGGCTGGATTTCCTATGATCCCGATCTGAACTTGATCTTCCACGGCACCGGCAATCCCGGACCATGGAACCCGGATTTGCGGCCGGGCGACAACAAATGGACGTCTGGCATTTTCGCACGCGATCCCGACACCGGGGCGGCGAAATGGTTTTATCAGTGGAGCCCGCATGACCTCCACGACTATGACGGCATCAACGAGCAGATCCTGCTCGACATGACCTGGCAGGGCAAGCCGCGCAAGGTGCTGGTCCGGCCGGAGCGCAATGGCTATCTGTACATCCTCGACCGGACCACAGGCGAAGTCCTGTCCGCAAAACCCTTCGGCCCCGTCAACTCCAGCAAAGGTGTTGATCTCAAGACGGGCCGACTGATCGAAAACCCTGACAAGAAGACCGGAACCGGCAAGGTCGTTCGCGATATCTGTCCGACGGCATCAGGCCTCAAGGACTGGCAGCCATCCGCGTTCTCGCCGAAGACCGGCCTGCTCTACATCCCGCACAACAATCTTTGCATGGATGAAGAAGGCGTCGAGGTGAACTACATAGCCGGCACGCCCTATGTGGGGATGAACGTCCGCATGATCCCCGGGCCCGGCGGCAATCGCGGCGCCTTCACCGCCTGGGATGTCGCGGCGGAGAAACCCGCCTGGAGCCTCAAGGAGAATTTCCCGGTGTGGAGCGGCGCGGTGGTGACCGCCGGCGACGTCGTCTTCTATGGCACGATGGAAGGCTGGTTCAAGGCGGTGAGCGCCAGGACCGGCGATCTGCTGTGGCAGTTCAAGACCTCGTCGGGGATCATCGGCCAGCCCATCACCTATCGCGGACCCGACGGGCACCAATATGTCGCCATCCTCTCGGGCGTGGGCGGCTGGGCCGGCGCGATCGTCTCGGGCGACCTAGACCCACGCGATGCAACGGCGGCACTGGGCTTCGTGAACGCGATGAAGGATCTGAAGAACGCGACAACGGCGGGAGGCACGCTCTATGTGTTTCGGCTGCCTCGATAGATTTGCGACGGCCGTGAGGCTGGGACGCTGGGCCCTCGTGCTGCTTGCGATCGGCATCGGCATGCTGGGTTCGCTGGATGCGGCGAGAGCAGCCGATGGACGCGAGCTCAGGGTATGCGCTGATCCCAACAACATGCCGTTTTCCAACGCGGCCGGTCAGGGGTTCGAGAACAAAATCGCGCAAATCGTGGCGGGCGAGCTCGGCGCAAAGTTGTCCTACACGTGGTGGGCCCAGCGTCGCGGCTTCGTGCGCAACACCCTGAAGGCGGGATTGTGCGATCTTGTTCCCGGCACCCCGGCCAATCTCGAAATGCTGCGCACCACCACACCCTACTACAGGTCGTCATACGTTTTCGTCACGCGACAGGACGGTCCGGACATCAGTTCTTTCAACGATCCGCGCCTGCGCGGCATGCGGATCGGCGTGCAGCTTATCGGCGATGACGGCGCCAATTCCCCGCCCGTCCAGGCGCTTGGCCGCCGCGGCGTCGTCGGCCGTCTCGTCGGCTATCCGGTCTATGGCGACTATTCCGCACCCAATCCTCCGGCGCGCATCGTCGAAGCGGTGGCCGCAGGTCAGATCGACCTCGCGGTCGTTTGGGGACCGCTTGCCGGCTATTTTGCCGCCAGGCAGAAGGTGCCGCTCCGCATTACCCCGGTTAGGCCAGCCATAGACGGGCCGTTGCTGCCGATGGTCTACGATATCTCCATGGGCGTACGGCGCGAGGACGAAGCCTTGCGCGGCGAGGTGAACGCTGCGCTGGCCAGGCACAGGGCCGAGATCGACGCGGTGCTGGCGCAATATAGCGTTCCCCGCCTCGACGCTTCCGGGAGCAAGGCACGATGATGCGCCGGGTTGCCGTGCTGGTTTCGGCGACGCTGGTCCTGGCTGCCTGCCAGCGCGAGGAGCGAGACACGCGGCCGCAATCGGCGCTTGGATCCGGCGAGCAGCCGACGCCTGTGACCACGCTCGAGCCCGGCGGCGAAAGACCCTTTCACACCGACAACAAGGCGGCGAGTTTCGAGGCCAACGCCTTCCATATGAGCGAGGGCAAGCGCCTGTTCAGCTGGTTCAACTGCTCGGGCTGCCATGCCAACGGTGGGGGCGGCATGGGGCCGGCGCTGATGGACGAGAAGTGGATCTATGGCAGCTCGATGGAAAGCATCCATGCTACGATCCGCGACGGCCGGCCGAATGGGATGCCGAGTTTCCGCGACAGGATCCCCGACGACCAGATCTGGGAGCTTGCGGCTTACGTTCGCTCGCTCAGCGGCAACGCGCCGTCTTCCGCCGCGCCGCAACGCAATGACGACATGATGGTGCATCCGTCGGAAAACCGCATGCCAGATGCCGCCACGCTGGGGAAGTCGCCGTGAAGCGCCCCGTGTCGATGGCGTTCGCCACCGCTGGTGCTCTGTTGCTCCAGGGGTGCGCGGGCTGGCAATCGGTCCTCGACCCGAAAGGTCCCGCGGCGAGCGAGCAGGCATGGCTGATTTGGTTCTTCACCGGCCTCTGCGCGGTGGTGTGGGTGCTGGTGATGATCGCCCTCGCCGCGCCGCTGATGATGCGGTCGCGCGCGAAGGCGGAACCGCTCGCGATCGACGCCAGCGCCGAAGGACGGAAGCTGCGCGTGGTTCTGACCGCCGTCGCGGTGACCGCCGCCATTCTGATCGGGTTGACCTTGCTGAGCTTCTTCGCCAACAGGACGCTCGCCGCGATCGGCTCGGATGCCTCGCTGACCATTCGGGTCACGGGCCATCAATGGTGGTGGGAGGTGCGCTACGAGGATGCAACGCCAAGCCGCATCTTGACCACGGCAAACGAGATCCATATCCCTGCCGGCGAGCCGGTCCGGCTTCTTTTGACCTCTACCGACGTCATCCATTCGTTCTGGATCCCCAGCCTTTCCGGCAAGCTCGACCTCATCCCCGGCCACATTAACGTGCTCGACATCAAGGCCGACAAGCCCGGCGTCTACCGGGGTCAATGCGCCGAGTTCTGCGGCGCGCAGCATGCGAATATGGGCACCTTCATCATCGCCGAGCCGCGTGCAAAGTTCGATGCCTGGTGGAACGACCAGTTGCAGCCGGCCGTGGCCCCGGCAGGTGACGAGGCCAAAGCCGGCGAAGATCTGTTTCTGAGGCGCCCCTGCGTGATGTGCCACAGAATAGGCGGCACGCCCGCGGGAGGAACGGTCGCCCCCGATCTCACCCATATAGCCAGCAGGAAGACGCTGGCGGCCGGAACACTGACGATGAGCCGCGGCAATCTCGCCGCCTGGATAGCCGACCCGCAAGGCGTCAAGCCCGGATCCCATATGCCGGTGGTCGATCTTGACGGCGACGAGCTCAACGCCATCGTCGCCTATCTCGAGGGCCTGAAATGAGCAGCGCCGATATGACAGGCGACCGCGATATCTCGAAACCGGATACAGCGTCCAAGGGCGACATTGCTCCAGAACGCGACGGACCGCGCGATACGGGGATGGACGATGCCCGCCTGCATCGCTGGCTGGAACGCACCTGGCGCACGCCCCCCGGCATCGTCGGAGCGCTGTCCAGCGTCGATCACAAGGTGATCGCACGGCGCTATCTGATCACGGCCTTCGTATTTCTGTGCCTGGGCGGGCTCAATGCCATCGCCATGCGTATCCAGCTCTCAGGTCCACAGCGCGGCCTGATCGGGCCGGACCTCTACAACCAACTGTTCACGATGCACGGCGTTACTATGATGTTTCTGTTCGCGGTGCCCATCGTCCAAGCAACAGGAATCTATCTCGTGCCGCTGATGGTCGGCACCCGCAATATCGCGTTCCCTCGCCTGAACGCGTTCGGGTACTGGATCTACGTTTCAGGTGGCGTTTTCGCCTGGGTATCTTTCGCGCTCAACATGGCGCCCGATGTCGGCTGGTTTGCTTACGTGCCGCTATCCGGCCCCGAATTCGCGCCGGGCAAGCGGGCCGACGTCTGGGCGCAGATGATCACTTATACTGAAGTATCCTCGCTGGCCGTCGCGGTGGCGACGATCGTCACGGTGTTCAAGCAGCGAGCCCCTGGCATGTCGCTGGACAAGATCCCGCTCTATGTCTGGGCAATGCTGGTTACCTCCTTCGTCGTCGTCTTCGCAATGCCGGCGGTGATGATCACTTCCACCTTCCTGATCCTCGACCGGCTGGTCGGCACGCACATCTTCAACCCGGCGGAAGGTGGGGATGTTCTGCTGTTCCAACATCTCTTCTGGTTCTTCGGCCACCCGGAAGTCTACATCATCTTCCTGCCCGCTACGGGCATGGTGTCCTCGATCATTCCCGTTTTTGCCAGGCGACCGACATTCGGTCATCTCGGGCTTGTCCTGTCGCTGGTCGCGGTCGGCTTCCTGTCGTTCGGGCTGTGGGTCCACCACATGTTCGCCACGGGATTGCCGAAGCTTGGCGCCAGCTTCTTCACAGCGTCCAGCATGATGATCGCCATTCCCAACGGCGTGCAGATCTTCTGCTGGCTGGCGACCCTGTGGGACGGCAGACCAGTGGTCCGAACGCCGCTGCTGTTCGTGTTCGGCTTCTTCTTCATCTTCGTCATCGGCGGCCTCACCGGCGTCATGCTCGCCTCGGTACCCCTCGACCTCCAGGTACACGACACCTATTTCGTCGTCGCCCATTTCCATTACGTGCTGATCGGCGGCTCTGTCTTCCCGCTCCTGGGCGCGGCCTATTTCTGGTTCCCCAAGATCAGCGGCCGGATGATGAGCGAGCGTCTCGGACGCTGGCACTTCTGGCTGGCTTTCATCGGATTCAACGCGACGTTTTTCCCGATGCATCTCGTCGGATTATGGGGCATGCCGCGAAGGGTCTACACCTATCCGGCCGAGCTTGGCTGGGGAAATATCAACTTTTTCATCTCGGCCGGGGCTGTGCTCTTCTTCCTGAGCTTCGTCCTGTTCATTTTCAATCTTGCGCATGGCGCGCTGAAAGGCGCACCAGCCGGGAACAATCCCTGGAATGCCGGAACCTTGGAATGGGCGACGTCTTCGCCGCCGCCGAGCTATAATTTCGCGCGTATTCCGATCGCCACGCATGTCGAGCCGCTCTGGGCTGAGCGCGAGGCGCTGCCCGTGGCGACCGGGCTGCGGGTCGATGCGCGCGAGCTCCTCATCTCGACCGTGGCGGAAGCCCATCCAGACATTCGCGAGAAATCGGCGGCACCCTCCATCTGGCCGCTGCTGGCGGCGATCTCCGTCGGCGCGACATTTGTCTATTCGATCTTCACGCCATGGGCGGTTGTCTGGGGCGCCGCTCCGATCGCCATCACGCTGATCGGATGGTTTTGGCCCAAGGGCGATCCGGAGGACGAAGAATGAAGCAGCGCCCCGCCGCCGATATTTCCGACCTGCCGACCTTTGGACATGGCGCGCGCAGCCCGACCTGGTGGGGCACACTCGGCTTCATGGCGCTGGAAGGCACGGGCTTCGCGCTGGCGGCCGGCGCTTATCTCTATCTCGCGACCCTGTGGCCCAACTGGCGTCTAAGCGCACCGGAGCCCAACCATTGGCCAGGAACGATCGTCACCATCTTGCTCATCGTCAGCCTTGTGCCGAACCACATCCTCCATCGCTATGCCGAGCGGTGTGCCATGCTGCCGGTGCGGATCGGCATGATCGTCATGTCGCTGTTCGGCATCGCTCCGCTCGTGGTGCGCTGGTTCGAATTCCCGGCTCTCAACATCTATTGGGACACCAATGCCTATGGATCCATGCTCTGGGTGCTGCTCGGGCTTCACACCACGCATCTCATAACCGATGTCGGCGACACCATCGTGCTGACGGTGCTGATGTTCACGCGTCACGGCTATAGCGGCCGGCGCTTCGGCGATGTCGGCGACAATGTCTTCTACTGGGACTTCGTGGTCCTGACCTGGATTCCGATCTATCTGCTCATCTACTGGATGCCGAGGCTAGGCTGAGATGCGTGCGTTGCGTTTTGGAACGTCTTGGGGTGGCCTACTGTCAGGCCCGCTAGCTTGGGCACTCTCGACGCAGCTGAACTATGCGCTGGTTCCCTGGCAATGCAACCACCAGGTGCCGGTGGTGCTCCCCTTGGCGCTGCTGCTCGTCTTGTTTTCGCTGCTAGGCGGGGCGCTGTCCTGGCGGGCGAAGCGTGAAGGAGGCGCGGCCTTCAAACCGGAGCGTACGCGCGACACCGAGCGGTTCGTCGCCAATCTCGGCATGCTGTCGGCGCTGCTGTTCGCACTTGTTATCGTCATGCAAGGCAGCGCCGCGCTCATCCTGGACAAGTGCTTGCGATGAACCTCGACGCGCTGTTCTCAACCTCGATCTGCTATGGTGCCGGCGCGCCAGAAGCCGGGTGGACGCTCGCGCTGCCCATCACGCTGCCGCTTGCCGTTCTCGGTATCATCTATGTCGTGGGCGCGAGCCGGCTTTGGCGGCGCAGCGGCCGCGGCAGGACATTGCGGCTGCGTCAGGCGCTGCTGTTCACCGCCGGATGGGGCGTGTTGACGGCCGCATTGGTCAGTCCCATTCATGCGCTCGGCGAGCAGGTGTTCGCGGCCCATATGATCGAGCATGAACTGCTGATGGCCGTGGCTGCGCCGCTGCTGGTCGCTGCCTGCCCGGCCGCGGCCTTGATGTGGGGTCTCCCCGCCCGGTTCCGCCGCGTTCTGGGAATTGCCGGGCACGCCGGATGGTTGAACGCGGCCTGGGCTTTCGCTACCCGGCCGCTAAGCGCGACCATTATGCATGGCATCGCCATATGGATGTGGCACATTCCGGCGCTGTTCGTGGCAGCACTGGAGCGCGGCGTGCTGCACTATGCCCAGCACGCGAGCTTTCTTGGAACCGGCCTGCTGTTCTGGTGGGTGATCTTGCCGCGCTCCGGCCGTCAGCAGAACTATGGCGGCGCGGTTATGCATCTCTTCGTCACCTCGCTGCATACCGGCCTGCTCGGCGTTCTCCTGTTGGTTTCGCCACGGCTCTGGTACCCGGAGAATGCCATCGGTGCGGCGCTGTGGAATTTGAGCCCGCTGGAAGATCAGCAACTTGCCGGGCTGGTGATGTGGGTGCCGGCCGGGTTGATCTACGGCGGGGCAGCATTGCTGCTGGCCGGGCTGTGGATCAAGACGAGCGGAAGGAGGGTGGCGGCGCATGCGCTCGGGCCTGTCTAAACTGCTTGCCGCCGCCAGCGCCGCGCTGGTGCTGCTCATCACCGTCGTGGCCGGGTTGACCTGGTGGTCCGATCGGGCCGCGCGCATCCGGCACGAGGCGGAGGCGTCCACGGGCGGTGAGGTAGCGCGCGCCCTGCCGATCATGACCGCGAATGGCTGCTCCGGCTGTCATACGATAACGGGTGTGCCGGGCGCGCAGGGGCAAGTGGGCCCTCGCCTCGACGCCAGCCTTGCCGACCGTGTCATAATCGGCGGCTTCCTGGCCAACAATCCGGAGAACCTGGTCCGCTGGATACGATCGGCCAGGGAGATCAATCCGCGCACGGCCATGCCATCGACCGGGATTACGGAGCAGCAGGCGCGCGATATCGCTGCCTACCTCTACGCCCTCAAGTGATTAGCTTCCGGGGCGTCGTGACCACAGGCCGCGACCGGGGTCATAGCCGACCACGGCTGCCAGGAAGAACGCTAGGAGACAGATGAGTACGACCAGGGCCGAGGCGGCATCGAACCGCAGATACAGCGCAAAGCGGATCAACTCGACCGCCGAGCTGAAAGGATTCCAAGCGGCGATCGTTGCCAGGACCGGCCCCGCCTCGGCGAGACGCCAGAGCGGATAGAGCGCCGTCGAGGCAAAGAACATCGGGAAGATGACGAAATTCATCACGCCGGCGAAGTTCTCCATCTGCGTCGAGACCGACGATACCAGCAATCCGAAGGCACCAAGCATCAGTCCCGACAGCAAGAGCGCCGGAAACACCGCAACATAACCGAGAGCCGGCGGCCGCACGTCCCAATAGCGCGCGATAACCAGGAACAGATAGACCAGCGGCAGGCCGACAATGACGCTGGCGAGCAGTCGCGCGGCTAGCAGGTACCAGCGCGGCAACGGCGCCGTCAGCAACAGGCGCATGCTGCCCATCTCGCGGTCGTAGACCATGGCCAGGGAGCTCGCCATGGCGTGGAAGAGCAGCATCATGGCCGCCAGGCCGGGCACGACATAGACTTCGTAAAGCACGTAGGTCTGGTAGGGCGGCGTGATCGACAGGCCCAGCACGGAGCGGAAGCCGGCAGCGAAGATCGCCAGCCAGACCATCGGCCGCACGATCGCCGAGAACAGACGGCCGCGCTGCCTGAGCGTGCGCAGCATTTCCCGTCGCAGGATGCCCGTGAGTGCCCGGCAGGCGTGATGCATCTTCATGGCGACCTCGTCAAGGACGCGAACGCCTCGGCCGTATTGGCCACTCCGACAGCGGCGGCCATGCGGTCGGCGCGGCCGCCCCAACGCACACTTCCCTCATGCAGAACCACGACATTGTCGGTGGGGGCCACTTCCTCGAGGAAGTGCGTGGCCCAAAGCACGGCAATGCCACCGTCGCGGCAGAGGTCGCGCACATGCCGCTCAAGCGCGCGCCGGCCCGGCACATCGAGGCCGGTGGTCGGCTCGTCGAGTAGCAAAAGACGCGGCCGGTGCATCAACGCCCGTGCGATCTCGACACGCCTCCGCTGGCCGCCCGACAGGGCGCGAACAGGATCATCAATCCTGTCGGCCACTTCGAGCCGGCTGAGCTCCTCGCCGGAACGTTCCTTGCTCAAACTTTTGGGGAGCCCATGCAGGGCGGCGTGATAGCGCAGGTTCTCGCCAGCTGTCAGGTCGAGATCAAGCGTCGGCTGCTGGAAGACGACACCCATCTCGGCAAGCGCGGTTGATGGGCTAGACTTCATCGCATGGCCGAAGACAAGGACTGACCCGGCGTGGGCGTGATAGAGACCTGTAACAAGCGACAACAATGTCGTCTTGCCGGCGCCATTGCGGCCGAGCAGAATGCACATTCCGCCCTCCGGCACCGAAAATGACACGTCATCCAGAACCCGTCGACTTCCGAAGCTGTGGCTGAGGTGCTCGACCGACAAGGCGTTCATGGGCCGATCACAACGCCCCATGGCCCGCGGCCTACCGGCAGCGATTTCACAACCTCCTGGTTCTCGAGATCGATAAAGGATATGTCGCCGGAATTGCCGTTGGCGCTCACCAGACGCTTTTGGTCCGCGGACAGCGCAACGTGCCAGGGTCGTTGGCCAACAAGATAGAGCCGACGGACCGCCAGTGTTTTCACATCGACTTCAGCCACCCTGTTGGCCGGTCCAAGCGCCACATAGGCGGTCGCGCCGTCGCGGGACATCTCCATGCCAACCGCCTGCACGCCCTCGCGTCGGATACCCGGCACCGCGAACTCGATCTTGCCGGTTTGGGCGTGTGTCGCCGTGTCGAAGACGGTCACGGTGCCCCGGATCTCCGACGAGACCCACAACTGCTTGCCGTCCGGCGAGAACAAAGTCGCGCGCGGTCTGGTGTCGACCAGCAGGTTGTCTACGAGTTCGAGCGTGCCTGCGTCGATCAGGTGGACCATGCTGGTGGTCTCCGACGTGCAGGCGACATAGCGGCCATCGGCGCTGGCCGCCATCCCTTCCGGTTCGACACCGACATCGACCGTGCCGATGACCTTGGCGGCAGCGATGTCCACCACCGACACCAGATTGTCGTTCTCGTTGGCGACGAACAGCCGCTTGCCGTCCGGATGGACCGCGAAGAATTCCGGATCGGCTCCCGACGGCAACTGCCCGACCAGCTGGCGCTTTGTGACGTCGACCACGTCGATGCGGTTGTCGTCGCCTTCCGCGACGAACAGCATCTTGTTGTCGGTCGAGAGCGCCAGTCCGCGCGGACGTCGGCCGACGTCGATCGTCGCCAGCAAAGTCATCGTCGCGCCATCGACGACCGCGACGGTGTTGTCCTGCTCATTGGATACGTAAATGGTCTCCGCGGCGGCGGGAGCAGCAAGAGCGAACGCCGCCAGCAACAACGCCATTAGAACTTGCATGTGCTCTCCTCCTGGTCGATGCCCAGCGTGTCGAGCGGCGTGCGCTGATGCAGGAAGCCCGGTTGCGGCGAGCTGGAGATCAGCAGGCGCGGCCCGGCGATCAAAATGGGCTGGCGCATCTGTCCGTCCCAGGCACGGAAAGTGAGCCCCTGCCCCTTGAAGCCAGCGAGAAGAAACGCATCGCCGCGTATATATTTGCCGATTGCCGCGGTATCGAGACTGTGCAGACGCGTCGCCGCTTCGCCGATACTGCGCACAGCAAGCCAGGCGGCGTAGTCGCTGGGCAGCATCCAGCGCCCGGCCTGCCTGTGGAAACGATCCTGGAGTTGCGTGGCGCCCCACTCCTCGCTGACCGCGCTCCAGCCTGTGGCGACCAGCCCTTGGGTACCGGCGACGATCCTCGGCAGAGCAGTGCGCCCCTCCAGATAGGCGCCGAATTCATCCGCTTCATCGGCGACCACGAGAACATCATAGTCGCTGACCTGCGTGACCGCCGGTATTTCGGTCTGCAGCGTGACATGCCCGGTGTCGGCGCGTCCATTGGCTGGCCTGAAGGTCCATGGCTGGTCGGTCGTGATCTCGGCTCCGAAGCGAGCCGCCGCCCGTCGAAAGGCCGCCGCCATGGCCTGATCCTGCGGATGTGGTCCCACGAGCAGGAACCAACGCCGCCAGCGTTTCCAGACGAGATATTGCGCCAATCCGTCGGCGAGCATGGCGCGGCTCGGGATCGTGTGCAGAACATTCCTGCGGCAATTCTGCTGGCGCAGCGCATCGTCCGGCGCTCGGCTGTTGAGCAACGTCATCCGCTCAGCCCCGGGCGCGGCACTGGCCTGCAGAAGCTGATCGGCATCGAGATCGGCAATGACAAAGGCGATGCCGGCATCGGCGAATTGCCTTACAGCGTCGGCCGGAGCTTCAGCGGGTGCCAGGATCCTTTCCTCCAGCCGAAATTTCTGCCCAAGAAACCGGCCGGTGCTGTCGTCGTCGGCAATACCGAGCCTCGCGCCTTGCAGGCCGTCATCGGCGACGGCTTCGTCAAGGGGCCCCAGGGGCAGAGCGGGTTTGCGCTGTTGGCCGATATAGCCGATCACCATCGTTTGTTCCTCGGCGGCGCCAAGGCCGGCGATCAACAAAAGATAAAGAAGGGCCAGAATCAGTCTCATTGTGTCGAATTTCCCAGCCTAAAGCGCGCCGATCCCGCTTCATCGCGACGTGAAATTTCGACGTCGCGCACGATGCGTGCCGGCGATCCTTCCAGAACGATGACCCGGTCGCCCAGCGACGAGGCGGATGCGAGATCGTGGGTGACCAGCAGCGTGGTGGGGCGCCGCTTGGCGAAACTATCCTGCAGCAGGCGGCGCATGGCTTGCGCCGTCGCCTCGTCGAGTGATGCGAACGGCTCGTCGAGGAGCAGGAGCGCGGGCTCGACGGCGAGCGCTCGGGCGAGCGCTACGCGCCGCGCCATGCCGCCGGAGAGACGTTGCGGATAATCCTGCCCATGACCTTTCAAGCCGACGGCGGCGAGCCACCGGGCCGCATCGGGCGCGTGGCCGGGGACGGCGAGTTCGATATTGCGCAAGGCGGTGAGCCACGGCAGCAGCCTCGGCGTCTGGAAAAGCATGCCTACTGGAAGCGCACGGCCGCTCACGCTGCCCGAGAATTCGTCGTCGACCCCAGAAACGATCGACAACAGCGTCGACTTGCCGACACCGGACGGCCCGGTCAGGACGCAGACCTGCCCGTCGGCTATATCGAGCGACAGCGGACAAAAGATCGTCCGGCGTTGGCCGTCGTCACCCGGGAAAGTCTTCTCCTCGATTCTGATCCTGAGCATCAGCGTCGCCATGTGAGCAGATGGCGCTCCAACGGCACAAGCAGCCCATACTCTATGGCAAGCATCACGACACCGAAACTGATGGCGTAGGCAAGGATATGGGTGACGTCGAAGTTCTGGAAATAGACCTGCAGCTGGAACCCGACGCCGTTGGAGCGGCCGAGCAGTTCGGCGAGCAGCACGATCTTCCACGTCAGTGCCAGCCCGTTGCGCAGGGAGACCAGGAAGAAAGGCGCCAGTTGGGGCAGCACGACATACCGCAGCATCGCGGCGCGGCCGAAACGATAGAGCTCGGCCATTTCGGCAAAGTCCTTGTCCAGCCGGCCGGCGCCTTCACGGATAGTCACCACAACGTTGGGGATCTTGTTGAGCGCGACGGCCAGGACAAGCGCCGTGTCGGCAAGGCCCAGCCAGATATAGATCAGGATGACGGTGATCAGCGCCGGCATGTTGAGGAGCAACACGATCCAAGGCCTCATCCAGACGTCGGCCCGGCGCGAGCGGCCTGCCGCGTAGCCAAGGACCGCGCCGATCAGGATTGCCGCCCCAAGGCTTGCGGCAACGCGCGCGAGCGAGATGCCGAGGTGGTATAGCAGCTCGCCCCGAACCGCTTCGTGCAAGAGAACCGAAACAACCTGGACCGGACCGGGAAACAGCCTATCGGCGGCAATCGATGCCGCGATCTGCCAGGTAAGCACCATGGCAAGCAATGCCGCAGCGGACTGCCAACGCTGAATGTTGGTGGTAATGGCTGAGACCTCGGTCATGATCGCCAGCTCAAGCCGGTATGGCCCAGAAAACACCGGGATCCAAGCTCGTTGCCTTGCCGACCATATCCTCGCCGCCCAGTTCGGCCAGGATTGCAAACAACCGGGCTGCGCCATCACGTTCGCCTTTGCCGAAGCGACGAGGGATTCCGGCTCGATAAGCGTCGCGCAGTGCTGCCTGGAGGTGAGGATCGGCCGTGCCCAACTGGGGCGTTAGTACCCGCCATTCATCGTCCGAGGACGCGAGCAGCGACTTTGCAGCCGCAGTGGCGTTCGTGAATCGCGTGAGGGCAATCGGGTTGGCTCGGGCCCAGCTTTCATGGAAGACGTAGCCGAGCATCGGCAATTCGGCGGATACGCCAAGCCCCTGCAGCATCTGCGCGACGCTGAGCAGAGGCCTTGCTCCCCCTGACTCGAGACGGGCGGCGAAATTCCAGAATGTCAGCAGGCCATCCAGTCGCCGCGCCAGGAACTCCTGCTCCAACAAAGGCGGCGCGCCGAACACCGGATGCACCTCTTCAGCAAGATCGCGCTTCACCTGACGGAGGCCGAGCGCGCGCAACAGAATCCAGTTTTTGTCCAGCGGACCACCCGCGATCCCAAGCCTTTTGCCCTTGAGGTCCGCAACAGTTCGGATGGGCGAACCTTGTGGCAGTTCCAGTGCGCCGACGGCACGAGAATAGGGATAGAAGACCAGATCGGCGCCTTCGCTCCGCTGGCGCATAACCCACACCCAATCCGAAACGATAACGTCGACACTGCCCGCCAGCAATGCTGTCTTGCCCGCTTCGGCACCAGCAAGCCGCTGCGCCTCGATTGATACTCCGTGTGCGGTGTCCAACGCGTGCCGCCGCATGACGTCGACTTCCCAAGCAGCGGTGCCATATCCCAGCACGCCAAACCGCACGCGCGGCTGCGGCTGTGCCTCGGCTTCCGAGGAGACAGCCAACAGCCAACAGCCAATACCTGCAAGAGCCGTCCGCCGCGAGATGTGGCCCTGTTCGTGCCGGGTCAGCCATTCGCCTGGGAGGTTCGCAGTTAGCACGGAGCGCACCGGTGTGAAGGAACTCACCTAACGTCTTGGCGGCAGGAATGTTCCTCTACGGTGCATGGAACTGACTCGGAATTGACCTAGCGCCCATTACGAGACGGGCCTCGCTATGCCACTGCCCGCGGGATTGGTCAGGCGAACGGAAGGCGGTTGTTAGAGCCTACGGTCCGCTCTTGGGATCATCGACCTCCAACGCGTCCATTACAGGCACCAGATCGTCCCCTTCGGATCTCTGGCTCTCCACCCCGCGCCCGCCGTTCTTGATCGCTTGCTCGATAGCATCCTCGATGTTTCCGAGTTCGTCCTCCCTTACGTCGCGCCCGTAACCAGCCACCTCGGCATCTTCTTCGAATTGTTGGGCGAGCACCGCAACGCTGACTTCCTCTCGGCCAGGAAGTGTGCCGACATTCTCCTGTAGCCAGTTTTCAAAAAACTCTCTCGTCACGCTCATCTCAGACCCTTTCGCCAGATTAAGCCCGGCGGTGATCCGAAGTTCTATGATGGTTTCACTTTCCCTGTGGCGCTGTATTCACGGGTGGCAGCTACGACGTTTCGGAGACTTGGCAGTGGCCTTTCTCTTTATGTCTCGATTCGAGGTTCGCTCTTATCGCGTGTCATTCGACACGTGGAACAAGGTTGTTTTGCGCGGGTTGGGCGCTATGCCACGTTCTTCCGGCTCACAAATTTTTGACGTTGCTATCGTCGGCGGCGGCCCTGCAGGGCTCGCCGCGGCCACGTATTTAGCCAGGTTTCTGCGTTCGGTGATCTCATTCGACGCGGGGGATGCGCGCGCCAAGCTCATTCCAAAATCCCATAACTGTCCGGGCTTCCCCGAGGGCATCAACGGGGAAGAACTGCTCGGCCGACTACGAGCCCAAGCACGCCTATACGGGGCGAGCGTCGCCGACGATTACGTAGCTCACGCCGAAAAACGCGAGGGATATTTTCTTCTGACGACGGCCTGCGGGATGATCCAAGCAAGGCGCGTAATTCTGGCAACGGGCATTGTGGACAAGGCCCCTTCGATTAAAGGACTGCAGCAGGCGATCGCGGATGGCATTGTCAGACTATGCCCGGTTTGCGATGCGTATGAGGCCAGGGGTAGCCGCATCGGCGTCGTTGGCCCGGAGCATCTCGCCGTCAGGGAGGCTCTGTTCCTGAAGGAATATGGCAGTCCAGTTGCCTTGCTCGCCAACTACCCGGATGATGTTTCCGAGGCTGCCCGCGATGTCGCATTGGCAGGCGGAGTAGAAATCTGGGACGCTGTCGATGACTTGGTCCCTAGACGAACTGGCTTCGATGTCGTCATGGCCGATGGTGCCCCGATGCGCAACATCGATGTGGTGTACCCTTCGATGGGCTGCGACGTACGCTCCGAACTCGCGGTCGCGCTTGGAGCTGTCTGTGACGAAGAGGGCTATGTCATGGTCAACCGGCACCTTGAGACCTCAACGCCAGGACTCTATGCCATCGGTGACGTGGCCGAGGGGCTCAATCAAATTGCCGTTGCGTTCGGACATGCCGCCACGGCTGCAACTCACATTCACAACGATCTGCGCGATTGCGCCGAGCCGGCGACGAAATGTCGATGAAGTTGACCTGCAGATGCGAACGCATTCTACCGCCGGAAAACTCTTCGCTGCGTTGTCGCCTGGAGCTTGTTCCACCCGGCGTCACACTGCTGGCTTCGGCTTCGATCAAGTTCTCTCAGGCGCGGTGGCAGGGTTTATGAGGGCGCACGCGCCGGCGAACGGTGGGAGCAAGGAATGAGAATTCTCGTGACCGGCGCCTCAGGTCTGATTGGGAAGGCGCTTTGCGCGCTCCTGACTGGTGAGGGACATGAGGTGGTTCGCGTGCTTCACCATCCAGATACCGGCATCCATACTGAGACCCGAGCCATTTCACTGGATATGGCGCGAGCCTTGCGACCTAAAGATTGGACGCCCTATCTGGCCGGTGTGGACGCCGTCGTAAACTGTGCCGGGGTTCTGCAGGATAGCGCCCGGGAAAACACCCGGCATGTCCATATGACCGGCGCCTCTGCTCTCTTCATCGCATGTGAGCAGGCAGGTGTGAACAAGGTCATTCACTTTTCCGCCATCGGGGTCGATTGCCAGCAGCCGTCCGCCTTTTCCGCCAGCAAGCTTGCCGGCGATGAAGCATTGATGGCGCGTAGGCTTGAGTGGGTAATCCTGCGCCCTTCAGTGGTGCTGGGAAGGCCGGCTTTCGGCGCAAGTGCGCTTTTTCGGGGCCTCGCGGCTTTGCCGCTCTTGCCGTTGATGCCCGACACGGGCCCTCTCCAGGTCGTTCAGCTCGATGACGTGATCTCCACCGTTCTCTTTTTCCTCAAACCCGGCAGCCCATCGCGCCTCACGCTGGAACTTGCTGGGCCCGTGGCGCTCTCGATGAGCGAGGTCGTCGGTTGCTATCGCCGCTGGCTCGGATGGAACCGTGCTCGCGAGTTCATCTTGCCCAATTGGACCGCAGCTATCTTGTACAGGCTGGGGGATGCCGCGGCTCAGCTAGGCTGGCGCCCGCCGATGCGCACCAATGCTGCAAAAGAGATCACGCGTGGCGCTGTCGGTGATCCCCGGCCGTGGATGACGGCGACCGGCATTCAACCGTCCAGTCTCCCAGCTGCACTACGTCTAAATCCTGCGACGGTGCAGGAGCGATGGTTCGCCGGTCTTTACTTCGTCAAGCCGGCGCTGTTTGTCGTTTTGCCGCTCTTCTGGATTCTGACCGGTATCATTTCCCTCACCGTCGGCTGGCGCAGCGGAGTTGACTTGCTGATTGGCACTGCTGCCGGCGCATTGGCCGAACCGGCGGTCGTCGCCGGGGCACTGGCTGACATCGTCGTGGGGACGCTTATCGCTTGGCGCCCAACCAGCCGGCTTGGTCTTTTCGGCGCAATCACGGTATCGCTTTTCTATGCGGTCGCCGGGAGCATTTTGCGGCCGGATCTTTGGTATGAGCCACTCGGGCCGCTGTTGAAGATCTTCCCGACCCTCGTTTTGCATTTTGCAGCGCTGGCCATTCTGGAGGAACGCTGATGATGTACTTTGTGCTCAAATACCTTCACGTCATCGGTGCGGCTGTGCTGCTCGGGACTGGCGCCGGCATTGCGTTTTTCATGCTTATGGCACACCGGACCGGAAACGCCGCGACGATCGCCGCCGTCGCCCGCATTGTCGTCCTGGCTGATTTCCTGTTCACGGCTACGGCCGTTGTCGTACAACCCCTGACCGGACTAGGCCTTGCTTGGCTTGCGGGGTATTCGCTGTCCGAAGGCTGGATCATTCTCTCGATTGCGCTTTACATCGTAACCGGCGTGTTCTGGCTGCCTGTCGTGTGGATGCAGATCGAGATGCGAAATCTGGCGACACAGGCTGCCCTGTCCAACCAAGCCCCGCCCGAGCGCTACAATCAGCTGTTCAGACGCTGGTTTGTCTTCGGCTTCCCGGCTTTCGGCGCGGTCCTCGCCATTTTCTGGCTGATGGTTGCGCGCCCGGCAATCGAGTGGCCAGCGTTGTAGCTGCGCAGGATCGCCGAATCATCGTGCCGCGAATTGGTCTGTCTCACGTGGCTGGCTCCTACGGCGCAATGTACCGCAGTGGGAACCAGGCTCACCGAGTTCTTTGGGATGGCCAACCATCCCGTCACCGGCGTGCTCACCTCGATCGGCACATGGACCTCCCGCCCCGCGGCATTCCTGATCCTGTTGGCCTACGCAATCCTTTGGCTAATCTTTGAACGACAGAGCCTGGACTGGCATGGAGCGGCTATCTTGTTTACCTGGGCCATGACGCTGTTCATTCATCCCAACGTATCGTGATTTTCGACTCGTGGGGCTTGCTCACCATGGCTGTCACGCGGCATGCCGCCGACAGGAAAAGAACGCTCCCCCAATGGTGGGTATTGCGATGTAGCGGTCTCCCGCTACCAGCCCCGACGAGCAGAGAGTGTTTCCCATTTTCAGGGCGCAGCCGCAGATTGCAGCCCGAACTGAACGCAGGCCTCCATTGCACCAGGAGAGTCCGCCTACGTACATGGCATGTTGCATTCATGGCCTTGCAGAACGGCGAAGCCGTGAGGCGATACTCGCCCACGCCTCGACCAGTCACGGCACAGCGGATTGAACGCGCGCTCGACCGCGTCGCGGAGATCATCGTGGCACGAGGCGACGATGGTGAGGCATGGCTCGCGCTCTACGAGCACTTGGAACGCGCTCTGCAAGATCACCGAGCGAAGGAAGAACGCCTCGCCGCAGTGCGATTTTCCCCCAGCATCAACGGCGCCCACAAGGCATTGTCAGCAGCCTCGTGGAGATCTCTGGCGGTGCGCGCCTTTATACGGTCAGTGGTGTCGAGGGCGCGGCGAACGAACACGCTACGCTCGTCGAGATCCCTGATCTCTCTGGGCACCCTGCGGTAGTAGTGGAAATGATCCCCCCTCAGTTGCAGGGAGCGGTCAGGATCATGCTCTTCGCGTCGTCTTCCCAGGCCTCTGAAACACCATTTGTATCACAATCGCCTTGGTCCGAAATTATATAAGAAATTCAACGCCTTATGGGGAAAGCCAATGGTACCGTTGGCTGGGATCGAACCAGCGACCTCCGGATCCACAATCCGGCGCTCTAACCATCTGAGCTACAACGGCACGTCTCAACGTTGGTAGCGGGATCGAGGTGGAAGGTTCATTCTCCGCGATCCGCTCTGTCGTTCGGCGATGCGTCCTTACGGGCTTATGGATTCTAATTCAAGAGTTTTGCGAGGCAAAGGTCGCTTCCCCACAACGGGGCACCTTTCGCCGGGCAAAGAAAAAGGCCGGCGGGAGGAGGTGCCGGCCTTTTCCTGTTACGAGCCAGCGGGAGGAGGTGCTGGCTGGTCACCCCGGAGGTGGAGGGAGGAGGTTCCACCCGCCGGGTATTCACTTGACCGACACTATCTCAGATCTATTTGTCCGACAAAATGCGACCTTTTGTTGCATCCGCCGGCGATGCGCAGATATTAGGCAGCCTTGATTTCCTTGATCGCCTTCTCGAAGGCGGTCTTGATCGGCTTCGAGACGTCCTCGGCCGCCTTGGAGGCAACAGCCTGGAAGTCCTTGGCCTGCTCTACGGTCAGTTCGACGCGCTTGCGCAGGAAGGCGGTCTGCAGCTCGACGACTTCCGACAGCGACTTGGCGCCGATCAGGGCTTCGAGATGCGAGAAGCCGGCCTCGGCATTGGCGCGCAGCGCGGCAATGGTCTTGAGCGACAGGTCGCTGGAAACAGTCTTGGCGGTTTCATAGGTCGACTCCAGAGCCTTCTGGGTCTCCTCGGCGCCGGTCTTGAGCTTGGCATAGGCCTCTTTCGACTGCTCAACGCCCTTTTCGGCGAAAGCGCGCATCTGGTCGGTGGCCTTGGAAGCGTCGAAGCTCGGGAATTCAACGTTTTCGATCGTCTCGGCGGTCTTGGTCCTGGACATTTTCCATCCTTTTCAGCGGCAGCGGCTTTGACAGAAAGCCGTCTCGTTCATGTATGATGGCAATATAAAGGCAAATTTTGTGCATTGCAACATCCTTGTTGCACTGCACAAAAAATCTTTTTGGCCGTTAACCAAACGGCCAGAATTCAGCCTTTGAACGTTCTGGCTTGTGGACCTTCGTGGCTGCGGCTTTTATTAACAAAGCGTTAACTGCAAATTTCGCCGCTCCGTGAGGGTTCGCCAAGCGCATGCCGTCCGAATATTCCTTCCTCGACGTCGCCGTGCTCGACGCGGTGCGCCAGCGCTTTGCCGCCGGCGACGCGATCGCGATCCTGTCGGTGGACCTCGAGCAGGTGATCTGGGCCAATGGACCGGGCGCCGCCATGTTCGGCTATCCCGATATCGAAGCAATCATCGGCGCTTCGGCGCGGCTGCCGCTGATCGCGCGCCGCCAGATCATGGCGACCAGCGGTTTTCCCCAGATCGGCGGCGATCGCTCGATCTTGGTGCGCCTCGCAACCGGCATGACCAGCCGCGCCGTCGGCTTCCTTGCCAGTGCCGTGACCCTGCCCGATGGCGAGAACGCCATCATGCTGGCGGTGCCGGCGGGCCAGACCGGCTCGCGCGGTGCCGCCGAGATCGCCAGCCGGGCGATCAGCGGCTTTACCGAAGACGGCCATTTCATCGCCTTCATCGACGCCAAGGGAAATGTCGAAGCCGCATCGGATGGGTTTCCGGCGCTCGGCATCCAGCCCGCGACACTGGCGGCCCTGGTGGCCGACGTCGCGGCCGAGGGCGAGCGCATCGTCAAGCGCCTCGTTCCGGGCGGCAGGACCTCCTACCCGGCCGGCCTCGCCCGGCTGACGCCGGAGCGGCATCTGCTGGTGGTGATCGACGAGGATCAACTCGAGGACAACGCGGCTCCGGCGGGCCACTCGCCCGCGGCAACGGAAAGCTCCGCCGAGGAGAGCGTTCGGACGGTGGAAACCGCCTCAGCGGAATCCGAGTCTCCGCAGGACAATCAGCCGACGGCGAATGTCGCGCGGACAGAGGCGGTCGAACAGCCGCCTGCCGCGGCCGAGCCCGCACAGGAGACCGCCCCTTCCGAGCCCGTGGCCGACGATACGCCGGAACGGGCGATGCGGGAGATCGAGGAGCCGAGCGGGGCGACACCGGTTGCCGCCGACAATGATCAACTGGCGGCGGGCACGCCGGGCCAGCACGATCATTGGTATTTCAACGCCGGAGAAGACGACGCGCCAACCACGCAGGAATCGACAAGCCAGGCCGAAGCGGTCGGCACAGCGGCTTCGGCGGACGGCGTGAAGCAGGACCAGGCCACCTCGCCCGCGGCCCCGGCCGCAACCGTGGCCACCCGGACGATAGACCGCTCGGCGGCGCCGGTGCGCTTTGTCTGGCGGACCGACGCCGAGGGCAAGTTCAGCGCGCTGTCACCGGAATTCGCCGATATTGTCGGCCATCCGGCCGCCGACGTGATCGGCCGGCGCTTCAGGGATGTCGCCGCGGCCTTCGGCCTTGATGCGTCCGGCGAGATCGCCGGCCTGCTGGAGCGGCGCGACACCTGGTCCGGCCGCTCAGTGCTGTGGCCGGTCGTCGGCACCGACCTGAAGATCCCGGTCGACCTGGCGGCACTGCCGGTCTATGGCCGCAGCCGTGCCTTCGAGGGTTTTCGCGGCTTCGGCGTCGCGCGTACCGGGGACGCGGTCGTCGATCCGGAAGCGATCGGCATGGCACTGGTGCCCAATGGCGAGATGCCGGCGGCACCGAAACCGGAAGCCGTGGAGACGGCGCCGGAAGAGCCGAAGGCCGAAGAGCCTAAGGCATCGGATCCGTTCAAGGGCGAAGTGCCGGCGCTGACCATCGTCCCGAAACCGGAGCGGCGCTTTGCCGACAAGGTGATCCGGCTGGCCGAACACCGGCAGCCGGCCAACGACAAGGGGCTGTCGACGCTGGAACGCAGCGCGTTCCGCGAGATCGGCGAGCGGCTGAAGAAGGACAGTTCCCCAGCCGAGTCGCCGGAAGCGGAAAAGCCGGGCATTGCAAGCCCGGCAGGGCCGGCGATCGAGACGCCAGTTGAGCCGGCGGCGCAAACGGCCGTTGAAGCGCCGACCGGGAAGACCGAGGCTCCCGTGGAACCGGCCGGCGAGGCCGTGTCCACGCCCGATGCCATCCCGCGCGACGAGCCGCAAGAGACTGGCGAAGCCCAGGCCAAGCCGGACGAGGACCCGCTGGCGACGGAGGCTGCCGATAGCGATGCCGGGGATGAAGCGGATCTGGCGCTGCTGGACGGCGCTCATCCCGGCGACGTCGCTCGCGACCAACCCGCCGATGCCTTGCCGCCCGTCAAGGGCTCGCTGCTCGACTACGCCGACGACAGCGACGAACCCGGTTCCGTCGCCGGCAATGATCAACCGGCCGCTTCCGAGCCGTCAGCGGCGAAACCGGAAACCGCCACGCCCGCCGATGGCGGCGAGGAACCGGCGGCCGCAGGCGCTGCGCATGACGCAGTCGACGACGATGACAGCATGACGGCTGCCGACTTCCGCGATGCCGAGGACAATGAGGACTGGTCCGGCGGCGAGGACAGGGCAGAGATCGACGGCCGCATCGCCGCGCCTGCCGAGACTTCTGCCGCCTCGGATGAGCAAGCCGCCGCGCCCTCCGACGAGACTGCCAGCGCGGGTGACACGGCCGAGACGCCCATCCAGCCGCGCCTGCAGGTACCGCCGCTCAAGACCGGGGGTTTCGTGCCGTCGGCCTTTTCCGTGGGTGACGAGAGCAAGGCGCCGGATACGTCGCTGCTCGGCAAGCTGCCGGTGCCGCTGATCATCCATTCGGGCGACCAGCTACACTATGCCAATGAGGAGTTCCTCGACCTGACGGGGTACGAGACGCTAGAGGATCTGGAGGACGCGGGCGGCCTCGGCGCGTTGTTTGCCGATCCTTATGCCGATGACGGCGCCTCCGACGGAAGCGACCGGACGCTGCGACTGAAGACGCGCGACGGACAGGAATTCCCGATCGACGCCATCCTGCGCTCCGTGCCGTGGCGCGACGGCAAGGCGCTGATGCTGGTCGTCCGCCGTTCCGGCGAGGACGACGCGCCAGTGGCCCTTCATGCGGTCGGCGAGGGGCCGACGCAGCCCGACATTTCCGAACTCAAGGCCCGCATCGCCGAGATGCGCACCATCATCGACACCGCCACCGACGGAGTCGTGCTGATCGGCAGCGACGGCACCATCCGTTCGATCAGCCGCCCGGCCGAGGCCCTGTTCGGTTTCGACAGCGACGAGGTGACCGGCAAGCCGTTCGCCTCGCTGTTTGCCATAGAGAGCCAGCGCGCGGCGCGCGACTATCTCACCGGCCTGTCGGAACCTGGCGTGGCGAGCGTCCTGAATGATGGCCGCGAGGTGATCGGCCGCGAGGCGCAGGGGCGCTTCATCCCGCTGTTCATGACCATCGGCCGGCTGCCCAATGACAGCGGCTTCTGCGCCGTGGTGCGTGACATCACGCAGTGGAAGCGGGCCGAGGAGGATCTCACCCAGGCGCGCGCGGTGGCCGAACGCGCTTCCTCGCAGAAAACCGATTTCCTCGCCCGCATCAGCCACGAAATCCGCACGCCGCTCAACGCCATCATCGGCTTTTCCGAACTGATGGTCGACGAGAAGTTCGGGCCGGTGGCCAATGACCGCTACCGCGACTATCTGCGCGACATCAACCGCTCGGGCAACCATGTGCTCGACCTGGTCAACGACCTGCTCGACATCTCGAAGATCGAGGCCGGCCAGCAGGAAATGGCCTATGAGGCGGTGTCGCTCAACGATACGCTGGCCGAAACCGTGGCGATGATGCAACCCCAGGCCAACCGCGAACGCGTCATCATCCGCTCCAGCTTCGCCTCGCGGCTGCCGGAAGTGGTGGCGGATTTGCGCAGCGTGCGCCAGATCGCGCTCAACATCCTGTCCAACGCCGTCCGCTACACCCAGGCCGGCGGCCAGGTGATCGTCTCGACCGCCTATGAGACCTCGGGCGACGTCGTCATGCGGGTGCGCGACACCGGCATCGGCATGAGTCCGGCCGAGATCGAGCAGGCGCTGAAGCCGTTCAAGCAGATCAATGCGCTGAAGCGCGGACGCGGCGACGGCACCGGCCTTGGCCTGCCGCTGACCAAGGCGATGGTGGAAGCCAATCGCGCCCGCTTCACCATCAACTCGACGCCCGGCGAAGGCACGCTGGTCGAAGTCGCTTTCCCGTCGACGCGGGTGCTCGCCGAGTAGGGTGAGCCTTAGCGGCAGCGTGCCGCAAGCCGACAGTTTCCGCGTGGTGATTTTGGCTGCCCGCCGAAGCCCCGACCCTCCGGCAAAATCGTTCGGCCTCCGGAACAAAGCTCTCAGGCGCTGGTTAGCCTCGCAGCACATTGTGTGCCAATGAGGATCTATTCATGAGAAATCGACTGGTATTGGCCGCGCTCGGCGCGGCCACAGCCATCACCTTTGCCATGCCCGTCTTCGCCGCGGACACGGCGCAGGACTTTGTCGACAAGGCGGCGGCCGGCGGGATGTTCGAGGTCGAATCGAGCAAGATCGCCGAAGGCAGGGCGCAGGATCAAGGCGTCAAGGACTTCGCCCAGAAGATGGTCGCTGATCATGGCGCGGCCAATGCCAAACTCGAGACGATAGCCGGCGAGCAGAAGCTGAAGGTCCCGACGGCAACGGACGCCAAGCACAAGAGCGATCTCGACGCCCTGCAAAGCGCCAAGGATCCGGTCGACGCATCTTATGTGCAGATGCAACGCGATGCGCATGCCGATGCGGTCAAGCTGTTCGACGGCTATGCCAAGGACGGCGACAACGCGCAGTTGAAGACGTTTGCGCAGGAGACCTTGCCGACGCTCAAGATGCATCAGGACATGATCGAGAAGATCGCCGCCACGATGGACGACAAGTCTTCGGCGACGAGTTCGACGACCCCCACCGTCACCACGACCGATACCGCAAATCCGTCCGCCCCCGTGCCGGGCGCGAACAGCTTCACCGAGGATCAGGCCAAGAGCCGCATCCAGGATGCCGGCTTTTCGGACGTGTCGGCATTGAACAAGGACGATCAGGGCATCTGGCGCGGCCAGGCGACCAAGGACGGCAAGAAGACGGCCGTCGCGCTCGACTACCAGGGCAACGTCGTTGCCGGCACCAACTGAACAGAGAATCTGGAGATACCGACCATGAAAACCGTGACCGGACTTTTCGACAATTATGATGACGCTTCCGATGTGGTCGGTGAGTTGGAGGCAAGCGGCGTGCCAGAAGCCGACATCAGCATCGTCGCCAACAATTCGAGCGAATGGTACGATGGCGATCGTTCCAACACAGCCGAGGATGCCGCCGGCGGGGCCGGTGTGGGTGCCGTCCTAGGCGGAGCGGGTGGCCTTCTGGCCGGGCTCGGCATCATGGCCATTCCCGGCGTCGGGCCGGTGGTGGCCGCCGGCTGGCTGGCCGCCACAGCCGTCGGTGCCGTGGGAGGCGCCGTCATCGGTGGGGCTGCCGGCGGTATCGTCGGTGCGCTGACCGAGTCCGGCGTGTCGGAAGAGGATGCCCATGTCTATGCGGAGGGCGTGCGTCGCGGCGGCACGCTGGTGACCGCCAGGGTCGACGATCAACTCGTCGGCCAGGCCCAGCGGATCCTCGGACAGGCCAACGCGGTCAATCTGGAAGACCGCCGCAGCGCATACGAGGCCGACGGCTGGACCGGTTTCGACAGCGACGCCAAGGCCTATACGCCCGATGAGATCGAAAGCGACCGCGGGCGCTACGCCAATCGCCCTTGATCCCTTGGCCCGCCGCTGAAAAGCGGCGGGCTCATCCTTGGCCGCACACCACGCCGCAGCGACGGCAACACCGCCACCACCATGGAGGTAATCGCTCCCAAGTCGGCGGTTGAGGCTATGATCTAAGCTGGATCGAGGCCCGGCATATGATCGACGGCGGTCCTCCGTCCTGTTCGACGCCGTCGCTCTCGTCCTGTCGGAAGAGGGAGCGCAGCGGTTGACGGCGAGGCAGCGGCGCGACTTCGTCGCCGACGCATTCGCCCACTAGGTTCATCGCCTACACGGTCCCTTCCTTTTTCGGATCAGTCAGGTCAATCATTCCTTCATCGACCTTCGGGCCGACGCCCGCTTTCTGCAGCAACGCGACGCCGTCTCTGGGGGCGGAAATGGCCGCAAAACTGAACGGCCTCAGCTCCTTCCGCGAGCCAAATCACCGATGAAGCCGCCCGCGCCGGTAAAAGAAAAGGCGTCCAAAGGACGCCTTAGGAGATGGGATTGCTGTCACAACGGGGGCTTGAGCTGAATTCAGATCCTCGGGGCCGAGGAACGGGATTTCTCCCTCAAGTTACATGCGACTATCGACGCCGGGCCTTAACAACTCCTTACCGGGTCGCCAAAAAATTTACGAATGTGTACCACTCGTGAAATCTAGGTAAATTCGCGCGACAGATTTCGTTAACCATGCCGGCCGCGTCACTGCGCGAGTTGCGGCAGGTCGCGGAACAGCTCCAGCGCTTCCGGGTTGGCCAGCGCCTCCTTGTTCTTGATGGCGCGGCCGTGCACGACGTCGCGCACCGCGAGCTCGGTGATCTTGCCCGACTTGGTGCGAGGGATGTCGGACACGGCGACAATCCTGGCTGGCACGTGGCGCGGGCTCGCGCCGGTGCGGATCTTGGCGCGGATGCGTTTCTCCAGGTCCTCGTCGAGCTTGACACCCGCCGCCAGCCGCACGAACAGGACGACACGCACGTCATTGTCGAAATCCTGGCCGATGCACAGCGCCTCCAGGACTTCGGGCATCTGCTCGACCTGGTTGTAGATCTCGGCGGTACCGATGCGCACGCCGCCCGGGTTGAGCGTTGCGTCGGAGCGGCCGTGGATGACCATGCCGCCATGACCGGTCCATTCGGCGAAATCGCCATGGCACCAGACATTGTCGAAACGCTCGAAATAGGCCGCCTGGTATTTCTTGCCGTCGGCATCGTTCCAGAAGCCGATCGGCATGGACGGAAAGGCCCTGGTGCAGACCAGTTCGCCCTTCTCCTGCCTGACCGGCTTGCCGTCATCGTCCCAGACATCGACGGCGAGGCCGAGACCGGGTCCCTGGATCTCGCCGGTCCAGACCGGCTGGATTGGCACGCCGAGCACGAAGCAGGAAACGATGTCGGTGCCGCCGGATACCGAGGCCAGGTGGACGTCCTGCTTGATGCCGTCATAGACGAAGCGGAAATCCTCGGGCGAGAGCGGCGACCCGGTGGAGGAGATGGCGCGCACCGTCGACAGATCATGGCTGCGCCTCGGCTTGAGGCCGGCCTTGCGCACGGAATCGATGAACTTGGCCGAGGTGCCGAAGAAGGTCATCTTCTCGGCATCGGCGAAATCGAACAGCACATTGCCATCGGGATAGAAGGGCGAGCCGTCATAAAGCAGCAGCGTGGCGCCCGACGCCAGGCCCGATACCAGCCAGTTCCACATCATCCAGCCGCAAGTGGTGAAGTAGAAGAAGCGATCGCCATCGCCGAGGCCGGCATGCAGCCGGTGTTCCTTGACATGCTGGATCAGCGTGCCGCCGGCGGAATGGACGATGCATTTGGGAATGCCGGTGGTTCCGGACGAAAACAGGATGTAGAGCGGATGCGAAAATGGCAGCCGCTCGAAGGTCACTGGTTTGACGGCGAAGGGCGACAGCGCCTCTTCCAGCGCCACCGCCTTGTCGATGGTGTCGGCGACGTCGGCGGAGGTGCCGAGATAGTCGACGAGCAGCACCTTACGGACACTGCCGAGCTTGGCCGCGACCGCCTTGACCTTGTCGGCAACCTCGATGGCCTTGCCATTGTACCAATAGCCGTCCGGCGCGATGAAGATGACAGGTTCGATCTGGCCGAACCGGTCGAGCACGCCCTGCTCGCCGAAATCGGGAGAGCAGGACGACCACACCGCGCCGATCGAGGCCGCGGCCAGCATGGCGGCGACGGCTTCGGGCATGTTGGGCATCATCGCCGCGATACGGTCGCCCTTCTTCACCTTGAGCGACAGGAAAAGCTGCTGCAGCCGCGAGACCAGGCCATGCAGTTCGTTCCACGACAGCCGCCTTTCGACCTTGTCCTCGCCGCGAAAGACGATTGCCTCGCCGGCCCCAGTCTCTTTCAGAAGGTTCTCGGCGAAATTCAACGATGCATCGGGGAAGAAGGAGGCACCCGGCATCTTCTCGCCGTCGATCAGCAGGCGTTCACCCTTGTCGCCTTCAAGGCCGCAGAAATCCCAGACCTGATCCCAGAACGCCTCCCGGTTCTCGACCGACCAGCGGTGAAGATCGGCATAGGATGAGAACGGGCTGCCGGTATTCGCTGCCGCGACCTTCATGAAGGCGGTCAGGGGCGATGCATCAATCTGGTCTTGTGTCGGGGTCCAGAGCGGTACTTCGCCAGCCATGATCGATCCTCCCACGGTCGTCATCGCTTATGCATACGCAGCGCAGCAGAGCAAGATTTTGTTGGGCCGATGCGGCCAGGTGTGCGCAAATGCCATCGCCGGGCCATAAAGACTTGAAATGCGTCAGCCCTAAGTCGTAGTGACGACCTGAAGTCGTAGTGACGACCTGAAGTCGTAGTGACGACAGGGGGTAAAACCCGCCGAACGGTCTTTTTTGTCGGAATGGAAGCATACGGGGCTATATGCCATCATCCTTGATCCGCCGCGGAGTATGGGCGATCGGCGCTGCCGTGATCGTCATCGCTCTGGTGGTCGCGGCCCTGCCGCTGATCGCCTCGACGCGGATCGTGCGCGACCGCATCGCCTGGGAGTTGAGCGCCTGGAGCGGCTTTCGGGTTGCCATCGAGGGGTCGCCGCGCATCGAGGTGTGGCCGAAATTCCGCGCCATCCTGACCGATGTGACGCTGTCGAAGTGGACCGACGCCGACGCGCCGCCGGTCGTCGAGGCCGAACGGGTCGAGGTCGATCTCTCGGCCATGGCGGCATTGCAGGGCGATGTGGTGTTCTCCACGGCACGGCTGGTGCGGCCGACGATCCGGGTCCAGCGCACGGCGGACGGCCTGTTCCTGCCCACCGCGCCGACGGGCGGCCGCATCGCGCGCTCCATCGATACGGCCCGTGGCGTGGTCAGAGCCGACCCCGCCAAGCCCGACCTCGACAAGCTGCCGACCGACACTTTCGGTACCGTGGAGTTCAGGGACGGCCGCATGGTGGCTTCCGTCAACGGCAAGGACGAGGAGATCCTGAGCAGCCTTAGCGGCCAGGCCACGTGGGCGGCGATGAACAGCAATGCGACGCTGTCCGCAACCGGGATCTGGCGTGGCGAAAGCGTGACCCTGGACGCCGCCTCGCAGAGACCGCTGGTGCTGTTTGCCGGAGGCATGGCGCCGCTCACTTTGTCCTTCAAGGCCGCGCCCGCCACCTTCTCCTTCGACGGCACGGCCAGCATGTCCGAGAACGGCTATTTCGACGGCCAGGTGAAGTTCGCCGCCCCCTCGCTGCGCCGCGTGCTGGAATGGTCGCAGGCCGGCATCGCGCCGAGTGCCGCGATCGGCTCGGTCAGCATTTCGAGCAAGGTCACGGCATCCGCGGGCCGTGTCAAATTCGAAAACACCGCGCTGGCGCTGGACAACAATCCGGGCATGGGCGCGCTGGACGTGTCGCTCGGCGAGACGCAGCCGGTGATCTCGGGCACGCTTGCCTTCGACACGCTCGACCTCAGGTCGTTCCTGTCCGCCTTCACGCCGCTGGGGCCGGCAAGCAGCGGCGAGCCAGGTCAGGTCGACACGAGTTTCGCCGACCGGGTCAATCTCGATCTCAGGCTGTCGGCGGCGCATGCCACGGCTGGCAGCATCCAGCTTGCCGACGTTGCCGCCACCGCGCAGGTCAAGGACGGTCTCTCCGTCTTCGACATCTCCGACGCCTCGGCCTTTGGGGGCAACATCCAGACCAGCCTTCGTTTCGACCGCAAGCCCGAGGGCACCCAGGTCGAGATCCGGCTGCTGGCTTCCGATGTCGATGGCGGCGCGTTCGCCACGGCGGCGGGGATGACCCGGCTAGTGCCGGTTGGCACCAGCACCGTCTCGGTCATCCTGAAGGGGCCGGGCAGAACCTGGGATTCGATCTTTGAAGACGCCGACGGCTCCGTCTCGGCGACCTTCGGCCCTGGCGCGCTCAGCAAGTTCAACCTGCCGGCCTTTCTCAAGCATACCGAACAGGGCGGCTTCTTCGCGCTCGACGACGTCTCGGACGGGACGCTGCCTATCGATGGCGCCGAGGTCAAGGCAACCATTTCGAGGGGCGTGGCGCGGCTGGACAAGGCCGAGGCCAATTCGGCGAAATACAAGATCTGGCTTTCCGGGATCGCCTCCTACGCTGGACGCGGACTGGCGCTGTCGGGCGGCGTCATCCAGCCGGATCAGGCAGCGGCACAAAAGAGCGGCCAGCAAGGACCCAACCAGTCGTCGTTTTTCGTCGGCGGAACGTGGAGCACGCCGTTCATTTCACCGATAAGCCGTGGCGTTTCGGGGGAATAGAAGCAGGTCAAGGAATACGGCTCGCTCACCGTTTCCTTAAAACCGGCTAACCGTCCTGTTCTGACGCCTTTCGTTCTCCCAAAGCCTGGCTCACTCTGGGTGACATGCCTGCGCCTCGACTTTCATCCCCTTAACCGCGCTGTGCTGCCCGTTCGTCGAGTTGGCGCTGCACCTCGCGGCGCTTGTTGGCGATCGACGCGACGATGACGCCGACCGCGACGACGGCGATCAGGATGGTGCAGGCGGCATTGATCTCCGGCGTCACGCCGAGACGGACCTGGCTGTAGATTTTCATCGGCAGCGTCGTGGCACCGGGGCCGGAGGTGAAGCTGGCGATAACCAGATCGTCGAGCGACAGAGTGAAGGCCAGCATCCATCCGGACACGATCGCCGGCAGGATGACCGGCAGGGTGATCTGGAAAAAGGTCTTGGCCGGCGTTGCGCCGAGATCCATGGCCGCCTCCTCCAGCGAACGATCGAACGACACCAGGCGCGACTGCACGACGACCGCCACGAAGCACATTGTGAGCGTGATGTGGGCGAGCGTCACGGTAAGGAAACCGCGGTCGAGACCGACGGCAACGAAGAGCAGCAGCAACGACAGGCCGGTGATGACTTCCGGCATGACCAGCGGCGCGAAGACCATGCCCGAAAACAGCACCCTACCCCTGAAGCGCGTGTAGCGTGTCAGGGTGAGTGCCGCCAGCGTGCCGAGCACGGTCGCCACCGTCGCCGAAATGACACCGACGCGCGCCGTGACCCAGGTGGCGTCCATCAGACCCTGATTGTGGAACAGCGACACGTACCATTTGGTCGAGAAGCCGCCCCAGACGGTGACCAGCTTGGACTCGTTGAAGGAGAAGACGACGAGCAGCACGATCGGCAGATAGAGGAAGGCAAAACCGAGCACGATCGAGGTGACGTTGAAGCGGCTCCAGCTGTTCATTTGCCCTGCTCCTGTGCCTTAGCCTGGGCTTGCTGGAAGAGCATGATCGGCACGGTCAGCAACAGAAGCAGGATGACGGCGACGGCCGATGACACCGGCCAGTCACGATTGGCGAAGAACTCGTTCCAGAGGGTCTTGCCGATCATCAGCGTCTGCGAGCCGCCGAGCAAATCGGGAATGACGAACTCGCCGACGGCGGGGATGAACACCAGCAGGCAGCCGGCGATGACGCCCGGCAGCGACAGCGGGAAAGTGATCTTCCAGAAGGCTGATGTCGGCGGGCAGCCGAGATCCTTGGCCGCCTCGATCAGGGAATAGTCCATCTTTTCCAGCGACGAATAGAGCGGCAGCACCATGAACGGCAGGTAGGAATAGACGATGCCGATGAAGATGGCCGTATAGGTGTTGAGGATGACCAGCGGCTGGTTGATGAGGTGCAATGACAGAAGCAGTTGGTTGAGCAGGCCCTCGGGCTTGAGGATGCCGATCCAGGCATAGACGCGGATCAGGAACGACGTCCAGAACGGCAGGATGACCAGCATCAGCAAGGTCGGGCGGATCGTCGCCGGCGCCCGCGCCATGCCATAGGCGATAGGGTAGCCGACGATCAGCGTCAGCACCGTCGAAATGGCGGCAATGACGACGCTGGTGATGTAGGCCTTGAGATAGAGGGCGTCCTGCGTCAGCCAGACATAATTGTCGAAGTTGAGGTCGCGAAAGCCGGCGAAGAAGCCGGAAACGCCGTCCCTGAAATCGAGCACCGGCGTATAGGGCGGCATGGCGATGGCCGTCTGCGACAGCGAGATCTTGAAGACGATGACGAAGGGGATGAGGAAGAAGAACAGCAGCCAGAGATAGGGGACGATGATGACAAGCCGGTTGAAGAAGCCGGTGCCCAGGCGCGTCAGGAACGGCTTGGCGACAGTCGGTAGCGCGGCGGCATCGGTGACGGCGATGTTGGACATGCCAGCCCCCTACCGTGCCAGCACGACGCCGGCGTCGGGCCGAAAAGACACCCAGGCGCGGTCGTTCCAGGTCAGCGGATCCTCGGTGACGCGCGCCGCGTTGAGCGCGCTTGCCCTGATGATCTGCCCGTCGTCCAGCCTGATGTGGTAGACAGTCATGTCGCCGAGATAGGCGACGTCGTAGACTTCGCCCTCCAGCGCATTGACGGCGTCCGTCGGCTTCTTGGACGACACCTTGATCTTCTCCGGCCTTATCGCGAAGACGATGTCGGAACCGGCCTTTGACTCGGTGCTGTTTTCGACAACGATCTGGGCGCCTGTCGCGCCGGTGATGCGCGTGGTGTTTGCCGCCCGCTCGGCCACCTTGCCCTCGAACATGTTCACGTTGCCGACGAAATGGGCGACGAAGCGCGACGCCGGCGCTTCATAGACTTCCGCCGGCGTCGCCACCTGCATGACCTCGCCCTTGTCCATGATGGCGATGCGATCGGCCATGGTCATGGCCTCTTCCTGGTCGTGGGTGACGACGACGAAGGTCAGGCCGAGTTCCTGCTGCAGATCCATCAGTTCGAACTGGGTTTCCTCGCGCAGTTTCTTGTCGAGCGCGCCCAGCGGCTCGTCGAGCAGCAGCACCTTCGGCCGCTTGGCGACGGAGCGGGCAAGCGCGACGCGCTGGCGCTGGCCGCCGGATAGCTGGTGCGGCTTGCGCTTGGCGAACTGCTCGAGCTTGACCAGCTTCAGCATCTCGGCGACGCGCTTCTCGATATCGGACTTCGGCATGCCTTCCTGCTTGAGGCCGAAGGCGATGTTGTTCTCGACCGTCATATGCGGGAACAGGGCATAGGACTGGAACATCATGTTGACCGGCCGCCGATAGGGCGGAATGCCGCGCAGATCCTGGCCATCGAGCAGGATACGGCCCGAGGTCGGCTCCTCGAAGCCGGCAAGCATCCTGAGCAGCGTCGACTTTCCACAACCCGAGGCGCCGAGCAGGGCGAAGAATTCGCGCTCGAAAATGGTCAGCGACAAATTGTTGACGGCGGTGAAGTCACCGAACTTCTTGGTGACGCTGTCGAACTGGATATAGGGCTTGGCGCTCGGGTCGTTCCATGGCGCGAAATCCCTGCGGATGCTGCCAAGCGATTTCATATCCCCACTCCGTGTTTTTTATTCCCCAGAAGAAATCGACCCCGGCAGTTGGCTGCCGGGGCCGCATCGAATTGCCTATTGGCCGGTGACGATCTTGGTCCAGCTGCGGGTGACGATGCGCTGGGTCTTGGGATCGTACGGCTGGACGGTGTAGAGCTTCGCCAAGGTCGCGGCATCCGGATAGACCGACGGGTCGTCCAGCAGCGCCTTGTCGACGAATTGCTGCGAGGCCTTGTTGCCGTTGGCGTAGAGCACATAGTTCGACGATTTGGCGATCACTTCCGGGGTCATCATGTAGTTGATGAATTCGAGTGCCTCGGCGACATGCGGCGCGTCGGCCGGGATCGCCATCTGATCGAACCACATCTGGGCGCCTTCCTTCGGCACGGAATAGCCGATCTCCACGCCTTGCTTGGCCTCGACAGCGCGGTTGCGAGCCTGGAACACGTCACCCGACCAGCCGATCGCCAGGCAGATGTCGCCATTGGCGAGTGCGTTGATGTATTCGGATGAGTGGAACTTCCGGATGTAGGGCCGGATCTTGAGAAGGGCTGCCTCGGCCTTGGCGATATCGTCGGGCGAGGTGCTGTTCGGGTCCAGCCCGAGATATTTCAGCGTCGCCGGCAGGATGTCGGACGGAGAATCCAGCACATAGACGCCGCAATCCTTCAACTTGGCCAGGCTGTCGGGATTGAAGAAGGTATCCCAGCTGTCGATCTTGTCGGTGCCGAGCGCTGCCTGCACCTTCTTGACGTTGTAGCCGATGCCGACCGTGCCCCACATGTAGTTGACCGAGTATTCATTGCCGGGGTCGTATTTGGCGGTGCGCTCCGTAACCGTATCCCACATGTTGGAGAGGTTCGGCAGTTTCGACTTGTCGAGCTTCTGGAACACACCGGCCTGAATCTGGCGGGCGAGGAAATTGCCGCTCGGCACGACGACGTCGTAGCCGCTGCCGCCGGCGAGCAGTTTGGTTTCCAGGATTTCGTTGGAATCGAAGGTGTCGTAGACGACCTTGATGCCGGTCTTCTTGGTGAAATCATCGATGATCGAACTGTCGATATAGTCCGACCAGTTGAAGACGTTGACGACGCGGTCCTCGGCGTGACCGGCGGGCGTCAAAAGCGCCAGAAATACCGAAGTCGCCGAAAGCCAGAGCGCTTTGCGGATCATGCTATTCTCCTTTGGTGAGTGTTCCATCGCCGGCGCGTCGCGACATCGTCGCGCGGCCGGGCATTTGTTTCAAACTATTGAGCTTCCCAGCGGCCGACAAGCGCCATTCGGCCTGCCGCCCATGGCCACCCAGTCGTCCCGGGCGGGAAGGAATTGCGGTGCCGTCAGAAGCTTTCGCCGCCGCGCGGACAGAGATACAAGAATATGGGCCGGTCTCGATCGAGCCGCCGGGGAGACTTGGCAAGATACGCCTGTCTTGTTGTTGCCGTATTCCCAGCCTGCCCGGGCGGCAACGACGTTGTCAATGGGCAAAGCTTCGGCGCCGTCATCAATTCGGCGAAGGCACTCCGGTGACCCCAGCCCGCTGCGGCCGCGCCTGGCGCTTGAATTCGAGCCCAATATGGACAAGCAGCGCCGTGACCACCACCGCGCCGCCGATGATGGTGCGCCCGGACGGCACCTCGGAATGGATGAGCCAGACCCATATCGGCCCCAGGATCGGCTCGAACGTGCCGAGCAGCGCGGCGATCGCCGCCGGGATCAGGCGCGCGCCGGTGGCGAAGAAAGCAAGGCCAAGGCCGAGATTGACCACGCCGAAGACGAAGAGAAAGCCCATGTCCCCGGCCGAGACCGTGAAGGTCGATACCTGCGAGGCAGCGAAGCCCGCCGCCAAAATCGTGCCCAGACAAGTCGCCGGCGTCATGCGCACGCTGGAGAAACGCCTTGTGATGACGGTGGCGATCGAGAACATGAACGCGATCAGCAGCGCCAGTCCGTCGCCTATGGGCGAGACGGCGCCGTCAAGCGATTCCGACACCATGATGGCGACGCCGGCGATGACGGCGGCGATCGCCATCCAGGTCGCGACGGTCACTCTTTCGCGAAACAGCGCCCAGGAAAACAGGGCTGCCAGCAACGGCACGCCAGCCTGCATCAGGAGGATGTTGGCGACGGTGGTGTAGGCAAGCGCCACGACGAACGAGGTCGACGCAATGGCGAAGCAGGATCCTACCGCGATGCCTGGCAGGCCCATGTCCCGGAATGACTTCACCATGCCGCGCCAGCCGTCGCGCCAGGCCATGAAGCAGAGCAGGAAGACGGCGGCCCAGACGGAGCGCCAGAAGATAACCGTCCAGCTGTCACCAACGCTGACGAAGCGGGCGATGGTGCCGCCGAAACTCCACATCAGCGCCGACAGGAAGACCAGCAGCATGCCGACGCGTTCCTCGTGCGGCGAGGCTGTCGAGGTAGCAAGGCCCGGCGATGATGCTGTATCTGTCATGGGCGCGACTGTCGGGCTTTTGTAGACGGGACGATGCGCAAGGGACGACAAAAATATGCTCTGTTCGCGTAACGCAAACGCGTGCGCCAGGCGTGATCCAGAGCCCGGCGACGATTGTGGCACCTCGCCGCCCTCCCTTGAAATTCGCCGCGCTATTGGAAGTCGAAAGCGCTCAGGCCGGTGACCATCTCGTCGAGGCCGAGGGGGCGCGTCACCGGCGGCTCGGCGCGCGCCAGGCAGCCGACACGCTCGCAAAGCCGGCATGCGGGGCCGACTGGCGTCGCCGTGATGCCCGCCCCTACCTTTGCGCCGATTGCCGTGCCGGGCAGGGCCGCGCCATAGACGATGTCGTCGCGAAAGCCGATGTCGCAGCCAAGCAGCAGCGCGGTGCGGCGCGGGCGCTCGGAGAATGCGCCCTGCGGCCCCTCCAGCGTTCGGGCGATGCACAGGAACTCGGCGCCGTCGGGCATTTCCACGGCCTCGACGAAGATCTGGCCGGGCTGGGTAAAGGCGACGTGCACGGGAAGCTTGGGACAGCCGCCGCCAAACCGGCTTTGCGGAAAGCCCTGGCTGCCGGCCTTGCGGAAGCGGTTTCCGGCATTGTCGACCTCCAGCATGAAGAAGGGCACGCCGGCGGCACCTTGCCGTTGCAGCATGGTCAGCCGGTTTGCCGCCTGTTCGAAGGAAACGCCAAAGCGCGAGCGCAGGACGTCGATGTCGTAGCGTGAGCGAACGGCCGCCGCGTGAAAGGGCTGATAGGGCATCATCAGCGCATGGGCAGCATAACGGCCGAGTTCGAAGCGGGCAAGGCGACGCGCTTCGTCCGTGGCCAACCGCAGCGCCTGGATCTCGCCAGCGACCGCGACCGTCATGCGGATCAGGCAGGCCTCCATCGCCACTTCGCGCAACTGGTCGAACGGCGACAGGCGCTCCGACAGGAACAGGCGCTGCGAGTGGCGGTCGTAGCGCCGGCGCCAGTTCGGCATGGTGGCGACAGGCAGAACCTTGACCACGATGCCGTATTCGCGCTTCAGCCAGGCTTTCAAGGCGCCGAACAGGTCATCGCCGGGATCGAGCACCGAGGTGAATGCCGCGGCCTCTTCCTCGAGCGAGGAAAAATGGTTCGGCCGCCGCTCGAAAATCTCGTGCACCTCGTCAACCGGCAGGCGGGCGCCGGAAAGCGCGGTGGCGCGTCCCTCGCGCGCCAGAAGCTCGTTGAGGTCGGACAGCCGCTCGGCCTGCTCGCGATAGGCGCGGAACAGTTTTATCACGGCGGCCGACGCATTGGGCGCTGCCTCGGCAAGCTCGATCAGTTCCTGGTCTCCCGGCAGTTCGCCGACCAGCAACGGATCGGTGAACACCTCCTTCAAGGCGGCGACCGATCCCCTTGCCTCGCCCTGAAGCTCATGCGGATCGACCTTGTAGACGGAGGCCAGTTTCAAGATCAGCTGCACCGTCAACGGCCGCTGGTTGCGCTCGATCAGGTTGAGGTAGGACGGCGAGATGCCGAGCCCCTCGGCCATCGCCGTCTGGGTCAGGCCCTTGGCGTTGCGGATGCGGCGAATACGCGGCCCGGCGAAAATCTTCTGATCAGCCATCGGTGTTCCTTGACAAGATTTACACCTTCGAGCGCCCGCGTTTCGACCACGGATTTTGACAGCAATTACAAATTTACCGCCGTTGCCTGTCAAACACAACACAGATTTTCCCTTATCTTTCCGCGTTTTCCCTGATTTTTCTGGCTCATTTCGCGCCGCAATGTAAATTCCGTCACATAGAAGCGCCCCGACAATTGGTGTGCGGACATCGTAAAGAACCCATCGGAGTGACAAATGACTGATTTTTACAACCTCGTTCCCTCGGCGCCTGAAGGTCGCTTCCACGGCATCGAACGCCCCTATTCGCCGGAAGACGTGAAGCGGCTGCGCGGTTCGGTGCAGATCAGGCATAGCCTTGCCGAAATGGGGGCCAACCGGCTGTGGAAACTCATCCACGAGGAGGACTTCGTCAACGCATTGGGCGCCATGTCCGGCAACCAGGCGATGCAGCAGGTGCGTGCCGGGCTGAAGGCGATCTACCTGTCGGGCTGGCAGGTTGCCGCCGACGCCAACACCGCCTCGGCTATGTATCCGGACCAATCGCTCTATCCAGCTAATGCGGCGCCCGAACTGGTCAAGCGCATCAACCGCACGCTGCAGCGCGCCGACCAGATCGAGACCTCCGAAGGCAATGGGCTTTCGGTCGAGACCTGGTTCGCGCCGATCGTCGCCGACGCCGAAGCCGGCTTCGGTGGTCCGCTCAATGCCTTCGAGATCATGAAGGCGTTTATCGAGGCGGGTGCCGCCGGCGTCCACTATGAGGACCAGCTGGCGTCGGAGAAGAAGTGCGGCCATCTCGGCGGCAAGGTGCTGATCCCGACCGCCGCACATATCCGCAATCTCAACGCGGCGCGGCTCGCGGCCGACGTGATGGGTACGCCCACACTGGTCGTGGCGCGCACCGACGCGGAAGCGGCAAAGCTGCTGACCTCCGACATCGATGAGCGCGACCAGCCCTTCGTCGACTACGATGCCGGACGTACTGTGGAAGGCTTCTACCAGGTCAGGAACGGCATCGAGCCCTGCATCGCGCGGGCCATTGCCTATGCGCCCCACGCCGACCTGATCTGGTGCGAGACATCCAAGCCCGACCTGGCGCAGGCCAAGAAATTCGCCGAGGGCGTGCGCCGGCACCATCCGGGCAAGCTGCTCGCCTATAATTGCTCGCCATCGTTCAACTGGAAGAAGAACCTCGACGACGCAACGATCGCCAAATTCCAACGGGAACTGGGCGCCATGGGCTACAAGTTCCAGTTCATTACGCTGGCCGGTTTCCACCAGCTCAACTACGGCATGTTCGAACTCGCCCGCGGCTACAAGGCGCGGCAGATGGCGGCCTATTCCGAGTTGCAGGAAGCGGAATTCGCGGCGGAAGCCAATGGCTATACCGCGACCAAGCACCAGCGTGAGGTCGGCACCGGCTATTTCGACGCCGTCTCGATGGCGATCACCGGCGGCAAATCGTCGACCACCGCCATGCATGAATCGACCGAGCACGCGCAGTTCAAGCCAGCAGCGGAGTGAGTCCGCAAAGAAGACGACCAACAGAGGAACGCCCCTTGAGGGCAAGGACATAGGAGAAGACCAATGGCATCGATAAGCCGTGTCAAGGAACGGGCGGAAGAGCAATCGACCACGATGAGCGTCGACCAGCAGGCGACGATCCGCATGTTGGCCAACGATCTGCACAGGCTGAACCAGTCGGTGATGAAGGCGGTCGAGGCGGGCGTCTCGGTGGAACTGGTCCGCTCGGCAAGGCATCATGGCGGTGACGGCAATTGGGGCGATCTGCTGATCCCGGTAATCGTCACCCAGCAGAGCCATGGCTGACCGGAAATCGTCCACGCGGTCCTTTCACCTGCGCAATGTATGCGCAGGTGAATTTTATTTTTACGCACCGGAGCCATGGACAGAGCAGTACAGTACTGTTGCTTGAATCCACTGTTGTGGAAGACGCCCGCGAGCGTCTTTTATTTCGCCTTGACATGGGGTCCGATCTCACGCCAATTGTCCGCCGGATTCAACTCTGCATTGAAATAGGGGCGAACTTCTTGGCCGACTTGGGTGCCCAGTGAAGAGCGAGGGCGAGACCGCAAAGCACGTGAATCTGGGGACCCGGGATTCAAGCATCGAGACGATCCGCGATCCCTCGCGGGTGCTGGTTGTCGGGAAATCGCCGGTCAACCGGGTGGTGGTATCGAAGATTGTCGAGCGGTCCGGACTCAGGCCAATCTCGGAACCGCCTGACATAGCGGCGAAAACCTTGCGGACGCTGGTGCCTGGCGCGATTGTGCTCGATGGCGGCCCCGACAACAAGGACTGCGACAATCTGATGTCCGGCATCGAAACATTGCGCCGGGCTTCGGGCAAATCGCTTCCTCCCGTGATCCTGCTTTCAACCAAGAACGGCACGCCGGAGAGCCTTGGCTTGTCCAATGTCATCGATGCGGTGGTGGCCAAGCCGATCACGCCCGAACGGCTGCAACCGGTGATCGATCGCCTGATCAGCCGCTGAGGCAATTCCGGGAAAGTCGTGCAACGATTTTCTCTCCGAATTTATACATGAAAGCAAATAATGGAAGTCGCGATCAGCCCGGCTTCGCGATGCTCTCAATCAGGTCAGGCAATTGGCCGAGATGCGGTATCTGGCGAAAACGCGGCTCGGCGACCGGCGCCTCGATATGTTCGAGCACCCAGGTCAGTTCGTGCGGCACATGGACGCCCCAGCCGCCGGCCTCGATGGCGGGCACCACGTCCGACTTCAGCGAATTGCCGACCATCATACTGCTTGACGGACCATCGCCGTGGCGGCTGAAGAGGCGCGCATAGGTCGCGGCAGTCTTGTCGCTGACAATCTCGACCGCGTCGAACAGGTCACCCAGGCCGGACCCGGCCAGCTTGCGCTCCTGATCGAACAGATCGCCCTTGGTGATCAGTACGAGGCGGAAGGTGCCGGCGAGTTTCTCGACCGTCTCGCGCGCATGCGGCAAGGGCTCGATCGGATGGCCCAGCATCTCGCGGCCGGCATCGAGAATCCTTGATATGACCGAGGCCGGCACGCGCCCTTCGGTGACCTCGATCGCGGTTTCGATCATCGAGAGCGTAAACCCCTTGATGCCGAAGCCATAGATCGCAAGGTTGCGCCGTTCGGCCTCCAGCAGTCGCGCCGAGATCTGCGCCTCCTCGCCATGATCGGCCAGCATGGCGGCAAAGCGCTTTTCCGTCATGCGGAAGAACTGTTCGTTCTGCCAAAGTGTGTCGTCGGCATCGAAGCCGATCGTGGTCAGTTCGCTGCTGGTTCGCATCGCCGGCTTCTCGAGTGCAGGGAAGACGCCGAACCTAGGCTGACCGGCAGGCGGTTTTCAACCTGCACCGACAATTGCCGGCGGCGGGTAGCGGGTCAGTTTGAAATTCCGACCCCGGCGATGGCCGCTGGCGTGACAGACAAGCTTTGGGAGATCAGCGACATCGTTGCGCTGATCGGAGCGAAAGAAGCCGAAAAGCCTCTGGTGCGCTGCCTTACAAAAAGCGGACAGTCTGATATATCCCCGGTTGGCGGCCCGTAGCTCAGGGGAAGAGCGCCAGTCATATGTGCTGGAGGCCCCCGGTCGAGACGGGGCGGGTCCGCCACCGATTTCAAACTGACCCCCTACCCGGCGGCGGCTCCCCTTCCCTTCCATCGCGCGGCGCGGCTATACTCCGAAATCCGCAACCCAATCTGGTGAATGATGCCGCCTGCAAAAAAGGAAGTCCGTCCGTCGAGCCGCGGAGGACGGGCGCGCACGCCTGCCTTCGTGAAAAACCTGCGTGGTGTGAAGAACTGGAAGGAAGTCAGCGATTGGCTGGAATGGCGCGGCATCGAGGATATCGAATGCATCACGCCTGATCAGGCCGGCGTGGCGCGCGGCAAGATGATGCCGTCGAAGAAATTCACCTCCAACACCTCACTGGCGCTGCCCTCGGCCGTCTTCATGACGACGATCTCCGGCGGCTATCCCGAGGACGGCAACGGCTTCCACTATCCCGAAGACGATGGCGACCTCAAGCTGATGCCGGACCTTTCGACGCTGACGGTGGTGCCGTGGGAAGAAGACCCGACGGCTGCCGTGATCTGCGACCTCGTCCATCAGGACGGCCGCTCGGTCGAGTTCACGCCGCGCAATGTGCTGAAGCGCGTCGTTGCCGCCTACGACAAGCTTGGGCTGAAGCCGGTGGTGGCGCCTGAGATCGAGTTCTACCTCGTGCGCAAGAATCCGGATCCGGACTATCCGTTGACCCCGCCCGTTGGCCGCTCGGGGCGCGCCATCGGCGGCGGCGCCGGCTATTCGATCGCCGGCGTCAATGAGTTCGACGAACTGATCGACGACATCTACCATTTCTCCGAAAGCCAGGGGCTGGAGATCGACACGCTGATCCACGAAGAAGGCGCCGGCCAGCTCGAGATCAATCTGCGCCATGGCGACCCGATCGAGCTCGCCGACCAGGTGTTCATGTTCAAGCGCACCATTCGTGAAGCCGCGCTCAAGCATGAGATTTACGCCACCTTCATGGCCAAGCCGATCCAGGGCCAGCCGGGTTCGGCCATGCATATCCACCAGTCGATCGTCGACAAGAAGACGGGCAGGAACATCTTTTCGGCCGAGGACGGTTCGGAGACCGAGGATTTCTTCCATTTCATCGGCGGCATGCAAAAGCACGTGCCGAACGCGCTGGTGATGTTCGCGCCCTACGTCAACTCCTACCGGCGGCTGACGCAGGCGGCGTCTGCCCCCGTCAACAACAAATGGGGCTACGACAACCGCACCACGGCGTTCCGAGTGCCGCGTTCCGACCCCGCGGCGCGGCGCGTCGAAAACCGCATCCCGTCCTCCGACGCCAATCCCTATCTGGCCGTGGCGGCCTCGCTCGCCTGCGGGCTGATCGGCATCACCAAAAAGGTCAAGGCCGAGCCGCCGGTGCTGACGACCGCCAACGCGGACGAGATCGACCTGCCGCGCGGCCTGCTCGAAGCCGTCGACCTGTTCGAGGGCGACGAGGAACTCTGCGCGCTGCTGGGCAAGTCCTTCGCCGCCACCTACGCGGCGATCAAACGGGCGGAGTTCGAGACCTTCATGGAAGTGATCAGCCCGTGGGAGCGGGAATATTTGTTGCTGAATGTATAGGGGAGTAGGGGAGTAGCGGAGTAGGGGAGTAGGGGAGTAGGGGAGTAGGGGAAAAATGACGGAGAGAACGGGCTCCTACAAGGATCTGGTAGTCTGGCAACAAGCAATGGATCTTGCGGTGGCGGTTTACGGCGCGACTAGATCCTGGCCCAAGGAGGAGCTTTACGGACTGACCAGCCAAGTGCGGCGAGCCGCAACCTCGGTTCCGGCTAACATAGCTGAAGGCTATGGGAGAGAGGTGCGAGGTTCCTATCAGCAATATCGCGCCGCGAACGACGGCGACCTCCTTGTTGGCAAGTACCGAAAGTGTAGGAAAGCTCCTTCGACTCCTAATCCGTAAGCTTGCAGCCGACTAGCTGTCCCTACTCCCCTACTCCCCTATGAGTATCATGACTTATCAATCACCCATCTCTCCCGGCCGTTCCTGGTATGAGGATACGGCCGGGGCAAGGCCTGAGTACTCGGCGCTCGATGGCGATCGGACCTGCGACGTCGTTATCATCGGCGGCGGGTTTACCGGTCTGTCGGCAGCGGTTCATTTGGCCAAGGCTGGAGCGGCCGTGGTGCTGATCGAGGCGCATCGCTTCGGCGACGGTGCTTCCGGGCGCAATGGCGGCCAGCTTGGTACCGGACAGCGCGCCTGGGCGGAGGATTTGGAAGCCGAATACGGCCTCTCTCGCGCCAAGGCGCTGTTCGATCTTGCCGAGGAGGCGAAGGCACATCTGCTCGAATTCGCCGCCACCAACCAGATCGACATCGACTACGCACCGGGTCAGCTCTCGGTCGCGCACAAGCCGCGCTATGTCGACGACTACAAAGCGCATGCCGAGATCATGGCCAACCGCTTCTCCTACCCGCATCTTTCTTTCATGGACAAGGCGGAGACGGCCGAGCGGCTGGGCTCGAGCGCCTATTTCGGCGGCACGCGCGACATTGGCACCGGCCACATCCATCCGATGAAACTGGTGATCGGCACGGCGCGGGTGGCGGCACAGGCGGGCGCGCATTTGTTCGAAGGGACGCCATCGACTGGCATCGTCTCGGCTGGCGGCAAGGTCAGGGTTTCCACCCCACGAGGGACGATCTCGGCGCAAAAATGCCTGATCGCGGTCAACGCCTATGGCGGCACGCTCGAGCCGGTGAGTGCCGCGCACATCATGCCGATCGGATCCTTCATCGGCGCGACAGTGCCGCTGGGATCGGATTCGAACGTGTTGCCGGGGGGCGAATCGGTCGACGATTCCCGCTTCGTCGTGCGCTATTTCCGCAAATCCAAGGATGGCCGGCTGCTGTTCGGCGGACGCGAGGTCTATGGCGTCAACGATCCCAAGGATATCCACATCCATATTCGCCGCCAGATCGCGGAACTCTATCCGGCGCTAAGCGACGTCGAGATCACCCATGGCTGGGGCGGTTATGTCGGCATCACGGTGCCGAGGAAGCCGTTCGTGCGTGAAGTGATGCCTAATGTGATCTCGGCCGGGGGCTATTCCGGTCACGGCGTCATGCTGTCGAACTTCTTCGGCAAGCTCTATGCCGAAACTGTTACCGGCAACCGCGACCGGCTGAAACTGATCGAGGACCTGAAAATTCCGCCCTTTCCTGGCGGCCGCCGTTTCCGCGCGCCGCTGCTTTTCCTGGCGCTCAACTGGTTTGCGCTCAGGGACAGGATCTGATGCGTGTCTCCCAAAAGTGAGAGACGACATGCATCAACACAAAGACCCTAAAACGCGTTGCATTGGTCCGTTTATACGCGACATGCTTCAGTCTGGCCCGGATTGCCGGTATCCCATGCGATCACGATCTCATGTAATATTGTAATATCCATGTAACATTTGTTGCCCGGGGGACGCATTGCGGAATTGCCGCCAAAGGCGCAGAATCCCCGGTTATGGCGTACTGATGCCACAATCGCGGGCGAAGGGTCCGCATCTGGGCGAATTGTTCGGGGATTGTTGCGGGCCTGCCCGCGTTTTGGGACCGGTGCCGATCGAACGCATGATTTGCGACATTTGATCGAAAGAACACCGGCCCGCTCATGGAGGTGGCAAAAGTGATAGAGCCCTTCAGTTTCGGTGCTCCGGAACGTCGGCGCTTTGCCATGCAGTTCGGCTATGACATGCGCCCGTCATTTTGGCAGGGCGTGCGTTCGAACTCGCATCTGGTCATTGCCGCGGTCGGCACCGCCGCCTTGCTTGGCGTTGCCGCGGTGGCGCTGTGGCTGGCATTGCCAGCCAGCGAGAGGCAGGCAGCCGCCAATCCGGAGCAAAGCATTCCGACGATTCCGGTGAAGACGACGAAAGTTTCCACCTCTGGCACCACGGTGGCGGTTGCCGCCGTGACACCGCTGGTGGAGCACAAGCCCAGCCAGGTTTCACCGACCATGGCTGCCGCCCAGGCCGCCATTCCGGCACTCGCGGCCAATGATCCTCGCTGGACCGGCTCACAGGCGAAAGCCGCATCGGCTTCGCCCGACCAGGGGACGCCCCAGGCAGAGCAGGCCCAGGGCAAGCCGGCGACCGCGGCCGCATTCGCACAACCATCGGCAAACAGCGATGCCGCGTCCGAACTTGCCAAGGTTGCCGCCCCCCAGGCGGCGACGAATGGCGGCAAACCCGATGGCGCGCAGACCGCAGCTATCCCGGCTGTACAACCGCAAGCGCCGGATGAGCAGCCGGTGGCCAGCCAGGATGACGATGGCCAGGCCAAGGCAAAACCACGCAAAGTGGCGGCGGCCGGCAACGGGCGTGTCCTGCGGGCAGTGACCATGCGGAGCGGGCCGAAGAAGAATGCGGCCGCCATCGGCACGGTGCCGGCCCGAACCTTGGTGCAGGTGATGAGCTGCAAGCAGTGGTGCCAGATCGTCTACAACGGCAAGACCGGCTGGATCTACAAGAGCTACATCAAGACCGGCGCGTAGCGGGCCTCCGCGCCTGGATGCGCCGAGGCGGGCTTATGACGACCGGCCACCGAACATCCGGCGCAGCCGTTGCCATCTTCTGTCGCGCCTGCGTTGCCTGACGTGGTCGCGATGTTGCTCAAAGGGCACTTCGTACAGACCGCAAGTATCGCAGCCCTCCCGCTTGCCGCAGACAGGAACCCAGCATTTGACCTCATGCTTCCAGGCGAGCGCGATGCGCTCCAGGTGAAGGTTTGAAGAGCTTTTGATGAGGATCAATTCGCCCGGCACCGCCGTTCGCTTGATATGGTCCGAGACGTCCTTCGGCGTGCGAAGCTCGACAAACCGGCCGCCATCGCGATCAGCTTGGCTCGCCCGCGAGCGATGTGCATTGTCGCCGGTATAGATGACCTGATCCGCGATTTCCCGCGCGGTTCGATAGGCCTGGTCGTATTTCCTGGTCGAGCCGACATAGTCCGAAATCTGGCCAAGGACGATGCGCTTTCGAACGGCGGTGGCCTTGGTAATAATTTCCAGGGCGAGGTTGATGGAGTGCCAGGGCGCCTTGGCGGCATCGACGATGAATTGCGGACCGCCGTCGGTGACAATCACGGCGCAGCGATTTGCCAATGGCTGGAAAGTCGCCACCTGGGCGGCAACCTTATCCGGGGGAACGCCGAGTTCCAGCGCCGTCGCGACGGCGGCGGCGGTCGGCAGCCAGAAATGTTCGGCGGGAAATGGCGTTTCGAGTTGGAGCCGGCCTCCGCGCCAATCGATCGACAGCGCCAGCCGATCGGGATAAGCGGCGTGGATGTCGGTCACACGATAGTCGGCTCCCGCGGCAATGCCGAAAGTAACGACACGGCACCTGGCGCCGGCAGCCATGTCGGCCACATGGGGGTCGTCGGCATTGAGGACCGCGATGCCATCCGGCCGCAGCGCCTCGACCAAGGCACGTTTTTCGACAGCGACGTTTTCCAGGGTCCTGAAACTGGCTACATGCTCAAGGCGAACCATGGTGACGACCGCCACATGAGGCTGCAGCATCTGCGCCATCGGCCGGATCGTATCGACGCCAAAAGCCCCGGCTTCGAAAACAACATAGTCGACCTCGCCGGCTTGCCGCATGCGTTTGTAGAGCGTGCCGACCAACGACTGCATGGTGTTGGCGAGGAGACGCGCATAGGTCGGCCGATGGGCGGCCAATATGTGCCCGAGCAGCGCCGTCACCGTCGATTTTCCCGAACTGCCGGTGACGCCGATGAAGGTCGCCTTGCTATTTGCCCGGGCGCGCCTGGCTCTATAAACCCTGGTGCGACGCCGCAGTCCTTCGCGTAGCTTACCCAATCCCGCGGCCATCAAGCCATCACCCCCTTGACCCTTTGAACACTAGGCCATGGGAACCCTAAGTCAAACCCGGTCAGAAACGCTGTCGATGCGGCCGATGCGCTTCAAACGCAGCGTCCGCCATCGACCTCCAGCGCTACCCCGGTGATGAAGGCGGCCTCGTCCGAGGCCAGCCAGAGTGCGGCATTGGCGATGTCGAGAGGCGTCGACAGCCGCCCGAGCGGGATCGAGGCACGGAATGCCTCGCGAAGCTGAGGCGTGTCCGCGCCCATGAATTTCTCCAGCATGCCGGTTTCTCCGGCGACCGGGCACAGACAGTTGACGCGAATGTTCTTCGGCGCGAGTTCCACCGCCATCGACTTGGTGGCGGTAATGGCCCAGCCCTTCGAGGCATTGTACCAGGTGAGGCCGGGCCGAGGCCGCAGGCCCGCGGTGGACGCCGTGGTCAGGATGACGCCGCCGCCCTGCCGCTCCATGATCGGTACGACGGCAAGCGCGGCATGGTAGATCGCCTTCATGTTGACCGACGTGATCAGATCGAAGGTTTCCTCGTCGACCTTGAGCATGTCGCCATTGCGATGGGTGAAGCCGGCATTGTTGACCATGATGTCGATGCGGCCGAAGGCGCTTTTGGCCGCATAGATCATCTCGTCGAACTCGGAGCGCAGCGAAACATCGGTTTGCGTCCAGATCGCCGCATCGCCGATTTCGCCGGCGACGCGTTCCGCCCCCTTGGCGTTGAGATCGGCGACGACGACCTTGGCGCCTTCTTGCGCGAAGCGCTTGGCCATGCCTTCGCCAAAGCCCGATGCCGCACCGGTGATGACGGCAACCTTGTTCTCAAGACGCATACGTTTCCCGCTCCTTGGGTTCATCGCGCGGCTCGCACGAGAGGGCTGAAGGCCCAGCCGGTGCCGCGACAGATGCAGCGCCGATTTCTCCCTTAGCTTTCGTCACATTCACGTTCTATGCTGCAGGTGCGAAAGCTTCCGGAGTCCTCGTTCACCGACAAGCCTCCGGCTGGCGCCAGTGTCAAGCGCACATGTGGGACCCAATCAATATCCAGCGATTGGTCCTCGATGTGACACCATGGCACTGGAAAATTTAAATCGATTAGAATATATCAGCCGCGTACTCGCGACCGGCGTCAAAGCGGACAGACCATGACCAGCCAGATCATCCCCGTCGACCCTTTCGACTTCATCATCTTCGGTGGCACCGGCGACCTGTCGGAACGCAAGCTCCTGCCGTCGCTCTACTACCGCCAGCGTGACCATCAATTCTCCGAGCCGACGCGCATCATCGGCACGTCGCGATCCAAGATGAGCGACGAGGAATTCCAGGCCTTCGCCAAGCAGGCGATCTCGGAGCATGTCAAACCGGCCGACATCGACGCCAAGGAGCTGAAGACCTTCCTCGCCCGGCTTTCCTACGTCTCGGCCGATGCGACGAGCGGCGCGGGTTTCGACAAGCTGAAGAAGGCGATCGGCGAAAGCGACAGCATCCGCGCCTTCTACCTGGCCGTGGCGCCGGCGCTGTTCGGCGACATCTCGCACAAGCTCAAAGAGCACAATCTGATCACGCCGAATTCGCGCATCGTGCTGGAGAAGCCGATCGGCCGCGACCTGGCCTCGGCGCAGGCGCTCAACGACCTTGTCGGCGACGACTTCCACGAAAGCCAGATCTTCCGCATCGACCATTATCTCGGCAAGGAGACGGTGCAGAACCTGATGGCGCTGCGCTTTGCCAATGCACTGTACGAGCCGCTGTGGAACTCCGCCCATATCGACCACGTGCAGATCACCGTCGCCGAAACGGTGGGCCTGGAAGATCGCGTCACCTATTACGACAAGGCCGGCGCGCTGCGCGACATGGTGCAGAACCACATGCTGCAGCTGCTTTGCCTCGTCGCCATGGAAGCGCCGTCGTCGATGGACGCCGACGCCGTGCGCGACGAGAAGCTGAAAGTGCTGCGGGCGCTGAAGCGCATCAACGGCAACGAGGCGCCGAAGCACACCGTGCGAGGCCAGTACCGCGCCGGAGCGTCGGCCGGCGGACCGGTGAAGGGCTATGTCGAGGAACTCGGCAAGGACAGCAACACCGAGACCTTCGTCGCCATCAAGGCCGAGATCGGCACATGGCGCTGGGCGGGCGTTCCGTTCTACCTCAGGACAGGCAAGCGGCTGGCGACCCGGGTTTCGGAGATCGTCATCGAGTTCAAACCGATTCCGCATTCGATCTTCGGCGACAGCGGCGCCGGGCCGATCTTCGCCAACCAGCTGGTCATCCGGCTGCAACCCGACGAAGGCGTCAAGCAGTTCATCATGATCAAGGATCCAGGCCCGGGCGGCATGCGGCTGCGCCAGATCTCGCTCGACATGAGCTTCGCGCAGTCTTTCGACGGCCGCGCGCCCGACGCCTATGAACGGCTGATCATGGATGTCATCCGGGGCAACCAGACCCTGTTCATGCGCCGCGACGAGGTCGAGGCGGCGTGGAAATGGATCGACCCGATCCAGAATGCCTGGGAAGGCGCCAAGCAGGAAGCACAGGGTTATACGGCAGGCACATGGGGCCCGTCGGCCTCGATAGCGCTGATCGAACGTGACGGGCGGACATGGCACGAGAGCAATTGAACAGCGCCAGCTATAGCTGGAACGCGTTTCCCGACCGTCCGCAACTGGCCTCGGCGCTGGCTACAAAGGTGGCCGATCGCCTAACGAGCGCGATCGACCGGCGCGGCACGGCGTTGCTGGCTGTCTCCGGCGGCACGACGCCGGCGAAATTTTTCGCCGCGCTGTCGACGACGCCGATTGCCTGGGACAAGGTCATCGTGACGCTGGTCGACGAACGTTTCGTGCCGGCCGCCTCGCCGCGATCCAATGCCGGGCTGGTTGCCGCAAACCTGCTGCAGAACGCAGCGAAGGCCGCCCGTTTCGTTCCGCTCTACCACGAAGCCACCGGCATCGAGGATGCCGCGGCATCCGACGATGCGGCACTGCGATCCCTGCCCTGGCCGCTCGATGTCGTGATCCTCGGCATGGGGCCTGACGGCCACACCGCCTCGTTCTTTCCCGACGCCGACGATCTGCCGAAGCTGCTCGACCCGGCCTCCGACAGGATCATCCTGCCTGTTCATGCGGCTAGCGCCGGAGAGCCTCGCCTGACCCTGACGCTCGCCCGCATCATCGATGCGGGTTTCCTCGCCTTGCACATAGAGGGTGAAGACAAGCGCACCGCCTTCGACAACGCCGTCGCGCCCGGACCGCGCAAGCCTATCCGCGCCGTGCTCGACGCATCGCCCAGGCCCGTGGAGGTTTTCTGGGCGCCCTGATTTCGAGTTTACAAGTGGTCCCGGCAATTGCGGGAGGATGTTTCCGGGACCTCGCCTGAAAGGACCTGATGCCATGACCGCAAGACGCGATATCGAAGCCATCACCGAGCGGATCCGCCAGCGCTCCAAGGCGGGCCGCGAGCGCTACCTCGGCCGTATCGCCGAAGCGTCGAACCAGACCGCCAACCGGTCGGTGCTGTCCTGCGGCAACCTTGCTCACGGCTTTGCGGTCTGCAGCCCCTCGGAAAAGCTGGCGCTCGGCGCCGACAAGGTGCCCAATCTCGGCATCATCACCTCCTACAACGACATGCTGTCGGCGCATCAGCCCTTCGAAACCTATCCGGCCCTGATCAAGGAGGCCGCGCGCGAGGCGGGCGGCCTCGCCCAGGTCGCCGGCGGCGTGCCGGCGATGTGCGATGGCGTGACGCAAGGCCAGCCCGGCATGGAGCTGTCGCTGTTCTCTCGCGACGTCATCGCCATGGCGGCCGCGATCGGCCTGTCGCACAACATGTTCGACGCCGCCGTCTATCTCGGCGTCTGCGACAAGATCGTGCCGGGGCTGGTGATCGCGGCACTGACCTTCGGCCATTTGCCGGCGATTTTCGTTCCGGCCGGGCCGATGACGACAGGCCTGCCGAACGATGAGAAGGCCAAGGTCCGCCAGCTCTATGCCGAGGGCAAGGCAGGACGGGCCGAACTCCTGGAAGCCGAGTCCAAGTCGTATCATGGGCCCGGCACCTGCACCTTCTATGGGACGGCCAATTCCAACCAGATGCTGATGGAGATCATGGGCCTGCACACGCCGGGCGCGTCCTTCGTCAATCCAGGCACGCCATTGCGCGACGCCTTGACCCGCGAAGCGACGAAGCGGGCGCTGGCGATCACCGCGCTCGGCAATGCCTATACGCCGGTCGGGCGGATGATCGACGAACGTTCGTTCGTCAACGGCGTCGTCGGCCTGCATGCCACCGGCGGCTCGACCAACCACACCATCCACCTGATCGCCATGGCGGCGGCGGCCGGTATCACGCTGACTTGGCAGGATATTTCCGATCTCTCGGAAGCCGTGCCGTTGCTGGCGCGCGTCTATCCGAACGGGCTTGCCGACGTGAACCATTTCCACGCCGCGGGCGGGCTCGGCTTCCTGATACGCGAACTGCTCGACGAAGGCGTCCTGCATGAGGACGTGCAGACGGTGTGGGGCGAAGGCTTGCGGCCCTATGCGGTCGAGGCAAAGCTCGGCGCCGACGGCAGCGTGGTGCGCGAGGCCTCGCCGCGCACCAGCGGCGACGAAAAGGTGCTGGCGCCGTTCAACAAGGCATTCCAGCCGACTGGCGGCCTCAAGGTGCTGTCAGGCAATCTTGGCCACGCGGTCATCAAGACTTCCGCCGTCAAGCCGGAGCGACGCATCATCGAGGCGCCGGCCAAGGTATTCGACAGCCAGCAGGGCCTGAACGATGCGTTCAAGGCGGGCACGCTGACCGGCGACTTCATCGCCGTCATCCGCTTCCAGGGCCCGAAGGCCAATGGCATGCCGGAATTGCACAAGCTGACCACCGTGCTCGGCATTCTGCAGGACCGCGGCCAGCGCGTGGCGCTGGTCACGGACGGGCGCATGTCGGGCGCCTCCGGCAAGGTGCCGGCGGCGATCCATGTGACGCCGGAAGCGGTCGAGGAAGGACCGATCGCGCGGATTCATGACGGCGACGTCATCCGCCTCGATGCCGATGCCGGCACGCTGGAGGTGCTGGTGCCAGGAACCGAGTTCGCGCTGCGCCGTACCGCGGATGCCGACCTCATCGGCAATGAGTTCGGCTTCGGCCGCGAGCTTTTCGCGGGCTTGCGGCAGCTGGTGGGCCGAGCCGACCACGGCGCCAGCGCCTTCGGCACCGCCTGACGCATTCTGTCCGGCATGAAAAAGGGCGGCTCGGGGGCGCCCTTTTCGGCGTCTCAGCTCAATATTACTCGACCTTCAGCTCGTTCCGCTCGCCGGCCTTTACCGTGAAGGGCGTTTCCTTGTCGGCCTTGTCGGTGGTGAAGTTGGTCACCAGCACATAGTCGCCCGCCGCCAGCGTGGTCTTCATCTTGTCCCCATAGCCGTAGGTTACCTGCTTGCGCTCGCCCTGGATGTTCTTCTTGGCCTCAAAGATCTTGAAGCCTTCCGCGCCTGGCGCGTCGACGGCCAGGACGCCCGCGTTCAGCGTCACGTTGACATCGGTCATCTGTCCGACCGTCACGCTGAAAGGCTGCTCGGTGGACACGGCCTGCACGTCGACGCCCATCACGTAGTCACCCGGCGGCAGGTCGAACTGGCTGTCGGCGCCGTAGGCGTAGGTGACCTGGTCACGGCTGCCGTCGAGCTTCTTGGCCGCCTTGTACACCTTCCAGGAAACGTCCGTTTCCGCCTTTTCCCCGCCCTGGGCGTAGAAGGCGTTGGCCTTGGCCTTGCCAACGCCGACGATGATGTCCTTGTCGACGATCTGGCCGGCGACAAGCTGCATCGTCTCGCTCGCCTCGCCGGCCCCAACCTTCACGGTGATCTTGGTCTCGCCGACCGGCACAACGAATTTGACTTCGCCGTAGTTGGCGTCGGACGTGCCGCCGGGATAGGCGATGCTGATCTGCGCGTTGCGGTCGACCTCGGCGCCGGGCGCCGGGCGCGCATGAATGGATATCTCCGCCGCGTTGAGGTTGAGCGACAGCTCCGTTGCCTTGTCGGCCGTCAGCGAAACCTTCTGCTCGACCTTCGCGCCGCCGCTGCTGGCGACGACGATGTAGTTGCCAGCGGGAACGTGGAACTTGATGCCACTATAGCCGTAGTTGACATTGTCTCCACCGACCCCCTTGGCGTCGTCCTTGAAGACTTCATAGTAGACGTCGGATTTCGGCGCCTCGCCGCCCTCCTTCAAGAACGCTTGCGGGATAAGATTGTAGTCGACCTCGGCTGCTTTCGGCGCAGGCGCGGGCGCCGGTTCTGGGGCTGGCGCAGGGGCTGGCGCCGGCGCCGCGACGGTCTCGACCAGCGCTTCCTGCAGCGCCTTCTCGTCTGAGACCTGGATGTACTTGCCGCCGGTGTTTTCGGCGAGGCACGAGATCTGCTTGCCTTCATCGGCGGTCAGGCCGAAGCCGACGACGTCGGCGGTGAAGTCGACGCCGGATGCCTTGAGCTCCTTGCCCAGCGCACAGGGGTCGCCACCACAAGTCTCGAGCCCATCGGTGATGAGGACGACGGTCGCCTTGTCCTCGGTGTATTTCAGCGCTTCGGCCGCCTGCTTGACGGCCGCCGTCAACGGCGTCTTGCCAAGGAATTTCAGGCTGTCGGCGGCCGCCGAGATGGCGCTTGCCGAGCCAGCCTGGGGCGGCACGATGAGCTGGATGTCGTCGCAGCTGCCCTTTTCGCGATGGCCGTAGGCCATGAAGCCGATCTCGTCGTCGCCGGGAACCGACTGGAGCACGGTCCTCAGCGATTCACGGGCGATTTCCAGCTTGGGCTTGCCGTCGATCTGCGCCCACATCGATCCCGACGCGTCGAGGATGATGATGACCTTGTTGGCGGCAAAGCCGAATGTCGTCATCGACAAAAGGAGGATCGCCGCAGCGACGCTCCGTGCAAGTCCCGCCATCGAAATCTCCTGAGTTAGCCCCCTCGTCGGCACGTGAAAGCTATTTGACGTGGCGTCGGGACACAAGCCCGCAGGCATGGCGCCGGCATGCCCGATCCAGCAAATCACTCAGTAAGTGGTGCGGCGTTCTTCCGAGGGCGGGCGGCCAAACTGCAGCCGATAGCTCTGGGCAAAATAGGAATGCGAGGTGAAGCCGGTCGCGATCGCCACGTCGAGGATCGGCATGTTGGTCTGGCGCAGCAATTCGCGCGCCCGCTCCAGCCGCAGGCGCATATAGTAGCGGCCGGGCGTGACGTTGAGATGGCGCAGGAACAGCCGCTCCACCTGGCGCACCGAAAGGCCCGCCGACTTGGCGAGCTGTACCGCCGACAGCGGCTCGTCGAGATGGTCGGCCATCAGTTCGACGATGCGCCTGAGCTTCTCCGACTTGCCGGTCAGGTCGCGCTCCGGACCGACGCGCTGGCGGTCTCCCGCGGAGCGGATGCGCTCGTGCTGGAACTGGTTGGCGACGCCATTGGCGAGGTTGGAACCGAAATCGCCGCGCACGATCTCCAGCATCAGATCGATCGACGTGGTGCCGCCGGCGCAGGTGTAGCGCTTGCGGTCGATCTCGAAGACATTGCCGGTGCAGTTGATGTCGGGAAAGCGCTCGACGAAGCCGGCGCGGTTTTCCCAATGGATGGTGCAGCGATAGCCTTCGAGCTGGCCGGCCTCGGCCAAGAGGTAGGATCCGACCGACAGCGCGCCGAGCGCGTTGCCGCGCCGCCCCCAGCTGCGCAAGGCCGCCAGAACCTTGCTCTTGCCCGGAAATTCCGTCGTCAGGCCGACCGAGACGAAGAGGATGTCGACCGGCGGCAGGTCGGCGACGGCATAGTCGATCTTGAGCGGCAGGCCGTTGGAAGCCATCACCGGGTCGCCATCGGCCGACACCGTCGTCCAGCCATAGAAATCGCGGCCAAGCAGGCGGTTCGCTGACCGGAACGTGTCGATCGCCGCGGCCAGCGAGAACATGGAAAACTTGTCGACCAGCAGGAAGGCGAACTGCCGTCCGCCTTGAACGGGATCACTCGTGACCGGCCGTTCCGGGGAAATGGTGGGGTTCGGCAAAGCTGCGGCTTTCAGGGTCAACCCGGGCTCAGAAGGAGGGCCGCTTCAATCCGGCCGCAAGGTAGGCTGAAGCTAACGTATTGGCCATCAGCATGGCAATGGTCATCGGCCCGACACCGCCAGGCACCGGCGTGATGGCACCCGCCACCTTTGCCGCCTCGGCATAGGCGACGTCGCCGACCAGGCGCGACTTGCCCTCGGCCCTCTCGGGTGCGGGAATGCGGTTGATGCCGACGTCGATGACGGTGGCGCCGGGCTTCACCCAATCGCCCTTGACCATCTCGGGTCTGCCGACGGCGGCGACGAGGATGTCGGCGGTGCGGGCAAGCGCCGGCAGGTCCCTGGTGCGGCTGTGGGCGACGGTGACGGTGCAATTGGCGGCAAGCAGCAGATTGGCCATCGGCTTGCCGACGATGTTGGAGCGGCCGACGACGACGGCGTTGAGGCCGGACAGGTCCTTGCCGCGCACGCGCTCGATCAAAAGCATCGAGCCGGCGGGCGTGCAGGGAACGAAGGCCGTGTCGAGTTCACCGGTGCCGAGCTTGCCGACATTGATGAAATGAAAGCCGTCGACATCTTTCCGCGGCGCGATAGCCTGGATGATCTTGCCGGCATCGACATGGGCGGGCAGCGGAAGCTGGACCAGGATACCGTTGATTTCAGGGTCGGCGTTGAGCGCGGCGATGAGCTCGAGCAGTGCCGCTTCGGACGTCTCGGCCGGCAACGTGTGCTGAAGCGAATGAAAGCCGCACTCCTTGGCGGTGCGGGATTTGGAAGCGACATAGACCTGGCTCGCCGGATCCTCGCCGACGATGACCACGGCCAGGCCGGGCTTGGCATTGCCCTTGGCGACCAGCTCGGCGGTCAAGGTCTTGACCGTTCGCACCACGTCTTCGGCAACGCTCTTTCCGTCAATCACTTCGGCCATGAACCAACCCTCAACATCGTTTCGCCCAACGCCGCTTCCGACAACACAATGCGGCGGTGGCACTCTGCAGCGCGGCATTGTCACGAAAATTCAAGCTCGCAATCCCGCCAAAGCGCCGTTCCATGCCGTTTACGCGAAACAGGCACGGTTTTGTTCGGCCTCCGCAGCGTATGTGGTGGCTCAGAAGTAGCGGCGACGGGTGCGGCTCTCGGTGAGTTCGCGGACCGCTTCGCGGAATTCGCGCAGGCTGGCGCGGATCTCGTCGACCGATGATTGCTCGCCACCCTCCTCGGCCTGGTCCGGCCTCGTATGCGGAGCGGTTGTATGGGCCGATGGCTGCGTCGGAGCGGGCTGTGGCGGGTACGGCATCGGCACCGCATAAGGCCCCGCCATGTAGGGGTGGCCTGCCTGCGACCATGGCTGCGCCGGGGGATAGCCCAGCGGCTGCGCATAGGGAGAGGACAAGGGCGGAGCTGGATACAGCCCCTGTTGCGGCAACAGGGGCGACGGCGAGGCCATCTGCCGCCCGTAGCCGGCATCGGGGCCTGGCTGGGAAGATGACCGCGAATAGTCCGGGCCGGCCGCCTGCGCCTGCCGAGGCGCGAAACCGGACTCCGGATAGGCTGGGAATCTCGGCGCGTTGGCCAACCGTCCGTTGTCGGCAAAGGCGGCGAACTCGCTGGACATGTCGTCGTCGGCTTCGGTCGACGGCTTGCGGGACACGGCCTTGCGCAGTCTCGCCATGAGCGTGCCGATCCTGCCGGAGCTTTCGGCGGGCGCTGCCTCGGCCTGCGCGACCGGCGGCGGGGCGGGGGGCGGCGGCGGCACAGGCGCTGCCGGCATTGCTGGCGCGGGCGGAGGCTCCGGCCGGAATGACTGCTCCACGAGAGGCGCCCTGCTTTCACTTTCGTTGCGCGCATCCGCCTTGCGCTCATCCAGCTTGCGCTCGCGGCGTGAGCGCGAGCTTGCCGTTTCGCGCAGGCTGTCATAGGTCCCGCGCAAGGCGCCGAGACCGATACCGGCGCCAAAGCCAAGCAGCAGGCCGGCCAGTGCCACCAAGGCCCGCGAGGGTCCATTTGGCTCAAGTGGGGCTTGAGCGGAGGTGATCACGTTGATGTTGGTCGTGTTGATGCCGGTCTGTTCACCGGTCTCCTTGGCGCGCAAAAGATATTGTTCGTAGACGGAACGCTTGGCGGTGGCCTCACGCTCCAGTTCGCGCAGCGCGACCAGGTCGCTGTTGACGTCGCCGCTTTGGACCTTGGCCTGGGCCAGTCGGGAAGCGAGGTCTTGCTCGAGTTGGACCGCGCGCTTCAGGTCGACCTGCAGCGAAGAGGCAATGCGGCGCAATTCCCCCGCGATGCGCTCACGCGCGCCGGCAATCTGGGCATCGAGAGCCTGGAGTTCGGGATGGCGCGGCCCCAGCCTGACCGCGGCGCGATCGGCCTCCTGCTTCAGCGTCGCATATTGCGAGCGCAGATCGCTCATGGTGTTGGAGTTGATCTCCTCCGGCAAGGTGCCGGTCAGAACGGAATTGACGTCCACTGAACGCGCCGACGCCGCCCGGGCATTGAGTTCCAGCGTGCGGGCGCGGGCAACGGAGAGCTGCTCGTTGAGCTTCAGCATCTGATCGTCGCTGATCAGATGGCCTTGCGCGTCGACGAGACCATGCGTGGCCCTGAAATCCTCGACCTTGCGTTCGGCCGCCTCGACGCCCTTGCGCAGATCATCGAGCTTGGAGGTCAATTCGTTCGTCGCGCGTCCAGCCATGTCGGACTGGTATTTGGCGGCCTCTTGCTGGAAAACGGTCCTCGTCGTATTGGCGATGAGGGCCGACTTCTCGCCATTCTGGGTTACGGCGCTGACGGAGATGACAAAGGTCTTGCCGGTGCGTTCGACCGACAGGCTCTTGGCCAGATTGCCGACGGCCAGCGCCTGGCGGCGAACCTCGTCGACGCCGCCCGGCCCATCGTTGCGTGACACGATCGAGCGGATAAGCGACATGACGCCGAGACCGCCCGAACCCTGGCCATTGAACTCCGGATCGTTGACGAGATTGAGGTTCTTGACCACCTGGTCGAGAACGGTGCCCGACGTTAGCATCTTGATCCGGGTTTCGACGACCGCCAACGCGGCATCGGGCTGCCCCACCGGTTGGGTGAGATCACGGTCGGAGAGCTTCAGGTCGCCGGGCTCGATGATCAGTTCGGTCGTGGCTTCGTATTTCTTCGGCATGGACAGGGCGATGGCAATGCCGAGCCCGGCGCCCAGTATCGTGGTCGCAACGATCAGCAGCTTCGACCTGGCAACGCCGCGAACGACCAGCATCGGATCGATCAGCGGCTTCCATTGCTGGTCGTCCCCGCCATCGCCGGAGGATGCGCCCGCTTGGGTCGCGGGGCCGGAGCCTGATGCATCACGAGGCCGTTCGCCGCTGGAACGATCCGCATCGTCCACTCTTGCGCGCGACGCGACTGGCGGCAAATCAGCAACGGCGTCCTCATGTCGCGGGCGCCGGCCGCCGCCGGCTTCGTCCGCGACATGCTCCTCGCCAGGACGGGTATGTTCGGGGGCAGCGGCCGCCGGATTTGCCCGCGTCTCGCGCCGGGAACGGGCCAGCCGGTGGCGCGTGGCGGCATCCTCGCGCCATGAGGGGTCCCCTATCGACACCAGCGAGGCTTCATCCTCGCCGCGCACGGCCTGGCCAAGCGCCAGCAAGGAGCGCTCGCGCTTCCAGTCCTCACGGTTTTCCCTGTCGACCATGTCGTTGAGCTTTACTCTGGGCCGCTTGGCAGCGGCGGTCGGCCATTCGTTAAGCCACGCTAAACAGGCATAGGAAACAAAAGGTTAATTTCCGGCGGGCTATAGCTGGAATTCACGCTATGATTGCAATAATTTTAAACGCAATCGAAAGCTTCAGAACGGCGCGTTAAACTTTCCAGCCTATGCATTTCCTTGACCTATGACTGAGGCCAGCGACATACCGCAAAGGCGGACCTTCGCGCGGATCGGCACCTTCCTGGCCGAACGACGGGGGCTGGTGCGCGACTATTTTTCAGCCATCAGCGGCGCCGGTGGGCGACTGGTGTTTTCACTCGCCTATTTCATCGCGCTCGCCAACACGCTCTCGATCGCTGAATTCGGCATGTTCGCCACCGCCTCGGCGGCCGGCGTCATGCTGTCGCGGATCCTGGCCTTCGGTTTCATTTCGGCACTCTATCGCACCGCCACCATCCGGCCCAATCTGATCGGCACCTTCACCGCGGGTTTCATGCTGCTCGGCGTCGCCTCGCTGCCGCTCTTGGCCGCCGCCTCCTTCGGCGTCTACCTGCTCTTCTTCGCCGGCACAGTGCCGCTGTCGGTATTCACGGCGATCGTCTTTGCCGAGGCGTTGCTGTGGCGGCCGGTGGAGGTGGCGCTGATCGTCAACAACGGACTGGGCAAATTCGGCCGTGCCGCCGTGCTGGCGATCCTGGCAACCGCGCTGCGGGCGCTCGGCGCGGTGCTTTTCATGTTCTCGGCACAGCACAGCATCTGGGCGTGGTCCTGGTTCTATATCGGCGCCAACGCCGCCTCGCTGCTGCTCGCCTTCGGCTGGTTCTATCCGCGCCAGAGGCTGCGGCTGCGCATCGAGCTCTATCTGCGGCGGCTCGCCGATTCGATCTATGTCGCCGGCGCCGAGGTGCTGTTCTACCTGCAATCGGAATTCGACAAGCTGCTGGTGCTGGCGATCGGCGGCCCGCATCTGGCCGGCATCTATGCCATCATCATGCGGCTGGTCGACCTGACCGCAATTCCGATCCGTACCTTCTCCATGATGCTGGTGCAGCGCATGATGCGCGCGCCGGATCTGTTGTCGCGGCTGACGGTCAAGAGCGGCATCGAAGGGGGCGTGTTCGCGGTCTCGACGGCGGCGCTCGCGGCGCTTGGCATCGTGCTGCATTTCTTCCCCAACGCGCTTGGCAAGAATGTCTCGGAAGCCGCGCCCCTGGTGGCGCTGGCGATCTGCGTTCCGGGATTGCGCAATCTGGTCGAATACCAGGCCGAGCTTCTGTTCGCGCGCGGCCAGACGCTGGTGCGGGCGCTCAATCTCGGCCTGCTCGCCGCGCTCAAGGCGCTGCTGCTGACCTATGTGCTGACGACCATTACCGATACATCCGATCTGGTGCTGTCGCTCAACATCGTCTTCCTGCTGCTTTATCTCGCGTCGATGCTGCTGACCTATTCGGCGCTGCGCAGACCGGCGAAGGCAATCTAGAACAAGTCAGCGATCAAGCCCGATCAGGCGGCGGATGCGGCCGATATCGGTACCGATGAAGGACTGCATGCCGATCGCCACCTGCTCCGGCGCCATGCCGGCGACGAAGCGGCGGAACTCGTCGTCCGACAGCGCCTCGCCCGTCCAGTGGACGCGGCAGAATTCCTCCGAACCGTGGAAGTGGCCGGCTCCGTCCAGCAGATCGTCGACATAACGGCCATAGATCATGCATTCGGAGAATTTGCGCGCCCGGCCGATCACTTCGACCCAGCCGCGGCCATGCACCTTCTCGATCTGTCCGCACATGGCAAGCACCGTGTCCCGACGCCAGGCGATCAGCGTCGAGATATAGTCATGGGCCGATGTCCGCGACGGGTCGATGCCGAGTGCCGAACCGGCATTGCGCGACCACAGGCGGTGCTCGTCGTGGCCCTCATCGGCAAGCACGCCATCGCGGCGGAACAGGCGCGCCTTCCCGTCGTGCCAGAAGGCACCGCAATCGAACGCCTTCAGGAAAGCGACGTCGGAATCGCAGAAGATCAGGACGTCTTCCCCGGCATGCGCCGCAATGGCGATACGGCGCAACTGCTGCACATGCCAGCCGCGCAGCGGCTGGGTCTTCAGGCTGAGCCAGACGCGCCGGCGAAACAGGCTGAGCGGATCGTCGAAGGCGCGCAGCCAGCGCGGCAAGAGGTCCCGTTCATCGACGACCGAGCGGCGGCTGGTCTCCAACTGACGGAAAAGCGCGAGGTCGCGATGTTCGACCAGAATGTAGTGGCGCACGGCACCGGAGACGTGCCGGTCGAGCGTTTCGCACAGCAGGCGGCAGCGCTCGAAATCCGGGGCGTAGCTTGCCGTCACCACCGCTGCCGTCGGCGTTTTCGCCAACACGCCCGGGCCGGTCAGCGGGTCTGGGACGAAGCGCTTGTTCAACGAAACTCTCCGGGAACATCCGTGACGGTCTCGGCACCCCGCGACCATTTCTGCCTGACGACGCGCCACAGGAACACGGGATTGCCGACCACGTAGCGACGCCAGAGCCGGCCGGGCTCGACCGCCAGCCTGAACAGCCATTCCAGCCTCAGCCGGCGCATCCATAGCGGGGCGCGCGGCACCGAGCCGCTCAGGAAATCGAGCAACGCGCCGACCGCGACCGGCAGCGTGCAGTGGCGTTCGTCGATATGGCGCTCGATCCACAGCTCCTGGCGCGGCACGCCCATCGCGACCAGCAGCATGTCCGGCCGCAGTTTTGCGATCCGGTCGATGATCTCCGGCTCCTGTTCGGCGGAGAAATAGCCATCGTGAATGACCACGAAATCGTGCTGCACGGCAAGTGCCGCCAGCTTCACCGACGCCGCCTCGGCGTTGACACGCGTCGCACCGAGCAGCCCCACGGTCAGCCGCCTCTTGGAGGCCTGCAGGAAGGCCGGCACGAAATCGGTGCCGTTGAGATTGTCGGGAAACGGCGCCCCGTAGAGAAGCTTCGCGGCGAGATCGACGCCGATGCCGTCCGGCAGGATGAGGAAATCGTCGAGCGCCTCGGCGAAGACCGGGTCGGTATAGGCGATGTTGGCATTGTGGGCGTTGAGGAAGCTCACCTTGGTGAAGCGCTTCTCGGCTAGCAGGCGATTGAGCAGGGCGATCGCATCGTTCCAGCGGATGGCGAGCACCGGGATGCCGAGGATCATTTTCAGACTGTCGAGCCCGAACGCGGCGCGGGCGGCGTGCATGTTCATGCGAACACCTCCTGCCGGACAGCGCCGAGTTTTTCGAGGCCGACACGCACCGCGGCATCGAGCGCCTTGACCTGCTGGCGATGGAAGGCGCCGCCATCGACATCGTGGATATCGGCCGCGGCTGCCTCCAGTGACCGGGCGAAGCTGGCCGGGTCATCGGTGACCACGCAATTGGCGGGGCGATGGTCGATGCCGCGTAGCGAGCGGCTGGTTGCGACCGAGGGCAGACCAAGCTCGAATGTCTCGATGGTCTTCAGCTGCACGCCGCTGCCCGCGGTGCTGATCAGCGGGATGACGGCCGCGCCACGGACGAAAGCCCTGGCGTCCGGGACACGGCCGACGAACTCGACCCCCGGATGCGCCGAGGCGACGCCGTAAGGCATGTGGCCCGCGATGCGGATACGGAAATCAGGCTTGAGATGCGGCACCACCTTGCCCAGGAACCAATCGAGGCCGATGCGGTTCGGCTGCCAGGTCCAGGTGCCGATCAAGGCCGCGTCGCAGTCGATCGGACGTCGGCCTTTGGGGATTGGCGCCGTGGCGCCGGTGACCAGCGGCAGCACAGCCGAACGGTCATCCGAGGCGACACCGAGTGCCACGCGATCCTCCTCGGCCAACGTGAAGACGAAGCGCGCACGCCTGCAGAGGCGCTCTTCCACCAGCTTGAGCAGCCTTGCCTCGCGCCGGAACAGCAGGCGCTGGAAAATGCCGTCGGCGGCAACGGCATTCTCGCGGGCCGAGAGATGCTCGACATTGTGGGCGACGAAGATCGAGGGCCGGTCCCCCAAGAGCTTTTCGAAAGCGCCGGCGAACTGCACGGAATTCAGCACATAGCCGTCGAACGGACCGGCTCGTTCGATGGCGGACTGAACATCGTGCTCGGACACCGCAAGCAACTTGACCGACGCGAAGGTGAGGCCCGAAAATACTGCCTTGCCGAGCCAGGCGAGCTTTTGCAGCGGGGAAGCACTTTCGGTGCGCACGTCGATCGCACCTAGCACCACCGTATTTTCGGGATCCATCGCGACTTTTCCGGGCCAGGTGAAGCCGATGACCGTCACGCGCGCGCCGGCGCGCCGCAAGGCGGCGATGACCGCGGCGTTGGCGATCTCGTAGCCCGAGGCAAGAGCACCGTCGGGCACGATCGATGTGGCGAACAGCAGATGCATCTCACTATCCTGTGGTGTAGCCGGTAGCAAAGCGCGGTGAACCCTTGATTAAACGAGCACGACCAGCGCGCCAAAGCCCATGCCTGGCGGGCTTCTCCGTGCAAGGTGATTAACGAAACCTTATCAACCGTGGTGCTACCAGAACGCGACTCACGACGCGGCTGGACACGGATGATCCCTTTGCCATTGGACGGTTCGGTATCGATCGCGGGACGGTCTCCCCGGCTCGACGTCGAGGCCGTCGAAGCGATCGTCACCTTGCCGACCTTCAAGCGGCCGCAACAGGTGCTGGAGACGCTGGCATCGCTGCGCGCGCAACAAACCGGCAGGCGCTTTGCCGTCATCGTCATGGAAAACGAAGCCGAGGCGCGGGAGGGCGCCAAGGCGGCGCTGCCGCTGTTCGAACGCGGCGAGATGCCAGGCATGGTCATCATCGCGCACGAGCGCGGCAATTGCAGCGCCTATAATGCCGGCTGGCAGACGGCGATCCTGCATTTCCCGAACTTCCGGCATCTGCTGGTCATCGACGATGACGAGCTCGCCGATCCGCAATGGCTGGAGCGGATGTGCGGCACTGCCGAAACGCTCGGCGCCGATATCGTTGGCGGCCCGCAAGTGCCCGTCTTTGCCGATCCCGCCCATGTGAAATGGGCCGGCCATCCTGTCTTCGCGCCGCCCTACCGGGAGACCGGGCGGGTGCCCGCGCTCTATTCGTCCGGCAATCTTCTGGTCGGGCGCGGCGTGTTGACCGCCATGGGGACGCCGTTCCTCGATCTCAGATTCAATTTCATGGGCGGCGGCGACGCCGACTTTCTCAGCCGGTCGGCGCAAAAAGGCTTCGTGCTGGGCTGGTGCGCCGAAGCCAAGGTGCGGGAGACGGTTCCGGCCCGGCGCGTCGAGAGCGACTGGATCCGCGCCCGCAGCCTGCGCAACGGTGTCATCTCGACACTGGTGGAAAAGAAGAAGCGCGCCGGCACGCCCTTCGGCGGTGCCAAGGTGTTCGCCAAGAGCCTGGCGCTGCTTGCCGTCTCGCCGCTTCGCGGCATCATGCGGCTGGCGCGGACCGGATCGCCGGCGATCGCGCTCTATCCCATCCATGTGGCGCTTGGCCGCGTGCTGGCCGAATTCGGATATGCCAATGAGCAATACCGCCAGCCTGAGAAAAACTGATCGCGCCCCGCTCAGCGCCGCGTTCACGCGCGACGGCGTGGCGACCGCGATCGCCGCGCTGCTGTTCACCGTCATCATGGTGTCGTTCCGCCCGTTCCAGCCGGCCGGCGCCGAACTCACCGGCGACGGCGGCGACATCGTCAACCAGCTCGGCTTCGGCTCGCTCGGCGCTGTTTCGATCTTCGCGCTGACGGCTTTCGCCGATCCGCGCGTCGTGCGCTCGCTGCTCAGCCCGTCCTGGATACTGATGCTCGGCTTCTTCTTCCTGTCGGTGGTGCTGGCGACCGATCCGCCCTCGGCAATGCGCGCTGCGTCCTTCACCATGATCGGCATCCTGACGATGGCAACGATCCTGGCGCTGCCCCGCGACGCCGAGTCCTTCTCCAGGGTCATCATCTTCACCGCCGTCGTGGTGATGGGCCTGTCCTATTTCGGCCTCATCGCCTTTCCGCACGAGGCGATGCACACGGCCGACTCGCAGGAGCCCGAACATGCCGGCCTGTGGCGCGGCGTGTTCACCCACAAGAACATCGCCGGACCGATCATGGCCTGCTTCAGTTTCGCCGGCCTCTATCTCTATCGGCGCGGTCAGCGCTGGTGGGGCGCTGGTATCTTCTGCGCGGCGATGATCTTCATGCTGCACACTGGCTCCAAGACCACCGCCGGGCTGGTGCCGTTCTCGATCCTGATCGTGATGTTCCCGAGCCTGATGGGCATGCGGCTCGGCACGCCGATCCTGTTTGCGCTGGCGGTCATCGCCACGGCGGTCGGCACGCTGGGCATCGTCTTCCTGCCGCCGGTCAAACATCTGGCGGCGATCTATTTTCCCGACATGACCTACACCGGCCGCACCACGCTGTGGGAGTTCGCCGGCTCGATGCTGGCGAAGAAACCGTGGACCGGCTACGGTTATGAGAGCTTCTGGGGCACGCCGCTGCTGTTCAACCAGGACCAGCCCTTTGACCGCCCGTGGGACATCAGGACCATCGTGCACGGCCATGACGGTTATCTCGACATCGCCGTGCTGATGGGCATCCCTGCCCTTTGCGTCGCTGTCTACACTTTCCTCATCGCGCCGCTGCGCGACTACATGCGCATTCCGCTGCGCAAGGAAAACATCTTTCTCGGCGATTTCTTCATGATGGTGGTGCTGTTCACCGCCCTCAACGCCTTTCTCGAAAGCTTCTTCTTCCATCGCGGCGATCCGGTCTGGCTGTTCTTCGTCTTCGGCGTGCTGGGCCTCAGGCAAGTGTCGCTGCGGCCGATCGCGGTGCGCGCGCCCGTGCAGCGATCCTGAGAGGGCTTCCCCGCCGATCCGCGAGCGTCTATGTCATGGCCTTTGCTTGGAGGGCTCTCGATGACGATCAGGCTTGTTCTCGCCGGCTGCGGCAATATGGGTTACGCCATGCTCTCGGGCTGGCTGAAATCCGGCAAGCTTGCACCCTCGGCGGTCTTTGTGGTCGAGCCCAATGAAGACCTGCGCCAGCGCGCGGCGGCTTTGGGCTGCGGCACGGCGGCGGAAGCCGGAGCCATTCCGGCGGACGCGGTGCCTGACCTCGTCGTCATCGCCGTGAAGCCGCAGGTGATCCGTGACGTCACCGCCGCCTACAAGCGCTTCGGCGACGGCCGCACCACATTCGTCAGCATTGCCGCCGGCACACCCTCCGCCACCTTCGAGGCGATCCTCGGCAACCGCGCGCCGATCGTGCGCTGCATGCCCAACACACCCGCCGCCATCGGCAAGGGCATGATGGTGGTCTATTCCAACCCCCTGGTTTCCGACGACGCCAAGCGCTTCGTCGCGGATCTTTTGTCGGCGAGCGGCGAAGTGACCACCATCGACGACGAAGGCCTTATGGACGCGGTGACGGCCGTCTCAGGATCGGGGCCGGCCTACATCTTCCATTTCATCGAGGCGCTGACCGTGGCCGCCGAAAAAGCCGGCCTGCCGGCGGCGACCGCCAGGCTGCTTGCCATGCAGACCGTCTACGGCGCCGCGTCGCTTGCGGCGGAAAGCCGTGAGGATCCGGGCGTGCTACGCCAGCAGGTGACCAGCCCCAACGGCACGACGGCGGCCGCGCTTGGCGTGTTGATGGGCGAGGACCGGCTGACCAACCTCCTCACGCAAGCGGTGGAAGCGGCGCGGCTAAGGTCGATCGAACTGGGAAAGTAGGGTGGCGACGGCTCGGAGGTGTCAGGGCCATCCCCACATTTCACTGATCTCGTCCTTGTCCATGGTTCGGCCTCCCGCCCCTGCCTTGGCTCTAAGATCGTCAGCTATGATGGCGAGCCTTTTGGCGAGTGGGAGTTGCTCTCGCCGCAGTTCGGATTCAAGCGCTTCGATGACCGCCTTGGCCATCGACGTATTGCGCAAGTCTGCAAGCCGTCTCGCCAACTCGCGTGCGCGCGGATTTCTGATGTGAAGCTTCATCTGGGTCCTCTACGCGATGATTTTGACAGATGGAAGCGAACGGCGCAGCGGAGCAAAATTCTGCACCCGCCGCAACGCTTCTAAATCACGGAATGGATCCCGGGGTCTGCGCCGCGTCGCTACGCTCCTTGCTTCGCCCCAGGATGACGAAGTAGCGGTTAGCTCTTTCCAGGCAACGGGAGGCTTAGCTCCCGTACAGAAGCTCATCCTGCAGCTTGCGCAAGGCGAACAGCCTGGTCGTCTGGTCGGGCGCGGCTTTGTCGGCCGTCAGCAAATCGCCTTTCCTGACCGGCTTCAACACCTTGCCGCCCTCGAGCAGGCCGACCGGGACGGCGCGCTGGGCGCGGGCTTCGCCGACGGTCATGGTCCAGGAGCGATAACAAGTCTCGCCGATCGCATCGAAGGTCTCGCCGGCCACGAGATCGCGCTTGGCGACCGCGCAGACCTCGGCGACCGGCCTTGGCAGCGGCACCATGTCGGGCTTGCCGAACAGCACGATGCGGGCTGCGGTGAGCGGCACTTCCAGCGACGTCAGATGGTAGGGCCGGAATAGGCTGTAATAGGGGCCGTGGCCGATATGCAGGTCGTCCATGCGCTCGATGATGCGCGGATGCGTCGCCTCGACGATGACGAAGACGCCGGGCGCGACACCCTTGCCGATGGTGTAGTCGACGACACCCTTCTTCAGCAGGAGGCCGCCGTCCTGGCGCGGGATCAACACCTTGACGAGGTCGTCGCGGTCGGCCTTCGGACCATGCATGCCGGGCACGTCGGGCACCAGTCCGGTGGCGTTGGCGATGGCGCACATCTCGACCATGGTCTTGGAGCCGTCGACGAACTCGACCAGCATGCGCGGGTTCATGTTGCGGCGGGTCGCTTCCTCGCGATAGTCGTCGGGCACGGCATCGTGGTTGAGCGGGTTGTTCTTGCCCTTGCCGGCCGAGACGATGGTCAGGCCAAGGGCGGACGCGAACTCGATCAGTTCCATGCAACTCGACGGCTCGTCGCCGGCGCCGACCGAATAGACCACGCCCAGCCGGTCGGCCTGCTGTTTGAGGTAGCAGCCGATGGTGACGTCGGCCTCGACATTCATCATGACCAGATGCTTGCCATGCTCCATCGCCATGAGGTCGAAATCGGCGGCGACGCCGGGTTTTCCCGTGGCGTCGATGACGACGTCGATCAGTGGATTGGTGACCAGCATCTCGTTCGAGGTGATGGCTATTTTTCCCGCCTCTATCGCCGCGGTGACTGTCGACGCCGCGTCGGCCTCGACCGCCATCCCTTCGTCACCATAGGCGATACGGATGGCGTCGCGCGCGGTGTGCGGGCGACGCGTCGAGACTGCGCAGACCGCGATGCCCGGCATCAGCATGCCTTGCGTGACAAGGTCGGTGCCCATCTCGCCGGAGCCGATGACGCCGATGCGCACGGGGCGGCCCTCGGCCGCGCGTCTGGCAAGATCGCGGGCAAGTCCGGTCAAGGCCACATTGGTCATGCAGGAATGTCCACAGCTTCTTGATTTGGGGCCGGATTAGCAGGGACGGGTCCGCTGTGCCAATGAAACCGCTCGCGGCCTGCGATTTCCAACGGAAACGCTGGGAAAAGCTGTATTCGCCACGAATTATTGGCCCAAAGGGTTGCCAATTGACATTGCCGTGAACAGCCCCAATAAAACATTCGTTTGCTAACAAAGGCAAATGTTCATTCCGACCGCCTGTTCGGACGAGCATTCCGCCTCTCGTTAGGTAGGGGAGGCCTTTGCGCCAAGGCGGCAAAGGCGTTGACGAGATCAACGGAGCATCTTCGGGCAGAGCCCGCGGCTCCAGGGGAGGAAGAATGGATACTCTACTTGCTGGCCTCAAGGGGGCCATCGACACGCTTGGCGCGACAGTCCTGCTGCCGATCGTCATTTTCATCATTGCCGTGGTTTTGGGCGCCAAGGTCAGCAAGGCCTTTCGCGCCGCCGTGACCATCGGCGTCGCCTTCATCGGTATCAACCTCGTGCTTGGCCTGATGTTCACGTCGATCGGCGACGTGGCCAAGGCCATTGTCACCAACACCGGCATCCATCGCGACATCATCGATGTCGGCTGGCCTTCGGCGGCGGCGATCGCCTTCGGCTCGTCGGTCGGGCTTTGGGTCATCCCGGTCGGCATCCTGGTCAACATCGTGCTGCTTTTGACGCGCATGACACGCACGCTCAATGTCGACGTCTGGAATTTCTGGCACTTCGCCTTCGTCGGTTCGCTTGTCGTTGCCGCCACCAACAATCTGGCTTACGGCATTGCGATCGCGGCGCTCGTCGCAGCGCTTTCGCTGCTTTTCGCCGACTGGTCGGCGCGCGCGGTGCAGCAGTTCTACGGCGTGCCCGGCATTTCGGTGCCGCACCTCGCCTCGGCGCAGATCCTGCCGATCGCCATCATCCTGAACTGGATCATGGACCGCATTCCCGGCATCAACCGCATCAACATCAACACCGAAACCATCGAGCGCCGCTTCGGCGTGTTCGGTGAACCGGTCGTGCTTGGCCTGATCATCGGCCTCGTGCTCGGCGCCATCGCCTTCTACAATGCCGGCGATCTCGGCACGGTGCTGGCCAAGGTGCTGGGCACCGGCATGACGCTGGCGGCGGTCATGCTGCTGTTGCCGCGTATGGTCAAGATCCTGATGGAAGGCCTGCTTCCGGTTTCCGACGCGGCGCAGGAATTCGTGCGCAAGCGCACCGGCGACCGCGAGCTTCTCGTCGGCCTCGATTCGGCGATCCTGATCGGCCATCCCGCGGCGATCTCGTCGTCGCTGATCCTGGTACCGATCGCGATCATCCTGTCGGTGATCCTGCCGGGCAACCGCGTCATCCTGTTCGCCGACCTGGCGGTCATCCCCTTCATCGTCGCCATGACCGCGCCGCTGGTCAAAGGCAATGTGTTCCGCATGGTGGTGATCGGCACGGTGACCTTGGCGATCGGTTTCTATGTCGCCAACGCGCTGGCGCCGCTGTTCACAAGTGCCGCCGTCGCATCGGGCTTCAAGCTGCCGGCGGATGCGCTGCAGATCACCTCGGTGGTCGACGGCTTCCTGTGGGTTCCCTACGTGATCATCGAGGCGATCCAGGGACTTGGGCTAGCCGGCATCATCCTCATCGCGGTGGTCATCGCCGCCCTGTTCGTGCTCTATCGCCGCAATACGCTTGGCTGGGAGCGGGCGGCGGGCGCCGAGGACGAGCCTGCCGAAGGCACGGCCTGACCCTTCATCGCGCCTCAATTCGAAACGATCGTGCGCCCTTCGCGGGCGCACGATCTCCAACGGAGCAAGATATGTCCGACGGCCTCATGCAGCTTCTGGATCCCGAAGCGATCGTGCTCGGATCGGATGCCTCGACCAATGAGGAGATCATTCGTATCCTCGCCGGCAGGCTCGAGGCTCTCGGCTATGTCAAAAGCTCCTATGCCGACGCGGTCGTGCGCCGCGAAATGACCATCCCGACGGGACTGCCACTGGAACGCGCCGACAATGTCGCGGTGCCGCACACCGATCCCGAGCACGTGCTGAAGCCCGGCATCGCGATGGGCACGCTGATAAAGCCGGTGATCTTCGCCAACATGGAAGATCCCGACGAGAAGCTGCCGGTCGGCTTCGTCTTCCTGCTTGCCATCAATGACAAGGACAAGCAGATTGAAGCGCTGCAGTCCGTCATGGCCACCATCCAGAATCCCGATGCATTGGACGGCTTGAGGTCGGCCAGGAACCTCGACGACGTGCGTGCCGTGCTCGGCTGATAACCCAAGGAGGAGCAGCAAATGTCCAAACAGAAAACAATTCTCTTTGCCTGCGGCACCGGCATCGCCACCTCGACGGCGGTCAACGTCGCCGTCACCGAGGCGATGAAGAAGCGCGGCCTTACCTTCAACGCGCAACAGGCCAAGGCGACCGAAGTGCCGGGGCTGGCCGACAGTGTCGACTTCATCGTCTCCACGACCCCGATCTCGGCTTCGGTGACCAAGCCGGTCATCAAGGGCCTCGCCTTCCTCACCGGCATCGGCAAGGACAAGGTGCTCGACGAGATCGAGGCGCAGTTGCGCAAGTAGGTCGCGGACGACGCGGCCTTGCCAAGGGTGACTCAGACCACCCTGACGTAGCTCGTCATGCCCGATTTCTGGTGCTCGATGATGTGGCAATGCAGCAGCCAGTCACCGGGATTGTCGGCGACGAAGCCCAGGCTCACCTTCTCGTTCGGCTGGATAAGGTAGGTGTCCGAAATCAACGGCTGCACCGGACGCGTCGATGACGACAGCACCTTGAAGCTCATGCCGTGCAGATGCATCGGGTGCGATTGCGGCGTCAGGTTCTCCATGTCGATGATGTAACTCCTGCCGAGCTTCAATTCGGCCAAAGGCGTGGTCGGGTCCGGCGTATCGCCTGGCCACGGCACTTTGTTGATGGCCCAGAAACTGTAGCCGAGCGAACCGCAGATGCCGTCGCTGGGGATGTTTTCCGCTGTAGCGCTTAGCGCCAGTGAAATATGCTGGGCAGTGCTGAGATCGACCTCCGCCACCGGATTGACCTCCAGCGGTGCTAGGTCGCGACTATCCCGCTTCAGCGAATTGCCTGTGGCGCGCAGCGTCGCGAGCACCTTGGGCTTGGTGCCCCTGACGTCGCGCAGGCTGACGATCGCGCCCTCCTCGTCCGGCATACGGATGGCGAGTTCCATGCGTTGCCCGGGCCCAAGCAGCAAGGCGTCGGGCGCAAAGCGCTGCGGCACCGGATTGCCGTCCAGCGCCATCACCATTGCTTCGGCCCCGTCGACGCGAAAGGCATAGATGCGGGTGACATCGGTGATCGCGACGCGCAGACGCGTCAGCCCGCCGGCCGGCGCGTCATATCGCGGCTGGTCTAGCCAGTTGGCGGTGCGCACCGTGCCGTAAGTGCCGGTTCTCGCCGCATCGCGCGGCCGGAACTGGTCGATGAACTGGGCGTCGTCGCCAAGGCGCCAGTCGCGCAGGTTGAGGACCACTTCGGCATCGAATTTCGGATCTTTCGGGTTTTCGACCACGATCACGCCGGTCAGGCCGTGGCCCATCTGCTCAAGCGTATTGCAGTGCGGATGGTACCAGAAGGTGCCGGCGTCCGGCGGGGTGAAGGCGTAGTCGAAATGGTCGCCGGTATAGACATAGGGCTGCACCAGGAACGGCACGCCATCCATCTTGTTCGGCACGCGGATGCCGTGCCAGTGGACGGTCGTCGGATCGTCTATGGCGTTGACCAGGCGCGCGGCGAAGGGTTCGCCCTTCTTCATCCTGATCACCGGCGGCATCCCGGCATTGCCATAGGTCAGCACATTGTTGGTCTGGCCGCCCTCCATCAGCTTGGCCGCGATTTTCGCCGTTCGCAGCTCTATCGGCTCAGGCGTCGCGGCGAAGCCGCCCAGCCGACCCATGGCGGCGAGCCCGACGCCGCTCGCACCGGCAACCGCGGCAGTCTTGAGCAGTCCGCGGCGGGTAAATACGGTCATGTCGCACTCCAACGGAAAAGCTGACTGTCCTGCGCAGCTTTGCCGTAATAGCCGGACTGGCATGCGTTTGCCAACGCTGCCGGTCGCGACGGCCCCTCGCCGTCAGTGCAACGCGGCCAGCAGTGCCCGTGCCGGGACGCATTCTGGACGATGGCCGCCGATCGGTGGCCTTGTGGCGGGTCTATGCCGGATCCACGCTCGCCAGGAAGCGGGCGAAGATCGGGTTGAAGCGGTCGGGTGAATCCCAGAACGGCGCGTGGCCCGATTTGTCGAGCAGATGCGCCTTGCCTTCCCACAAATTGGAAAACTTGACCGCCGCGACGAAATCGGTGTTGACGAACGGTTCGTCGATGCCGTTGAGCACGCCGATCGGCGGCGTCTTGCCGGCGACGATCTCGCGCTGGTTGCGGCCGGTGCCGGCGGCGAATTTCTCGAACATCAGGCGCCGCGCCCACCCGTCGGTGCGCGCCACCGTGTCGAGGAGAAATGGTTCGAACGGTTCGCCGCAGGTGCTGCGCGCATAGGCCTCGACATCGTCGGCGCTGAAGATTTCCTGCCCGGCAAGGTGCATATGAGGACTCGGCTTGAACCCGTTGCCGACCTCCTCTGGCGATACCGGCGGGGTGCCCGTGATCATCAGGCCAAGCAGGCCGGGATAACGGTCGATCATCTCCAGCCCGATATGGCCGCCGAGCGACCAGCCGAAGACGATGGCCTTGCCGACCCCGAGCAATCCCAACACTTCGGTCATCGCATCGGCGTAGCCTTCCATGCTGTAGGAGCGATCGGGATCGATGGCGTCGCCGGATGCGCCGTGGCCGGGCAGATCGGGAGCGATCATGTGGTAGCGGTCGCCCAGCGGGCTCTCGAGCTGGTTGCGGAAGACCGCGCTTGACGACGAATTGCCGTGGATCAGCAGCACGGCGGTGCCTTTGCCGTCGGTCTCGCGAACGGCGATCTTGCCGTGGCTGGTTTCAAGGGTCTTCTGCGAGGTCGTCATGGTCCGCTCCGTCTGGAATTGCCTCGTTTTAGTGCAGATGCGCAGCAAAGCGCCATGGCTTCTATACCTTTGCGGGAACCGTCTTCCCGGTCAGGTTGCGTTGAAAAATCCTTTTCAAATAAGAACAATTATGCGTAGATTGTCAATTATCCAACTCCCGATGAACGGGAGGAAAACAGGGAACGGCACTATGAAATCCAAATCCGCAGGCAACAGAATCCGCCATATGCTGATGAGCACGGCCCTGATTGCGGCATTCGCCACAGCAAGCGCGCCCGCTTTCGCCGATGTCGTCAAGATCGGCCTGCTGGCGCCGATCACCGGCCCCGCCGCGGCCGACGGCCAGGAGTTCCAGCGTGGCGTGCAGATGGCGATCGACGAGGCGAATGCGGCCGGCGGCGTTGCCGGCAACACGTTCGAACTGGTGGTCGGCGACGTCAAGGATCAGTCGGCCGGCAACGTCACCAGCGCGGTCGAGCGCCTGCTTGGCGATCCTGGTGTGCAGTTCATGCTCACCGGCTACGCCAGCCTGACCAATTTCGAGATCGACAACATGGCCGAGGCCGAGATGCCCTACATGCTGGCGGCCACCTCGCAGCAGACCAGGGACATCATCGCGCCGAACCCAGACAAATACATGTGCTGCTGGTCGCTGACGCCGTCGTTCGACGCCTACAACACCGACGTCACCCTTTTCGTCGAGAAGCTCGCTGCCGACGGCAAGATCACCTTGCCGACCAAGAAGGTCGCCATCATCTCCTCCGACAACGCCTATTCGAAAACCATCTCGGAAGGCATGAAGAAGACCTTCAAGGAGAAGGGCTGGACCATCACCGTCGACGAGATCGTGCCGTTCGGCGAGGTGACCGACTGGCGCTCGATCCTCGCCAAGGTGCGCGAGAACGTTCCCGACGTCGTCATCAACACCGACTATCTGCCGGGCAATTCGGCATCGTTCCTGAACCAGTTCCTCGAGCAGCCGACCAAGAGCCTGGTCTTCCTGCAATATGCGCCGAGCGTTCCGGAATTCGTCGAACTGACCGGCAAGAAGTCGAACGGCGTCATCTACAATCTTCTCGGCGGCGCCCTGACCACACCGAAGAACCCGCGTGCCGACGAGGTAGCGGCCAAGTTCAAGGCCAAGTACGGCGTGGAGAGCGGCACCTACGGCGTCGGCCTCTACGAAATGACCAATGTCTATTTCGACGCGGTCAAGAAAGTCGGCGGCGCATCGGACCACGCGGCGATCATGAAGGCGCTGTCGGAGACCGACAAGCAGGTCGCGGAAGGCCGGCTGAAATTCGACCCGGCCACGCATCTCGCCACCCAGGGCGACGACTATATCCCGATCACCTTCTTCCAGATCTGGGATGGCCAGCGCACGTTGATCTCGCCGGAGAAATACGCCACCGGCGCCTTCAAGCCGCAGCCGTGGATGCAATAGGCTAATGGCATTGCTTGAACTGGACGACGTGTCGAAGGCCTTCGGTTCGCTGAAGGCCGTCGATGGCGTGTCGTTCAAGGTCGAGGCCGGCGAAATCTTCGGCATCGCCGGCCCGAACGGCAGCGGCAAGAGCACGCTGTTCAACATCATCACCGGCATCCCGTTCGGGCCGGACAGGGGCGACATCCGCTTTGACGGGACCGCCATCAACGGCAAGCCGGGGCATGCCATCGCGCGCCTTGGCCTTGCCCGCACCTTTCAGCGCGAGACCAGTTTCGACGGGCTGACCGTGTTCGAGAACGCGCTGATCGGCGCGAGCTATGGCAAGCAAGAGAAGACGGCCGCGGCGGCCCGTGACGGCGCTGCCGAGGCGCTGGAATTCGTCGGCCTGGGATCAGCGTCCTTCGGGCGGCTGGCCGGCGAGCTTTCGGTCTTCGAACGCAAATGCCTGATGCTTGCCACCGCGATCGCCATGCAGCCCCGCATGCTTTTGCTCGACGAGCCGGCGTCGAGCCTGACCAAGCCCGAGATCGAGACGTCGATCGGTCTGATCCGCCGGACCGCCGAGCGCGGCATCACCATTCTCCTGATCGAACATGTGCTGACCTTCCTGATGAGCCTGTCGCGGCATCTGCTGGTGCTCAACAATGGCCGCGTGCTTGCCGCCGGCGAGCCGGAGAGCGTGATCGCCGACCCGCGCGTCATCGAGGCCTATCTCGGAACCCGGAGGGCGGTGGCGTGAGCCCTATTCTCACCGTCGAAGGCATCACCGCCGGCTATGGCCGCGTCACCGTGCTGCACGACATTTCGCTGGAGGCCGGGCGCTTCGGCAATGTCGGCCTGTTCGGGCCGAACGGCCATGGCAAGACGACCTTGTTGCGCGCCATCTCCGGGCTGTTGCCGGCCAAAAGCGGCCGCATCCAATTCGACGGACAGGACATATCGGGCCTCAGCGCCCGCGCTATCGTGGGCACCGGCCTGATCCATGTGCCGCAGGGCAACCGGCTATTTCCCGATCTCTCCATAGCCGACTGCATGGCGCTGGGCGCCTATTCGCCGCGCGCCCGCCCGCATGAGGCGGAGAACCGCGAGAAGGTGGTCAAGCTGTTCCCGAAACTCGCCGAACGCTGGCGCCAGCGCGTGCGCACGCTGTCGGGAGGCGAGCGCCAGATGGTGTCGATCGGTACCGCACTGATGAGCCATCCGCGCCTGCTGATCCTCGACGAGCCGACGCTTGGGCTGGCGCCCAAGATCAAGGACGAGCTCTGCGCCTCCGTCATGGACATTTCGCGCGGCGGCGTGCCGCTCATCGTCGTCGAGCAGGATATCGAATTCCTGCTGGAGCTGACGCAGCAACTCTACCTCGTCAATCACGGCGCGGTGGCAACCGAGATCAAGCCGGGCGAAAGCCTCGACCACGGCGAGATCATGTCGATGTATTTTGGCCACTAGGATTCTAAGATGAGCGCATTGGCGGAAATCCTGTTCGGCGGCCTGTTTCAGGGCTCGCTCTACGCCATGATGGCGGTCGGGCTCGCTTTGGTCTGGACGACGATCGGCGTGTTCAACTTCAGCCATGGCGTGTTCATGATGCTGGGGGCCTACATCGCCTGGCAGCTGGTTGAACTCGGCCTGCCGGCGGCGGTGGCCTTTCCCATAGCCGTCGTCGTCATGGCCGGCGTCGGCTGGATCCTGCAGGCGAGCGTCGTGCGGCCGCTGATCGGCCGGCCCAACATCGTGCTGGTCGTCGTCATCACCACGCTTGCCGCCGGATCGCTGATCGAGAACGGCGCGCTCACCATCTGGGGGCCGCGCTCCAAGCAGATCCCGGCGCTCATCGACGGCAACACCACCATCGGCGGTGTCGGCGTTTCGTTGCACCAGATCGCCATCATCGTCATCACACCGCTGATCCTGGCGGCGCTGTGGATGTTCCTCAACCGCACGCGGCTCGGACTGGCATTGCGCGCCGTTGCGCAGAACGAGGATGCCAGCCATCTGGTTGGTCTCAACGTCACCGCGCTCTATGGCCTGGCCTTCGCCATCGCCGCCTCGCTGGCGGGGCTCGCTGGCATCTTCATGGGCGGCTATCGCTTCATGTCGCCGGTCATGGGCTCGGACCCGCTGCTCAAGGCGCTGATCGTCGTCGTCTTCGGCGGCATATCGAGCATATCGGGCCCGATCTTCGCCGCCTATCTGATCGGCTTCTTCGAGGCCGCCTGCAGCTATTATTTCGGTCTCTACTGGACGCCGGCGCTGCTGTTCGGCGTGCTGATCCTGACCCTGATGGTGCGCCCCGAGGGCATTTTCGCCAGCCGCTCGCGAGGCCTCGCATGACCGACACGACCTCGCCAATCACCCAGATACGGATGGCGACGACAACCCCGATCGCGCCCGGCCGCACGCCGTGGAAGCACGAGGCCGTCGGCTTCGTCCTCGGCTTCGCCCTGCTGGCGCTGCTGCCGCTGCTCTTTGGCGACACCTATGCCCGCCACATCCTGATCATGGCCTTCATCTACGCCATCGTGGCGTCCAACTGGGATCTCAGCCTCGGCTATGGCGGCGTCTTCAACTTCGGCCATCTGGCGCTGTTCGGCATCGGCGTCTACGCCTACAGCCTGCTCACCAAACTGGCCGGGCTCGACCCCTGGATCGCGCTTTTGGCCAGCGGCGTCATCGCCACGCTGGCGGCGATCGTGGTGACCATCCCGATCCTGCGGCTGAAGGGCATCTATATCATCCTGGTCACCTTCGGCTTCGCGCAGCTCATCATGCAGGTCATCCTCAGCCAGTCCGACATTACCGGCGGCACGCAAGGGCTGGTGCGCATTCCCGGCCTCTACTGGTTCGACCACAACATGGTCCGCGACGCCAAATTCGCCTATTTCTACATCGCGCTGGCGCTGCTGGTGGCGAGCACGCTGTTCCTGCGCGTGTTCGTGCGTTCGCGCACCGGCGCCAGCATCGTGGCGCTGCGCGACAATGAGGAATACGCCATCAGCCGCGGCGTCTCGATCGTGCGCCAGCGCATGCTGACGCTCGCGGCAAGCGCCTTCTTCACCGGCATCGCCGGCGCCTTCTACGCCGCCTACCAGCGCAATGCCTCGATCGACGTGTTCGGCATGAGTCTGGCGACCATCATCCTGTCGATGGTGCTGCTGGGTGGCACCAGCACGATCTACGGCGCCATCATCGCCTCGTTCGTGCTGACGATCTTCGCCGAGTGGATGGCCGATTTCGGCGCATGGCGTCCGATCATCACGGCGGTGCTGATCATCGGCGTGATGCTGGCCTATCCGAGCGGGCTGGCCGGCATGATCAGATCGGCATGGAATGTCGTCGCCGGGCGGATCAAACGCCCGGCCTGACCGCCGGAAAAATTACGTCGCTCAGCGCACGCCGCACCAGTCGATCACCGAAGCGGCGATCACCTTGGCGGTCTCGACCACCGATTCCACCTCGACATATTCGTTGGCGCCATGGAACCCGTCGCCCGATGGGCCGAAGATGACGCCGTCGACGCCGGCGCCGGCATAATGCGCGGCATCGCAGACGGCGACGAAGCCGCTTGTCTTCGGCGCCTTGCCGATGGCGGCCTTTCGCTGCATCAGCGACGTCACCAGCGGATGATCGACCGGGGTGTTCATGGGCGGGAAATGCAGCCCGCCGAGCTCCCACTGGATGACAGGCGGATTGTCGCGCAGCCAGGCGTCGGTCTGGGCGAAATGATGGACGAACGTCTCGAAGTCGCGGCGGTATTCGGCCGAGGTTTCATCGGGCAGGAATTTCATGTCGAGGTCGAGCACCGCGACATCGGGAATGATGGCCGGATTGGTCATCACCGTCGGCAGGCCGTGCTCGCCGAGGCCCGTTCCGCCATGCATGACACCGATGTTGATCGTGTTCATGCCGAGCGGCAGCAGCGGATGGGATTTCGCCCGCGTCCGGTCCAGCTCGTATTGGCGAACGGCGGCGATGAAGCGGGCTGCGATCTCGATCGCGTTGACGCCCGGCTTCAGCCGGTCCTTGTCGTGTCTCTGCGGATAGATTTCATTGTAACGCAGCGCCGAATGCGCATTGCGACCACGGATCGTCACCCGCGCCCATTCGAGCCCGCCCTCGACCGGCAGGACATCGCCCCAGGTCGGCTCGGCGACCAGCACCGCCTTGGCAAGCTTGCCTTTCCTGACCGCGTCCATGGCGCCGAAGCCGCCGGCCTCCTCGTCGACGACGGAGTGGATCGTCAGCCGCCCCTGCAGCGTAATGCCCGCCTTGCGGATCGCGTGCGCTGCGGCGACGCAAGCCGCGACACCGCCCTTCATGTCGACCGCGCCACGGCCATAGAGACGGCCATCGGTGACCTCGCCACCGAAGGGGTCGACCGACCAATCCTTCATCTCGCCGACCGGCACCACGTCGATATGGCCACACAGGATCAGGCTGCGCTCCTCGTTTCCGGCCCATTCGCCGACCAGATTGGGCCGGCCAGGCAAGGCGTCCCACTGCTCGGTGCGGAAGCCATCCTGCTTGAGGATCGGTTCGAGCAGCGCCTGGACGTCCGCCTCGCGGTTGATCGCCGGATTGGCTTCGAATTTGGGATTGACCGACGGGATGCGGACCATGTCGCGGACCAGGCCGATCAGCCAGTCGCGGTCGGCCTCGATTTCAGCCTGCACGGCATCGATGATCGTCTGGGTGTCAGCCATGGCTATTCCTTTCTCGCATCGCCGCCTTGGGCGTTTCGACGCTATTTCCTCGGGGTTCTTGGTTTGGCGGTTCCGGTATCGGACGGCGACAGAGCGGCATCGAGGGTAACGGCATTGGCGCTGCGGATCTTCTCGATATCCTCGATGCGCTTGCGCACCGCGCCGCCATGGCCTTCCAGCGCATGGGCGAAAACGGTCTCCATCTGGGCCACGGCGGTCGCCAGCGTGTCGAAGGGCGAGTTGGCGTCGATCGCCGCGACCATGGTCAGGTCGGCGATGTCAGCGATCGGCGACAGCCATACATCGGTGAAAAGCAGGACGGAAACGCCACGTTCATGCGCCTGCTGCGCAAAGCTGACCACATCCGACTGGTAGCGCCGGTAGTCGAAGACGACGAGAAGGTCGCGCTTGCCAAGGTCGATCAACAGGTCGAAATCGGCGGGGCTGAGCGAACCGATGTCGCGCACGCCGGAGCGGAACTGCAGGAGGTAGCCAGCAAGCATGGAGGCGATATGCCGGCTGAAACGACCGCCCAGCAGCACGACCTGGCCCTTTGTCTCGAGCAACAGGTTGACGGCTCGCGTATAGGCCTGCAGCGGCACCGCCGTGCGCGTGCGCTCCAGACTGTCGGAAACCGAATGGAAGTAGGCGAGCGCGGTGCCTTCGCTGGAGCCGCCGGGACGCTTGGCCTCCATCATCAAAAGCGGCGAGTGCAGCCGGGATTCCACCTCCGTGAGCAACCGCGCCTGGAAATCCGCGAAACCGACATAGCCGAGCTTGGTCATCAGCCGTGTCACGCTCGGGTCACTGACGCCCGCGCGCCGCGCCAGCCGGGTCGCCGTTCCCAGCCCGGACATCGGATAATCGGCGAGCAGGACCTGCACGATTTTTTCTTCCGCCGATGTGAACGCCAAGGTGGTGTTGGCCAGTTCTTCGCGGATCGACATGGTCATCGCCTCTCGCTGACGGGAAGACGATTATCTTACAATTTCATGTCCGATTGTCAAATTTGGAAAATATCTTACAGAACAGGACAGGCGACCTATTTGAAGCTGGCGATGGGCAGGAACTTGACCGCGGAGCCGGTAAAGCGGCGGTGATCGGAGGTCTTTCCCCGGGGCCGGAACCCCTCGAGATAAACCTGCTCCGGCGTGGTGCGGATGAAATTGGCGGCAATAATGGGCGCCGCCGCCGATCCGGCTCCGCCGGCAATGCCACGAGCAGCCGCAACCGGCCGGCCGGTCGACGCCGGGGGCACTATGACGGCGGTGGCCTTGGGATCGAGACGCGGCTGGACACGGTCGGCCTTGGGGCTGGTCCTGACACGATCTTCTGACTTCGATGCAGGGACTGCAATGCGCTGAGCGGCCGGCCGATCGAGGCCGCCATCGGGATGATGCATGGCCAGCAAGGCACCGATTGCATCGGCGGATTTGGCAGCCTCCGCCTGACGCGCCAGGCCTGTCTGGCCTTCCGGCCGCCATGTCGGCAAGGGAATGTTGAGCGCCACCATGTCCGGCGCGGCGATCGCAGGGGCACCCGCCCTGGCTGATAGACTCTCGGCGCCGGGCGCCGCCTGTTCGACCCGCGTGTTGACAGCGCTCGCCGCCTGGAGCGGTTCCGGCTGCGGGGTCGGAGTGCTGGCCGCGAGCCCGGCACGCGGTGCGAAGGCGGGCAACGGCACCGCACGAGGCGCCAGCGCCATGACGATCGCTTCAGGCGTCTTCGCGGCCGTTTCTTCAGCCGGGCCGTCGGAAGCCATCTGGATATCCGCCCGCTGGGCAACCTCCGGCGCCACAATGGCGATGCCCTGTCCGGCCGTCCTGTGTTCAACTGATTTTGGTTCAACGGATTTGGGTTCAACCGGCTTGGCCGGCTTGCGTGGCGCGGGCACCGCTTCAGCGGCGTCATCGGCTTCATCCGCGCCGCGCCCGCCCCACAGCGTCGCCAGCAGGCCACGCGCCGGCCTGCGCTGGCCGGCGTCCGCGCTTGCCAGCTCGATGTTGGGCGTGCCGGCGGCCTTGCGCGATTTGTAGGCGGCAAACGCCTGCTCGTAGCCAGGCAGCGGCTTGCCGTCGCTCGGCACATGCAGCGTGTTGCCGTTCGGGAAGACCCTGGCGAGTTCCTGGCGGCTGATGCCCGGCCAATGCCGCACATTGCCGACGTCCATGTGGATGAAAGGCGAACCGGAGGTCGGATAATAGCCGACGCCGCCGCCCTGCATCTTGAGGCCGATGTCACGCAATTTCTTCAGCGGCACGTCAGGCAGGAAGAAGTCCATGGCGCGGCCGACCATGTGCTGGCTTTCCCGGGCCACCCCTTTGGAGCGGCCGCGCAGCATGGCGTTGGTCGCCGGCGAACGATAGGCGCTGACCACATGGATATAGCTGTTCGAGCCGCTGGCGCGGTAGGCCTGCCAGACCAGGTCGAGCAGGCGCGGATCCATCCTGGTCGGCTCGTTGCGGCGCCAGTCGCGCAGCATGAAATTGATCTTCTTCAATCCCGCCTGATCGTAACGTCCATCGCGTTTGAAAACGATCTCCGCCTTCTCGCCCGTGTGGAGATGCTGAATTCGCAGGGCCCGCGTTTCGCCGAACGCATCGGTGACGCACATGCAAAGGAATGCGACCAGGAAGGCCGGCAAGCGTGCCCAACTATGGGAAGCGCCGGGCGCGTTTTGTTGGCTTTCAATCACGTTCATGCCTTGCACATTGATTTTGTTTCAGGCGATTTGACGTCTTCGCCCTGATGCGGAGCCTTCTTTCTCGGCGGTCTCGACCCGAGAAGGCATGGGTTCGACCCGGGGCAGACGGGAATCCGTCCCAAAACCCGTCATATCGATGAACAGCATCTTGGTTAACGAATCGTGTCGGTGCCCGGCATGGGCCGTCCCACGGTGAATTCAATCAATCGCCTCAGCGGAACAGATATTTCGAGACTTCCGGGTTGCCGCGCCGCCACATCACATTGTCCAGGAAATAGTGATGAACGTTGATGAATATCCAGGCGATGAAGAGGAAAAGCGACGAGCCGAGCACCGCCTTGTCGTAAGGCACCAGGTCGATCAGCGCCATCGGCACCAGCCAGAAGCCGAGCGCGCCAAGAATGCCGCCCACGACGATGAACGCCAGCACGCGCAGCCTGTACAGAGGTCCAAGAATGGACAGGACCTTCCATGCCGGCCTCTCGACGGCGTCCGGACGGTCGCGCTCGACATTGGTCTGGTAGCGCCAGACCACGGCCAGGTACTGCAATGAATGGAGCGCCGGCACCACCAGCAGCCAGAGAGGGTTCAGCGTCACGAACAGGATCCAGGCATAGAGCGACACGACATAGGCGACGACGCCATTATAAGGCAGCGCCCCACCATGCTTGCGCCAGCGATTGATGAACATCACGGCGGTAGCCGCCGAGGAAGCAGCCGCGATCGACATGGCGATGGTGATGAGCCATGGCGGGACCGCGAACGTGTAATAATCCAGACCCCAGAATTGCCTTTCGGTGATCACCACGTTTGTCTGGAGCCATGCGAACAGCCACACGGCGTAGCCGTTGAACAGCAACACCTTCTTGTCCTGCTCGCTGAAGAATTTGCGCTTCAGCACGGCGTCCACCATCAGCATGCCGTAGCCTTGCTTGACGTAGTGCCAGCCCACGAAAAAGCCCATCGCGTTGGTCGCGTAGCCGAGCAGCCGGGCGTTCCCCGTCAGCGAGCCATAGGCAAAGAAGGCAATCATGGCCAACGGGACGACGATGCCGGCAATGACATAACGGATCTGGAGATTCCGGCCGTAGCCGTCGCCGCGAATCTTGCGCGCGAAATCGCGGTAGAAGATCTGGTATGAATGACCAAAGTGCGGCTGGTTTATGAGGTGGGACAGCAAGAACATCGCCAGCGTCAGGGTAGCTTCGTACCTGAGAGGCACAAAATACAGGACCGGCAGGATCAGAAGCGCGCTTCCGCCAAGCATGAAAAAGTCGATGAACGGTCCAAAGAGATATTTTTGCGGCGTGGCCGCGGCTGACGCTGGGGCATCTGCCGAAAGGTGAAGTGCCATATTACCTTCCCCTGTGCTCGATCATTTAGCCATCGACCCGGGCGCCAGACAAGCCGTCGGCGAGCGAAAACTATCAGCCGGCCATTGCCACGAGACCGGCGACCGCATTGAGGCGCATGGCGAGATGCCAATTGCGGACCTGCTCCGATCCGCCGAACAGGACACATCCGACGCGTGTCGGGGGAACCAGAATGGGCCGATTCGTCAAAGCCAGGGAGATCTGGTGCTGCGAGAGAGGATTGAACTCTCGACCTCTCCCTTACCAAGGGAGTGCTCTACCACTGAGCTACCGCAGCCGCCAATGGCGGGGCTTCTGCCATATCGAACCGGCAAGCGCAAGGCCAAGAACAGCGCTTGTGTGAAAGCCTTTGCCGGATAGCTTTTGTTGACATGGCGGCGCCACAATGTTGGCTATCCCTGAATGGCGGGGTGGCTGGTCGCCAGCCGGGGCGGAGACGATGAGCGACAAGACGAATTCACCGAAAAACAGCGAAACGATCCGCAAGAACCGGCTCGCGGAGCAATTGCGCGCCAATCTGCAGAAGCGCAAGGCGCAGTCGCGCTCGCGCCGTAGTGGCGACGCCGACAAGCGGCCCGACGGGCTCGGCGCGGCAAAGGAAATACAAAAAGATTAACTCAAATCGGCCACTCTTGGCCTGGATGCTCGGAAATCCTATTTCTTGAACCGGATCGGCCGATGGTCTAGACGGGCCGATACTCAAACGATTGAACCGGCCTTTTTCTGGCCGAGAGGGACATTCTCCAATGGATCGCATCAGAATCGTCGGCGGCAACAAGCTTGCCGGAAGCATTCCGATCTCCGGCGCGAAAAACGCCGCCTTGCCGCTGATGATCGCCTCGCTTCTGACCGACGACACGCTGACACTCGAAAACGTGCCGCATCTGGCGGATGTCGAGCAGCTGATCCGCATCCTTGGCAATCACGGCGTCGACTATTCTGTCAACGGCCGCCGCGAAAAGCAGAATGAGGGCTATTCGCGCACCATCAATTTCTCCGCTCGCAACATTGTCGACACGACAGCCCCTTACGAGCTGGTGTCCAAGATGCGTGCCTCGTTCTGGGTGATCGGGCCGCTGCTGGCCCGCATGGGCGAGGCCAAGGTGTCGCTGCCCGGCGGCTGCGCCATCGGCACGCGGCCGGTCGACCTGTTCCTCGAAGGCCTGCAGGCGCTGGGCGCCGATCTCGACGTCGACACCGGCTATGTCATCGCCAAGACCAAGAACGGCCGGCTTATCGGCAACCGCTACGTGTTCCCCAAGGTCTCGGTCGGCGCCACCCATGTGCTGATGATGGCGGCCTCGCTGGCCAAGGGCGAGACGGTGCTGGAAAACGCCGCCTGCGAGCCCGAAATCGTCAACCTCGCCGAATGCCTCAACGCCATGGGCGCCCGGATTTCGGGCGCCGGCACGCCGACCATTACCATCGACGGCGTCGAAGCGCTGTCGGGGGCGCGCGTGCGCGTCATCCCCGACCGCATCGAGACCGGCACCTATGCCATGGCCGTGGCGATGACCGGCGGCGACGTCGTGCTCGAAGGCGCACGGCCGGAGCTGCTGCAGACGGCGCTCGACGTGATTTCGCAGACGGGCGCGGAGATCACGCAGACCAATTCCGGCATCCGCGTGAAGCGCAACGGCGCCGGGATTTCGCCAGTCGACGTGACGACGGCGCCCTTCCCAGCCTTCCCGACCGACCTGCAGGCACAGTTCATGGGCCTGATGACCATGGCCAAGGGCAAATCCCGCATCACCGAGACGATCTTCGAAAACCGCTTCATGCACGTCCAGGAACTGGCCCGGCTCGGCGCCCACATCACGCTTTCGGGCCAGACCGCGATCGTCGACGGCGTGGCCAAACTGAAGGGCGCGCCGGTCATGGCGACCGATCTTCGCGCCTCCGTCTCGCTGGTCATCGCCGGTCTCGCGGCCGAGGGCGAAACCACGGTCAACCGTGTCTACCATCTCGACCGCGGCTTCGAGCGGCTGGAGGAAAAGCTCTCCAATTGCGGTGCGGTGATCGAGCGCATTTCAGCCTAGCGATCTCCAGTCGCTTGGCGAAATCATCGGCGAAGGCGTCCTTCTCCCCGTCGCCATGCAGGGAGAAGTGACCGACAGGGCGATGAGGGGCAGCGCAAAACCTGAGGCAATTGCCTCCAGCGGGGTCCCTGTCGCGGTTGCACCGATCGGAAAGACCGCCTAACAGAAAGGCTGAATTGCCAACCTTTAGGTGTGAAATCCGCATGGCCCTCAAGCTTATCGCGCTCGACGACCAGGATCTGAGCATTGTTTCGGCTCACGTCCAGGACGCTGTGCTCAAAGTCAGTGACCTCGAATTCCTGCCCAAGGCCAAGCGTTTCGTGCTGACCATGAACCGTTTCGTGTGGGAAGCCAGATCCGGCCTGTTTCGCCAACACAATGAGCGACGGCAGGCCGTGCTGCATTTCGACCGCGTGCTGGGCGCCAAGACAAATGGCATCGCCCGCGACAAGCCGGCCGAAATCCTCTCGCTGCTGGCGATCAGCTTCATCGAGATCAGCAAGCCGGCCGGCATCGTCGAACTGATTTTTTCAGGCGGCGGCACCATCATGCTCGATGTCGAATGCATCGAGGCCCGCCTTGCCGATATCGGCGGTGCGTGGGAAGCCACGTCGCGCCCCGTGCATAAGGCTTGAGCATACGATGGCCGTCACGCTTGCCCAGTCCGACGCCGATTTCGAGCAGCGTTTTGCTGCCTTTCTGACGACCAAGCGGGAGGTGTCGGAGGACGTCGATACCGCGGTCCGGCGGATCATCGCGCGCGTGCGCGCCGAGGGCGACGCGGCACTGATCGACTACACGATGACATTCGACCGTGCCGACCTAGGCAGTCTCGGCATCGCCGTCTCGAAGGACGATGTCGCCCAGGCCTACAAGACCGCCGATCCAAGCACCATCGAAGCACTCGAATTCGCGCGCGATCGCATCCGCGCCTATCACGAGCGGCAGCGACCCAAGGACGACCGTTTCACGGATGCGGCCGGCGTTGAACTCGGCTGGCGCTGGACCGCGATCGAAGCGGTCGGGCTCTATGTGCCAGGCGGCACGGCGAGCTATCCGAGTTCCGTGCTGATGAACGCCATCCCGGCGGGAGTGGCGGGCGTCGAGCGTATCGTCATGGTGGTCCCGGCTCCTGGTGGCGTCATCAACCCGCTGGTGCTGGTGGCCGCCGATATTGCCGGCGTGTCGGAAATCTACCGCGTCGGCGGCGCGCAGGCGATCGCGGCGCTTGCCCACGGAACCGAGACGATCAGGCCCGTCGCCAAGATCGTCGGTCCGGGCAATGCCTATGTCGCCGCGGCCAAGCGGCAGGTGTTCGGCACGGTCGGCATCGACATGATCGCCGGCCCTTCCGAAGTGCTCGTGGTGGCGGACGGCGACAACGATCCGGACTGGATCGCCGCCGACCTGCTCGCCCAGGCCGAACATGACGTGTCGGCGCAGTCGATCCTGATCACCGACGATCCGGCCTTCGGCAAGGCGGTCGAACAGGCGGTCGAACGTCAGTTGCAGACCTTGCCGCGCGGCGAGACGGCGGCGCAGAGCTGGCGCGACTTCGGCGCCGTCATCCTTGTTTCGACCATCGAGGCGTCGCTGCCGCTGGTCGACCGCATCGCGGCCGAGCATGTCGAACTGGCCATTGACGATGCCGAGGGCTTCCTGGCCAGGATGCGCAATGCCGGCGCCGTCTTTCTCGGCCGCCATACGCCGGAAGCCATCGGCGACTATGTTGGCGGCTCCAACCACGTGCTTCCGACGGCACGCTCGGCGCGTTTCTCGTCGGGCCTTTCGGTCCTCGATTTCGTCAAGCGCACCTCTATCCTGAAGCTCGGACCACAGCAGTTGCGGGCTCTGGCGCCACCGGCCGTCGCCCTTGCCCAGGCGGAAGGACTTGACGCGCATGGCCGCTCCGTCACCATCCGGCTGAACATGTAGGCCGAGATGACGGGCTCCGATCAAACCCGCGCAAAACTGATCGATGTCGAACTCGATGAATCGATCGGCCGTTCGACGCCCGATGTCGAGCATGAGCGGGCGGTGGCGATCTTCGACCTGATCGAGGAAAACAGGTTTCAGCCCGTCAACGACAGCGGCACGGGGCCCTACCGGTTGAAGCTGTCGCTGGCCGAGTCCCGTCTGGTCTTTGCCGTGGCGCGCGAGGACGGCGCCGCGGTCGTCACCCACATCCTGTCGCTGACGCCGCTCAGGCGCATCGTCAAGGATTACTACATGATCTGCGAGAGCTATTACGACGCCATCCGCTCCTCGACGCCGAGCCATATCGAGGCGATCGACATGGGCCGCCGCGGCCTGCACAATGAGGGCTCGCAGACGCTGATGGACCGGCTCTCCGGCAAGATCGACATCGACTTCGACACGGCGCGGCGGCTGTTCACGCTGGTCTGCGTGCTGCACTGGCGGGGCTGATCCTGGCTCCCGGCGCCCTGCCTCGTTCGATTCTGTTCCTGTGCGGCATGAATGCCGTGCGCTCGCCAATGGCCGAGCAGTTGGCGCGCCGGATGCTGCCCGCCTCGATTTTCGTCGCCTCGGCCGGCGTGCGCGCCGGCGAGCGCGACCCGTTCGTCGATGCCGTGCTTGCCGAGGAGGGTCTCACGCTGGGCGAGCGCCATCCACGAACGCTGGACGATCTCGAGGACGATTATTTCGACCTGATCGTGACGCTGGCGCCGGAAGCGCACCATGCCGCGCTCGAACTCACCCGCTCGCTTGCCGTCGAGGTGGAATACTGGCCGACGCCGGACCCGACCGATGCCGGCGGCACGCGCGAACACATCATGGCCAGCTATCGCGACGTGCGCGAGCGGCTGAAGTTGCGCATAGGCCGACGTTTTTTGCCTCCCGAAGCAAAAAACGCGACGGATTAAGCGTGTTCACAAGCGCACGATTATCATATAGGTTCCGCCGAAATTCCGGCCAGAGTCGGAAGTTGAGCATGATGTCGTCCGAAAACCGCTTCACACTTTTCGGCATCATGCTCTAGACGCCGGAACTGCCATCCAAGCAAAGGTATCGAATGCCGAAGGAAGAAGTCCTCGAGTTTCCGGGTATCGTCACGGAATTGTTGCCCAACGCGATGTTCAGGGTCAAGCTCGAAAACGAACACGAGATTATCGCCCATACGGCCGGCCGCATGCGCAAGAACCGCATCCGCGTGCTGACCGGGGACAAGGTTCTGGTCGAGATGACGCCATACGACCTGACCAAGGGCCGCATCACCTACCGCTTCAAGTAAGATCAAGGCCCGGCCGAACGCGATGAGCATTTTGCAGAAGCTGGTGCTTGCCTCGGGTTCGCCCCGCCGCATCGAACTCTTGCAGCAGGCCGGTATCGAGCCGGACCGCATCCTGCCAGCCGATATCGACGAAACGCCGCTGCGTGCCGAGCATCCGCGCTCGCTAGCCAAGCGGCTGTCGAAGGAAAAGGCCGAAAGGGCGTTCGCGTTGCTCAAGACCGAGACGGACTATGCGCCGAGCTTCGTGCTGGCGGCCGACACGGTGGTCGCCGTCGGGCGGCGCATCCTGCCCAAGGCCGAGACGCTGGACGACGCCGCCAACTGCCTCGGGCTGTTGTCCGGACGTTCGCACCGGGTCTATTCCGGCATCTGCCTGATCACGCCGGGCGGCAAGTTGCGCCAGCGGCTGGTCGAGACGCGGGTGCGTTTCAAGCGGCTGCCGCGCGAGGAGATCGACGCCTATGTCGCGTCGGGCGAGTGGCGCGGCAAGGCCGGCGGCTATGCCGTCCAGGGCCTGGCCGGCGCCTTCGTCGTCAAGCTCGTCGGCTCCTACACCAACATTGTCGGCCTGCCGCTCTATGAAACGGTGGCGCTGCTGTCGGGCGAAGGTTTCAAGACCCATCAAAACTGGTCGTCCGCGCGACCATGAGCCTCGACGACAAGGTCACGCCCCTGCGGCCCAAGCGCCCGTGCCCGGAATGCGGCAAGCCGTCGGCGCGCGAGACCTATCCGTTCTGCTCGACGCGGTGCAAGGACATCGACCTCAACCGCTGGCTGAAGGGCGCCTATGTCATCTCGGCCCGCGACGATGAGGAAGAACCGGACGCCGACGAGCCTAAATAAGACGAGCGCCGCCAGTCAGGCGGCTTCGTTCTTGCGTTTCACACGCGCCCAGGCCGGCAGCCAGTCGCCGTGAGCGGCCAGGAGATCGTCGACCAGTGACCAGATCTGATCGAGATCAAGCTCGGCCGCCGTGTGCGGGTCCATCATCGCGGCGTGATAGATGTGTTCGCGGTTTTCGCTCATCAGCGCCCGCACCGTCAGTTCCTGCACATTGATGTTGGTGCGGATCAGCGCCGTCAGTTGCGGCGGCAGGTCGCCTATATAGGTCGGCTGGATGCCGGAGGCGTCGACCAGGCATGGCACTTCGGCGGCGCAATCGCGCGGCAGCGAGGTGATGCAACCATTGTTGCGGACATTGCCGTAGATCACCGACGGCTCGCCGGTCCAGACCGAATTCATGATCGAGGAAGCATATTCCTTGGACTCCCCGACCTCGATACGTTGGGCCGAGCGGTAAGCCTGCGCCTGGTCCTTCCAGCGCTCGATCTGCTCAATGCAGCGCTTGGGATATTCATCGAGCGGAATGCCGTATTTCTCGATCAGATCGGGGCGGCCGTCCTTGATGAAATAGGGCGTGTATTCGGCGAAATGTTCCGAGCTTTCGGTGACGAAATAGCCCAGCCGCGTCAGCATCTCGTAGCGCACCTTGTTGGGGCAGCGCGGATTCCAGCCCGCCTTGGGTGCCCGGCCCTCGCGATAGGCGCGCACGAGGTCCGGATAGAGGTCGCGGTAGGATCCGTCCGGCTGGCGATGCTCGAATTTCAGGTAGAAGGCCATGTGGTTGATGCCGGCCGAGCGGTAGCGGATCTCGTCGTAGGGAAGGTCGAGGTCGTGCGCGAGTTCCATCGCCGTGCCTTGCACCGAATGGCAAAGGCCGACCTGCCTGATCTCGGGATATTTCTCCGATATCGCCCAGGTGTTGATCGCCATCGGGTTGACGTATTGCAGCATGATCGCTTGCGGGCAGACGGCGAGCATGTCCTCGCAGATCTTCCAAAGATGCGGCACGGTCCTCAGGCCGCGCATGATGCCGCCGACGCCGAGCGTGTCGGCGATGGTCTGGCGCAGGCCGTATTTCTTGGGCACATCGAAATCCGTCACGGTGCAGGGCTCGTAACCGCCGATCTGGAAGGCGACGACGACGAAATCGGCGCCGGCGAGTGCCTTGCGCTGGTCGGTATGGGTCTCGGCCTTCGCCTTGACGCCAAGTGTGGCGATCAGCTTGTTGACGACGACGGCACTTTCTTCCAGCCGCTGCGGATTGATGTCCATCAGCGCGATCGTGGCGCCCGAAAGCGCCGGACGCTGCAGCACGTCGCCGACAATGTTCTTCATGAACACGGTCGAGCCGGCGCCGATGAAAGTGATCCTTGGATGTCTTGCCACGTTAACCTCCGGCTAATGTTCAGGCCACGTCGAACGCGGCCCTGACGAGCCGTTCGGTGTAGGCGGTCTTGGGATGGGTGAGGACCTCGTCGACGGGTCCCTGCTCGACGATCTTGCCGTGCTGCATGACGATGACGCGGTGGCACAGCGCGCGCACCACTTTCAGGTCGTGCGAAATGAAGAGATAGCTCAGGCCGCGCTCGTCCTGCAGCTTGCGCAAGAGATCGATGATCTGCGCCTGGACGGACAGGTCGAGCGCCGATGTCGGCTCGTCGAGCAGAATGAATTCGGGTTCGAGCGCGATGGCTCGCGCAATCGCGATGCGCTGGCGCTGGCCGCCGGAGAATTCATGCGGGAACCGCGACAGGATATCGCCCGGCATGCCGGCGCTGACCAGCGCCTCGCGCACCCGCTCGACCCGCTCGCGCCGTGTCGCGCCGATGCTGTTGACGATCAGCCCTTCCTCGATGATCTGGCCGATCGTCATGCGCGGGTTGAGGGAGGAGAACGGGTCCTGGAAGACGATCTGCATGCGCGAGCGCAGCGGCCGCATCCGCGCCCGCGACAGGCCATGGATCGGCTGGCCATCGAAGCGTATCTCGCCGCGTTTGGCGTCGGTCAGCCGCAGCAACGCCTGGCCGAAGGTGGTCTTGCCGGAACCGGATTCGCCGACCAGCCCCAGCGTCTCGTGGCGGCAAAGCTTGAGATCGAGATCATCGACCGCAACCAGTTCACGCCAGTCCGGCTTCAGGAACGTGCCATGGCGCAGCATGAAGCAGACGTGCACGCCATTCGCTTCGAGGATGGTGCCTGATCTCTCGGGCAGCGGTTGCGGTCGGCCGCGCGGTTCGGAGGCGAGCAGCCGCTGCGTGTAGGGATGCCGCGGATCGGCGAACAGCCGTTCGGTGACGTTGTGTTCGCACATCTCGCCATGCTGCATGACATAGACGTAGTCGGAAAACTTGCGCACCACGGTGAGATCGTGGGTGATCAGGATCACCGCCATCCGCAATTCCTTCTGCAGATTGCGGATCAGGTTGAGGATCTGCGCCTGCACCGTGACGTCGAGCGCGGTGGTCGGCTCGTCGGCGATCAGCACGTCGGGATTGTTGGCGAGCGCCATGGCGATCATCACGCGCTGGCGCTGCCCGCCCGAGAGCTGGTGCGGATATTGCTTGAGCCGCGCCTCGGGTTCGGGAATTTGCACATGCCGAAGCAGCTCGAGCGCCCGCGCCCAGGCTTGCTTGCGGCTCACCTTGCGATGCACCCTGATCGCCTCGACGATCTGGCTGCCAACCGTATAGATCGGGTTGAGCGAGCTCATCGGCTCCTGGAAGATCATCGAGATGCGGTTGCCGCGCAGCTTGCGCCGGGCGCTCTCGGGGAATTTCAGGATGTCCTTTCCGTCGTAACAGATGCTCGATTTCGGCGACACGGTGGCGCGACGCGACAGCAGGCCCATGACGGTCCGCGCCGTCACCGACTTGCCGGAACCGGATTCGCCGACGATCGCGATCGTCTCGCCGCGATAGAGCTGGAACGAGATGTCCTTGACCGCCTCGACGGTGCCGTGTTCGACCTTGAAGGCGACCTCGATGTTGTGGGCGTCGATGACGGGCTCTCCCTTGCGCCCATCATGGTCAAGGCGGAAGGCTGGTGCGAAGGGCTCGGCGAGTAGAACGGTCATCCCGGCCCCCCTCAATACGGATCGACGGCGTCGCGCAGGCCGTCGCCCAGCGCGTTGAAGGCAAAGACCGTGACGAGCACGAAACCGACCGGCGACAGGATCCAAGGGTAGGTGCCGATGACCGAATAGGTCGCCGTGTCCTGCAGCATCAGGCCCCAGGAAATCAACGGCGGCTTGACGGCGAAGCCGAGGAACCCGAGGAAGGATTCGAGCAGCACCACCGTCGGGATCGCCAGCGTCACGGCGACGATCACATGGCTCATCACATTGGGGAAGATGTGCTGCAGGATGATGCGCCGGTCGGTGGCGCCGACCGCCATGGCGGCGCGCACATATTCGATGCGCGCCAGCGCCAGTGTCTTGCCGCGCACCTCGCGCGACATCTGCGCCCAGCCGAGCGCCGACATGACGATGATGACGAAGGCGAGGAACACATTGGTCGGCGCGGTGACCGGGATCAGTGTCGTCAGCGCCAGATAGAGCGGCAGTTGCGGAAAGGCGAGCACCAGTTCCACGAAGCGCTGCATCCAGACATCGAACCTGCCGCCGAAATAGCCTGAGACCATGCCGACGGTGGTGCCGACGACGGTGATGATGAAGACGACGGTCAGCGCGATCATCAGCGAGACACGCGAGCCGTGGATGGCGCGCGACAGCACGTCGCGGCCGAATTTGTCGGTGCCGAGGAAGTGCACGGGCTGGCCGTCGGTCGAGGCGAAGAAATGCCGGTTCGCCGGGATCAGCCCGAAGAGCCTGTAGGGCGCGCCCTCGACGAAGAAGCCGAGCAGCCTCGGGTGATCGTAGTCGGGGCCGACGATGGGCTGGAAGGTGACCGGATCGAGGTCGGCCGAATCGGCCAGCGCATAGACCCTCGGCCGCGCGACGAAATTGCCGTCCTTGTCGTGGAAGGAAGGCAACTGCGGCGGCGCGAAGCCGACATCGGTCGCCTTCGGGTCCATCGGCGCCAGGAATTCGGCGAACACGGCCATGACCAGGAGCAGCACGACCAGCCAAAGCCCGGCCATGCCGGTCCACGAGCGCTTCAGCCGGCGCCAGACAAGCGCCATGTAGCTCTCATTGCCGCGCGCGGGCGCCACTGTGGCTCGCTCGGCCGGCAAGGGCGGTGGTGAAGGGTCGCGCGCCAGCATCTAGCCCTCCCCGAACTGGCGCACGCGCGGATCGAGCAGGACCAGCAGCATGTCGGCGATGATGTTGCCGACGATCAGCGTCGCCGACAGCACCATCATGAAAGTGGCGGTGACATAGACGTCGCCGACCGCCATCGAGCCGACGATGGCGGGGCCGACGGTCGGCAGCGCGAAGATGATGGCCGTCTCGATCTCGCCGGTCAGCATGTAGGGTAGCACCACGCCCTGGTACATGACGAGCGGATGCAGCGCGTTGGGCACGGCGTGGCGCATGACGACGGCGCTCCCGGTCAGGCCCTTGGCCTTGGCCGTCTCGACATATTGCGCGTTGAGCGTATCGAGCAGATTGCCGCGCATGACGCGCATATTGTAGGCGAGGCCGCCGAAGGTGGCGATCGCCACCACCGGCCAGACATGCTTGACCAGGTCCACGAACTTGGCCCACGACCAAGGCGCGCCGCCATATTGCGGCGAGAAGAACGAGCCGATCTCCGACACGTTGAACTGGAAGACCAGGAGATAGACGATGATCAGCGCCATCAGGAAGCGCGGCACCGTCATGCCGAGGAAGGAGATGGCCGACAGCGTCGTATCGATCCAGGTGTATTGCCGGGTCGCCGCCCAGATGCCGAAGGTGATGCCCAGCACCGAGGCGAGCAGATGGCAGACCAGCGCCAGCAGCAGCGTGCGCGGCAGGCGCTCGCCGACCACGTCGGCCACCGGCTTGTTGTAATAGAGGCTGTAGCCGAAATCGCCGCGGGTGACGATGCCGCCGATCCAGTTGAGATACTGGACGGGCAGCGGCTTATCGAGGCCGTGTTCGACGCGATAGGCCTGGGCCTGCGCGTCGGCCTCGGCGAAGGAAGCGCCGCCCTGGTTGATCAGCTGCGAGCGGATGTAATCGGCATAGTCGCCAGGCGGCGCCTGGATGATGGCAAAGGTGACGAGGCTCAAAATGGCGAGAACCGGAATTGCCGACGCTATGCGCATGAGCAGGAATCGCAGCATGGACGGTCCGCTTCCTCATCTCGCCGGGCGCTCCCTTGGGTGCGCTCGGTGGGTTGGTTTGCCCCGGCCCCGGCCCCCCCCCGGGCCGCGGCCGGGTCTCTCAGTCAGGGGAGGTAAACTTGCATTGGGCCCTTGAACTTACATCGGACCCTTGTCTCCAGGCTTGCCGGGAAGCTCTTGCGGGAACAATTCATATTTCGCCTGCTTGTCCGCCGCGACGAAGACCCTTTCCCGGATGATCGAATCCTCGGCCCAGTTGAACATGAAGATCGGCGTGCCCTGTGGGATGTTGGAGAAGCGCTTGTTGACGATCAAGGCGCCGGGATATTCCGTCAGGCCGACATTGTAGACGTGCTCCGTCGAGATCTTCTGGAACTGCTTCATCAAGGCAGCGCGCTGATCATTATCGTCGGAGGTGACGAACTTGTTGACGATATCGACGAGGTCCTTCTCGAAAGGCATCAGGTCAACCTGGCCGCTTTCCGGCGCCCGATGGTTCCAACTGGTCTTCGGGCCGACCGGAGCAAGCTGCTCGGTGTTCTGCACAACGGAGGTCAGTTCGGTCTCGTTGCGCCGGATCAGCCAGTCGAAGCGGCCGGCATATTGGGTAGAGTCGCGCTGGGTGCCGTTGACCCCGTTGATGACGACCCGCAGCCCGAGTTTTTCCATCTGGGCGACAACCCCTTCGGCGAGGCTCTTGTCGGTGGTGTAGTCGTTGTTGACCAGCATCACGATCTCGACATTCTTGCCGCCGGCGGTGCCGGCCGGGAAGTTCACGAAACCGTCGCCGTCGGTGTCCTTGAGGCCAGCCTTGGCGAGTTCAGCCTTGGCGCCCTCGAGGTCGAAGGGATAGTAAACGGTCGAGGTGCGGTCGTAGAAGCTGGTGCCGGAGGAGAAGCCGCCGGGATAGATGGCCGTGAACGGTCCCTTGACCAGCGCATCGCCCAGCGCCTTGCGATCGAGCGCCATGGTGACGCCTTTGCGGAAATCCTCGTTGCGGTTCAGCTCGCGGATAGCCTGGCCGCGCTCGTCCGGATTGCCCCAGCCATTGGCCGAGAAATTCATGCGCAGATTATAGCCGATGAGGCGCGGGCCGAAGGCAAGGCGCGCCGGAGCGTTCGCCTCCGCGGCGCGCTTCAGCGAGGCGACGAAGTTTTCCGGCTGCTCGAGATTGGAGAAGTCGCCCGAGCCAGCCACCGCCTGGACATCGCGATCGGCCCAGGTCGACAGCTTGTATTGGACTTCGTTGAGGTAGGGCAGCTGATTGCCCTTCTCGTCGACCTTCCAATAATAGGGATTGCGGCGCATGACGATGATGTCGTCCGGCCGGTATTCGACCGGGACCCAGGCGCCCATGACCGGCATGTTCATATATTCCGGCGGGAAGGCGTTCTTGAACTGCTCGTAGGTGTTCTTCGAATATTTCGGATGCTGCGGCTTCAAGATGTGCGCGGGACCGGGGCAGAAGGTGCCGTAGGCCATCGCGTAGAGGTACTGTTTCGGGAAGGCGTCCTTGAAGGTCCACTCGACGGTGTAGTCGTCGATCTTCTTCAGCGTCGTGCCGACGCCGAAGGTTTCCGGCGTTGCGCCGTTGAGCGGCGAGACGTTGGGATCGACAACCTCATCGTCCCAGTAGAACATGACGTCGTCGGCGTTGAAGGCCACGCCGTCCGACCATTTGGCGCCTTCGATCAGGTGCATGGTCAGCTTGTGGCCGTCCGCCGACCAGTCCCAGCTCTTGGCAAGGTTCGGCAACGGCTCGGTGTCCTTGGCCTCGACCTGGAACAGCGGCGCGGTACGCGTCAGGCATTCGGAAAGGGCGATATCGATGCCGCCCCACCCCTGCGTCTGACCGGCGCCATAGTTCCAGCCTTCCGGCCGGCCACCGATGACATGGCGCATCGTATCGCCATAGACGCCGACGCCGTCCGGCATGTTGGCGGTCTTGAAGACCAGCGGCTCCTTCGGCAGCCGGTCCTTCACCGGCGGTAGCTTGCCGGGCTTGACGTATTTTTCCGTCACCCAGTCCGGCTCGTGATACTCGGGCAGCGCCTTGAACTCCACGATGGAGTCGCGCGCCACGTATTTGATCTTGCCTTCGGCCGGAAACGTCGCCGGCACCGGCGGGACGGTCGGCTCAGAAGCGAGAGCGTTGAGTGCCGGAACGGAGACGCTCAGCGCCAGTCCAGCGGCAATGCCAATGCTGCGTAGGTTCATCATGGTCTCCTCCCTCGTGTTCAGACGTCTGCTGCTGCTCGTCTTGCCCATGCCTCGGCGCAATTCCGGAGGGCTTTACATTCTCCTGGAATTGCACGGACGGCTGACCGCGGTGGACCCGCCTCCCTGGATCCGCCGCCGCCCCGGTTTCAGACGGCCTGTTTCAGCGCGGCCTTTTCGGCGCGCAATTCCTCGATCGAGCGCACGCTTCGCCGCGCCGCACCCGCCCATTCGCGGGTCTTGACCGCGGATTTCGACAGCCGCTCCTTGGCCGCCGGAACCGCATGGGCGTATTGCGGCAGCCATTGCGCCTGGGCCACGACCATTTCGTCGACCATCTGCCAGACCTCCTCGGGCGTCGACACGGCGCCGACCAGGGGGTCATGCAGCACGGCAAGCTTCAGAAGATCGATGTCGCCGGATATGGCTGCATGGACCGACATGCGCTGGACGTTGATCGAGGCCATGCAGGTGGCGGCACAGGCTTCCGGCAACGTGATGCCGGCGGCCATGTTGATGCCGAAGCGGTCGACGAAGCCGGGCGACTCGATGATGGCGTCGCGCGGCAGATTGGTGATCACGCCGTCGTTCTTCACATTGAAGTGGCCACGATAGATACGGTTGGTCTCCAGCGCTTCCAATATATGGCTGGCATGCTCGTTGGAGCGCTTTTGCGGATCGATCGGCTTCGAGGCCGCTTCGAGGAATTGCGGATATTCCGTCTCGAACCAGTTACGGGTTTCGGTGGAATAGCGGAGGTAGCCGCCGGTCTCGCCATGGATCCAGTCGGACATGTCGATCCAGCGCGTGATCTCGTCGGGCCGCTTGCGGTACCAGGGCAGATATTCGGAGAGATGGCCGTTGCTTTCGGTCGAATAGACGCCGAAACGCTTGAGCACATCGATGCGCAACTTTTCCTGCCGGGAATAGACCGGATGCGCCTCGAAGGCGGCAATCAGCTCATCCTTGCCGATCTTGCGGCCGTTGAGCCGCAAATCGATGAACCAGGTCTGGTGGTTGATGCCGGAACAGACATAGTCGAGTTCCCGCGGCGATTTCGCGCCCAGCACCGCGGCGATCTGCTCGGCGCCGTGCTGGACGCCATGGCAGAGGCCGACCGTGTCGACCTTGCCGTATTCGATCGCCGCCCAGGTGTTCATTGCCATCGGGTTGGCATAATTGAGGAATTTGGCGTTGGTGTCGGCGACCTCGCGAATATCCTTGCAGAAGTCGAGGATCACCGGAATGTTGCGCTGGCCGTAGAGGATGCCGCCGGCGCAGATCGTGTCGCCGACGCATTGGTCGATGCCGTATTTCAAGGGAATGCGGATGTCATCGGCATAGGCTTCGAGGCCGCCGACCCGCACGCAGCTGATGATATAGCGCGCGCCTTCGAGCGCCTTGCGGCGGTCGGTCGTCGCGGTCACCCTGGTCGGCAATCCGTTCGCCTCGACGATCCTGTCGAGGATCGCCTTGATCATTCCCAGATTGTGCTCGCTGACGTCGGTCAGCGCGAATTCAATGTCCTTGAATTCGGGCACGCAGAGAATGTCGGTGAACAGCTTCTTGGTGAAACCGACGCTGCCGGCGCCGATAATAGCGATTTTGAAACTCATCACCTTCACCTCGATCCAATCGAATGCTAGGCAAGGAGCAGCAAGGGAGGAAAACGGCCACACGCCTTGGCGTGCATGCCATTCAAGCCGGAATCCGGCTTTCCTTCCTCCCGCCCGCTCCTCGATCGCGGGTTATTCGCGTTCTTCGAGGCGGGATTATGCGCTTATTCGCGGGCGCGGCCAGAGAAGGATTATGCTTTCAGGGGTAATTTTGTGCTGCGTGATTTGATCGCCAACGGACAGTCGATGCGGACGATCTCGCTGCCGCGCGGTCGCCAGCGCCTGCATGCCATGCCGACGAGCACGGGCTATGAGCTGCGCGAGGACGTGACCTATGACTGGGACGGGCGAAAGCGCGGCCAGACGCCGTTCACCGTGCTCCAACATACGATCAGCGGCACCGGCCGGCTGCGCTACGAGAACCGCGATTACCGCCTGCAGAAGAACGACACGCTGCTGGTGCTGGTGCCGCACAACCACCGCTACTGGCTGGCCAGGGACGAGCGCTGGGAATATTTCTGGATCTCGATGAACGGCGAGGAGGCGTTGCGCGTCCACAAATCGATCCTCGACGTGTCGGGACCGGTCTTTCGGCTGCAGCCGGCGACGATCGATCATCTCGCCGATTGCAGCCTTCGCCTCATCAAGGGAGCCGTTTCGCCGGGAGCCGCGTCGGCGATCGCCTATGAGGCCGCCATGGCGCTCTATGACGATGTGTTCGGCTCGCACGCCTTTGCCGAAAAACAGAGCGCCATGCAGCCGGTCATCGATCACATCAACGCCAATCTCGACAAAGCACTGCCGGTGGCGGACCTCGTCCAGATCAGCGGGCTGAGCCGGGCTCATTTCTCGCGCTGCTTCGCCGAGAGCGAAGGCCTGCCGCCCGCCGAGTTCGTGCTGCAGCAAAGGCTGCAACGGGCGGCAAAGCTTTTGACGAAAGCGGACTTTCTGCCGGTGAAGGAAGTGGCCATCCTGTGCGGCTTCGAGGATGCGAATTATTTTTCCAAGGTCTTTCGCCGCCTCTACGGCACGACGCCCAGCCAGTTCCGCACCACCGGCATGTATGCCAGCTTGCGAACGCCGGCCAGGGGCGGCGCCAAGGTGTCGGACGACGAGACCTGACGCCGCTTCGAGCCTTGTTCCATCAGGCCGCGTGCAGAGTGCCGCCGTCCAGCCAATCGAGTTCGGTTGGCGAAAGCGCGATGTCGAGCGCCCGCAGGCTGTCATCCAGTTCGCCCAGTGTGCGCGGCCCGATCAACGGCACCGATGGGAAGGGCTGGTTGAGCACATAGGCCAGCGCGATATGGATCGGGCTCTTGCGCAGCCTGGCGGCGAGTTCGATCGCCCGGTCACGGCGACCGAAATTGCGCTCGGAGTACCAGACCCGCACCAGTTCCTCGCTGTCCAGCCTGTCGCGCCCGGCGCGGTCGGTGAAGAAGCCGCGCCCCTGGCTAGACCAGGCGAAATTCGGCATCTGCCTGGATGTCAGCCAGGCCTTCCAGTCATCGGTGGAGGAGGTGATGCAGCCGGCCCAGATCGGCTCCAGCATTTCGGCCAGCGAGAAATTGTTGGAAAGCGCGCCGGGCTTCTGCTTGCCGGTGCGCTCGGCATAGGCAATCGCCTCGTCCATGCGCTGCATCGTCCAGTTCGAGCCGCCGAACGGTCCGCGGATGCGGCCGGCCTTCACCTCACGATCCATGGCGTCGACGAACTCTCCGATCGGCACGTCCAGATTGTCGCGATGCATGAAATAGATATCGACATGGTCGGTCTGCAGGCGGTCGAGCGACTGGGCTAGCTGCTTGGCGATAACGTCGGGATAGCAGAGCGGCGTATGCGCGCCCTTGGCGATAACAACCGACTGCTCGCGCACGCCACGGCTCCTCAGCCACTGGCCGAGGAGCATCTCGGTGTAGCCGCCGCCATAGACATAGCCGGTGTCGAACAGGTTGCCGCCGGCCTCGAAAAAGGCGTCGAGCAGGATCGACCCGGAGGAGAAGGTGCGGAAATCCTCGAAGCCCAGTGCCACCACCGATGCCGGTTTTGCCAGGCCGGGAATGGCGCGCTTGCCGATCGCGGTGCCGTCAGAGCGCAACGGCCGGCCTGAGATGGTACTGGTGCGCTCGGAAGCCTTCTCGATCTCATACTCCAGCCCCACGGCGGCGCGCCATCTGTCGAGCACGCGCAAGGTGCCGAGGCTGTCGGCCCAGGCCATGCCCGGCCAGGCGAATTCCTGGCGCCCGGCGCGGATCGCATCGCCGGCGGCATCGACCTCGAAGGAATAGACATGGCGCTTTTCGTTGACGCTGATGGTCTTTTGTGTGCCATCGGCGCCGATCACATCGATCCGGCCGAGGCCGACATTGCGGTCGCCGCCGGCGAACCAGAAGTCCGGCACCTCGATACGCCCCTTCGTGCCGAAGATACGCAGGACATTGTCCTGGTTGAGCGAGATGCTGCAGGAGACCTCGGCGACGATGCCACCCGGAAAATGCAAGACAGCGGACGCCCATTCGTCGACGCCGGATTGGCCAAGATGAGCAAGGCCGGCCACCTTGTCCGGTTCGGCGAACGGCTCGCCGACGGCGGCACCCGCGATCAGCCGCACCATCGAGACGGGATAGCCGCCGACATCGAGGATGCCGCCGCCGGCGAGGTCATTGGCGTAGAGCCGGTGCGCCGGCATGAAATCGGGCATGGCGAAGCCGAAGCTCGACTTGATCATCCTGACCTCGCCGATGACGCCGGACTTGATCAGGTCCACCAGCTTCAACGTCTGCGGGTGCAGCCGGTACATGAAGGCTTCGCCAAGAAAGGTGCCGGCCTTGCGCGCGGCATGCATCATGGCGTCGGCCTCGAAGGCGGTCAGCGCCAGCGGCTTTTCGCACAGCACATGCTTCCCGGCTTCCGCCGCCCTGATCGCCCATTGCGCGTGGCCGGGATGAGGGATGGAAATGTAGACCGCGTCGATCTCCGGATCGGCAAGCAGCGCGTCGTAGCCGTCGATGATACGGGCGCCGGGAAATTTTTCCGAAAGGCCCGGCTTGCCGGGATTGCGCGCTCCGATGGCGACCAATTTCCCGGTGCGCGAACCGGCGACGCCGCCGGCAAAGGCCCTGGCGATGTCTCCCGGCCCGAGGATGCCCCAGCGAATGGGCGTTGATACAGTCATGTCATTCTCCTTGCGGGCTTGGAAAGGGGCGGCCGGTCAGCGCAGCCGCAGCCCCTTTTCGTCGAACAAATAGGATTTGCGGATGGAAACGGTGACCTCCGATGTCTCGGGGACCCTTGCCGCGTCGCGCTGGATCACCACGTCCTCGCCATGGGCCGTCCTGGCATAAAGGAAGCTCGTGCCGCCCAAATGCTCGACGACGTCGATGGCGACGGTAAGATCGGCATCGCCTTCACCGGCGCCGCCGAAATGCTCGGGCCGCACGCCGACGATGACTTTGCTGCCGGTTTCGGGTGCGGGCCCTGCCAATGGTTGCACAATGCGGGTTTTCTCCTCGCCCGCCAGCTCGACCAGAACCCCTTTTGCATCGCGCCCGACAATGTGGGCCTTGATGAAGTTCATCTTCGGCGAACCGACAAAGCCGGCCACGAAAATATTGTCGGGATTGTCATAGAGATCGAGCGGCCGGCCAATCTGCTCGACATGCCCGGCGCGCAGCACGACGATCCGGTCGGCGAGCGTCATCGCCTCGGTCTGGTCGTGCGTGACATAGATCATGGTGGTGCCGAGTTCCTTGTGCAGCCGCGAGATCTCGACCCGCATCTGCACGCGCAGTTCGGCGTCGAGATTGGAGAGCGGCTCGTCGAACAGGAACACTTGCGGCTCGCGCACGATGGCGCGGCCGATGGCGACACGCTGGCGCTGGCCGCCGGAGAGTTTTTTCGGCCGCCGCTCCATCAATTCGCTGATGCGCAGGATCTCGGCCGCCCGCTTCACCCGCCGGTCGGTATCGGCCTTGGGATTGCCGGTCATGCGCAGTCCGAAGGAGAGGTTCTGTTCGACGCTCATATGCGGATAGAGCGCGTAGGACTGGAAGACCATGGCGATGCCGCGATCGGCCGGCTCGACATCGTTGACCACCTTGCCGCCGATGGCGATCTCGCCGCCGCTGATGTCCTCGAGCCCGGCGATCATCCGCAGTAGCGTGGACTTGCCGCAGCCTGACGGGCCGACGAAGACGACGAATTCCCCGTCCCTGATGTCGATGTTGGCGCCGTGGACAACCTCGAAGGCGCCGAAACGCTTGGCGACATTGGTGAGCGTGACGTTTGCCATGCTGCCTCTTACTTGACCGCGCCGGCGGCAATGCCGGCGATGAAATGACGCTGCAGGAGCACGAAAACGATGAGCATCGGCACCGTCAGCATCACCGCGCCCGCCATGATGCCGCCCCACGACACCTTGGTGAGGCCGATCAGCGTGCCGAGCGCCACGGGTGCTGTCATCGAACCGGGCTGGCTGTTGATCAAAAGCGGCCACAGATAGTTGTTCCAGGAGGCGAGGAACAGGATGATGCAGAGCGCGGCCAGCATCGGCCGCGCCAGCGGCAGGGCGATGAAGACGAAGATGCGCCACTCCTTGACGCCCTCGACGCGGGCGGCGTCGAACAGGTCGTCGGGCATCATCGAAAAACTCTGGCGCATGAACAGCACGCCAAGCGAATTGAACAGCGGCGGCACGATCAGCGCCACCCAGGTGTTGGCGAGCTTGAAGTCGCGCGCCACCATGATGAATTGCGGGATCAGCACCACCGCATAGGGCAGCGTGATGGTGCCGAGGATGATGGCGACGACCACGCCTTTGCCGACGAACTGGTAGCGCGCCAGCGCCCAGCCCGCCATCGAGGTCAGCATCACCGACAGGAAGGTGTAGGTCACGGCCACGCAGACCGAGATGACGATGGCGCCGACGAAGTCGGTGTCGCGCTGCAGATTGTTGAAATTGTCGATGAAATTGCCGTGCGGCAACAGCTCGATGCCGGGGCTGAAGATGCCATTGTCGGGCATGGTGGAGAACACCACCATCATCCACAGCGGAAACAGCCAGATCAGCGCCAGCGGCGTCAGGAAAAGATGCAACGCGATGCTGCGTTTCAGTCTTGCCGATGCGAGCGAGCTCATTTCGGTTCCCTCGTCAGCCACAGCTGCACCAGCGTGATGGCGATCGCCAGCCCCGCCATGGTGTAGGCGACGGCCGAGGCATAGCCGAAGTTGAGCGAGCGGAAACCCTGGCGGTAAAGCAGCAGGCCGAGCGTCTCGGTGCCGCCGCCCGGCCCGCCGCGTTCGGTGATCAGGAACGGCTCGGTGAACAATTGCATGGTGCCGATGATCGATAGCACGGCGCAGAAGACGATGACCGGCTTCAGCAGCGGCAGCGTGATGTAGAAGAACTGCTTGAGCTTGCTCACCCGGTCGAGCGTCGCCGCCTCATAGACATCCTCTGGGATGGATTGCATGCCGGCGAGCAGGATGATGGCGTTGTAACCGGCCCAGCGCCAGGTGACCGCGATCATGATCAGCGCCATGGCCGGCGTGACATTCGAGAACCAGTCGATCTTGGGCAGGCCAATGCTGTTCAGGAGCTTGTTGACGATGCCGAAATCGAGGCTGAACATCAGCCGGAACACCGCCGAATAGGCGACCTCACCGACCACCACCGGGGCGAAGAAGGCGAAGCGGTAGAGGCCGCGGGCCTTGAGCAGCGGCGAATTCAGCAGCACCGCCATCACCATGGCCAGCGCGATCATCACCGGAACCTGGATGACCAGGATGAGCAGCGTGTTCTTCAGCGCGTTGAAGAAGGCAGGATCGCCGATCAGCCGCCCCCAATTGAAGCCTGGCGCGAAGCGCCAGGGGACGGTGCGCGTCGCCTGGAAGGAGATCATGAACGAGGAGATGATCGGCCATACCCAGAAGATGGCGAAGATCAAGAGATAGGGCGTGAGAAAGCGATAGGCCGTGGCATTGCGGTTGCGCATCTTTTCTCCTCCTTTCGCTTTTCCTTCTCCCTTTGTGGGAGAAGGCAAGACGGCGCTTTACTTGACCGGCAGCCCGGTCGCCGAGGCGATCTGGCTGGCGGCATCGTCGAGTGCCGCCTTGGCGTCGGGATAGCCGCCGGCGAGATATTTGGTCTGCACCGCGCGGACGATGATCTCGGCATCGCTCTGGAACTGCGTGCCCCGGCTCGGAACCACCTTGGGCAAGGTCCCGAGAATATCCTTCCACACCGCCTGGCCACCCCAGTAGGGCAAGCCCTGGCTGACATAGGGGTCGTTCAGCGCCGAGACCAGCGAGGGGACGAGGCCGAACTCCTTCAGCATGGTGATCTGGCCTTCATTGGTGCCGAGCGTGTATTTCAAATACTCGTAGGCAGCTTCCTTGTTCTTCGACGCCGAGGTGATGGCGAGCGAGGAGCCGCCAAGATTGGCGGCGCGCGGGCCGTCCGCGGTCAGGCTCGGCATCAGATAGACGCCCCATTTGCCGTTCTCGCCCGCCGATTCGGTGCGAATGGTGCCTTCATACCAGCCGCCATAGACCTGGGTGGCGACGGTTCCGGCGGTGTTGTTGGTGATCTTGGTGCCCCAGTCGGCGGACGTGACGATGCCGGCGTCCTTCATCTCCTTGAGCTTGGTCATGGCGTCGACGCATTTGGGCTGGTTGACCGTGATCGACTGGCCGTCCTCCGCGAAATAGGCGCAGCCCTGTTCGTTGGCGATCATGCGGAAGAATTCACTGTCGCCGTTGAAATCGGCGTTGGTCATCGAGACACCCGGATTGGCGGCCTGGATCTTCTTGCCGGCGGCGATGAAATCGTCCCAGGTCTTGATCGATGCCGGATCGACGCCGGCCTTCTCATAGAAGTCGCGGCGATAGAAGGCGGCGACCGGGCCGGAATCCCACGGCATGGCATAGGCCTTGTCGCCGACCTCGAGTTCGGTGCGTTTGAAATCGGGGAATTTCTTCTGGTCCTCGGCGCTGTAGCCCAGCGTGTGCAGGTCGACAAAGCAGTCTGGGAACTGGCTCCAGTAATTCTCGGCCTCGCCGTTCTCGATGGTCACGATGTCGGGCAGTCCGACGCCGCCGGCGGCACAGCCGGCGATCGACTTGTCGTAGGTCGGCTGATTGCCGAGATCCTGGACCGTGACCTTGATATCGGGATGGGCCTTGTTGAAGCCGGCAACCGTCGCCTTCAGCGACGAAGCGGCGACATTCCAGCTCCAGATGGTGATTTCGCCGGACTGCGCAAAGGCCGGGGCTGAGCCCAGGGCAAGCGCGAGCGCGGCGCATGTCAGTGTGATGCGCATTGAAATCCTCCCATTTCATTTGCTCTCTCTGCGAGCCCGGCTAGACTAGGCGGCGCGGAAGGCTTGTCGCCGACAAAGGGAATACGGAATTGGCGGAAAGTAAGATGCCGGAACGGCCGTTTTACCAGCCAGGCGCCAGCAGCGTGGAAGGGCTGCCGCTGCTCTTGCAGATGTTTCACACCGCGCCGCTGGTGATGCTCAAGCCACATTGGCATGCCCAGGTCGAGGTGAATTTCATCGTGCGCGGCAGTGTGCACTACCGCATGAACGAGCATGAGATTTCGCTTTCGGCCGGGGAGATGTGCTTTTTCTGGGGCGGCCTGCCGCATCAGATGGACGATCTCAGCGACGACGCCATCTATGCCGGCGCGCACCTGCCGCTGGTGCATTTCTTCCGGTTGCATCTGCCAGCCGACATACGCCACCGGCTGATGACCGGGGCAACGCTGGTGACCAGCGCCACCGACCAATCCGACAACGACAATTTTGCGCGCTGGAACCGCTATGCCCGCTCGGGCGATGCGGCAAGGACCGAGCACGCCGTCAACGAGCTGCTGCTGCGGCTGGAGCGGGTGCGGTTCGAACCTTACAGGTTGGTGCCGGAAAACCCGGCCGGACAGGAAGCGGGCAACCCGTTCGACCAGCAATCGTCGCGCAATGTCGGTCGCATGTGCGATTTCATCGCCGAGAATTTCCTCTACGACATCGATTGCGTGAACATAGCGGCGGCCGCCGACATCCACCCCAAATACGCCATGAGCCTGTTCAAGAAATCGACCGGCATGACGCTCAACGAATATGTCAACCTGTTGCGGCTGAGCTATGCGCAGGCACTGTTGATGCACCAGGACGCCAATGTGCTGCGCGTCGCCATGGACTCTGGCTTCGGCTCGCTCAGCGCCTTCAACAAATCCTTCCGCAAGCTCGCCGGCATGACGCCTTCCGATTTCCGCAAGGGGCTGGCAAGCGCCAGATAGGCCGGACCGCGGCGCGGAAAGCAGCGGATCGCACGGCATTTCTTTTCCTGCCGGAAATCCACATCTAGGCGCTGGACAGGCCGGATTCCCATGCTATAACCCACGCGCTTTCAAGGGGCGCCCACGGCGCTGCCATGAAATCCGGAGCACGAGTTTTCGTTAGCCGGAACAGGCCCAGATAGCTCAGTTGGTAGAGCAGCGGACTGAAAATCCGCGTGTCGGTGGTTCGAATCCGCCTCTGGGCACCATCACTTTCCTTGCCGTCTGATTTGCACGGTTTTTTGCCCCGTTTTGTCCAGCCGATTTACACCACTCCGTTTTTCTGGACACTTTTGTTCTCGGTTTCCTCCGCACCTTCCCTATCGGCAAGCAGTCCGACCGCGCTCTTGGCAATGACCTTTTGGCGCGCTGCCTTGGTGTAGCGCGTCACCTCTTTTGAGGTCTGATGCCCCGTCATCGACATGATCTGATGCTCGGTGGCGCCGCGATCGGCCATGCGGCTTGATGCTGCCTTCCGTAGGCCATGGGCGCTGCATTGCGGCAAGTTGGCTTCGTCGCACCGCTTCCGAAACCAGTTGCCGAAGCCGTTGCCAGTGAAGCCACGGCCGAACTCGGTCACCAGAAACGTCAGATCCCCGCAGGGACTGTTGTCGATGGTGAACTGCAGCCTGGGGTGGATCGGGATTTCCAACGTGATCGGTTTTTTGTTTCGACCCTTGTACTGGGTGAAGTGGAGAACGCCCTTGCGCACGTGCTGCTTGCCGAACAGCACCACATCGCTTCGGCGCTGAAGGGTGTAGAGCAGCAGGTCGAGGGCAAGGCGGGCCTTGGTGCCGACCGGATGCCGTTTCTCGAACTGCTCGACCTCTTCGATGGTCCAGGAGTGGAAGCCTTCCGACCCTGTTTTGAAATAGGCGATATCTCGGGCCGGGTTGACGGTGACAAGGTCGATCTCGGGAAGGCATGCCCATTTGAAGACCTGGCGCAGCGCCTTGACGCGGCCGTTGGCTGCTTCCTTCAGGTCGGCCTTGCGGTCGCGCAGCACGCGCACCGACTTCGCCGTAAAGGCTGGCAGGGGCATATCCTCGAAGAGCTTCGTTCCGCCCGGCTTGGTCGGCTCAGCCCAGCAGGATTCGAGAATGAGCCGGCGAACCTGGCGCGTCTTCGGGTCGAGGTGCTTGAACTCGGCCGACGCATAGTATTGCTCGCACAGCCAACGCAGAGTTCCCTTGCCGGCAAGCTTTGGACCTGTAGCGCCAATTTTGATCTCGCCTTTCAGGGCCTGATAATAGACTGTGTTGAATTCGTCGGTGCCGGGGACGCCGGGTAGCGGGATCTTCTTTGCTTTGCCGCGGCGGAAATAGAACCGGAGGATGCCATCCGTCCGATCCTCAACGATGTAGGCTGAAGCTTGCAGCCTGTTCAAGCCGCGCGCCGTCATAGTGGTGTGTTGCGCCGGGAACCCGCCAAATCAGGCGGGTTTTTTGTTGACTTCGTGGGGATCGAGCTGCGTGAGGGTCGCGGCTTCGAGGGCTACTGCGAACCTGGCATTTTGGCATATCCATTGGGATCTTTGTGGACGCCCGGCGACGGCGAGGTTTCCGCTGGCGCATTCCCACCCTGGTTTTGCTCAGGAGCGCGCTTGAACGGCGCTGTCCGCCATGAGCCCCCTGACAGGGGCGTAAGCACAAAAATTGCCAGCAGGCATAGTAAAATGGCCCCGGCCAAGACCACTCCCCACTTGAGGACCCGGCCTGTTCCCTTCTGTTCCTCTCGGCGCGATAGATTGTCTGTCATCGGGTTCACTTTCTGAATCAAGGCAATTCAGGCCCAAACTTGATGACAGCAACGATGTTCCATCTGAGCCCCCACAAGGAGACTTCTATGTCAACTCGCTATGCAACCATCATCACGGACGACGACGGCCAAGAGGTCGTTTCAAACGTAGGCACGCCGACGTGCTTCCCTGCCAGATCTTTGGCAATGCGGATTGCGCGCTCCTCGCTCTGCTGATCGGCCGGGCCGAATGCAGGGAATAGCTCGCCATCATTGCCACGATCGAAAGCGACGACGACGATGAGCTTCGGTCTCTTCTGGCTCGGAACCTGGTCAGACATGCGCCATGATAGCTGCTGGACACTTTTGCGAAAAGATCAATGATTGCGTGGGAAGCGAAACTGTCCAGCCGCGCCGCAAGGCATTGAATCTGCCTATTTTCTGTGCCTCGCCTCTGGGCACCATTTCCCTCCCGCCACTCCCCTTCGCCGAAGCCTCTACGCTTGCGCGTGTGATCTTTTCCGAGAGTGTTCCGGAAATCCCGGGCCTCAGACGACGAAGAACTCCTCCACCCGCCCCTTGGCCATTCGAAGCACCGGCAGGATGTCGCGTTCCATCGCCTCGACCGAAAAGCGCGCCGACTGGGTCGAGACATTGATGGCCGCGACGATGTGGCCGGCGCGGTCGTTGATCGGTACGGCGATCGAGCGCAGTCCAAGCTCCAGTTCCTCGTCGACGATGGCGAACCCGTCCGTCTTGGCCTTGGCAATGGCCTTCGCGAGCAACGACCTCTCAACAATCGTCTTCGGCGTCCGCCGTTCGATCGTCGCCTTGCCAAGAAATGCTTCCAATTCCCCTGATGTCAGTCCTGCCAGCAGCATTCTTCCCATCGAGGTGCAATAGGCGGGCAGCCTGGTGCCGACATCAAGCGAGATGCTGACGATACGGCGGCCGGGAATGCGGGCGACATAGACGACATCCTCGCCCGACAGGATCGCCGCCGAACAAGCCTCGTTCAACTGCGCCGCCACGGCACGCATTATGGGCGTCGCGAAGGTCCACAGCGAGGCGCCTCCCAGCCAGGTGCGGGCGACAGTCAGCAGGCGCGGCGACAAGGAAAATACACGACCGGACTGGGTCGCGTAGCCGGTGGCGACCAAGGTCAGCAGGAAGCGCCGCGCGCCGGCGCGGGTCAGGCCGGCTTCCTCGGCCATCTCCGTCAGGGTCATGCCGGTGGGATGCCGGGCCAGAATCTCCATCACGCCAAGCCCACGCTCGAGCGATCCGACATGGTCACGCGAAACGGTCTCGTCGTCCAATGCCGCCTCCGGAAATCCAATGCCACCGGATTGACTCGGCGGCAGAGCTCGACGTAAAAGTATCGCATATAAAACACATGTTCGCAATACGAACTTTTTTGCAGATGCGGAGCCATTGGAATGGTCAAGTTCCTGCCCCTGAAAGAGGCTGTCGCGGAGAATTTGCATGACGGCGACACGGTGGCCTTCGAAGGTTTCACCCATCTGATCCCCACAGCCGCCGCGCATGAGGCGATCCGCCAGGGGTTTCGCGACCTGACCCTGATCCGCATGACGCCCGACCTGATCTACGATCAGATGATCGGCATGGGCATGGCGAAAAAGATTGTTTTCTCCTATGTCGGCAATCCCGGCGTCGGCTTGCTGCGGCGCGCCCGTGATGCCATCGAGAACGGTTTCCCCCGGCGGATCGAAATCGAGGAGCACAGTCACGCCGGCATGGCCAATGCCTATGAGGCAGGCGCGGCCGGGCTGCCTTGCGCGGTGTTTCGCGGCTATCGCGGCGCCGGGCTGGTCGAGGTCAATCCGAACATCAAGTCAGTCACTTGCCCGTTCACCGGCGAGGTGCTCGCGGCCGTGCCTTCGATCCGGCCTGACGTCACCTTCATCCATGCGCAGAAGGCCGACAGAAAAGGCAATGTGCTGGTCGAAGGCATCATCGGCATCCAGAAGGAAGCGGTGCTCGCCGCCAAACGCGCGGTGGTGACGGTCGAGGAAGTGGTCGACAGTTTCGACGATCTGCACCCGAACCTGACCGTGCTGCCGCGCTGGACCATCGCGGCGATCTCGGTCGTGCCGGGCGGTTCGCATCCATCCTACGCGCATGGCTACTATGTCAGGGACAATGCCGCCTATCTCGAATGGGACGAGATCGCCGGCGACCGCGAGAAATTCCAGGCCTGGATGCAGGCAAATGTGATCGAGAAGAGCGCCGATGATTTCGCCGCCCGGATCGAGCATCTGAGGAGAGCGGCATGAGCGACAATGATGGCCCCTTGGGCTTCACCCCCAACGAGATGATGACCATCGCCGCCAGCCGCGCGTTGAAAAACGACGATGTCTGCTTCGTCGGCATCGGCGCGCCATCGGCCGCCTGCAACGTGGCCCGGCTGACGCACGCGCCCGACATCACCTTGATCTACGAAAGCGGCACGATCGGTACCGCGCCCGATGTGCTGCCGCTGTCGATCGGCGATGGCGAATTGTGCGAGACGGCGGTCACCACCGTCGCGGTGCCGGAGATGTTCCGCTACTGGCTACAGGGCGGCCGCATTTCCATTGGCTTTTTGGGTGCCGCCCAGCTCGACAAGTTCGGCAACATCAACACCACCGTGATCGGCGGCTATTTCCATCCCAGGACCAGGCTGCCCGGCGGCGGCGGCGCACCGGAGATCGCGACCTCGTCGAAGGAGATCTACATCACCATGGCGCAGTCGAAGCGTGGCATGGTCGAGAAGATCGATTTCTTCACCTCCTTCGGCCATGGCGAGGGCGGCGATCATCGCAAGCGGCTGGGCATCGATACATCAGGCCCGACGCTTCTCATCACCGATCTCGCCATCTGGAAGCCGGATCCGCTGACCAAGGAATTCATTGTCGTCTCGCTGCATCCCGGCGTCACCCGTCAACAGGTGCAGGAGAGCTGTGGCTGGACGGTCAGGTTCGCCGAGGCGCTTGACGAAACGCCGGCGCCAAGCGAACTCGAACTGAAGACATTGCGCGACCTGCAGGCCCGCACCAAGGCGGCGCATGAAGGGACCGGAAAAGGGAAAGCAGCCTGACATGGCCGAGGCCTATATCTGCGACTACATCCGCACGCCGATCGGCCGCTTCGGCGGTTCGCTATCCCAGGTACGATCGGACGATCTTGGTGCGATACCGCTAAGGGCATTGGTCGAGCGCAATGCCGGCATCGATTGGCAGGCGGTCGACGACGTCGTCTATGGTTGCGCCAACCAGGCCGGCGAGGACAACCGCAACGTGGCGCGCATGGCGCTGCTGCTCGCCGGGCTGCCGAAGGAGATACCGGGTTCGACCGTCAACCGGCTGTGCGGCTCGGGCATGGACGCGCTGACCATCGCCGCGCGCGCGATCAAGGCCGGCGAAGCGGAGCTGATGATCGCGGGCGGCGTCGAATCGATGAGCCGGGCGCCCTTCGTCATGCCCAAGGCCGACGCTGCTTTTTCCCGCAATGCGGAGATCTATGACACCACCATCGGCTGGCGCTTCGTCAACCCGCTGATGAAGAAGCAGTACGGCGTCGATTCCATGCCCGAGACCGGCGAGAACGTGGCGGAAGACTTCGCAGTTTCCCGCGCGGACCAGGATGCTTTCGCCGCACGCAGCCAGGACAAGGCGGTCGCGGCACAGGCCAATGGCCGGCTGGCGAAGGAGATCACCCCGGTGACGATCCCGCAGCGCAAGGGCGACGCAGTCGTCGTCTCGAAGGACGAGCATCCCCGCGCCGGTACCACGGTCGAGACGCTCGGCAAATTGCCGACGCCGTTCCGGCAAGGCGGCACGGTGACGGCCGGCAATGCTTCCGGGGTCAATGACGGCGCGGCGGCGCTGATCGTTGCCTCGGAGGCGGCCGTGAAGACATACGGGCTGACGCCGATCGCCCGCATCCTCGGCGGCGCGGCCGCCGGTGTCGCGCCGCGCATCATGGGCATCGGTCCGGCGCCGGCAGCGCAAAAGCTATGCGCGCGGCTTGGCCTGACGCCGCAACAATTCGACGTCATCGAGCTCAATGAAGCCTTCGCTTCGCAAGGCATCGCCGTGCTGCGCCAGCTTGGCATCGCCGAGGATGCCGAGCACGTCAACCCGAATGGCGGCGCCATCGCGCTCGGCCATCCCCTAGGCATGTCCGGCGCCCGCATCTCCGGCACGGCGGCACTGGAGCTGCGCGAACGCGGCGGACGCTATGCGCTGGCCACCATGTGCATCGGCGTCGGCCAAGGCATCGCCATCGCGCTGGAGCGGGTCTGACCGCTTCAGTGGGCGGTACGACTTTGCTCTCATCCGCCTTCTTGCGGATTCAATTTGCTTGGTGATCCCACAACCCTAGGGCAAACTCCCTGCCGGGGCTGCAGGAGGTGAAATGAGAGCACGCGCAGCGACGCTGGGGGATCTCGAGGATGTCTTCCATGGCCTGTCCAAACGGATGTCGGACGAGTACGCGGCGGCAGGCAAGGACAGCAAGATCGCCTACGACAATCTGATGATGAATCTGAAGGAAGGCCGGGCGCACGCACTGGTCGAGGGCGACAAGGCCGTGGCGATCATTGCCTGGCATGAGAACAGCGACGCGGCCGATACGCTGTTTGCCGCGCAGGAGGATTTCTTCCGCGGCTCGACCGTGCGCTTCTGCAAGCGGCACATCAGGCATATCCAGGCGCTTGCCGGGAACCTGCCCATCCACTCGCGCAGCTGGCTGCAGGGGCCCGACGTCGCCCGATGGTTCGGCATTATCGGCTATGACGAGCGCGGCCAGGAAAACGGCGCCAAGCTGTTCGAACTGCTGCCGGCGCGCTGAACAGAAATTTACCGCACCGCGAACGCCGCCTGCACCGCGCGATTGACGGTCACCGGCAGGATCGACATGTGGTTCTCGCCGGCGTGCAGCTCGAAACTCGCCCGCAGGCCCGGCAGCGCGTCGAGGCGTTCCGCCATCGCCCGCGCGAATTCGTCGGTGCGGATCAGTTTCTTCTGCTGCAGGCGCTTTTCCTCGTCTTCCGCGCCGATCTGGAACGGCGCCAGCTTTTCAGTCTCGTATTCGCCGGCCGACAGGATCACGTCAGCCTCCAATCCTTCTGGTATGGCGATTTCGAATGGCTTCAGGAAGCGGTCGATGGCGCGGTCTTCCCAGTAGATGGCCGGGCTGGCGGCGATGAAGGTACGGAACGAAAGCGGGCGCGTGAACAGGGCGTAGAGCGCGAACAGGCCACCGAAGGAGTGACCGTAAAGTGCCTGGCGGCTGGTATCGATTCTGACCCGGCTGGCGACCCAAGGCTTCAGCTCATCCTCGATGAAGGCCAGGAACTCCCCTGCCCCGCCGGTCCTGACTTCCGGTGTGCCTTCGTAGAAGGGCGGGTAGGTCTGGCCCGGTGGGGGTCCCAGGTCCCAGGAGCGGCGCAGCGGGTCGTAGGCGCCCTCGACGGGATAGCCGATGGCGACGATGACGCCCCAGCCGACATTGGTGCCGGCGGGATAGAAGGCCTGCGCGCGCATGGCGTCGACCGCCGTTGCGATGACGGCATTGCCATCGGTCATGTAGAGCACCGGCCAGCCGGTCTCGGGCGCCGGGCCGGAGGGCACATGGATGAAGACCCGCCAGGGGGCGCCACCATAGGCCGGAACGAAATCGTGAGCAGTGGTGTCGGCGATCAAAGCGGGCGTCGACTTGGACATGAATATCTCCACAGGGACAAACGTCAGCGGCGGCGCAGGAGCCACATCAGGACGGGGCCGCCGATCAGCGTCGCGACGAGGCCGGCCGGGATCTGGCGCGGGAAGATGGCGGTGCGGCCGATCCAGTCGGCACAGACCATGATCAGCGCGCCGGCGAGCACCGCGCCGATGGCTTGCGGCAGCGCGCGTGACAGGCCGAGGCGTCGGGCCAGGTGCGGCGCCATCAGGCCGATGAAGGTCAGCGGCCCAACGACAAGGGTCGAGGCGGCGGTGAGTGCGGCGACCATCAGGAGCACCAGCAGCCGTGTTGCCTTGAGGTTGACGCCGAGACTTTGAAGCGCGGCGGATCCGAGTGGCAGCATGTCCAGCCAGCGCATGAAGAGTGGGGTCGCCAGGAACAGGCAAAAGGCTGTCATCGAGGTCAAAAACGCCGAGCCCGCGTCGACGCCATAGGTCGAACCCGTGAGCCAGTTGAGCAGCAGCATGGCGCGCGGATCGCCGGTGGCGGTCAGCACCAGGATCAGCGCGTCGAACAGGGCCGTCAGAGCGACGCCGGCAAGCAGCAGCCGCTCCGGAGCATAGGCGGCGCGGCGGCCGATCGCCAGCGTCGCCAGAAGGGCGGCGAAGGCGCCGATCGTGGCGGCCACGGTCTGCACCGGTCGGCTGGCGTCGGTGAGCGCGAACAGCGCCACCATCATGCCAAGCGCCGCGCCGGCGCTGATGCCGAGCACTTCGGGACTTGCCATCGGATTGCCGGTCAGCCGCTGCATCATCAGCCCGGCCAGCGCCAGCATCGCGCCGGCGGCAAGCGCCGCGGACACTCTGGGCAGCCGCCAGGACAACAAGGGTTGCAGCTGATCGCCGGACGCGAATGTCCAGCCATCTGGCCCCGGCGCGTAGAGCAGTGCCAGCACGAGCAGCAGAAGCAGGACGCCAGCAATCGCCGCCAGCACAAGGCCCGGCCTTGTCGTTCTGGGCAACCGCTCGGTGGTCAGGGCCGGCGCTTCCGTCCCAAGCGCGAGTCGGGGCAGAAGCCACAGCAGCAGCGGCGCCCCGAGAAGCGCGGTCATCGCGCCGGTCGGCAGCAGGTCGCCCTGCGGCCCGGTCGCCACCTGCACCCCCTGATCGGCGGCCCACAGCAGTGCCGCGCCGATCAGCGGCGCCATCACCAGTTGCTGGCCAAGCCGGCGGGCGCCGCCGATGCGCGCGAGCATGGCGGCTGCGAGACCGACGAAGCCGATGACGCCGACGGCGGCAACGACGAAGGCGATCAGGGCGACCGCCGCCGCCAGGCCGGCGAAGCGATAGACACCGAGCGGAACGCCGAGGCTGCGCGCGCCTTCGTCGTCGAGGCCAAGCAAGGTCAGCGGGCGCACCATCAGGCCGATCGCCAGCGCGGCACCGCCAAGGCGCGGCAGAAGCCACAGCGTCGCCGACCAGTCCTGCTGGCCGAGCGAACCAGCGCCCCAGAGGAACAGGCTGGCCAGCCATTCATGCCGAAGCACCACCAGCGCGGCACCGATGGCGCCGGCATAAAGGCTGACGACCAGCCCCGCGAGCACGACCGAAAGCGGCGACAGGCCCTTGTGCCAGGAGAGCGCCAGGACCGCGGCAAGGGCCGTGAAAGCGCCGGCAAGCGCCACCCATTCGCGGCCGTGGGCCAACAGGGAGGGCGCCAGGAGCGTCGCCAGCGCCAGCGCCAGATAGGCACCGGCCGAAACGCCGACGGTCTCCGGCGAGGCGAGCGGGTTGCGCAGAACCTGCTGCAGCACCGCGCCGGCCAAACCAAGCGCCGCGCCACAGAGAAGGCTGACGGCAAGCCTTGGCAGGAAGGCGTAGTGAACGAGCACCTGCCTGATATCTTCAACATCGGGATTTGCGAGCGCATCCGGCCAACGTGCCGCCGGCAATTGCACGCTCATGTTGGAGAGGGTCGCGGCGCTGGCCGCGCAGACAAGCACGACGCAGAGCAGCATCGCGCCCAGAGGATACTTGTCTGGCATGCGGGACGGCGAGGATTGGCCGCGCATGAGGCTGGCATCGTCGGGCAAGATTGCTTGCTGCTCAGCCACGGGCGGTCTCCGCCATCAGCGCCCGGGCCAGCAGCCGGGCAAAGCGGCGCGCCGAAGGCAGCGTGCCGAACATCAGCACCGCGGGCAGGCGCATGATCGAGCGGTTGCGAACGAACGGCATGGCGTTCCAGACCGGGCTCTCGGTCAGTGTACCGGTTGCCCCTTCGGGCAAGGGTTCGAGATAGGCAAGGCGTGCGTCGTCGGACGTCGTCAGGCCGTCGATGCCGACGGTCGCAAATCCCCAGTAATTGGTCTCGCCGGTCCAGGCATTGCGCATGCCGATGCGGTCGAACACCGCCTGGAACAGGCTTTTTTCGCCATAGACGCGCACATTGCGCGGATCGAGGAAGCTGACGACATAGACCGGCCGTGCCGAAAGCGGCTCCAACTGCTGCTTGATGGTCGAGAAATGGGCCGCCGTCGCCGCGATGAGCGCCTCGCCTTCGCTTTCCTTGCCGACCAGCCTGGCCAGTTGCCGGGTCGCCTCGACGGCGCGCTGATAGGGCTGACCGTCCGGCGTATAGATGCCGATCGTCGTCACCGGCGCGACGCGTTCGAGCAGCGGCCTGATGCCATCGAGAAAAGGGATGGAGAGGATGACGTCGGGACGAAGCTGCTGCAGGAATTCGAGATTGGGCTCCAGGATCGTGCCGATATCGGCGACCTCGGGCGGCAGCTTCGGCTCGACGACCCACTTCTCCCAGACTTCGCGGTCGGCGACGGCGACCGGCGTGACGCCGAGCATCAGCAAGGTCTCCGCCAGCCCGTCATCGAGGCAGACGATGCGCAGCGGCTTCGCCTTGGCTGGCGGCGTCACCATGCCGGCCAAAGGCAAGGTGAACAGCGCGAGCGCGCGGCGGCGTGTGATCAGGCCGTGCGGGCGATTTGCCTCTCCTGGCCGGGGTCGATGGTCTGTGTTCAACTTGTCTTGCCTGTTTGCCGGGACCTGGTCTTCGGCGACCGATCCCGGTTGACTATAAAACAGGATATTTCCAGTCAAGTTTTAAGACGAGATGGGAGGCGACAAATGCGAGGGACGCAGGTGACGCGAACCGGCAACAGCTCCGGAAATCCGTCAGCAAACCATCGCCAAAAACGGGCCGAAGCCGGTGCCGGGCGCATCCGCCACAGCGCGATCGGGTTGCACTCGGCAGGCGTTGATGGTTTGTTGCCGGTCAGCGGAGATCAAGTGATGCGAGAATCCATGGGTCAAGACGAATACGGGTCGGCGAACCCCTTCGATCCGGACGACCTGCCGAATCTGAACGCAATCGGTCCAGCCATGGGCGGCGGCAACGACTTCGAGAAATACGCGGTCGCCGTGATCATCGTGTTCGGCGCCCTGATCATCGGCGGGCTGATGGCCGCGTCGATGACGTTCGGCCATCGCAACGGCTTCCTCTTCGCCCTCGGCGGCGCCACGTCGGCCTGGATTTCCGGCAATGCGCTTCTGCTCGACCGGCCGCGCATCTACGCGCTGTTCGTCGGCATTGCCGCCTTGATGCTGATTGCATCGACCATCACACTGGTGACCTGACGGCACTTGCCGGTCCCGAAAGGCGGAGTCCGGCTTCGCCGCTCAGGGAACGGGCTTGCCGCCTGTCAGTATCCGAGCGCCTCGCCCGATGCCGCGCGGCTGTCGATGGCACCATTGTAACGCGCGCCGCCGCCCTTCTCGATTTCGGCCAGGCTCTTGCCGCCGACGAGAATGCCCGCCGCCTGGCCCCAGCTCTGGTCGGCGAGATCGAGGTGGTAGCCCATGCCGGCCAGCAGCCTTTCGGTGTCCGGCGACAGGCCGAACGGCTCGATATAGACGGTGTCGGGCAGCCATTGGTGATGAATGCGCGGCGCGTCGATCGCCTCCTGGATGTTCATGCCGTGGTCGATGACGTTGACGATCGCTTCCAGCGTGATGGTGATGATGCGCGAGCCGCCCGGGCTGCCGATGACCATGAACGGCCTGCCGTCCTTGGCCACGACGGTCGGGCTCATCGAGGACAGCGGCGTCTTCTTCGGCTGGATGGCGTTGGCTTCGCCCTGGACGAGGCCATAGAGGTTGGGCACGCCGGGCTTCTGGGTGAAATCGTCCATCTCGTTGTTGAGCAGGATGCCGGTGCCGTCGGCAACGACGCCGGCGCCGAACGAGCCGTTCAGCGTGTAGGTGACCGCGACTGCGTTGCCCTCCTTGTCGATGATCGAATAATGCGTGGTCTCCTTCGACTCGCCAAATCCCTTCGGCATCAGGTCCTGCGACACGCCGGCCCGGAATGGATCGATCTTGTCGCGGATGTCCTTGGCGTAGCCCTTGTCGAGCAGCTTCGAGACCGGATTGTCGACGAAATCGGGATCGCCGAGCGCCGAATTGCGGTCGACATAGGCGTGGCGCATCGCCTCGACCATGACATGGACGGTCTCGGCCGATCCGGCGCCGAGATAGGAAAGCGGATAGCCTTCCAGCACGTTGAGGATTTCGCAGATGATGACGCCGCCGGAGCTCGGCGGCGGCGATGAGATGATCTCGTAGCCGCGATAGGAGCAGGTGACGGGCTTCAGTTCGCGCACCGCGTATTGCTCGAAATCGCCCTTGGCCAGGATACCGCCCTTGGCGCCGCTCGCCTTGACGATGGCGTCGGCGATAGCGCCCTTGTAGAAGGCATCGGGCCCTCTCTCGGAAATGGCTGACAGCGAGGCGGCAAGGTCGGGCTGAACCAGCTTCTCGCCAATGCCGTAAGGCTTGCCGTCGGATTTGAGGAAGATGGCCGCCGCCGCTGGATCCTTCGCCAGCCTGTCGGCACCGCCGGCGAATGACGCCGCATCGCCCTGGTTTAGGACGAAGCCATCCCTGGCATAGGCGATCGCCGGCGCCATCAAATCCTGCCTGGACACGGTGCCATATTTCTCGCGCGCCATCTCGAAACCGGCGACCGAGCCCGGCACGCCGACCGCCAGATAGCCGTCGAGGCTGGCGCCCTTCACCGGGTTGCCGTCCTTGTCGAGATACATGGTCTTGGTCGCGGCAAGCGGCGCTCGCTCGCGAAAATCGAGGAAGGTCGATCTGCCGTCCTTGAAGCGGATGGTCATGAAGCCGCCGCCGCCGATGTTGCCGGCATTGGGGTAGACGACGGCCAAGGCATAGCCGACGGCGACCGCCGCATCGACGGCATTGCCGCCTCTCTTCAACACCTCGACGCCGACTTCCGAGGCGAGATGCTGCGCCGTGACGACCATGCCGTTCTCGCCTTTGGCAGGGGCTGGCGACGCGGCGAGGACGGCGGCGGATGGTGGGAAGGCGAAGGTGATCGAAAGGCTGACGGCAATGAGCGTCCGGCGGGTGAGATGCATGGCGGGACTCCTAAGCGGGGACGCCTAGGAAAGACCTTCGGGAGGCGTTCGTCCAATAACAATTGAATAAGCGCGTGAGAGACCCCCTCACCCGGATTGCCAAGTCGAATTGCAAGAGCAATTCGGGCAATCCGACCTCTCCCCAAGGGGAGAGGAGCTTGCGCCGGCGCTGACCTCTTCTCCCCTCGGGGAGAAGGTGGCCGCGAAGCGGCCGGATGAGGGGGAGTGGCTCGACCTCAGACGATTCCACCGCCACCGCCGGCGACCGCCGGACGTTCTTCGGCGACCTTGGCGCGGTAGCCCGCCGCCCGGTAGGCGGCGACCGGATCGATGGCGCCGCCGGTCTTTAGCCGCGCCATGGCCAGGAGCGGTTCGACATCGGTGCGGTAGGCCGCCTTCAGCGTCTGCGTCGCCATCAGCGCGTCATTGCCGTCCTGAAACCCTTCGAGCGCCTTGCGATCGACCAGCAGCGCCTGCGCATGGGCGCGCTGCACCTCGACCGCCGACAGCATCAGGCTCTCGATGGGATCGGTGACGTTGTGGCTCTGGTCGAGCATATGGGCGGGATCGAACCCCTCGGCGCCCGACAGTTCGGCGTCGACCAGCTCGTTGAAGACCAGGAACAGCCGGTAGGGATCGATCGAGCCGGCGTCGAGGTCGTCGTCGCCATATTTCGAATCGTTGAAATGGAAGCCGCCGAGTTTCCTGAATTGGATCAGCCGCGACACGATCATCTCGATGTTAACGTTGGGCGCGTGGTGGCCGAGGTCGACGAGGCAGAAGGCCTTGTCGCCCAATTCCTTCGATATGATGTAGTTGGTGCCCCAGTCCTGCACCACCGTGGAATAGAAGGCCGGCTCGTACATCTTGTGTTCGGTGAACAGCTTCCAGTCAGCCGGCAGGCCGGCATAAACCTCCCGCATGGCGTCGAGATAACGCTCGAACGCCTTGGCGAAATTGACCTGGCCGGGGAAATTCGAACCGTCGCCGATCCACACCGTCAGGGCCTTTGAGCCGATCGTCTTGCCGATTTCGATGCATTCGAGATTGTGCTCGACCGCTTGCCGGCGAGCGCCGGCATCGGCATGTGACAGCGACCCGAACTTGTAGGAATGCTCCTGGTTCTTCGCGTCCGAAAAGGTGTTGGAGTTCATGGCGTCGAAACCGAGGCCGAAGCGGGAGGCCGCCTGCTTCAGCCGGTTCGGGTCGGCCTTGTCCCACGGGATGTGCAGGGAGACGGTCGGGGTCGCCTGCGTCAACTGCTTGATGACGGCGCAATCCTCGATCTTGTCGAAGACATCGCGCGGCTCGCCGGCGCCGGGAAAGCGGGCAAAGCGCGTTCCCCCGGTTCCGACACCCCAGGAGGGGATCGCCACAGCAAAGTTTTCGACCTTGTCGCGGATGGCGTCGATGGCGATGCCTCGGCGGTCGAGGCGTTCGCCGAGCGAGGCATAGTCGCGCTCGAGGTCGGCCTTGCGCGCTGCGTTACTGCTGGCGACGATGTCGGCGGAGATGATCAATTCGGACACTGCTGTTCCTCCCGGTACTCGCACGGCTGGCGCCGCCCCTCATCCGCCCTTCGGGCACCTTCTCCCCGTAGAACGGGGAGAAGGAAGGCTTAGCGCGTAAAGCTCTGTGCGTTGCCGGCGTCGACGTTGATGATGTTGCCGGTCGACTTGGCCGACATGTCGGAGGCGAGGAAATAGATCGCCTCGGCGATGTCTTCCGGGAAGACGGAGCGCTTCAGCATCGAACGCGAGCGGTAATGTTCTTCCAGATCGTCGGTCGACATCTTGTAGGCGGCCGCGCGCTGTTCCTTCCACTCGCCGGTCCAGATCTTCGAGCCGCGCAGCACCGCGTCCGGATTGACGACATTGACCCTGATCTGCGCTTCCGCGCCCTCAAGCGCCAGACACCGGGCGAGGTGGATCTCGGCGGCCTTGGCGGTGCAATAGGCTGATGCGTTGGGCGATGCGGCAAGGCCGTTCTTGGAGGCGACGAAGACGACATTGCCGCCGATCTTCTGTACCCTGAACAGCCGGAACGCTTCGCGCGAGACCAGGAAATAGCCGGTCGACAGGATGTCCATGTTCTTGTTCCACAGCGCCAGCGTCGTCTCCTCGATCGGCGCCGAGGAGGCGAGCCCCGCATTGGAGACAAGGATGTCGATGCCGCCGAACTCGACCGCGGTCTCGGCAAAGCCGGCGACGACCTGATCCTCCGAGGTGACGTTGATGAGCACCGGCCGGACGAAATCCTTGCCATAGGCCTTTGCCAGTTCCTCATTGGCGCTGGCGAGCGCCGCCTCGTCGATATCGGCCAGCACGACGCAGGCGCCTTCGCGCAACAGCCGGTTGGCCGTGGCGCGACCGATGCCGCCGGCGCCGCCGGTGACCACCGCGATCTGGCCAGCGAGCGACTTCGGCTTCGGCATGCGCTGCAGCTTCAGATCCTCGAGCAGCCAGTATTCGATGTCGAACGCTTCCTGCGCGGGGAGGCCGACATAGGACGATACGGTCGAGGCACCGCGCATGACGTTGATGGCGTTGACGTAGAATTCGCCCGAAATGCGCGCCGTCGCCTTGTCGCCGGCGAAGGTGAACATGCCGACGCCGGGCATCAGGTAGACCACGGCATTGGGATCGCGGATGGCGGGCGAATCCGGATGCTTGCAGCTATCGTAATAGGCCTGGTAGCCGACGCGATATTCGGCAATGTCGTCGGCGAGGCGCGCGATGACGGCGTCGACATCGGGCTTCGCCGGATCGAACTCGATCACCAGCGGCCGGATCTTGGTGCGCAGGAAATGGTCCGGGCATGAGGTGCCGAGCGCGGCCAGCGGGCGCAAATTCCTGGAGTTGACGAATTCGAGCACGGCGGCCGAATCGTCGAAATGACCGAGCTTGTGGCTCTTTTCCGAGATCAGCCCGCGGATTTTCGGCATCAGCTTGGCGGCAATCGCGCGACGCGCGGTAGCGTCGAGCGCCTTCACCACCTCGCCACCGAAGATCGCCACGCCTTCGGAGCGGCGCTCGAACCACTCGATCGCCTGGTTGATCACCGCGATTGTCGTTTCATAGCATTGCTTCGGGGTATCGCCCCAGGTGAACAGGCCATGGCTTTCGAGGATGACGCCCTTGGCGGCAGGGTGTTCGACGCAGAATTTCTCCAGCCACAGGCCAAGTTCGAAGCCCGGCCGTTTCCACGGCAACCAGCCGATGGCATCGCCGAAGATTTCCTTGGTCAGCGCCCTGGAATCCTTCGCGGCGGCGATGGCGATGATGGCATCGGGATGCATGTGGTCGACGAAAGGCTTCGGCACGTAAGCGTGCAGCGGCGTGTCGATCGAGGCCGCGCGTGGATTGAGGTTGAAGGTGCAGTGGGGCAGATACCCTACCATCTCGTCCTCGTGCTCGACGCCGCGATAAAGGCCCTTCAGCGCCTGCAGCTTGTCCATGTAGAGCGTGGCGAAGCCGTCAAGCTTGATCGAGGCGCTGTCGCCGCCCGAGCCCTTCACCCACAGTACTTCCACGTCCTGGCCGGTGAGCGGGTCCTTCTGCCGGATCTTCGACGACGTATTGCCGCCGCCATAATTGGTGACGCGCTTGTCGGAACCGAGCGTGTTCGAGCGATAGACCAGCAGCTCGGGACCGCTCATCCCCTGCACTTTCGCATCATCCCAAAGATTGGCGAGGCGCGAGCCGGAGCGCTTGTCGAGCATAGGTAATCCTCCCTAGGGACCCGAAAAGGCACGGTCCATTTGGCCGGGAATGTCTACGGAAGCAGACGGCTTGTCAATCACAAACGATCAATATCGATCATATTGCACTGCACAATGAAATTATATGATCGGAAATGATTGACACTGCTCGTTTTGGATGCCTAGATGGCCACGCAGGGAGGAACCATGCACGAAAAAGAGCGCCACAGGATCATTTTGTCCGCCGTCCAGGAAAAACCTGTGGTGACGGTGCAGGAGATGGTCGACCTGACGGAGTCCTCCGAGGCAACGATCCGGCGCGATATCGCGGCTCTCCATGTCCAGAAACGCCTGCGCCGGGTGCGCGGCGGCGCCGAGGCGATCTCGCCGCCGCAGTTCATCGGGCTGGCCGGTCGGCCCTTCTCCGTCAACGAAACGCTCAATGCCTCGCAGAAACGCGCCATCGCTCGAGAAGCGGTCGAACTTTGCAAGGACGGCGAGCCGATCATCATCAATGGCGGCACCACCACCTTCCAGATGGTGCATTTCCTGACCGGGCGCCGCATGCCGATCTTCACCAATTCGTTCCCGATCGCCGAGCACCTGCTCAAGCACTCCAAGAACACGGTGATGCTGTCGGGCGGCACGATCTACCGCGAGCAGAACATCATCCTGTCGCCCTTCGACAATGACGTGACGCGCAATTTCTACGCGCGCCGCATGTTCATGGGTGCTCAAGGGCTGGGGCCGCTCGGCCTGATGGAAGGCGACCCGCTGCTGATCCAGGCGGAGCAGAAGCTGATCGACCAGGCCGACGAACTGGTGGTGCTGGTCGATTCCTCGAAATTCCGCAAACGCTCCAGCCTGATCCTGTGCGGTCTTTCGCGCATCGCCACCGTCATCACCGACGACGGCATCGAGGACCGCGAAGCCAAGATGCTGGAGACCGCGGGGGTGACGCTGATCGTCGCCCGCAAGTCGACAAAGGAAGAATCTTCACTGCAGGCCTGAGACCAACTCACGTCCGCGGCGGCGATGGAAATGCAACGCTCAAGGGAGGATATCAGATGAGCTTCTTGAAGAAATTGATGGTGACCGCGGCATTCTCGGCCGCCATGTTCGTGAATGCCGCCTACGCGGAAAACGTCAAGATCGCGCTGGTGGTGAAGTCGCTCGGCAACGGCTTCTTCGATGCCGCCAACAAGGGCGCCGAAGAGGCCGCCAAGGAACTCGGCGACGTCGATATCATCTACACCGGCCCGACCAAGGCGACCGCCGAGGCACAGATCGAAGTGGTCAATTCGCTGATCGCGCAGAAGGTCAACGCCATCGCGATTTCCGCCAATGACGCCGACGCGCTGGTGCCGGTGCTGAAGAAGGCCATGGAGCGCGGCATCACCGTCATCTCCTGGGATTCGGGCGTCGCCAAGGAAGGCCGCCAGCTTCACCTCAACCCGTCGGACACCGGCCTGATCGGCGAGACCATCATCAAGCTCGCCGCCGACTATCTGCCGGAAGGCGGCGACGTCGCCATCCTGTCGGCCTCCTCGACCGCGACCAACCAGAATTCCTGGATCGAAGCGGCCAAGAAGGTGCTCCCGGAGAAGTTCCCCAAGATCAAGCTCGTCGCCACCGTCTATGGCGATGACGATTCGGCCAAGAGCACCGACGAGGCCAAGGGCCTCTTGAAGTCCTACCCGAACCTCAAGGCGATCATCGCACCGACCACCGTCGGCGTCGTTGCCGCCGCCCAGGTCGTCACCGACGAGAACCTGATCGGCAAGGTCAACGTCACCGGCCTGGCGCTGCCGTCCGAGTTCAAGAAGTTCATCGACAACGGCGCCAGCCAGGCGGTCGCGCTGTGGAACCCTATCGACCTCGGCTATTCCGCCGTCTACCTCGCCCATGACCTGGCGGTGAAGAAGGAAGAAGCCAAGCCCGGTGCGACGCTGTCGATCGGCCGCGTCGGCAAGGTGACGCTCGACGACACCAACTCGGCCGCGATGGCTCCGCCCTTCCAGTTCGACAAGAGCAACATCGAGAAGTTCTCCAAGATCTATTGATCTCCGAGTTCTCAAGCTGACGCGGCGGGGCTCACGTCCCGCCGCGACTTCAAACGGACCTAGAGCGGTTCAGCGTTTGATGGAACCGCCGACCCGCTCTAACTCTTTGTTTTCACGCAATTCCGGACGGAAAACCGTTACACGCTTTTCCTGGAATTGCTCTAGTTTCAGGGCTTGATACGGATATGGACACGACGGCCCGACACAGCGAGACGCAGGAGCGGCCTCCGGCCTCGGCTGCACGCCTGACGCTGTCCGGCATCTCGAAAAGCTTTCCCGGTGTCCGCGCCCTGCACAATGTCAGCCTGTCGCTCTATCCGGGCCAGGTGACCGCGCTGATCGGCGAGAACGGCGCCGGCAAATCGACGCTGGTCAAGATCATGACCGGCATCTACCAGCCCGACGCAGGCACCATCAGCATCGACGGCCAGGCTGTCACGCTGCCAAGCGCGCATGCCGCCTTCGGAATTGGCGTCACCGCCATCCATCAGGAAACGGTGCTGTTCGACGATCTCAGCGTCGCCGAAAACATTTTTCTCGGCCATGCGCCGCGCAGCCGCTTCGGCACCATCGACTGGCGCACGATGCGCAACAATGCGCGCGAAGTTCTCGACACCATGCATGCCGGCCATATCGACGCCGATGCGCGGCTCAGGGATCTCGGCATCGCCAACAAGCATCTCGTCGCCGTCGCGCGCGCCATGTCGATCGACTCTCGGATCGTCATCATGGACGAGCCGACGGCCGCCCTCTCGATGAAAGAGATCGAGGATCTGTTCCTGCTCATCGAGTTCCTCAAGGAGCAGGGCAAGGCGATCCTGTTCATCAGCCACAAGTTCGACGAGATCTACCGCATCGCCGACCGCTACACCGTGTTTCGCGACGGCGAGATGGTCGGCGAAGGGCTGATCAGGGATGCCGGCCAGAGCCAGATCGTGCGCATGATGGTCGGCCGTTCGGTCGACCACATCTTTCCGCAGCGCAAGGCCGAGATCGGCGCGCCGGTGCTTTCCGTTTCCGGCCTGTCACATCCGACCGAGTTCAGGGATATCGGCTTCGATCTGCACAAGGGCGAAATCCTCGGCTTCTATGGCCTCGTCGGCGCCGGGCGCAGCGAGGTCATGCAGGCGATTTCAGGCATCACCCGCATATCAGGCGGCACGATCACGCTGGAAGGCAAGGCGATCGCGCCGAAATCGGCGGCGGATTCGATCGAGGCCGGCATCGTCTACGTGCCGGAGGAACGCGGCAAGCAAGGCGTGGTGATCGGCCTGCCGATCTTCCAGAATGTTTCGCTGCCATCGCTCGCCCGCACCTCCAAGTCGGGCATGCTGCGGCTGGCGGAGGAGTTTTCGCTGGCCCGCTCCTACACCGAGCGGTTGGATTTGCGCGCCTCTTCGCTCAGCCAGGATGTCGGTACGCTTTCGGGCGGCAACCAGCAGAAGGTGGTCATCGCCAAATGGCTGGCGACGACACCCAAGGTGATCATCCTGGACGAGCCGACCAAGGGCATCGACATCGGCTCCAAGGCCGCCGTGCACGGCTTCATGGCCGAGCTGGTGGCGCAGGGCCTTTCGGTGATCATGGTGTCGTCGGAACTGCCGGAAATTCTTGGCATGTCCGACCGCGTCGTCGTCATGCGCGAGGGCCTCGTCGCCGCGGTCTACGACAATAAGGGACTGGACGCCGAGACGTTGGTCCGGACGGCAGCGGGGATCGCGGCATGAAGGCTTTGCTCAAATACCGCGAAATCTGGCTGCTGGCCGCCATCGCCGTGCTGATCGGGCTGATCTCGACGCGCTTTCCGGCCTTCGCCGACCCAGGCAATCTGCGCCAGGTGTTCAACGACACCTCGATCCTGATGATCCTGGCGCTCGGCCAGATGGTGGTCATCCTGACCCGCTCCATCGACCTGTCGATGGCCTCGAACCTGTGCTTCACCGGCATGGTGGTGGCGATGCTGAACGCCACCCATCCGGCGATCCCGATCCCGCTGCTGATCGTGATCGCGCTTGCCGTCGGGCTGGTGCTCGGCGCCATCAACGGTCTTCTGGTGTGGCGGCTCAACATCCCATCGATCGTGGTGACGCTGGGCACGCTCACCATCTATCGCGGCGCCACTTTCGTCATTTCGGGCGGCGCCTGGGTCAATGCCGACAAGATGAGCCCGGACTTCATCGGCTTCCAGCGCGCCGCTTTGCTCGGCATTCCCGTGCTGTCCTGGATCGCCATGCTGGTCATCGCGCTGTTCTTCGTCCTGATGACGCGTACCGCGCTCGGCCGCTCGATCTATGCGATCGGCGTCAATCCGACGGCATCGGTCTATACCGGCATCGATGTCGGCCGCACGAAATTCATCGTCTTCTGCATTGCCGGCATGATCGGCGGCCTCGCCGGCTATCTCTGGATCTCGCGCTACGTCATCGCCTCGGTCGAGGTCGCCAACGGCTATGAGCTCAACATCATCGCCGCCTGCGTCATCGGTGGCATCTCGATCGCCGGCGGCATCGGTTCGGTCGGCGGAGCGGTGCTCGGCGCATTGTTCCTCGGCATCATCTCCAACGCGCTGCCGGTCATCAACATTTCGCCCTTCTGGCAGATGGCGATCTCGGGCAGCGCCATCATCCTGGCCGTCGTGCTCAATGCACGCGGCGAGCGCCAGCAAGGCCGCATCATCCTCAGGAAAGTGGAAGCGGCATGACCGACGTTCCCGCCCCGCGCCACATTCCCGACCGGCTCGACAAGCCGCTCTCCTCGGCGATCTTTTCCTGGGAAGCGCTGCTGGTCGTGGTGGCCATCGCCATCTTCGCCATCAACAGTTTCGCCTCGCCCTATTTCCTCGACCCTTATTCGCTGTCGGACCTGACCTTCAATTTCACCGAGAAGGGCCTGATCGCCTTTGCCATGGCGTTGCTGATCATTTCCGGCGAGATCGACCTGTCGGTGGCCGCCATCATCGCCCTTGCCTCGACCATGATGGGGATGGCGGTGCAGGCCGGCGCCGACACGCCGGTGCTTGTCTTGATCGGCATCGGCGTCGGCCTCGGCTGCGGCGCCTTCAACGGGCTGCTGGTGACGCGCCTCGGCCTGCCGTCCATCGTCGTCACCATCGGCACGATGAGCCTGTTTCGTGGCATCGCCTTCATCATCCTCGGCGATCAGGCCTACAAGGGCTATCCAGAAAGCTTCGCCTTCTTCGGCCAGGGTTATGTCTGGTGGGTGGTGTCGTTCGAACTGGTGCTCTTTCTCATCGCGGCCGTCGTCTACTGGTTTGTGCTGCACCGCACGAGTTTCGGCCGCCGTGTCTTCGCCATCGGCAACAATCCGATCGCGGCGCAGTTTTCCGGCGTGCGCGTCGGCCGCACGAAATTCATCCTGTTTTGCCTGACCGGGCTGATGTCGGGCATCGCCTCGGTGCTGATCACCTCGCGGCTCGGCTCGACGCGGCCGTCGATCGCGCAGGGCTACGAGCTCGAGGTGATCACCATGGTGGTGCTTGGCGGCGTCTCGATCCTTGGCGGCGCCGGCAGCATTGTCGGCGTGGTGCTTGCCGCCCTGATCATGGGGCTGGTGACATTTGGTCTGGGCCTGCTCAACGTGCCCGGCATCGTCATGTCGATCTTCATCGGCCTGCTCCTGATCATCGTCATCGCCCTGCCGATCGTCTGGCGGCGGCTGCGTGGTAGCAGATGATGGCCCATAAATACGCGTTCAAGATGATGCTCAATCCGGGCATGAAGGCCGAATACAAAAAGCGTCATGACGAAATCTGGCCCGAACTGGTGACGCTGCTGAAACAGGCCGGCGTTTCCGACTATTCGATCCATCTCGACGAAGACACCAACATCCTGTTCGGCGTGCTGTGGCGGCGCGACGATCACGGCATGGCCGATCTGCCCAGCCATCCGGTGATGCAACGCTGGTGGGCCCACATGGCCGATGTCATGGAGACGAAGGCGGACAACGAGCCAGTGGCTGTGCCGTTGGAAACCGTGTTCCATATGGAATGAGCACGCTCCGCCACATCGCCGTCATCGATATCGGCAAGACCAACGCCAAGGTGGCGCTGGTCGATCTCGCCACATTGAGCGAGGTGGCGCTGCGCCGCATGGCGAACGCGCCGGTGCGGCAGGCGCCCTACCCGCATCACGATGTCGACGCGCTGTGGGCGTTCATCCTCGACAGTCTCGCCGACCTCAACCGCGACCAGCGCATCGACGCGATTTCGATCACCACCCATGGCGCGACCGGCGTGCTGGTCGACGCCACGGGCGAGCTGGTGCTGCCTGTGCTCGACTATGAATTCGACGGACCCGACGGGCTCGCGGCGGACTATGACGCGATCCGCCCGCCTTTCGCCGAGACCGGCACCCCGCGCCTGCCGCTCGGCCTCAATCTCGGCGCGCAATTCTTCTGGCAGCAGCAAAGCTTCCCGACGGAGTTCGCGAAGGTCGCCGCGATGCTGATGTACCCACAATACTGGGCGCTGCGCCTGACCGGCGTCGCCGCCAATGAGGTGACATCGCTCGGCTGCCACACCGATCTGTGGAACCCCTGGACAGCGGATTTTTCGGCGCTGGTCGACCGGCTGGGCTGGCGCGGCCTGATGGCGCCCGTGCGACCTGCCAGGGACCGTCTTGGCTCGGTCCTGCCCGTGCTTGCGCAGCGCACCGGGCTCGATCCTCAAACGCCCGTCTTTTGCGGCCTGCACGATTCCAACGCCTCGCTGCTGCCGCATCTCCTGGCCGACAAACCGCCTTTCTCGGTCGTCTCGACCGGCACCTGGGTGGTGTCGATGGCGGTCGGCGGCAGGACGGTGGCGCTCGACCCTGCAAGGGATACGCTGGTCAACGTCAATGCGATCGGCGACCCCGTGCCCTCGGCGCGTTTCATGGGCGGCCGCGAATTCTCGCTGCTGACTGAAGGCGCGGCGCAGGACTGGACCGACAACGACGTCGCCGCCGTGCTGGCGCGCAAGACCTTGCTTTTACCTTCTACCCAGCAAGGCTCGGGGCCGTTTCCGCATCATGCGGCCGCATGGCGCAAGGGCGAGGCCATCCCTCCCGGCCAGCGCTTTGCCGCCATCTCCTTCTACCTGGCGCTGATGACCGTCACTTGCCTCGACCTCATCGGCGGCGATGGTCCGACCACCGTCGAGGGACCTTTTGCGCACAACCAATTGTTCACACGGATGCTCGCCGCGAGCACTGGCCGTGCGGTCATCGCATCGCAAGCCGCGACCGGCACCAGCATCGGGGCCGCTCTGCTGGCATCGGATCAGGGAGCCGCGCATGGCAAGGGCCAGACACAAGAGCCCCCGGTCGATCCGGCCTGGGCGGAGTATGCGCGCGCGTGGCGGACGGCGGTCGAGGCAGTTGGGTAATCAGAGGATCCGCTTGCCGAAGGCCGACATGACGAAGTTGATGGTCTCGGTGCCGATCCTGGGCTCCAGATCGGCACTAAGGCCGGAGACATCCATCGACAGCAGTCCGCCGGAAAGCGCGATCGCCTCCATAGACTGATGCGTTTCGCGCACGGTGAGGCCGCCGGAACCAGCCGCCCAGCCGGCGAATTCGGTCGCCGTGGGCGAATAGCTGACATGAAAACCTTGTGTGCCGGAGGTGGCGATGCGGATCGCCTCGTGCATCAGGTCGCGCATACCCATGGCGTCGATGTCGGTCATGGTGAAGGCCGAGACGCGCGAATCCTTCAGCACCCGCGCTTCCGCCGGATCGGCATGGCGCAGCCCGACGATGACGACGTTTTCCGGCGACAGCTGCGGCTGCAGCGCGCCCGCCTTGTGGTCGAGCCCAAGCGTACGCGCCAGCACGGACGCCTCCGGCAGATCGATGCCATCTTCGTCCTCCGGCATCAGCGCGGCGATGGAATCGATCCAGATCAGGCCGAAGGAGTGGGTCGCGCGGGCCGTTGCGATCAGCGCCTTGTGCGCGATGCGACGATCGGCGCCGGCGGCGAATCGGATCAGGCCCGAGGGCGGCCGATCGATATCGGCCAGTTCGACGACATCGAAATTCATCGTTTCCAGCCGAGCACCGGTGCCTTCCCTGGCCAGGATGCCGGCGGCCCCAGGCTCGGCCGTGATCTGTACCATCTTGCGGCCGGAGAAGTCGGCGACGTCATGCATCGGGGCCTTTTCGACATATTCCGAGGTCATCGCCAGCAGCATGGCGCCATAGCTCATGCGGAAGGCGACGCGGTCGCCGACGGCCGGCGGCGGATCGGCGTCCTGCACATCGAGCAGCAGATGGTCGCTGGAGGCGCCGAGCACCCGTATCCCCTTTGCGATCGGCGTCAGCCCTTCGACCAGCACGTCCTCGCGGCCGATATTGGCGATGGCGCGCAGCCTGTCGCCTTCGTCTGGAAAGACCGGCTGGTTGCCGAACGCATCGTAGCCCGACATGCCGATCGGCCGTGACGGCTTTAGCTTGACCTCGATGACGTCACTGGTCAGCCGACAGGCATCGGGTTCGAGTTCGGCCCATGGCACATCGCGAAAAGTCTCGACGCCGCCCTGCAGGATCGCCTCGCCGACCCTGAGATTATTGATGCCGGCCGGCAATTTGCCTTCGAGCAACAGCGGCAGCGACGACGAGGCGCCGCCGGAGATGAAGTCCAGGCTTTTTCCTAACAGACGCTCGGTCTTGTAGGCATGGGCGACGAGCTGGCCGAGATTTTCCTGGGTCGGCATGATGGCGCCGAAGCAGCCGAGATTGGTGCCGATGCCGGCGATGCGCACGCCCTTCATGTCCAGAATCTGCTCGACCGTGGGGATGAGGTCGTTCGGCCAGATGCCTTCTCTGAGATCGCCGAGATCGATCATCAGCATGATGTCGTGGACACGGCCCATGCGCTCGGCGATGCGCGAGATCTCGCGGATGATGGTCAGTTCCGACTGCAGGCTGACGTCGACGGTGCGCACCACCTCCTCGACGCGCGCCATCGGCGGACTGCGCAACAGCATGATCGGCGCCGATATGCCGCTGGCGCGCAGCCGGCGGATGTTTTCGAAGCGGGATTCGGCAATGCCGGCCACCCCACCGCGCAGCATGGCGCGCGCCACTTGCGGCATGCCGCATGTGCCCTTGGTGACGCCGAACACCTTGATGCCAGACAGCGCGCAGCGGTCGACGATGGTGCGGGCGTTGCGCTCGATGCGGCCAAGGTCGATGGCGACTTGCGGTCCCGACATTTTATCCCCCGTAGACCAGTCCCTGGGGATCGATCTCCGGCTTGCGCCCGGCAACGAGGTCGGCGAGGAATTTGCCCGAGCCGCAGGCCATGGTCCAGCCGACATGGCCGTGGCCGGTGTCGAGATAGAGATTGCGGTATTTCGCCTGGCCGATGACCGGCACCGAGTTCGGCATCATCGGCCGCAAACCCGCCCACAGCTCGGCTTTCTTCTCGTCGAAGGCGCCAGGAAACAGATCCTTGCCGGTCCTGAACATGGTGGCGAAGTCGCTGGGCTTGTGGGTGCGGTCGAAGCCGGTGAATTCGGCGGTCGAAGCCAACCGCAATCGATTGCCAAGGCGCGAATAGGCCATCAGCTGGTCCTCGTCGGCGCCGCCCATGGTCGGGCCCTTGCTCTCGTCCTCCAGCGGAATCGTCGCCGTGTAACCTTTCACCGGATAGACCGGCAGGTCGATGCCATAGCGGCGGCCGAGCAGACCGCTCTCCGGCCCCATCGAGATGACCACTGCATCGCCGACGATCGGCCCGGCCGAGGTCATCACGGCGCGCACCCGGTCGCCTTCGATGTCGAGGCCTTCGACCGTGGTGCCGTAGCGAAACCTCACGCCGAGCTTTTCGGCGGCATAGGCGGCCAGATTTTCCACGAACTGCCGGGAATCGCCAGTCTGGTCGATCGGCGAATAGACGCCGCCGGCGATCTTTTCCTTGACGCCGGCAAGACCCGGTTCAAGCTCGACCAGCCGATCGCGGCCGACGATCTCGATCGGCAGGCCATGCTCGGCCAGATAGCGATAATTGTCGGTGCCGGTATCGAGGCTGTGCTGCGAGCGGAAGAAATACAGGATGCCCTTCTTGCGCTCGTCGTAATGGATGCCAGTCTCGGCGGAGATGGCGTTGATGCAGTCGCGCGAATAGAGCGCCAGCCGCAGCTTGACCTGGCTGTTGGCGCGCAGGCGGGCCACCGTGCACTGGCGCAGGAAGCGCAGGCTCCAGGCGAGGAAATAGGGATCGAAGCGCAGCCTGACCTTGATGCCGAGATCATGATTGTAGAGCCCGCGCAGGAACGTCTTAAGTGCCGCAGGCGAGGCCCAGGCGGTGGCATCCCCGGGAGACACCAGGCCGGCATTCGACTGGCTGGTGCCCCGCGCCGGCGCCGGATGGCGCTCGATCACGATGACCTCGTGACCGTCCGCGGCCAGATAATACGCGGCTGCCGTGCCGACGACCCCGGCTCCAAGCACCGTTATCTTCATGCGATCCCCCAAAGCTCCTCGCGGCACGGCGCCTCGGCACCGTATCGCGAATGCTTCCATAGCGCTTCGCCGCGCGCCTTGCGAGCCCTTGGAGAAAGCGCGGGCTTAGCTCCGTGCGGAATTCTTGCTGGTCAGGATGCGCTCCCAGGCCAGCGCGTCGTTGACGATCTGGTCGAGATCGTCGCGCTGCGGGGTCCAGCCGAGTTCGGACCGGGCGAGATCGGAATTGGCGACCACCGCCGCGGCGTCGCCGGCACGCCGGTCGCCCATCCTGACCTCGAAATCATGGCCAAAGGCGCGGCGCACGCTGTCGATGACCTCGAGCACGGAATAACCATGGCTGTAGCCGCAATTGGCGACGAGGCTCTGCCCCCCGTCGCGCAACCTCTGCAAGGCCAGGCGATGCGCGGCGGCCAGATCGCTGACATGGATGTAGTCGCGCATGCAGGTGCCGTCCGGCGTCGGATAGTCGGTGCCGAAGACCTGCATGAACGGGCGCTTGCCGAGCGCGGTTTCGCAGGCGACCTTGATCAGATGGGTGGCGCCCGGGGTGGACTGGCCGGTGCGGCCCTTCGGATCGGCGCCGGCGACGTTGAAATAGCGCAGCGCCGTGTAGCGGATGTCGTGCGCAAGGCTTGCGTCGCGCAGCATCCACTCGCTCATCAGCTTGGACAGCCCATAGGGCGATTCCGGCGCCAGGCGGGCATCCTCGCGCACCGGCTCCAGTCCGGCGCCGCCATAGACGGCGGCTGTCGAGGAAAAGATGAAATTCGGCACGCCCTCGCGCACCGCGGTTTCAATCAGCGTGCGGGTCTTCGAGGTGTTGTTCTCGTAGTAGGCGAGCGGGTCGGCGACCGATTCCGGCACCACGATCGAGCCGGCGAAATGGATGATGGCGTCGACCTTGTTTTCCCGGATGATCGAGCCGACCAATTCCTTGTCGGCGACATCGCCGACGACCAGCTTCGCCTCAGGCGCCACCGCCCATTCGAAGCCGGTGGAAAGGCGGTCGAGAACGACGACGTTCTCGCCCGCATCCAGCAACTCCCAGACCATATGGCTGCCGATATAGCCGGCGCCGCCTGTTACCAAAACCGTCATCCCAAGTCCTCGCTTACCCAAGATTTATCGGAAACTGTCTCAACAACCGCCTTACTGGAAAGTCTGCCGTCTGCCCATTAAAACGAGAGGTAACCAGCGTTCACTTGATGTGGCATCGTGCGGAAACAAAAGTGAACCAAAGACCGTGCCATGAATTGGGAATAGGCCACGATCCGCTGTCGTTAGGAACAGGTCCGGGGCGTGGCATTTTGACCAAATCGGCCCGGTGGACGACCAAAAGGCCAATGATTATGATCCCGCGCAAAATTGGGAAGTCGATATGAACTATCAGCGGTTTTTCGAGGAAGCGATCGATCAGCTCCATGCCGAGCGTCGCTACCGCGTCTTCGCCGACCTCGAGCGCATCGCGGGCAGGTTTCCGCGTGCTATCTGGCGTTCCAACGGCCGCGCCGAGGAAATCACCGTCTGGTGCTCCAACGACTATCTCGGCATGGGCCAGCACGCCGACGTCATCGCCGCGTTCCAGAACGCGGCCGGCAAGATGGGTTCGGGCGCCGGTGGCACCCGCAACATTTCTGGCACGTCCAACCCGCTGGTCGAACTCGAGCATGAGCTGGCCGACCTGCACGGCAAGGAAGCCGCCTTGGTCTTCACCTCCGGCTTCGTCTCCAACGAGGCCTCGATCTCGACCATCGCACGGCTTTTGCCCAATTGCCTGATCATCTCGGACGAGCTGAACCATGCCTCGATGATCGAAGGCGTGCGGCGCTCGGGCGCCGAGAAGAAGATCTTCCGCCACAACGACGTCGCGCATCTGGAAAGCCTGCTGCAGGCGGCGGGCCGCGAACGCGCCAAGCTGATCGTCTTCGAAAGCGTCTATTCGATGGACGGCGACATCGCGCCGATCAAGGAGATCGTCGAGCTCGCCGAGCGCTACAATGCCTTGACCTATATCGACGAGGTCCATGCAGTGGGCATGTACGGGCCGCGCGGCGGTGGCATCACCGAGCGCGAAGGCCTCGCCGACCGCATCGACATCATCGAAGGCACGCTTGCCAAGGCCTTCGGCACGCTGGGCGGCTACATCACCGGCACGAGCGCCGTCATCGACGCGGTTCGCTCCTACGCGCCAGGCTTCATCTTCACCACCGCGCTGCCGCCGGCGATCGCCGCCGCGGCCACCACCTCGATCCGTCACCTGAAGCGCTCACAGGCCGAGCGCGACGCCCAGCAGCAGCAGGCAACGCGAACCAAGCAGATCCTGTCGGCGGCCGGCCTGCCGGTGATGGCGTCGCCAACCCATATCGTACCGCTGCTGGTTGGCGATCCGGAACTCTGCAAGATGGCCAGCGACCGCCTGCTCGGCGTGCACGGCATCTACATCCAGCCGATCAACTACCCGACCGTGCCGCGCGGCACGGAGCGGCTGCGCATCACGCCGACGCCATTCCATTCCGATGCGCTGATCGCCGAACTGCAGGACGCGCTGGTCGAGACCTGGGACGCGCTCGGCATCCCCTACGGTTCGGCGGGACGGCCGGCCGTCGCCAAAAGCGACCGGATTATTCCGCTGCTGGTGCCCAAGTCGGGCGGCTGACGGCGCTGTTTGTGGCCGACTGGCTGGTTGGGGCGCTGCCTTCCGCCCGTTTCTTCAGCCCCCAGCAATGCCTAGAGGCCACGGCATGGATCCTAGGGTCTCCGCGACGTCGCTTCGCGACTGCTACGCCCTAGGATGACGAAGGCAGCGAGGCTTTTCGGCTAATCTCGGAAATTGGAGATTGGCCATCGCAAACCTTTGACATTAGCCGAAACACCCATCGCTTCGTCATCCTAGGGCGAAGCAAGGAGCGGAGCGACGCGGCGCAGACCCTAGGGATCCATGCCGCGACATCAGCCGAAGAATGCGACGGTCGGCAGGCTGCCGGCGCACGCTGTCATCTCCTGCCGGCGATCAATCCCAACCGATCTCAAACAGTCTTCATCCACCTTGCCAGCCGGTTTGCCGCTTCCTCGAGTTGATCGAGGCGGCGGTGGAAGCACAGCCGCAGGAACGCTTCGCCACCGGGGCCGAAGGCGGTGCCGGGTGCCAGGCCGACATTGGCCTTGTCGACGATGTCGAAGGCGGCGCTGCGTGAATCGGTGATGCCGTCGACCGTGAAGAACAGGTAGAAGGCGCCTTGCGGCACGGTGAAGCGCGCCTTGCCGGTTTCGCCGAGAATGCGACAGACCAGGTCGCGGGCTTTCCGCGCCCGCTCCACCTGTTCGGCGACGAAGGCATCGCCCTCGTCGAGCGCCGCGACCGCGCCGCGCTGCATGAACTGGGCGACGCCCGAGTTGGAATACTGGATCAGGTTCTCGAACACCTGCTGCAGGCTCGGATGCGTCTTGATCCAGCCGACCCGCCAGCCGGTCATCGCCCAGTTCTTGGAGAAACTGTTGACGAACAGGATGCGGTCTTCGGCCTCGGCAATGTCGAGGAAGGACGGCGCGCGGCCATGGCCGTAGTGAAACAGCGAATAGATCTCGTCGGCGATGATCCACAGGCCCTTGGCCCGGGCGAGATCGAGGATCGCCCGCAAGGTCTCATGGTCGGCGGTCCAGCCGGTCGGATTGGACGGCGTGTTGATGAACAACGCCTTAGTGCGCGGCGTGACCGCCGCAGCGATCTTCTCGACGTCGCAGGACCAGCCATTTCCGGAGTGATCGAGCGTGACCGGCACCGGCACGGCACCCGCGATCGCGGCGGCGGCGTCGAAATTCGGCCAGGCGGGCGACAGGTAGATCACTTCGTCGCCGGCGCCCGCAAGCGCGTCGAGCGCCAGCTGGATGGCATGCATGCCGGAGCCGGTGACGATGAATTGTTCCTCGGGGAAGGTCTTGCCGAAATGCCTGGCGTAGTAGCGCGCCAGCGCCTGCCTGAGATCGGGAATGCCCCTCTGCCAGGTGTAGAACGTCTCGCCGTCGGCCAATGCCTTCGACGCGGCATCGGTGATGAAGGACGGCGTCGGCAGGTCGCCCTCGCCGGCCCAGAGCGGGATCAGGCCCTCGCGCAGGCGGCCGTAGTTGACGACGGCGACGATACCGCTTTCAGGCGCGGCCAGGGCCTCGGGGCGCAGGGTCTGGATCAGGGTCATTGGGAAGGTCCGTTGTCTCGGTCGTTCGTAGGCGCTGCTTACCAGATACGAAAAAAGAAAACCCCGGCCGCGAACGACCAGGGTTTTGGTCCAGAAGAACCGTATCCGTCTAACGCCTGGCGAGCAGATCGCGGATTTCAGTGAGCAGCGCAACGTCGGCGGGGGGCGGCGCGGCGGCAGGCGCTGGCTTTTCTCTTTCCAGGCGCCTGCGCATGTTGTTCACGGCCTTGACCATGAGGAAGATGATGAAGGCGAGGATGATGAAATTCAGCACCACGGTGATGAAGCTGCCATAGGCAAAAACAGCGCCTTGCTTTTTGGCGTCCGCCAGCGAGGTGGCGTTGACGGCCGAAGAAAGCCCAAAGAAGTAGTTGTTGAAGTCCAAGCCGCCGAAGATCGCTCCGACGATCGGCATGATGATGTCGTTGACCAGGGAATCGACGATCTTGCCGAAGGCAGCGCCGATGATGACGCCGACCGCCAGATCCATCACATTGCCTTTGGAAATGAATTCCTGGAACTCTTTCAGCATTCGACCCTCCTTGTCATGGGACCGCGCTGCCACTTAGACCTCTCCGGCATCGGCCCTGCGACACCATAACAAAAACCTTGGGTTGCACCATCGGCTAAAGGAAGAAACCAACCGCTTTCTCCTTACCCGGGGGCAACAGCCGGAAATCATCGCCCGCATGCATCGAAAGCCGCGATGGACTTGGCGCCCAAGCTGTGATTGCGTCTGGCCCGGCCAGGTGAAAATCGGCACAGGGAGGATTTTGCCGGCGTGCAGGGCTTGTTCATCGTCATCATCGCGATTGCCTATGTGACGCTGCTGTTCGCCATCGCCAGCCTGGGCGACCGCCGCTCGGCGATATCTGGGCCAAGTCGGGCACGGCCCTTCATCTATGCGCTCAGCCTTGCCATCTACTGCACCTCCTGGACCTTCTTCGGCTCGGTCGGCCTTTCCTCGGAACGCGGTCTCGAATTCCTCGGCATCTATACCGGCCCGGTGCTGGTGTTCGTTTTCGGCTTTCCGCTGCTCAACCGCATCGTGCGGCTGGCCAAGACCGAGAAGATCACCTCGGTCGCCGACTTCCTCGGCGCGCGTTACGGCAAGAGCTTTACCGTGGCCGCCATCGCGACGCTGATCGCCACCATCGGCGCCGTGCCCTATATCGCCCTGCAATTGAAGGCGATCTCCGGCTCGGTCAGCCTGATGGTCGAGCATTATACTGGCTCGCCACCCTCTTTCGATCCCTTCGTCAGCGACATTTCGCTGGTCGTCGCCATGCTGCTGGCCCTGTTCGCGGTCCTGTTCGGCACCCGTCATGCCGACGCCACCGAACATCAGGACGGGCTGGTGCTGGCGGTGGCGGTCGAGACGGTGGTCAAGCTTGCCGCCTTCCTGGCGATCGGCCTGATGGTTACCTTCCTGATCTTCGGCGGCCCCGGCGACATGTTCGACCGGCTGGCCGAGAATGGCCAGGTGCGGCAGGCAATGGGCTATTCGACGTCGCTTGCCACCTGGCTGGTGCTGACCTGCCTGAGCGGCTTCGCCATAATCCTTCTGCCGCGGCAGTTCTACGTCACCATTGTCGAGAACCGCAGCGAGGCGGAGCTGCGCACCGCGACATGGGTGTTTCCGCTCTACCTCGTGGCGATCAACCTGTTCGTGCTGCCGATCGCCTTTGCCGGCCTGACGCTGGTCGGCACAAGGACGAGCAGCGACCTCTACGTGCTGTCGCTGCCGCTGTTCAGCGGCCATGATTTTCTGGCCATGGCCGCCTTCATCGGCGGCCTGTCGGCGGCAACCGCCATGGTCATCGTGGAGAGCGTGGCGCTGTCGATCATGATCTCCAACGACCTGATCATCCCGTTGTTCGTGCGCCGGCTGTTGCGCACGACCACTTCCGAAAACGAGGACTGGTCGACGCTCATCCTCAATGTGCGGCGCGGAGCGATCTTCATCCTGCTCTTCATCGCCTTTCTCTACTACCGCGAGAGCACCAACAGCGCCCGGCTATCCTCGATCGGCCTGATGTCCTTCGCCGCGATCGCGCAATTCGCGCCGGCCCTGATCGGCGGATTGATCTGGCGCGGCGCCAACGGCCGGGGCGCGGCACTCGGCATGGTCGCCGGCATCCTGGTCTGGGGCTACACGCTGCTGGTGCCGTCGCTCGTCCCCCCCGATACCGGCATCATCGTGCATGGACTGTTCGGTTTCGAGGCATTGCGGCCGCAGGCACTGTTCGGCACCGTGGCCGAACCGCTGAATCACGGCGTGCTCTGGAGCCTGTCGATCAACACGCTGTTCTTCGTCTTCGGCTCGCTGTCGCGGGCGTCGGTGCCGCTTGAGCGCATCCAGGCATCGATCTTCGTGCCGCGCGAGGCCGGCCCGATGCCGAGCCTGCGCCGCTTCCGCACCGCCATCACCGTCAACGACCTCAAGGACACGATCTCACGCTATCTCGGTGTCGAACGCACCGAGCGGTCCTTCCAATCCTTCGAGAAAAGCAACGGCACCTCGCTGCACGGCAACGAGCAGGCCAGCATGGACGTCATCCGCTTTTCCGAACAGCTTTTGGCCAGCGCCGTCGGCTCGTCCTCGGCGCGGCTGATCCTGTCGCTGCTGTTTCGCCGCCACGACCGCGAATCCAGGGACGCCTTCCGCCTGCTCGACGACGCGACGGAGGCGCTGCAGCACAATCGCGACCTGCTGCAGATCGCGCTCGACCAGATGGAACAGGGCATCACCGTCTTCGACCGCGATTTCCGCCTGATCTGCTGGAACCACCAGTACCGGGCGCTGTTCGACCTGCCCGACGAAATGGGCCAGGTCGGCGTCTCGCTCGACCGTATCCTGCGTCATCTGGCCGAGCGCGGCGACATTCCCTCCGACCAGCGCGTGGCGATGCTCAACCGGCTGACCAGCTTCGTCAGCCCGTGGCAGATGGAACTGAAGACCAGCGGCCGCATCCTGGAACTTCGCTCCAACCCGATGCCGGACGGCGGCATCGTCGCCACTTATGCCGACATATCGGGACGCGTCGAGCAGGACCTGGCGCTGAAAAGTGCCAATGAATCGCTGGAGCAGCGCGTGAAGACCCGCACCATCGAGCTGACGAGGGTCAACGAGGAATTGATCAGGGTCAACGAGGAACTGGCACAGGCGCAGATGCTGGCCGAGGAGGCCAATCTCGGCAAGACACGCTTCCTCGCCGCCGCCGGCCACGACATCCTGCAGCCCTTGAATGCCGCCCGGCTCTATTGCTCCTCGCTGATCGAGAAAGCCGGCCGGGGACCGGCCGGCAAGGCGGCGGTCAACATCGAATCCTCGCTGGAATCGGTCGAGACCATCCTGGGCGCGGTGCTCGACATTTCGCGCCTCGATGCCGGCGCCATGAAACCGGATGACACGGCCTTCAACCTCGACGGACTGCTCAGCCAGATCGGCAATGATTTTCGGCCGATGGCCGCGGCAAAGAAGCTCGAACTGACCATTATTCCGTCCTCACTGACGGTGATGACGGACCGCAATCTTTTGCGCCGCCTGATCCAGAACCTGGTCTCCAACGCCATCAAATATACCCGCCAAGGCCGCATCCTGGTTGGCGTGCGGCGCCGTGGCGAATTGGCGGAGATCCAGGTCATCGACACCGGCATCGGCATTGCCGGCGACAAGCTGAACACCGTCTTCCATGAGTTCACCCGACTGGACGAAGGCGCACGCGAAGCCGCAGGTCTTGGTCTCGGCCTCTCCATCGTCGACCGCATCGCCAGGGTGTTGCGGCTCGAGATCCGCATCTTCTCCAATCCGGGCAAAGGCACGCGCTTTTCCGTCATCCTGCCGGTAGCGGCCGCGCAGGAGCCGCGACGCGAGGTCGAGGCCAGGGCGCCGGCCCGCGCGGCGGCTTCGCTGTCGGGACTGCATGTGCTGTGCATCGACAACGACACCCGTATCCTCGAAGGCATGCGGCTGCTGCTCGAAGGCTGGGGCTGCAATGTCGCCACGGTCACCGGCTCGCAGGATCTGGACAGGGCCGCGATCGAGCGTCCGGACATCGTGCTTGCCGACTACCATCTCGACCGCGAAACCGGTCTCGATATCATTGTCGGGCTGCGAGCGACCCATGGGGACGACCTGCCGGCCGTGCTGGTCACCGCCGACCGCTCCAACGAGGTGCGGGCGGCGGCGGGCAGGCTCGAGATTCCGGTGATCAACAAGCCGTTGAAACCCGCCGCCCTGCGCTCGATGATGGCCAGGGTCAGGCCGCTGGCTTCGGCCGCCGAATAGCCCGCCAAGAGCCAAGGGCAACCGAAGCAGGGAATTTGGGCAGCTCCGTGGAGATTGGGTCGTCCCGGACATCCGGTCAGCCCGCCGGCTGCAGCGGGTCGCTGCCAATCTTGGACAGGAGGATCACCGCCTGGGTGCGGCTGTCGACGCCGAGCTTCTGCAAGATGGCCGAGACATGCGCCTTGATCGTCGCCTCGGAGACGCCAAGCTCATAGGCGATCTGCTTGTTGAGCAGCCCCTCGGCCAGCATGCCGAGCACGCGGGTCTGCTGCGGCGTCAGCGCCTGCAGCCGTTTGATCAGGTCCGATATTTCGGGATCGCGTTCTACGCCGAGATCGACGCCGACGGGTGCCGCGATATCGCCGGCAAGCACCGACTGCACCGCGCCGCGGATCTCCTCCATGCTGGCCGACTTGGAGATGAAACCGGAAGCGCCGAGATCGAGCGCGCGCCGGATGGTCGCCGGATCGTCATGCGCCGACACCACGACCAGCGGCACCGCCGGATGGATGCCACGCAGCGAGATCAGGCCGGAGAGGCCGCTGGCGCCCGGCATCGACAGGTCGAGCAGCACCAGATCGACATCTTCATTGGCCACGACCAGCGCCTTGGCGCTTTCGAAATCGCCGGCCTCGTGAATGGCGGTGACGTTGCCGATGCCGGCAAGCGCCTCGCGCAGGGCGCCGCGAAACAGCGGATGATCGTCGGCGATGACGAAAGAATAGCCTGACGGCAAATGTCCCTCCCCGAATCCCCGATTTACTGCTTTTTGCGGGATCAGTCGGACGATTATGGGGGGCGGCGCGCTGTTTTCAAGCGGCAAAGCCAACGCGCCGCGTTTTCCCTCGTCTATGGCGCTCAGGTCTTCTGCGAGTTGAGCTGGGCGCCGTTGCCACTGTCCTTGTCCATATCCTTGACGATGCCCATGAAGCTCCTGAGGAAGCGCTCCATGTAGCTCATCGTCGTGTTGAAATCCTCTTCGCTCGGCAGTTTCGATTCGAGGCGGGCGGAGAGCGAATTCTCCAGCTTGGTGACGCGCTCGTCCATAGCCTTCATCGAGCTCTGCAAGCGATCGACCTCATCCTGGTAAGCGGCGCGTTCGTCGGCGGCCATCTTGCAGACGAGCTGGCCCGAACGCTCCTCGCAGATCGACATCGCGCCGGTCTGGGTGTCCATGCGGATATAGCCGGTGGCCGACTTTTCCAGCCGGTAGCGGTCGGTTTCTTCCGAATAAGCTGAAGCCGCGACCAGCGAAACGAGCGCGGCGGGGATCAAGATGTGCTGCAGACGCATGTCGTCCTCCATGGCCAAAGCCTGAAATATCGCATGTTTGCGCCGGAAATGGGGAAGACCTTGGCCTGGCCTTCCCCGCACGACTGGTTCGGACTCGTCTGACGCAATTCCGGACGGAAAACCGCCTCACACTTTTCCTGGAATTGCTCTATAGCGCAACCATGTCACAGATTATCTACAAGATAACCCCGCTAGCGCCTTGGCGCGAGGCCGAAGCCAATGGCCGCTTCACCGGGGCGCCGATCGACATCGCCGACGGCTTCATCCATTTCTCGACGGCGGCGCAGGCCAGGGAAACGGCGGCCAAGCATTTCCGCGGCCAGGCCGACCTTCTGCTGGTCGCCATCGACGGCGCCAGCTTGGGTGAAGCGCTGAAATACGAGGTCTCGCGCGGCGGTGCGCTGTTTCCTCATCTCTACGGCGTGCTCGACCTGAAAGCGGTGCTATGGGTCAAGCCGCTGCCGCTTGGTGCCGACGGCACCCACCAGTTCCCCACCCTGGAGGGGCAATGAGCGTGTTCGACCGGATCGGCCAGAAGCTGCTGTTCACCTTCGATCCGGAAACCGCGCATGGCCTGTCGATCGCGGCACTGCGCTGCGGCCTGCCGGTCGGCGCGCGGACGGTACGCGATACAAGGCTGAAGATCAGCCTTTGCGGTCTCGATTTCCCCAATCCGCTTGGCATGGCGGCCGGCTACGACAAGAACGCCGAGGTGCCCGACGCGCTGCTTGGGCTGGGCTTCGGCTTCGCCGAGGTCGGTACCGTCACGCCGTTGCCGCAGGCCGGCAATCCGAAGCCGCGCATCTTCCGGCTGACATCGGATGAAGCTGTCATCAACCGGCTGGGCTTCAACAATGAAGGCCACGCGGCGGCCGAAAAACGCCTTGCCGCGCGCAAGGGGCGCGGCGGCATCGTCGGCGTCAACATCGGCGCAAACAAGGACAGCACCGATCGCATCGGCGACTATGAGCGCGGCGTCACCCGCTTCGCGCCCCATGCCAGCTATCTCACCGTCAATATTTCCTCGCCCAACACGCCGGGCCTGCGCACCATGCAGGCGCGCGAACAGCTCGGCGAACTTTTGTCGCGCGTCATGGCCGCACGCGCCGCGGCGTCCGCGCGGCCGCCGGTCTTCCTCAAGATCGCGCCGGATCTGGTCGAGGCCGAGCTGGAGGATATCGCCGCCGAGGTCACCGAAAAGCGGATCGACGGCATCATCGTTTCCAACACCACGATTTCCCGGCCGGCGCTGCGCGGCGACGCCGCGCTGGAGACGGGGGGGCTCTCGGGAAAGCCGCTGTTCGAGCGCTCGACCATCGCGCTTGCCAAGATGCGCAAGCTGCTCGGGCCCGACATGGCCATCATCGGTGTCGGCGGCGTCAACTCGTCGGAGACGGCGCTGGACAAGATCCGCGCCGGCGCCGATCTCGTCCAGCTCTACACCGGCATGATCTATGCCGGACCGGCGCTGCCGGGCCGGATCGTGGCCGGGATGGCGCGCTTTGCTCAGACGGAGAAACTCAGCTCGATGCGCGAGTTGCGCGACAGCCATCTTGACCAGTGGGCGTCGAAGCCGCTCAGCTGAACGCGGTCCGCATCCGCAGCCGCAGAATTGTCAGCAGGCTCAATCCTCGCACCAGCAGGAAAATGTGCAGCGCGGCCCACAGGCCGTGATTGCCGAAGGCGGGCGCCAGCGTCATCAGAGCGGCGGCGAAGACGAGGAATGAGAAGAGCATCATGTTGCGCATGTCGCGCGACCATGTCGCGCCGATGAAAACCCCGTCCATCTGGAAAGCGAGCACACCGCTCAGCGCGGTGAAAGCCGCCCACGGCAGATACACATCGGCCACGGCGCGGACCTCCTGCGATGTCGTCACGACAGCGACCAGGTTGGCACCCGCCAGCGACAGCACCAATGTCGCGACGGCGGCCAAGCCGAAGCCCCAGAACAGGGTCAGGCGGACCGCCTGCCGGAAGGGTTGTGCCGCCCGCGCGCCGATGGCGCGGCCGGCCAGCTGTTCGGCGGCGGTGGCGAAACCATCAAGGAAGTAACCGGCGACGAGAAAGAAATTCATCAGCACCGCATTGGCGGCAAGCGTCACCGTGCCGAACGCAGCCCCCTGGCGGGTGAACAGCGCGAAAGCGGCGAGCAGCGAGAACGAACGGATCATGATATCGCGGTTGAGCGACAGCATGCGCAGGAAGGCTGACATGTCGAGCAGGCGGTGGCGGGGCAAGGGCGGGCTGGATCGGAACCGGCGCACGACGATCGCCAGACCAAGCAGCATGGCCAGGAATTCGCCTGTGACGGTTGCCCAGGCGACGCCGGAAACGCCCCAGCCAAGTTCAAGGCCGAGCAGGAAGCAGAGCGCGATGTTGATGCCGTTGAGCACCAGTTGCAGGACAAGCCCGAGCCCGCCCTCGCCGCGTCCCAGCACGTAACCGAGGATGGCGTAGTTGATCAGCGAGAACGGGGCGGCGAGGAGCCTGATCCTGACATAAACGCCCATCGCGTCGCTGACGCGTGGTCCAGCGTCCATGAACCACTGGCCGCCAAGGGCGATGAGCGGCGCAAGCGCTGCCAGCACGACGCCGGCAACGACGGCGATCAGCACGGCGCGCCAGAACACCGCCTGTTCCTCGAGGGCGTCGCCGCGTCCGAATGCCTGGGCGACGAGGCCAGTTGTGCCCGAGCGCAGGAAATTGAAGGTGGTGAAGACCACGTCGAAAGCCAGCGCGCCGGCCGCCAGGCCGCCGAGCAAGGCGGCATCCCCGAACTGGCCGACCACCGCCGTATCGACTAGGCCGAGCAGCGGCGTCGTCAGATAGGCGAGCGTCATCGGCACGGCAATGGCAAGCACCGAGCGGTTGGTGACGGAAAAGGCCCTGGCGTCGGTTGGGCTGGCACCCTGGTCCAAAGGATTGCTGCCTTGCTGATTGCGACTTGATCGGGGAACCGATGTGCCCCATTTTCCGGCCACCGCGCAATCGCCGTTACGCGACGGCCAACCGAAATCCCGCTCTGGCGCGAAACCGTCCGACCAGTTCATGCCCCTGCAGATCGTCCACCACCCCGACTACGACGCCGGCTTCGCCACCAACCATCGCTTTCCGATGAGCAAATATCCGCTGCTGATGGAGGCCTTGCGGGCCCGCGGCCTGACCGGACCCGAGACGCTCAACACAACCGAGCCCGCGCCGGCGTCCTGGTTGAGGCTTGCCCACGCCGCGGACTATGTCGACCAGGTCATCAACTGCGCCGTGCCTGAAAAAATCGAGCGTGAGATCGGCTTTCCGGTCGGCCCGCGCGTCTCGCTGCGCGCACAGCTTGCCACCGGCGGCACGGTGGCGGCGGCGCGGCTTGCCTTGCGCCACGGCATCGCCTGCAACACCGCCGGCGGCAGCCATCATGCGCGGCGCGCGCAAGGCGCCGGCTTCTGCACCTTCAACGATGTCGCCGTCGCCGCGCTGGTTCTGCTTGAAGAGGGCGCGGCACAAAATATCCTGGTCGTCGACCTCGACGTGCATCAGGGCGACGGCACGGCCGACGTTCTGCGAGATGAACCCCGCGCGTACACCTTTTCCATGCATGGCGAACGCAACTACCCCGTACGCAAGATAGCCTCGGACCTCGACGTGGCGCTGCCCGACGGCACCGGCGATGCCGCCTATGTCGAAAGGCTCCATACCATCCTGCCGGAACTCTCCGCCCGTACGCCCTGGGACATCGTCTTCTACAATGCCGGCGTCGACGTCCATGCCGAGGACCGGCTGGGCAGGCTGGCGCTTTCCAACGATGGACTTCGCGCCCGCGACGAGATGGTCATCGGCCATTTTCGGGCGCTCGGCGTTCCCGTCTGCGGTGTCATCGGCGGCGGCTATTCCACCGATGTGCCGGCGCTTGCGGCGCGCCACGCCATCCTGTTCGAGGTCGCCTCGGGCTACGCCTGAAGGTCATTTCCGGTAGTTGACGACCCTGAGCAGGATGAAGGCCGGCACGACGATCGCCGCGCCGAGCAGGATATAGCCGAGGAAGCGGTCGATGGCGTGGAAGCCGAGATTCCAGAGGTCCATGAAGAACTTCTGGATGCCGTAGAACACGTCCATCGGCGACCAGCCGAAGGCATTCATGACCAGGCCGACGAGAAAGGATATCACCAGCAGCTTCAGGACAACCCTGAGCGGCGAGTCGCCGAGAAAGCGCGTCAGTGCGGACAAGGTCGTCTCCCGATTGAGATGCCCGGACTCGTGGGCACGGCCCAGAGATACGTGCTTGGCGGCCATCCATCAAGCCGGCGCGGTGCATGCCTGGAACCGACAAGCCGCAACCCGGAGAGGGCCCTCTATCGTTCGAGCAACTGACCGAGCGGCTTCAAGCCCTTCGCAATTCTTAAAAACGGGTAAACAAATTCATTTTAATTTATTGAAAATAAAGCACAAAATCGTCATTTTCCAGTTCTGCGCAATGTGCGTGCAATTTTCACTTGCGAGATTCCAGGCGTCTTTCAGGTGACGGACCGCGCGGCGCTCTGCCCCTACCACAGCCGGTGAAAGCCGGTCCCCAAAGCCGCGCAACCATCCCTGAAAGACACCAATCGGAGCCGACGGCCCCAACGGTCCGGCTCCTCGGCAGTTAACCAGCGCATCGGTGCCGGATGCGCGTTTGTGTTGGAGTAATGCAGTGTCCTCTCGAGCAAAGATCGTCCTGACGGCGAGTGTCCTTGCCGTCTGTCTCCTCGGACCGGCGATGGCCGCCGACCTGTCGCCCACCTACAACGATCCCCCCGCCTTCCAATGGAGCGGCGCCTATGTCGGCGTCCATGACGGGACGGCGTTCACGGGAATGCCGAACCCGTTCGCGGGCCGAAACGGCCTCAGCGGCGGCGTCCAGGCCGGCTATGTCAAGCAGATGGGTCCGGCGGTTCTCGGCGCCGAGATCGAAGGTTCCTATCTGGGCGGCGCCGAACACGATGTCCGGGGCGGCAAGATCAAGGAAAAATGGCGTGGCGCGGCCAAGGCGAAGGCCGGCGTCAGTTTCGACCAGACCCTGCTGTTTGGGACCGGCGGCGTGGCCATGACCAGGTTCGACAAGGGCGACGGCGTGATAAGCAGCGACGGCTGGAAGGTCGGTTACCTTGTCGGCGCCGGCATCGAGCAGGGCTTCGCCGGCGGCCTCTCGGCCAAGGTCGAGCACGACTATGTCCGCACCCCCGGCGTGGAAACGACATCGACCCTTGGCAGATCCAGGGAGACGATCGGCAGCCATGAGTTGAAAGCCGGCATCAACTACCGGTTCTAGCAGTGGCAAATGGCGGATTCGATCGCGCGATGCCAGCAACGGCATTGCGCGATCTTCTCGGTCTTGGTTCCTGGACACCGATGTCCCTTCGAGGCCGCGAACATTCCATGCTTGTCGCAATGTCGATGTAATCTTCGCAATCTAGGTCCGGCGTTTTCACCATGGAATCAGCAATGTCCACGCATCGCGCCGGCCGACGGACGTCCAAGATAGTGTTCATCGCGACCGCGTTCGCCCTGGCGGGCTGCGCCTCCGACATCATGAAGAACTATGTCGGACAGCCGGTCGAATCGGTCGTCTTGGACTACGGTCCACCAACGGCGGTCGTCGATCTCGGCCAGGGGGAGCGTGCCTATCAATGGCGCCAGGTCTCGACGTCAACGGTTGCCGGGACATCGAGCAGCGAGGTTCGCCACACAAAACACGGAACCGTCCATGAAGAGACCGAGACGCCCGGCTATATCGAGCGTCAGGAATGCTTCTACACATTTTACGCCCGCGCTTCCGGCGGCCGCTGGTTCATCACCAATTTCCGCCGGCCAAAGCTGGAATGCGAATGAACCGCCGCGGCGGCGGCAAATCCCGCGGCTACGGGTGAAGGAGAACGCCAATGCGCGTCCTGCTGGTCGAGGACGAACCGGAAATGGCCTCCGTGCTGAAGGCCGCTCTGGAGCGTCTGGATATCATCGTCGACCATGCCGCGACCTTGACCGACGCGGAGGCGGTCGCTCGCCTGGGCCATCACGACGCCGTGGTGCTGGACCGCCGGCTGCCGGATGGCGACGGTCTCAGCCTGATCCCGCGCCTGCGCGCATTGCACCTGGATGTGCCTGTCATCGCGCTGACGGCGATGAGCGGATTGGACGACCGGGTCGCCGGGCTCGATGCCGGCGCCGACGATTACATGGTTAAGCCTTTCGCCACGGTTGAACTCGTCGCGCGGCTGCATGCGCTCCACCGCCGCTCGTTCACTCCGCGCGCCAACCAGACGATGGTCGGCCGCCTCACCTATGATTTCCGCCATCGCGAGGCGCTGGTCGAGGATCAGGCCCTTGATTTGCCGCGGCGTGAGAGGCTGGTGCTTGAAACCCTCATCCGCCGGCCGGGCCGGACCATCATGCGCGGCGCTCTGGAGGAGGCCGTCTACGCCCTGGACGACGAGATCGGCTCGAATGCGCTCGACGCACATGTCTCGCGGCTGCGCCGCAAGCTCGATGATGTCGCGGCCGGCATCGAGATACGGGCGATCCGCAACCTTGGCTATCTCCTGCGGGCAGTCTCGTGAAGAAGGTCCGCACGCGATCGCTGCAATGGATCCTTGTCCGCCGGCTGATCCTGCTGCAGGCAGCAACGCTGCTCTTCTTCATCGTGCTTTGCGCGGCGGCCCTTTGGATTGCCAATCCGAGGCTGCTTATCGACAATGAGGCTGCCGTCGCGGCCGTCAAGGATGCCGTCGACCGCGACAAGGACGGCAGCTTGATCGTGCGTGAAACGGAAGAACTCGCGGCGTTTCGCCGGGGCTTCCCGAATGTCTGGTACATCGTTCGCGACGATCGCGGGCAGAGCGTCCGTTCCGGCACGATACCGGCTGTCTACACCAAGGACTTCGGCGGGCTGCTCGGTGAAGCAGACCACGCCACGATCGGATTCTCCGATGAGGATATGCGGCCGGAAGCCTATATTGAAAACACTTCCACCAGGGCCGGGGCGGTCCAGATCATCGCCGCGACGCAGTTCTCGCGTCAGGAGACCGACGGGCTCGAGATCAACATTTCGGCCACGGTCGAGGTCGCCCGGTATCCGGATGGCAGCAGGAACTGGGAGCGCGCGCTGCCGGCGCTGGCGCTCGTCATCGCCATACTGCTGTTGCCCATCGTCCTGGTCATGGGCGCCACCACGCTGGTGACGACGCCGGCCGTGGTGCGCCGTTCCTTTGCCGGCCTTGTTGAAACCGTGCGCCAGGCAGCCCGCATCGATATCGGTACCCGCGCGATGCAGTTGCCCGTCAAGCATGTGCCGCAGGAGATCGCGCCGCTGGTGCATGCCTTCAACGAGGCTTTGGCCCGCCTGGCGCAGGGCTATGACCGGCACAACCGTTTCCTCACCGATGCCGCGCACGAATTGCGTACGCCGATCGCCATCCTGCGCACGCGCGCCGAATTGCTGCGGCAGGAGCCGCAGAGCGCCCGGCTGCTGCATGATATCGAGCGCCTGTCGCATCTTGCACAGCAATTGCTCGACCATCAATTGCTCGACCGCCCGTCGGACCAGCGCGAGATCGTCGATCTCGAGGATCTCGTCAGCCGGGTGGCGGCCGACTTTGCGCCGCTCGCCATCGAGGCCGGCTACGACCTTGCCTTCGAGCCCTCGCCTGACAAGACACGCGTCGAAGTCAACGTGCCGCAGATCGAGCGGGCGCTCGCCAACCTCGTGCGCAACGCGATTGAGCATGGCGGCGGCGGCGGCACGATCACGATCGCGATCGACAAGGCCGGTGGCATCGAAGTGCGTGACGAAGGTCCGGGCATTCCCGTGGAAGAGCAGGAGAATGTCTTCGAACCCTTTTATCGCCTCAGGCCGCAGTCGCGTGGGGCGGGGCTGGGGCTTAATCTTGCCCGGCAGATCGCCCTGTTGCACCAGGGAACGATCCGGATCCTGGCCGGCTCATGGCGCGGCGCCCGCATCCGCATGGAACTGCCGGTTTGTTTGTGACTCGGGCCATTGACGGCACCAAAAGCATCGCGGCAGGGCCGGCAACCGCCGCGCCGATCCCTGGCTTATCTGTTTTCTAACCAATTGCCGCTATTGCCATCTCCAAAGCGGGAGCCAGGCTTTGGTGGGAACGGAAAAAATCGGCGCGCACCGCGCACCCATGTTGTCGGTCGTCGTGCCTTGCTACAATGAGCGCGACGGCGTGGCGGAGCTTCATCGACGCGTCAGCGCCGCATGTCTCGAGCAAAGCCTCTCCTACGAGGTCGTGCTCGTCATCGACGGAGCGACCGACGGCACCCGCGAGGCCATTTTCGAGCTGGCCGAAAAGGACGACCATGTGGTCGCCATCGACCTTGCCCGCAACTACGGCCACCAGATCGCCTTGAGCGCGGGACTGGAGTTCTGCCGCGGTCAGCGCATCCTCATTCTCGACGCCGATCTCCAGGATCCGCCTGAACTGCTCGGCGCGATGATGGCGAAGATGGATGAAGGCTTCGACGTCGTTTACGGCCAAAGGGTGAAACGGGACGGCGAAAGCTGGTTCAAGCTGGCCTCCGCCTCGATATTCTACCGTTTGCTCGGCCGGATGGTCGATGTCGAGATCGCGCCAAACACCGGAGATTTCCGGCTGATGAGCCGCCGTGCGCTGGACCACCTGAACACGATGCCCGAACGCTACAGGTTCATTCGCGGCATGGTGAGCTGGATCGGGCTGAGGCAGGTGGCCTTCCCCTATGAACGGCACCGTCGCTTTGCCGGAGCCACCCACTACCCGCTGAAGAAGATGGTTCTTCTGGCGGTCGACGCGATGACCAGCTTTTCGATCGTGCCGCTGCGGTTTGCCTCGTTGCTGGGGATGATGTTCGGCCTGCTCGGCCTGGTGGTGCTGGGTTACGCGCTGTTCGAATGGTCCATGGGCAACGTGATGCCCGGCTGGACGAGCCTTGCCGCGATCATCCTCATCCTGGGCAGCGTCCAGCTTCTGGTGCTCGGCATCTTCGGCGAGTATCTCGGCCGCATGTACATGGAGACGAAGCGGCGGCCGCTTTACTTCGTCAACGAGATCGTTTCACGAAGCCAGGCGGCGACCGAAGACCAGGATTTGCCTGTCCACCGTCTCCAGGACATGGCAAAGAGGGCCGCCCGTGCTTGAAGCCGAGTTCGACCAGTTCGCGCGAGAATACCAGGAACAGCATGCCGCGAGCATAAGACTGAGCGGCGAGGCGCCGGAATTCTTCGCGAAATACAAGATCGACGATGTCGCGGCGACGCTGGCGCAAGCCGGTGTGACGCCGCGGCGCATTCTCGACTTCGGCGCCGGGGTCGGCAATTCGCTCGGCCATATGCGCCGCGCGTTTCCCGACAGCGAGATCGTCTTGCTCGACCCTTCGCGGGAATCGCTCGACATCGCCCGCAAGCGTTTTCCCGGCCAAGGCGTCTTCGCGCATTTCGATGGCAAGACGATTCCCTTCGCAGACGGCAGCTTCGATCTGGCATTCGCGGCCTGCGTCTTCCACCACATTCCCGAGACCCTCCAGGTCGGGCTGCTCGCCGAGATCGGCAGGGTGATGGCCGATGGGGGCAGCTTTTTTCTCTTCGAGCACAATCCTTGGAATCCCCTGACCACCCACGCGGTCAGAAATTGCGCCTTCGACGAGAATGCGGTGCTGATCACCTCGCGCGAGATGCGCGGGCGATTGGCCGCCGCGGGTCTTTCCAACACGCGGATCGTCTACCGGATTTTCTTCCCCAGACTGCTTGCGAGGCTAAGGCCGCTGGAACGGTTTCTCACCAAGATACCCGTCGGAGCCCAATATTTTGCGCATGTGGTCAAGCCTGCCGTTTGACTGTTCGAGGCTGCTTCGGTTCGCTGCGGTCGGCCTGTTGAACACGGCGCTGGGATATACGGTTATCCTGGCCGGGCTTGCTCTTGGGCTTGGCGACATCCTTGCCAATGCGACCGGCTATGCGGCGGGTCTGGTCGTGGGCTTCTTTCTCAACCGCAACTGGACCTTCGGCGGGAGGGATGGCTCGCGGCGCGGAACGGCACTGCGCTATGGAAGCGTCTTCCTGATCGCCTACGGCCTCAACCTGGCAATCGTGATCGCGGCCCGTTCGGCCGGCTTGATCGAGAGCCCTCTGGTTCACCTTGCGGGGATCTGCGTCTACTCGATTGTCTTCTACCTCGGCTCGGCGCACTTCGTGTTCGTGGACCATGGCGATCACGACCATGCCGGCCGCAAAATTCCAATGACGGAGCGGCCGGGGCGGTCGCCGTCCGGGCCGGTGTCTTGAACCAAACGCCAGCGCAAACAGTCAGGGGCAACGCAATATGACGGACGCTCAGCCGGAGGCGGTGCAGGGGGAACGGATCAGGCTGATGTTCTGCCTCCTCGCAGCCTGTTTCACGGCTATGGCACTCGTCCCGTTTGCCGGCGCGACCCTACAGGACCCCGACAGTTGGTGGCAGGTGAAGGTGGGGCTGGACTTCCTGGCGAACCGGACATTTCCGACCGTCGACCCCTATTCCTATACTTTCGCCGGCCAGCCCTGGATCGCCAAGGAATGGCTGGGCCAGGTCCTTCTCGGACTAGCCTATCGCGCTGCCGGCTGGAATGGCGTCGTCACGCTGATCATCGCCACGATCGGCCTGATGGTCCTGCTGATGACATGGTTCCTCACCGCGCGGCTCAAGCCGATACTGGCGGTGGCGCTGGCCTTCGCCGCCGCCTTTCTGATCGCCCCGATCTATACGGCGCGTCCACATGTCTTCACCTTGCCCATCATCGTCGCCTGGACCGCGGTGCTGTTTCGCGCTTCGGCCGAGAAGCAGGCGCCGCCCTGGTGGCTGCTTGCGCTGGTCGTCTTGTGGGCGAACCTGCACGCGACCTTCACGCTGAGCTTCGTGATCGCCGGCTTTGCCGGCCTGGACCTTCTGGCACGCATCGGCCTGTCGAAGCCCGCGCTCCTGGCAAGATGGGTCGCGTTCGGCTTGCTTTGCCTGGTGGCCAGCCTCATCCATCCTTACGGCGTGAAAGCAATCCTGGCCACATTCACCGTCGCCAGCGGCAATGAGGCGGTATCCCTGATCCAGGAATGGCGCCCTTTCAACGCGAGCGAGCAATCTTCCCAGGAAATCGCAATGCTGGCGGCGCTTTTCGCACTGCTGGTGTCGCGGATACGAATCGACTGGGCCAAGGCGCTGTTCATCGCCTTCACCTTGCATGTCTATCTCACCCATCTGCGATTTATGTATTTGCCCTTTCTGTTGATACCCCTGGTGATGGCGGTCGAAATCGCACGGCAATATCCGCCGCTCTCGGCCACGACCTGGCTGGCGGAAAAGCGAGACAGCTTGGAAATGTTCTTTGCCAGGCGGTTCCACGCGCTTTGCGCCGCGGTCATTGTCCTGGTGCTCGGTGTGGCCGCGATCGCCGGCAGTGCCTACCAGGTCGAGCCAAGTCCGAAGACATCAGCCAGCGGTGCGCTTGCATTCGCCAGGGATCACAACCTCGCCGGCAACGTGCTGAATTCCTACAATTTCGGCGGCACGCTGATTTTCCACGGCATCAAGACCTATATCGATGGCAGGACCGACCAGTTGTTCCTGGGCGGGTTCATGAAAGCGGATGACGCGACGGGGCAAAGCGACGGGAAACCGCTGCTGGAGGCGCAGTTGAAGAAATACGCCATTAGCTGGGCGCTGCTTGCCGCCGACGACACACGCATCCCCTTCTTCGCGGAGTTGGGCTGGAAGCGAGCCTATTCCGACGACCATGCCGTAATCTACCTGCCTCCCGGCGCCTGATTTATCGCCTCCCTTCGCAAACCGGCACCACCGGCGCTCACGGGCCTGGCATTCGCCTTGACATGCATGTTGCGGTGCAGCAAAACTATGCTGCAGGGCACATTCCGTGAGGCCTACAAGCCATGATTTTTCGCACGACGCGGGATCACCGCATGACGAGCCTGTCAGGTCCCGCCGAGCGACCGTCGCGGGTCACGGCGTTGGGACCGGCCGAATGAACTACAGGCGTGACATCGATGGCCTGCGGGCCGTCGCGGTGCTGCCCGTCGTGCTCTTCCATTTCGGCGTGTCCGCCATTCCAGGTGGCTTCACCGGCGTCGACATCTTTTTCGTCATATCGGGCTATCTGATCAGCGGCAGCCTGCTCGACGATCTCGATCGCGGCCAGTTCTCGATCGGACGCTTCTACTGGCGCCGTGCAAGGCGGATCTTGCCGGCTCTGAGCTTCGTCATCCTGCTTTCAAGCATTGCGGCCTGGTTCATCCTGCTGCCGTCGGACCTGCACGAATACAGCCTCAGCGTGATCGCTGCCTCGACCTTCTGGTCGAACATCTATTTCTGGAAGACGACGAACTATTTTTCGATCGACGCCGAGCTGCGGCCGCTGCTGCACACATGGTCGCTGTCGGTCGAGGAGCAGTATTACATCTTCGCGCCGATCCTCGTGTACCTGATCTACCGCTATGCCTCGAAGCGCTGGCTGACGATACTCCTGCCGATCGCCATCGGCAGTTTTGCGCTGGCGGTGACGGCGACCACGCTGGCGCCGACCGCCGGCTTCTATCTCCTGCCGACACGCATCTGGGAACTGGCGCTGGGCGCCATGCTGATGCTGAAAAAGCCGCCCGCGCTTGCCAGCCGGCCGGCGACGGAACTGATCGGCCTGGCGGGCTTTGCCCTGCTCGCCTTCGGCTTCCTGACGATTTCGGAGAGCGACCCGTTTCCCGGCTACAATGCCCTGTTTCCCTGCATCGGAACGGCGCTGCTCATCTACGCGGGCCAAAATCACGCGGACCGGCCGGTGCCGGTCGCCACGCGCGTGCTCCAATTCGCTCCGATGGTCTGGGTCGGCCTCATCTCCTATTCGCTCTACCTCGTTCACTGGCCGATCAATTCCTTCGTCCACTACCTCTCCCTTAAAGCCATCTCCGTGCCGACTATCGTCGCGATGACGGTGGCCAGCTTCGCCCTGGCGACCTTTTCGTGGAAATATGTCGAACAGCCTTTCCGGCAGAAGCGGGCCTTCACCGCACCGCTGCCGATCTTCGCCTTTTCGGCGACGGCGATCGCGCTGCTGTGCATCGGCGGCCTGGCCGGCATGCTCGGCAATGGGTTTCCAGAGCGGTTTCCCGATTTTTCGACACAGAGGATCGTGGTGGGCGACTGGCGCAACGGTGTCTGCTTCAACGAGGGCGGGAACCGGATCGAGAACTGGAATCTCGCCGCCTGCACGCGCACGCACGGCTTTGCCACCAATGTGCTGCTGTGGGGCGATTCCTTCGCCGCCCACTATGTGTCGGGCTTGGAAGCCAACGCCGATAAAATCCAGGCCAACGTCATCCAATATACCTATGCCGGCTGCCCACCCAACCTGAGCTATTTTTCCTACGCCCGGCCGGCCTGCACCCGCTTCAACGAACGGGCGCTGTCGATCATCCGCGATGCCAACATCCAGGCGGTGATCCTGAGCGGCCGATGGACCGACTACCAGGCCAGGGGCTTCGACGGTCTGCAGACGACGATCGACCGGCTGCGCGACATGGGTGTCAAGGTCTATGTCATCGGCCAGTCTCCGGAGTTCATCGCCGATGTACAGAAGATCGCCTTCTTTGCAAAACACGAGGGCGCCGTGAGCACATCCTGGCCGATGGCCATGGATCCCGACATCAACAAGGAGGTGCAGCCCTACACCAAGGGCGCGACATTCATCGATCCGCTTACCTACCTGTGCGACACCAGTGGCTGTTCCTACGCGGATGCCGCCAGCAAGCAGTTCCTCTATTTCGACTACGGCCATTTCTCTTCCGCCGGCGCGACGCTGGCCATCTCGAAGTACTGGCCGAGCTTCGCCGCCGGCGGCGAAGTCGCGAAGGCCAGGGAGCCAGCGCCGACCGTCACCGGCGAACTGGCGAAGCCCGCATTGTGAGACCGGTTTGCGATTGCCCGACGCCATGGCGTCATGATAACGAGGCTGCAGCGCGGGTATGATGTAATGGTAGCCTGTCAGCTTCCCAAGCTGAACGCGCGGGTTCGATTCCCGCTACCCGCTCCAGCCTGACATCGAAGTATCTAGGGTGTCGGCTTGTTAGGCCCGCCCGATTCGCACCTGCGCCTTCGCCCGGCCACAGGAAAATCGCCTGCGAAGGCGGTCCTGTCGCTGCAGCACGACCCGACCCATGTCACGGCGCCGAACGCATTCATTGTTCCTGGAATCGGGAGCAGGCGCCGGCCGTGCTGTTGGCCGGCGCCTGCTCAGTCAGAAGCCGATTACAGCCAGGCGCGGAGCCAGACGCGCTCGCGCCAGCAGCGGCTACGGCGGCGGCCATGGCGCCAGTAGCTGCGGCAAACTCGTCTCCAGCCGCGGCGACGCCCGTGGCGACGGCGCCACCGGCCATTGTAGCCATCGTGCCCATGGTGGCCACGATGCCCGCTGCGATGCGAGACCTGCTCCAGCTCGACCGCCTCATCCCCTTCGAAGACCGCCGAATCCGGCTTGTCCAGCTCATCGAGAATTCCGTTGCCCTGGGGAACACCTGCAACCGCGCGGCCGGTTCCGGCTACACCAGCAAACGCCACTGCCCCCGCAACGCCAAGCAATCCAGTAAGAAACAACCGACGTTCCATAAAGACCTCCCGAGTTGTTGACCATCGACACCTTGTTCCCTCGCCCAAAAAGGCTCCAGCGCGCATGCCGATTGGTTTGAACGCGCGACTGCAATTCTCGTTCCATCATCCCACTTCGCGCAGGATGAAATCATGCAGCATCTTGGCCGCCGGCGACAGTACGCGATTCCTGACCGTAATCAGGCTGTAGGGCCTGACCTCGATGTCGAATTCGGTCTGGACGACATCGATGGCGCCGGCAAGCCCGTCCGGATTCTGGATGAATTTCGCCACCTGCACCGAGACAGGGGCGATGGCATCGGATTGCGCGACCATGACCAGGGTCAGCAGCAGCGAGCTGGTGTTCAAGATGCGGTCCGGCAGCGCGATGTTGCGGTTCAGGAAGTTGCTCTCCATCGCCTGGCGCAAGGGCGAACCGCCCGACTGGAAGACCCAGTCATAGGCAGCGGTGTCTTCCAGCCGCACCACATTGCCCCTGGCGAGCGGGTGGCCGCGGCGCACGATCAGGCAGGCCTTCTCGACGCCGATCACACGCGATTCGAACAGCCGCGGATTGAGGTCGTCGGGAATGCGGGCGATGATGAAGTCGTGGCGCGAGGCGATCAGCTCGCGGGCGAGCACGTTAGACGTCTCGACCTGCATGGTGATCTCGATGCGCGGGTAGATGCGGCGGATCTCGCGGATCGCCGGCACCGCCAATTCGATTGCCGGCGCGGTCACCGCGCCGAGGAAGACCGCGCCGCCCTTACCGGCCTTGAGCTCGGCAATCTCGCGGTCGGCCTCGCGCATCTCGAGCAGGATCGAGCGAGCTCGCCTGGCGAGTGCCTGGCCATAGGGCGTGAGGGTGACGCCGCGCGGCAGCCGTTCGCACAGTTTGACGTCGAGCACCGCCTCCATCTCGGCGATCATGCGCGAGGCGGCCGGCTGGGAGATGTTCATCACCTGGGCCGCGGCGCTCACCCTTCCGTGATCGTCGAGGGCGGCGATCATGCGCATGTGGCGCAAGCTCAGGCCGCTCCGCAGCAGCGTCTCCCCGTCTCTGGGGAGCTTCTCGTAACTCACTGGAATTGCATCGGGATCGCGCAATGCCGCCATGATCTTCCAATCTTTCCGCCGGTTCCTTCAGCATGCTAAATCATACCGGTTTCGGTATAGCAATCACCAGAGATCGCATTTGACAGTTATGTCAAAGCGACCCACCCTTCGCGCGTTCCGAAGCGCAGGGGTCGGCGACGGCCAAAATCGTATCGATTGAAACTGCGTCGCGGAGCCGATTGGGAGGATACCGGAGATCGATAAAGCCGACAGCGGCGCGTTTGCGCTCCTGCTTGGCCGCGCGGCCCGCGAAGCCCCGAGGTGTCGCGTCCATCAACCAGGGAGAGTAATGTGAAGATTATCAAGACGCTGGCCGCCGTGGCGGCCCTTGGCATCGCTGCCATGAGCTATCAGGCGCACGCGGCCGACAAGGGTCTTGTCGGCGTGCTCATGCCGACCAAGACCTCGCAGCGCTGGATCAATGACGGCGACGCCGTCAAGTCCCAGCTCGAGGCTCTCGGCTACACGGTCGACCTGCAATATGCGCAGGACGACATCCCCAACCAGCTTAGCCAGCTGGAAAACGAAATCACCAAGGGCCCGAAGGCGCTGATCATCGCCTCGATCGACGGCACCACCCTGTCGGATGCGCTGCAGAAGGCCAACGACGCGGGCGTCGTCGTCATCGCCTATGACCGCCTGATCAAGAAGACCAAGAACGTCGACTATTACACAACCTTCGACAATTTCGGCGTCGGCGTGATCCAGGCTAATTCCCTGGTCAAGGGCCTCAAGGAGCGTTTCCCGAACACCAAGCCGTGGAACGTCGAACTGTTCGGCGGTTCGCCCGACGACAACAACGCCTTCTTCTTCTACAATGGCGCGATCTCGGTCCTGCAGCCGCTGATCGACGACGGCTCGATCAAGATCAAGTCCGGCCAGACCGGCATGGACAAGGTCGGCACGCTGCGCTGGCTCGCCGCCACCGCCCAGGCGCGCATGGACAACCTGCTGTCGGCCAACTACTCGGACGGCAGCCGCGTCGATGGCGTTCTGTCGCCCTATGACGGCCTTTCGCGCGGCATCACCGCCTCGCTGCGCGCCGTCGGCTACGGCACCGACGCACAGCCCTGGCCGATCGTGACCGGCCAGGACGCCGAGACCGCCTCGGTCAAGCTGATCATCTCGGGCGAGCAGTACTCGACCGTGTTCAAGGACACCCGCGAACTGGCCAAGGCCACGGTGCAGCTGGTCGACAAGGTGCTCTCGGGCGGCAAGCCGGACGGCCTCGATGAAAAGACCTACAACAACGACGTCAAGGTGGTTCCCTCGATCCTGCTGACGCCGCATGAGGTCGACAAGTCGAACTACCAGGCGCTGGTCGTAGACTCCGGCTACATCAAGGCGGAAGACCTGAAGTAATCCCGGTTGCAAGGACAGGGGTCCTGCGCGACGCAGGGCCCCTTTTCGTTCACAAGCGGCCCCGGTATTGTTTCTGCCGGCCTAGAGCAATTCCAGGAAAAGCGCCTAGCGCTTTCCCTAGGGAATTGCGCCTAGCGCTTTCCCTAGGAAATTGCGTAAAAACAAGAAAGTCTAGGAGGAGCTTGCCTAATGACCTCGACGATTTTGGAGATGCGTGACATCACCAAGACGTTCCCCGGCGTGAAGGCGTTGTCGAACGTCAATCTCAGCGTCGAGGAAGGCGAAATCCATGCCGTGGTCGGCGAGAACGGCGCTGGAAAATCGACATTGATGAAGGTGCTGTCGGGCGTCTATCCCTCCGGCACCTATGATGGCCAGATCATCTTTCAGGGCCAGGAATGCCATTTCAAAGGCATCCATGACAGCGAACACAAGGGCATCGTCATCATCCACCAGGAGCTTGCGCTGGTGCCGATGCTGTCGATCGCCGAAAACATTTTCCTCGGCAACGAGCGCGCGAGACACGGCGTCATCGACTGGGACGCCAACGAGGCGCGCACGGCCGAGCTGTTGAAGAAAGTCGGGCTCAGGGAAGACCCCAAGACGCTGATCACCCATATCGGCGTCGGCAAGCAGCAGCTGGTCGAAATCGCCAAGGCGCTGAGCAAGGAAGTGAAGCTCTTGATCCTCGACGAGCCGACGGCGTCGCTCAGCGAAAAGGACAGCCAGGCGCTGCTCGATCTCCTGCTCGAGTTCAAGCGGCAGGGCATGACCTCGATCCTGATTTCCCACAAGCTCAACGAAGTGAACCGCGTCGCCGACAAGGTGACGGTGATCCGCGACGGGCGCACGATCGAAACATTGCCGAGGAAGGAGATCAGCGAGGACCGGATCATCACCTCGATGGTCGGCCGCTCACTTGACGACCGCTATCCACCGCGCGAGCCAAACATCGGCGACGTCATTTTCGAAGTCAAGGACTGGTCGGTCTACCACCCGATCCATGCCGAACGGCAGGTGATCAAGAGCATCGACCTCAAGGTGCGCAAGGGCGAAGTGGTCGGCATCGCCGGGCTGATGGGCGCCGGCCGCACCGAATTCGCCATGAGCCTGTTCGGTCGCTCCTATGGCCGGCGCATCAGCGGCGAGGTGTTGCTCAACGGCAAGCCCGTGGACCTTTCGACAGTGGGCAAGGCGGTGCAGAACGGCGTCGCCTATGTCACCGAGGACCGCAAGACCTATGGGCTGAACCTCATCGACCATATCAAGCACAATGTGACGCTGGCCAACCTCGGCGGCGTTTCCAGCGGCGGCGTCATCGACGACATGCGCGAGATGAGCGTCGCCAACGACTATCGCAAGAAGACCAATATCCGTGCGTCGAGCGTCTATCAGCTGACCGGCAATCTCTCGGGAGGCAACCAGCAGAAGGTGGTGCTGTCGAAATGGCTGTTCGCCGACCCGGAAGTTCTGATCCTCGACGAGCCTACGCGCGGCATTGACGTCGGCGCCAAGTACGAAATCTATACAATCATCGCCCGCCTCGCCGCCGAGGGCAAGGCGATCATCGTCATCTCGTCGGAAATGCCGGAACTGCTCGGCATCACCGACCGGATCTATGTCATGAACGAAGGACGCATCGTCGGCGAGATGGCGGCAAGCGACGCCAGCCAGGAAAAAATCATGCGCGCCATTGTCCGCGGAGAAGGAAAAGCATCATGAGCACAGACAGCGCTCCCGCGCCGCAAAGCGGCACCGCCGAGGACGTCAAGCAGGGGTCTCGCGTCGCCGTCTCCGCGCTGACGACGAACCTGCGCGAATACGGCCTGATCATCGCGCTGATCGTCATCATGCTATTCTTCCAGTACACGACGTCGGGAACGCTGTTCAAACCGGTCAACCTCAGCAATCTGGTGCAGCAGAACTCGTTCATCATCGTGATGGCGCTCGGCATGCTGCTGGTCATCGTCGCCGGCTATATCGATCTCAGCGTGGGATCGGTCGCCGGTTTCATCGGCGCGCTTGCCGCGATGATGATGGTGATCTGGCCGCTCGGCATATTCAGCAATCCGCTCGTGGTGTCGATCGTCTGCCTCATCGTCGGAGGGCTGATCGGCGCCGCGCAAGGGTACTGGATCGCCTATCACCGCATTCCGAGTTTCATCGTGACGCTGGCCGGCATGCTGATCTTCCGCGGCATCTGCCAGGCCCTGCTTGGCGGCGGCTCCTCGGTCGGCCCGCTCCCCGACAGCTTCAAGGCGCTGAGTTCCGGCTTCATCCCGGACGTGATCGGCCCGCTGACGCTGATCCCGCCGACAGTTAACGCGGCCGGCAAGACCATTTTGGGCAGCGGCCTGACGCTGCACATGACGACGGTCGTGCTCGGCCTGATCGCGGTGCTGGCCTATGCCTATTTCGGCTTCAGGACGCGGCGCAAGCGCGAGCTTCATGGTTATGAGGCAGAGCCTTTCACGCTGTTCGTCATCAAGACCCTGGTTGGCAGCGCGCTGGCGCTCTTCCTGGTCTTCCAGTTCGCGACCTATCGGGGCCTGCCTATCGTGCTCCTGGTGATGGGCGTGCTGATCTCGCTGTTCGTCTTCGTCACCAAGCGCATGACCATCGGCCGGCGCATCTATGCGATGGGCGGCAATGCCAAGGCCGCGCAGCTGTCGGGCATCAACACCGAAAAGCTGACGCTCTGGGTGTTCGTCAATATGGGCGTGCTGTCGGCGCTCGGCGGCCTGATCATCGCGGCGCGTCTCGGCCAGGCCGTGCCGGCGGCGGGCCTCGGCAGCGAGCTCGACGTGATCGCGGCCGTCTTCATCGGCGGCGCCTCGGCAATGGGTGGCGTCGGCCAGGTGATCGGCGCGGTGGTCGGCGGCTTCATCATGGGCGTGATGAACAACGGCATGTCGATCATGGGCGTCAATGTCGACTGGCAGCAGGTGGTCAAGGGCCTGGTGCTGCTCGGCGCCGTCATCTTCGACGTCTACAACAAGAACAAGGCTTAAGGGCTGGGGGCACAGACTAGGAGGCATACGGGTTCTAGACCGCGAAGCTGCCGGCAGACCGTCGGCACCAAGAAGTCCGTCGAGGACCAGGCTCGCGAACGCAATCCGGACGAAGCATTTCAACCGTGGCGCGTTCCCGCGCCGCGCCGGTGAGGATTTTGCCGATTGGCAGCCGGATACAGATAAATGAGAGAGGACTGATCATGCTGATCTCGCAGATTCTCGACGACGCCGAGACGATCCGTGTCGTTGCCCGCAGCGGCGGCAAAACCCGGATCATCAACGGGGCGCGAAGCGTCTATTCGCTGGCGATGGAGGCCGCCCGTACGGGTGTGGGCCTCGCCGCCCTGATCGAACGCAAGGGGCTCGGCGAGACGATCGATCTCGACGCCGCCTATAAAAGGGGGCGCCTGCTGTCTCCGATCAATCACCCCGACCCGGCGCATCTGCACCTGACCGGCACGGGGCTGACGCATCTCGGCTCGGCGGCAACGCGCGATTCCATGCACAAGAAGCTCAGCACCGACGGCGAGGAGCAGCTCACCGATTCCATGAAGATGTTCCGCATGGGACTGGAAGGCGGCAAACCCGCGAAAGGCCAGGTCGGCGTGCAGCCGGAATGGTTCTACAAGGGCAACGGCACCATGGCGGTCGCGCCGGGCGCGGCGCTCATGTCGCCGGCCTTTGCCAAGGATGCCGGCGAGGAACCCGAAGTCGCCGGGATCTATGTGATCGGCGACGACGGCGCCCCGTTCCGCGTCGGCTTCACCCTGTCGAACGAATTCTCCGACCATGTGACCGAGCGCGTGAACTATCTCTTCCTCGCCCACTCCAAGCTGCGCAATGCCTCGTTCGGGCCGGAGATCCTGATCGGAGACCTGCCTTCGGACATCAGAGGCACGTCGCGCATCGTGCGCGACGGCAAGACATTGTGGGAAAAGCCCTTCCTGTCGGGTGAAACGAACATGTCGCACACCATCGCCAATCTCGAACACCACCACTTCAAATATTCGGCCTTCCGCCAGCCGGGCGACGTGCATGTGCACATGTTCGGCACCGCCACGCTTTCCTTCGCCGACGGCATCAATACGGAGGCCGGCGACGTGTTCGAGATCGAGGCAGGGGATTTCGGACTGCCGCTGCGCAACCCGCTGGAAATCGAAAAGCCGGTGAAGGTGGCGGTGAAGGCGCTTTGAAAGCCATGAGCGCGGGATCTCCCTCTCGTGGGGAGATCGGCGGCTTCGACCTTACCGCACCGGGCGGAAATGCTTTGAGAGCTTGAGGCCTTGCGCCTGGTAGTTGGAGCCGAGATCGGTGCCGTAAAGCGCCTGCGGCCGCTTCAGCATGTGCTCGTAGACCAGCCGGCCGACGATCTGGCCATGGTCGAGGATGAACGGCACTTCGTGGCTGCGCACTTCGAGCACCGCCCGGCTGCCGGTGCCGCCGGACGCGGAATGGCCGAACCCCGGATCGAAAAAGCCGGCATAGTGGACACGGAACTCGCCGACCAGCGGGTCGAAGGGCGTCATCTCGGCGGCATAGAGCGGCGGCACATGCACCGCCTCCTGGCTGACGAGGATGTAGAACTCGTCGGGATCGAGCACCAGTTCGCCGGCTCCGCTCTTGTGGATCGGCTCCCAGAAGTCGACGACATCCTGCGCGGCACGCTTGTCGACATCGACGAGGCCGGTGTGGTGCTTGCCGCGATAGCCGACCAGCCCATCCTTGTCGCCGTTGAGGTCGATCGAAAGCGCGATGCCGCCACCGGAAATGTTGGGCGGGTCAGTGGCGACCAGCATTTCGGCGTTGTGCAACTCGTGCAACTCGGCTTCCGAAAGCAATGCGTTGCCGGTGCGAAAGCGGATCTGCGACAGGCGCGACCCGGTGCGCGCAATGATCGGGAAGGTGCGCGGGCTAACCTCGAGGTAGAGCGGACCGTGATAGCCGGCGGCGATCTTGTCGAACTCGTGGCCGCGGTCGGTCATCACGCGGGTGAAGATGTCGAGCCGCCCGGTCGAGCTCTTCGGATTGGCCGAGGCCGAAATGTCAGCCGGCAGCGCCAGACTTTCGAGTAGCGGCACGATATAGACGCAGCCGGTTTCGAGAACCGCGCCTTCGGTCAGATTGATCTCGTGGAGTTGCAGCCGATCGAGCTTTTCCGAAACCTTGTGGTTGGGACCGGGCAGGAACGAGGCGCGCACTCGCCAGGCCTTTTCACCCAATCTGAGATCAAGGCTGGCGGGCTGGATCTGGTCGGCATCCAGGGCGCGCGGCGACTTCAGCGCGCCGGACTGGAACAGCGCCGAAATGTCCTGATCGGGAAGAATGCCTGTCTGCCGCAAAGTCTGGCTCCGCCCCCAAGACTGGTCCCTTTGTTGCAGGTTCTTGCCGCAAAACCGCTGGGCACTTTCGCGGAACCTGCCTTGGTACAAACCTCTTAATGAAGCCGGCAATTGACGCAAGCGTGGCGCGGGTCTAAAGGGTCGTTATCCCGTGGTGATTTGGCCGGTCGGCTTGCAGCCACGTTAAACAAGTCGCTAAAGGACCGTCGGGCCGCAAGGCCGTATGGACCGGTTGCGACTTTTCGCGGCCGGTTTTTTTGTGTTTGGACAGGACGATGACGAGCAAGACGCGCAACTGGAAGCCTCAAACCGCACTCGTGCATGGCGGAACCCTGCGTTCCCAATTCGGCGAAACCGCCGAGGCGATGTATCTGACCCAGGGCTATGTCTACAAGACCGCCCAGGCGGCGGAAGCCCGGTTCAAGGGCGAAGAGCCAGGCTTCATCTATTCGCGCTACGCGAACCCGACCGTCGACATGTTTGAAAAGCGCATGTGCGCGCTGGAAGGCGCCGAGGACGCGCGCGCCACGGCATCGGGCATGGCGGCGGTGACGGCGGCCCTTCTGTGCAGCGTCAAGGCCGGCGACCATATCGTGGCGGCGCGCGCGCTGTTCGGCTCCTGCCGCTGGGTGGTCGAGACACTGGCGCCGCGCTACGGCATCGAGGCGACTTTGGTCGACGGTACCGATATCGCCAATTGGGAAAAGGCGGTCAGGCCGAACACCAAGCTGTTCTTCCTGGAAAGCCCCACCAACCCGACGCTGGAAGTGGTCGACATCGCGGCCGTCGCTTCGCTTGCCAATTCGATCGGCGGGCGGCTTGTCGTCGACAATGTCTTCGCCACGCCCCTGCAGCAGAAGCCGTTGCAGCTTGGCGCGCACATTGTCGTCTACTCGGCCACCAAGCACATTGACGGCCAGGGCCGCTGTCTCGGCGGCGTCATCCTGTCGGACAAGAAGTGGATCGACGAGAACCTGCACGACTATTTCCGCCACACCGGCCCGAGCCTGTCGCCCTTCAATGCCTGGACCTTGCTGAAGGGCCTGGAGACCTTGCCGCTGCGCGTGCGCCAGCAGACGGAAAGCGCCGGCAGGATCGCCGATTTCCTGGCCGAGCAGCCGCAGATCGCGCGTGTGATCTATCCCGGCCGCGCCGACCACCCGCAGGCCGAAATCGTCAAGAAGCAGATGTTGGGCGGCTCGACCCTGATCTGCCTCGACGTCAAGGGCGGCAAGCCGGCGGCCTTCGCCCTGCAGAACGCCCTCGACATCGTGCTGATCTCGAACAATCTCGGCGATGCCAAGAGCCTGATCACCCATCCGGCGACGACCACGCACAAGAACCTGAGCGACGAGGCCCGCGCCGAACTCGGCATCGGACCCGGTACGCTCAGGCTGTCGGTCGGCCTGGAGGATACCGACGACCTGCTGGAGGATATCGCGCAGGCGCTGAAGACGGCCAAGTAGCTGCTCAGCAGCAGGCAGCGGGGCGGAGAGTTACAAACCCACCGCCTTGCGCAGCGCTTCATTCATGCGTGTCTGCCAGCCATCGCCATCGGCCTTGAAACGGTCGAGAACATCGGCGTCGAGCCGCAACTGTATGGCACGCTTGGGCCGCGCCAGCGGCGGCCTGCCGGCCTTGCGGCGCGAGACGACATCGGTCGGCTGCGCATCCGGATCGGCTTGGGCCGCAACGCTGATCGCAGCGTTTTCCTCGTTGGTCATCGCGGCAAGCGCCTTGCGTGCGAGCGACAAAGCCTCTGCACGTGACTGTTTTGGCGGAGCACCCTCACGGCGCACAACTGTCTTAGAGGTTTTCGACATAGTCCATAATTTCTTGCCTTGTGGCCTTGCGTAACGAAACAACGCGGACGGCATCGCCTCGCTCGACATAAACCATCACATAAACGCCAGCCTCGATCAGACCGATGGCAACAAGACGGTCCTCACCAAAGTCCTCACTGTCATCAAGCCTGACAGGGGCATTGGCAAAATCAAAGGACGGGGCGATCACAAAGTCCACGCCATGTTTGGCCCGGTTTGTCCTTGCCTTGGTTTCATCCCACTCGAACAGCATTCGCCGACGGTGCGTCCCGTAAATTGCGTATACACAAAAATAGCGTGCGAGTCAATAATTCTGTATATACGATAATTACAGCTGAAAACAGACGGAACTTCCGCGCCTTCAGGCGCGCGACGGCGTCTCCTCCAGTTCGGCTGTCTTGGTGCGGATGGTCATCGCGTTGCCGCGCCAGTCGACGGCGCCGCCAAGCCAGCCGCGCGTCCACATCGCCGGCAGGATCAGGTCGCGAACCATCATGGCCGCGACCATGCGCGACGACACGTACCAGCCTTTGGACAAGGCCAGGGCGTATTCCGGAAGATAGAAGGCCGCCAACACGGCGACCGCCGTCAGTGGCAGGCTGAAGCCGGCGCTCGCCGCCGCAACCAGAGCAAGCACCAGCGGCACCGCCGCTCCAGTCAGGATTTCGGGCGCGAAGAACAGCGGGAAGGTGACGCGGCGCAGGCGCGCCCAGCGGGCCTGGCGCGACCAGATCTCGCCAAGCGTGCGCCGACCAAGCGGCTGCTCGAAGGGTGCCGCCACGAGATTGACGCGCAGGCCGAGGCCGTTCACCAGCTTGGTCGCGGCGGCGTCCTCGGCGATCTCGGCGGCCAGCGCGCGAATGCCGCCATTGGCATCCAGCATCGGCTTGTTCCAAAGCATGCTCTTGCCCTGGGCGAACCCAAGGCCGAGCGCCTCGCCGGCATACTGCCAGCGGGCCTGCAGCGTGTTGAGGAAGGCGCATTCGACCTCGGCCCAGAAACCTTCGGGGCGCGAACCGATCGGCGTCGAGCAGACAAGGCCGGTATCGGACCGCCATGCCGCCATCAGGTGCTCGACATAGTCCCTCGGCATCAAGACGTTGGAATCGGCAAGAATGACCCAGTCGTGGCGCGCCGCTTCCCAGCCCTTGACGCAATTGTTGAGCTTCGGATTGGCGCTGACACGGTCGTCGCCGATCAACAACCGGGCTGGCACCTTGGGAAACCGGGCAATCGCCCTGTTTATCAGTTGGACCACCGGATCGTCGGCATGGGCGACGCAGAAGATCAGTTCGTAGCGTGGCCAGTCGAGCGCGAAGGCGCGTTCCAGCGTCTCATGCGTGAACGGCTCGACGCCACGCGACGGGACGATGACCGAGACCGGCGGCGACTTGCCGGCCGGCGGGGCGATCGTGGAGCGCCGTTTCAGCTGTGAAGCGGCGAGCGCAATGCTGGCGGCGTTGGACAGGATGAGTGCGGTCGAAAGCGAGGCGGCTATGAAGGTGAGTTCCATCGAGATCTGGTCACTCCGGAAAGGCGGCCCGCACCGTGGCCGTTTTTCAACAGTTCGACAGAGCGCCGAGTCGCCCGGTTCGTGCACACCACCATTGTCGTGTGTCACTTAAATGACATTCTTTGCCGGCACCTGCGTTCAAGGTCAGGCGCGACAAGACGCGCATGTTGACCCGCTCGCCGCGAGCGTCGAAAGTCATCGGATTGTTTTGGAGCCGCTCATGTACCGCGCCGTGACGCGCAACATCGAAGTGCAGGTCAGGCCGTTCTATCTCGAGGACCGTTCGGACCCCTCGGAAAACCGCTATGTCTGGGGCTATCAGATAACGATCGACAACCAGTCCGACGAGTTCGTGCAGTTGTTGTCGCGCTATTGGCACATCACCGACGGCACCGGCCGGGTCGAGGAAGTGCGCGGCCCGGGCGTCGTCGGCGACCAGCCGGAACTCAATCCCGGCGACAGCTATCAATATACGTCCGGCTGCCCGCTCTCGACGCCGTCCGGGATCATGGTCGGGCGATACACGATGCGCAACAAGCGCGGCGAGACCTTCGACATCGCCATCCCCGCGTTTTCGCTCGATCTGCCAGGGACTAGGCGGACGGTGAATTAGGCTTCTTTCTCCCCGTTCACGGGGAGAAATGCCCGGCAGGGCAATGAGGGGCGGCGCCGGCCTTTGAGATTTTCGTCAAGGCAGACGGCAGCGTCGCCCACGGCGGGCGCTACCATCACCAACGCTGGCGCTGCCCCTCATCCGCCCTTCGGGCACCTTCTCCCCGTAAACGGGGAGAAGGAAAGGCTTCACTGCGCGGCAAATTCCGCCGGATCGAAGTCGTACTGCGTCGAGCAGAACTCGCAGGCGACATGGATGCCGCCATCCTGGGTGCTTTCCCTGATTTCCTCGGCGGAGAAGCCCTCGAGAATGCCACGGATCTTGTCCCTGGAGCATGAGCACTGGTCCGCCACCGGCACACCGCCGAAGACGCGCACGCCGTGCTCGTGGAACAAGCGGTAGAGCAGCCGTTCGGCGCCCACGGTCGGGTCGATCAGCTCAGTCGGTTCGATGGTGCCGAGCAGCGCCAGCAACTCTTGCCAGGAATTGTCGGCCGGATCGTGCGCCACGTCGCGCGGATCGCCGTCGCCACCCGAAATATCGGGCACGCGCATGCGCTCCGGCGACTGCGGCAGGAACTGCGCCAGGATGCCGCCCGCCCGCCACTGTTCACGCGCGCCACCAGGGGCGGGCGTCAGCAGCTTTGCAACCGACAGCCTGATATCGGTCGGGATCTGTTCCGACTGGCGGAAATAGGTGCGCGCGGCATCTTCCAGCGTCTCGCCGTCGAGCTGCACGATCCCTTGATAGCGCTGTGTATGAGCGCCCTGGTCGATGGTCAGCGCCAGCACGCCGCTGCCAAGCAGCGTCTGCTGGGACGTTTCGCCGGCCGCCACCAGCGCCTCGAGCCGGTCGGCGTCGAAACGCGCATAGGCGCGCAACGCCGAGGGCGTGGAAAAGTCCGCCACCAGCATGTCGACAGGCCCGTCGGTGCGGGTCTGCAGGATGAACTTGCCTTCGAATTTGAGCGAGGTGCCGAGCAGCACCGTCAGCACACAGGCTTCCGCCAGCAGGCGGGCAACCGGCTCGGGATAGTCGTGGCGGCCAAGGATGGCGTCGAGCATCGGCCCGAGTTGGACCGTGCGGCCACGCACGTCGAGCGGGCCGACCTCGAAGGGAACGACGTGATCGTCGCCGGCATAGCCGAACTCGCCGAGTTTGGGGTGATGTTCAGTCACTTGATGGGTTTCCAACATGACAAAGCTCCAGGGCGCGACCATGCGGCCCTGGTGGGCACATGCGTCCAAACGCGCTTGATTTGCGTGATGCGGCGCAGATAGGCATCGCGCCGCCGCAGATCAAGCGCCTGGGCATTTCAAGCGCCCCAGCTCTTCAGGCAGCGAGGCACTTCAAGCACCGAGGCACCAGGCAAGCACCGCCTTCTGGGCGTGGAGCCGGTTCTCGGCCTCATCGAAGACCACCGAATGCGGACCGTCGATGACCTCGTCGGTCACCTCCTCGCCGCGATGGGCCGGCAGGCAGTGCATGAACAGCGCGTCGGGCTTGGCCCTGGCCATCAGCGCCGCGTTGACCTGATAGGGCGAGAAGACATTGTGACCGCGGGCGCGGTGTTCCTGGCCCATCGACACCCAGCAGTCGGTGACGACGCAGTCGGCCTGGTCGACGGCTTCCTCGGGCGAGCGGGTGAAATGCAGCTTGCCGCCATGTGCCCTGGACCAGTCGACATGCTTCTGCGCCGGTTCGCTGCCTTCGGGCACGGCGACGTTGAGATTGAAGCGGAAGCGCGCCGACGCCTCGAGCAGCGAGTGCAGCACGTTGTTGCCGTCGCCTGTCCAGGCGATGGTCTTGCCGGCAACCGGACCACGATGCTCCTCGAAGGTCATGATGTCGGCCATCAGCTGGCAAGGGTGGGTATCGTCGGTCAGGCCGTTGATCACCGGCACGGTGGCGTTCTCGGTCAGCTCCAGCAGCCGCTCATGCGAGGTGGTGCGGATCATGATCGCATCGACGTAACGCGACAGCACCTTGGCGGTGTCGGCGATGGTCTCGGAGCGGCCGAGCTGCATCTCGGTGCCGGTCAACATGATGGTCTCGCCGCCAAGCTGGCGCATGCCGACGTCGAAGGAGACGCGCGTGCGCGTCGACGGTTTGTCGAAGATCATGGCCAGCACCTTGCCTTCGAGCGGCTTGGTCCGCTCGCCGGCCTTGAGACGCGCCTTTCGCGTCACCGCGTCATCCAGCATGAAGCGCAAATCGCCTTCGGAAACGGTGGAAAGATCGGTGAAATGGCGAACTGACATCAGGGATGGTTCCGGATTACTTCGCGGCGGCGGAGGCGATCGCCTCCGACAGGCCCTTGGCGCCGGCGCGGATGCGGTTGAGCGCTTCGTGAATCTCGGCATCGGTGACGGTGAGCGGCGGCAGCAGGCGAATGACGTTGTCGCCGGCCGGAACCGCCAGCAAATGCTGGTCGCGCAGCGCCAGGTTCACCTTGCCATTGGGCATCGCGCATTTGAGGCCGAGCATCAGCCCGCTGCCCCTGATGTCCTCGATGACTTCGGGGAATTCGTCGGCAACCGCAGCCAGGCCCTGCTTCATGAGCAGCGCCTTGCGCTGGACGTCCTCGAGGAAACCGTCTTCCAGCACCACGTCGAGCACGGCGTTGCCCACGGCCATGGCCAGCGGATTGCCGCCGAACGTGGTGCCGTGCACGCCGGCGGTCATGCCGACGGCCGCCTCGTCGGTGGCAAGGCAGGCGCCCATCGGGAAGCCGCCGCCAATGCCCTTGGCGATTGCCATGATGTCGGGCGTCACACCAGACCATTCATGCGCGAACAGCTTGCCGGTACGGCCAATGCCGCACTGGACCTCATCGTAGATCAGGAGCAGCCCGTGCTGCTCGCAGAGCTGCCGCAGGCGCTTCAACGACTGCGTCGGAACCGGGCGGATGCCGCCCTCGCCCTGCACCGGCTCGATCAGGATCGCGGCGGTCTCGGGCGTGATCGCCTTTTCAGCTGCGTCGATGTCGTCGAAGCCGACCTGGTCGAAGCCTTCGACCTTGGGTCCGAAGCCTTCGAGATATTTGTACTGGCCGCCCGCGGCGATGGTCGCCAGCGTGCGGCCATGGAAGGCGCCTTCGAAGGTGATGATGCGGAAGCGCTCTGGATGTCCCTTGACGAAGTGGTAGCGCCGCGCCGTCTTGATCGCGCATTCCAGTGCCTCGGCGCCGGAATTGGTGAAGAACACCTTGTCGGCGAAGGTGGCATCAGCCAGCCGCTCGCCAAGCCGGCTCTGCCCCGGGATCTCATAGAGATTGGAGACGTGCCAGAGTTTCGCCGCCTGTTCGGTGAGGGCCGCGACCAGATGCGGATGGCTGTGACCCAGCGAATTGACAGCGATGCCGCCGGCAAAATCGAGATATCGCTCGCCCTTGTCGGTAACCAGCCAGGTGCCTTCCCCTCGGTCGAAGACCAGGGGTGCGCGAGCAAAGGTCTCGTAAAGCGCCGAACCGCTCATTATATGCGTCTCCGGTACCGGAAAATCAAAAAAGCCGCCAAAGCGGCGGCCTTCTGCGGCTTATCGTGTTTTTCGGTCATGAAGTCAACGAAAACGTCGCGTAGTGGCGCGCGGCAAGCCCCCCGACGCAACGCCGGCTCATGAGCGACCGGGCAAGTTGGGGAAAACCGAAAAAACCGATTCGTGTTGCACTTGGGACTCTTGTCACCGAGTCAGCGCATAGAGTAGTTGTAGTCGAGAAATAACTAGATTTCGTGCGGCGGACCTAATCACCAGATATATGTGGTGTCTGCCCCAGCAGTGGTGCTGGGTCGGGAATGGATTCTGATTGCCGCACGCTGATGAGGAGCGCGGTCATGAACTGGACTGACGAGCGGGTAGAACTCTTGAGAAAATTGTGGTCGGAGGGTCTGAGCGCAAGCCAGATTGCCGCACAGCTTGGCGGGGTCAGCCGCAACGCGGTCATCGGCAAGGTGCACCGGCTGAAGCTGTCGGGCCGCGGTCGTGCGACGGCGACGCCGGCACGCCAGAAGAAGGCGTCGCAGGGCTCGACAGTCCAGAAGTCGGTGGCACGCGCCGCGACCACGGCACGTCATGTCACGACTTCGATCGGCGCGACGGCCCTTCAAACGCAGTTCGACGCCGAACCCGTGGCAAGGCACTACATCCGCCCGGTCGAGAACGTCGTGGTACCGATCTCACGGCATCTGCAGCTCGTCGAACTGACCGAGCGCACCTGCAAGTGGCCAAACGGCGATCCGCTTTCGGAAGACTTCAATTTCTGCGGCAACGAGGCCGCCGAGACAGGTCCCTACTGCAAATACCATGCCCGCGTGGCGTTCCAGCCCGCGGCTGAACGGCGGCGGAACAGATAAGCGGAGTGAGTAGTGACCCCTACCAACCACTACTGACTACTGACTATCCACTTCTTCACAGCCACCCATTCTTCCTGAATCGCCAGTACAGGAACGAACAGATCAGCGCGATCATGGTCAGCACCATCGGGTAGCCATATTCCATCTTCAATTCGGGCATGTCGGTGAAGTTCATGCCGTAGATGCCGGCGAATGCGGTCGGCACCGCCAGGATGGCCGCCCACGAGGCGAGTTTCTTGGAGATCGCCGTTTCCTGGCTCTGGCCGACAAGGAGACTGGCCTCGAAGGCGAAGGCCAGCACCTCGCGCAGACTGTCGATTTTCTCCTGGACGGTGCGGATGTGATCCGTCACGTCGCGGAACAGCGGATGCATGGCCGAATGGATCTGCGGCAGCTCGGCGCTGGTCAGCCGGCGACAGACTTCCACCAGGGGCAATGCCGCGTTGCGCAGGCGCAGGAGGTCGCGGCGCAGCATGTAGAGGCGTTCAATATCGGGGCCGGTCATCGGCTTCAGCAGGACCTTATCCTCGATCGCCTCGACCTCGTCCTCGATCTGCTCGAGCACGGGCATGTAGTTGTCGACGATGAAGTCGAGAATGGCATAGAGGACGAAGTCCTCGCCTTTGGCCAGCGAGTGCGGACAGCTTTCCCAGTGCTGGCGCACGGCGGCATAGGACGTCGAGGGGCCGTGCCTGACGCTGACGATATAGCCTGAGCCGACAAATAGATGCGTCTCGCCGAAGGTGACGCGCCCGTCGATCAACTGCGCGGTGCGGGCGACGATGAACAGCGCATCTCCATATTGCTCGATCTTTGGCCGCTGGTGCGGGTGCTCGGCGTCCTCGATCGCCAGCTCATGCAAATGAAACTGCGCCTTGACGCGCAGCAGAAGGTCGCGGTCGGGTTCAAGCAGCCCGATCCAGACGACGTGCCCCGATTTCTTGGCCCATTCGCCCGCTTCCTCGATCGGAATATCGGCGATGCGGTGCCCGGCGGTATAAACGCCGCAGGCGATGATGGCCGATGTGGGCGGCGCGGGCTTGAATTCCCGGACATATTCCATCGCAGCCTCCCGGAAGCGCTGCCTTCCCCCAGGGGGAACCAACAGGCTTCTCTCAGGGATAGTTTAGCGCAATATGATCAAGCGTTCGAGAGGACCCGCGTTCACTTCACCGGCAGCGCCGCCGGAAGACCGATCTTGTCGGTCTTGTCGCTCTTCGGCCGCTCGGCCGGCATCTGGTCGCCGGTGACGATGTAATAGATGGTCTCGGCGATGTTGGTGGCGTGATCCCCGATACGCTCGATGTTCTTGGCGCAGAAAAGCAGATGCGTGCAGGGGGTGATGTTGCGCGGATCTTCCATCATGTAGGTCAGCAATTCGCGAAACAGCGACGTGTACATGGCATCGATCTGGTCGTCTCGGTCGCGCACGAAGCCGATCTTGTCGACCGAACGCGACGCATAGACGTCGAGAACTTCCTTCAGCTGGGTCAGCGCCAGGTTGGCCAGGGCCTCCAGGCCACGGAAAAGGCTGGTCGGCTGACGGCCGTCGATGACGGCGACGACCCGCTTGGCGACGTTCTTGCCGAGGTCGCCGACCCGCTCGAGGTCGGCCGAAATGCGGATGGCGCCGACGATCTCGCGCAGGTCCGTCGCCATCGGCTGGCGCTTGGCGATGATGATGATCGCCTTGTCGTCGATCTCGCGCTGCCCCTCGTCCAGAACGACGTCATCGCGAATGACCTTCTGGGCCAGCCCTGGATCGGCATTGACCAAGGCGGCGACCGCCTGCTCGACCATGCGCTCGGCATGCCCTCCCATCGCTGCGATGCGCTTGGAGAGATATTTCAGTTCCTCGTCAAAGGCGCTCATGATGTGCACGGACTGCATGGACGAAATGCCTTCCCACGGGGGTGTCTGATTTTGAGTCGTTTCCTCGAATCCCCGCTGATACGCTAGCCGGATGACAGAAAAAAGAAACGGTGCCGTGGATAACTAGGGCACTATCAGTGCGCCGGCAAATGGACCGAGAAGGCGGCGCCCTTGCCGACCTCGGACCTGATCGTCAGCCTAGCGTTGTGGCGCGTCAGGATGTGCTTGACGATCGACAGGCCAAGCCCCGTGCCTTTCTGGGTCCGGCTGGTCTCGACATCGATACGATAAAAGCGCTCGGTGATGCGCGGGATATGTTCCTCGGGGATGCCGGGGCCAAAATCCCTGATCGTGACGTCGATGCCTGGCTCGGAGACGTCATCGCCGCGCGCGATCGACACCACGACGCGACCGCCCGACTGGCCGTATTTGCAGGCATTCTCCAGGAGGTTCTCGAAGACCTGGAACAGCTCGTCGCGATCGCCCGGCACATCGAGCGGCCCGTTGGCGAAATCGCGCTCGATGGCGACATTGTTTTCCCGGGCGAGCGGTCCGAGCGAGTCGATGACGCTGTCGACGGTCTGGCGCAGGTCGACCTCGGTTCCGGGCTTCAGATAGGGCTTCATCTCCAGCCGCGACAGCGACAGCAGGTCGTCGATCAGGCGCGCCATGCGGCCGGTCTGGTTCTGCATGATCTGGAGGAACTGCTCGCGCGCCGCCGGATCGTTGCGGGCCGGTCCGCGCAGCGTTTCGATGAAGCCCGCGATCGAAGCCAGCGGGGTGCGCAACTCGTGGCTGGCATTGGCGATGAAGTCGGCGCGCATGCGGTCTATGCGCCGCGTCTCGCTCTGGTCCTTGAAGACCAGCACATAGAGGTCGGTGCCATGCCCGACCGAGGACGCGCTGACCCGGTAGGCCCGTTCGACGGGCAGTTTCTCGGTGTAGTCAACGACATCCGAGGCGACGCTGCCCGACAGCACGCTGTCCAGCAGCGTCTGCATTTCCGGCGCCCGGAATTTCAGCGGCAGCGATATGCCGGGCGCGATGCCGCCAAAGGCGGCAAAGGCGGCGGCGTTGGCGTGGACGATGGTGGCGGCCTGGTCGAAGATGATGAGCGGGTCGGCGACGGCGGCCGCCAGATATTCGCCCGACAGACGCTGCAGGCCCATCGCCTCGATTGCACTGGCGCTCTCGCCGGAATGGCGTGCGCCGTTCACCGGCAATATTGCCGCCGCCAGCAGCAGGAGCAGCGCCGGTATCAGCACATAGGCGGAAATAGCCGCGAAGCCATAGGCGATCAGAACCGCCAAGACACCCGCCGCAAGCAGCCAGCGGCTGCTCCACAGCCGGGCGGCCATGGCTTGCCCCGTGCCTTTCTGCTCCGCGCCCAGGTCAGTCATTCGCGCGCCCACGCCTAACTTCCACCGGTCACACGGCGGCGGAAACTTCCGCTGGACCGCTCCGGAGGCTCCCAATAGCATGAGTCCGGATGCTGGAAAGGGTTCGTCTGCATGAAAAAAGCCAAGGAAAACTCCGTCACGCCGACTTCAGGTCCGCTGAAAATCAGGATCGGCGGCAAGGAACGAGAGTTCGATATCGAGAATCCGGAGCTTCCGGACTGGGTCGAGGAGAACAAGCTGACCGCGGGCGGCTACCCCTACGACAAGAAGATGAAGGGCGAGGAGTATGACGAGACGCTCGAGAAATTGCAGATCGAGCTGGTCAAGGCACAGGCATGGCTGCAGGCGACCGGCAAGCGGGTGATGGCGCTGTTCGAGGGCCGTGACGCCGCCGGCAAGGGCGGCACGATCTTCGTGCTGCGCCAGTATCTCAACCCGCGCACCGCGCGTAACGTCGCGCTGACCAAGCCTACGCCGACGGAGCTGGGACAATGGTACTACCAGCGCTATGTCGACCATTTCCCGACAGCGGGCGAATTCGTCACCTTCGACCGCTCCTGGTACAACCGCGCCGGCGTCGAGCCGGTGATGGGATTCTGCACCCCCGAACAGCACGAGAAGTTTCTCGACGAGACGCCGCATTTCGAACGAATGGTCGTCAACGACGGCATCCATTTCTTCAAATTCTGGCTGAACATCGGCCAGGAGACGCAGCTCGAGCGCTTTCACGATCGCCGCTACAGCCCCCTGAAGAGCTGGAAGTTCTCGCCGATCGACATTGCCGGCATCACCAAGTGGGACGATTACACCAAGGCGCGCGATACCATGTTCGAGCGCACCCACAAGGAGTTCGCGCCATGGATCATCGTGCGCGCCAACGACAAGCGCCGCGCGCGGCTGGCGGTGATGCGGCGCATCCTCCTGTCGCTGCCCTATGAGGGACGCGATCTCGATGTTGTCGGCAAGGAAGACAAGAAGATCATCGGCGAAGGGCCGTCATTCCTGGGCAAGCAGGACTGAGGTTGTTGGCGCCGCGCGGCCAGAAGGCAGCGCGGCGCGGTTGATGGACTTCCTCTTCGTCGGCTCAGGCAGCCAGGCGTGCAATCCGCTGCAGCCGCCTCAGCGTGGTGTCGTCCTGCAGCGCCTGCTGGAACAGCGATATCTCCTGGTCGATGCGGTCGCATAGCGCGGCGGTGTTGCCCTTGAGCAGGCCGCGCGTCTGCAGCAATGCCGCAACCGGCTTCTTGGCGAGTTGCCTGGCCCGGCCGAGCGTCGCCTCCTCGACGCCGTCGTGCACGATCTCGGCGACGAGGCCGAGCGCCCTGGCATCCTCGGCGTGAAGCGTGTCGCCGAGGCAGAAGAAGCGGAAGGCACCGGCATAGCCGAGCTTCTGCGGCGCCAGGATGCTGGTCGCCGCGTCCGGCACCAGGCCGAAATCGACGAACGGCACCCTGAACGTGCTTTTGCCCGAGGCGATCACCATGTCGCAATGGAACAGGATGGTGCACCCGACGCCGACGGCATCACCGTCCACGCAGGCCAGGATCGGCTTGGGAAACGTCGCCAGCGTGCGGAACATGTCGGTGACGGCGGCAATCAGCTTCTGATGCTTGGTGGCGTCCACGAATTCGGAAAAGTCGCCGCCGAGACAGAAGCAGCCCGCCAGGCCACGCAGCACGACGACGCGCACCTCGTCATTGTCGGCGGCTTCGTGGAACGTCCTGGCAAGGCTCTCATAGGCCCTCCTGTCGAGCACCGGCCGGCCGTCGCTCGATGAGACGGTGACGATCAGCGCGTGGTTGCGCAGTTCAGGCCGCGGATGCATGGCGGTTTCCGGTCTCATGAGGCTCTCCTTTGACCGAACATGTCGGGATATCCCCTGGCCAGGACGGGTGCATGGTGATTGCGCCGTGATCGCACCACGTCCAGCGTGTGCTCGTTGAAGGTGAGCAGCGTCGCCACGACCTGCTGGTTGCCATAGGTGCGCTGATAGCCGAGCGGCGTCGCCAGGAAGTGCAGTTGCAATGCGCGCAGCACCCACATCGGCTCGAACTCGATGATCACCTTGTCGACGCCGCGCTTCAGGCCCCACTCGACGAAACCGGCTATCAATTCCGTGCCGACGGTCGAGACGCCGCGCCGGCCATCGCGAAAGCCCGGCGCCACCGCATAGCGGGTCAACTCCCAGATGTGGGGACCCGCCGGCGGCGTTCCTTCGGAAAGGTCGGTCAGCACCTCGGTCAAGAGATGCGGCCGTGTGGTCGGCAACATCCTCTGATAGCCCGCGACTTCATTGCCCCTGATGACGATCTGATGCACCGCCTCGTCATGGTCGAACTGGTCGACCTCGAATCCGTCGGGGCGGCGCAGGTCCTCCCATCCCATTTCCTCGACGAATATCTGATAGCGCAGCCGATGGACGGCCTCCCAGAGATCGGGACGTTCCATCAATTCCTTGGTCGAAAGACAAAAAAGCATTCCGTAGTCTCCTGTGTTTCAGGGGAAGATACGGCCGTGCTTCGCTGCGAAAATTGCGTGATCACGTAGGCAAGAAATTCTAGGCCGGCACGGCCGACCTAGCTAATGTATCCGCGCCTGATCGCCTCGGCGACTGCCTGCACCCGGTTGACGGCACCGAGTTTGCTTTTGGCGTTAAGAAGATGTTTCTCCGACGTGTGTTCGGAGATGCCGAGGATTTGCGAAATCTCCCATTCGGATTTGCCGACGGCGGCCCATTGCAGGCACTCGCGTTCGCGCGGCGTCAATTCGATATGGTCGATGATCTTGCCGGCCATGGTGTGGAGCTGCATGGCGCGGCCGACAGCGTAGGTCGAGACCAGCGAGACAAGGCCGAACTCGGCCCCCGACAGTTCCACGGCCTCGCCCCCCAGGGACACCATGACGATCTCGCCGTCGAGCGTGATCAGCGGGAAGGCGAGCCCGTCACGCAGTTTGAAGGCGCCGGCGTCGCCCATCACCTCGCCACTGCTCTTGTCGATGCGAATGCCCTGGGCGGCTTCCCGCCACTGGAACGGCGCCTGCAGCTGTTTCATGTGACTGACGACGGGATCGTGATCGACATAGTTGCGCGTCACATAGCGCTCGAGCCATTCGACCGGCCAGTCGCAAAGCAGCACATGCTGCTTTTGCTGCCCCGTCGGCGTGCCCGGCTTCGGGACGGTTCCGGCCATCAGCGCGGTCAGGCCGAATTCCGATGTTACGCCCAACAGTTTCTCGCAGACCGCGGCCGCCGTCGCGGCATGCTGCAGCTGGTCGATGTATTCCAGCGTCCGATCGAACTGACTCATCGCAACATCAACCCCATGTTGCCGTATGCATTAAAGTCCATGGTCCGCGCCTTGCCGGCACTTTGCCACCGACCACGGATTGCAAAGCGCCCGCTTCCGGTTGTGGTTCTCGACCCTGGTACCCCACCAGGGCAGCCACCGCTGTTTGCAACCCCCCAAACCATATCCTGAAATCGACGCGTTGAAATCAAAAAGCATTGTGCCTGTACCATTTTCGTATCAGAACCGGCACGAGCACGGTGCGGCGGAGTTCTATCGTGGCGTTCCAATGGAGGTCTCAGGTCCTGACAGCTGTGCTCGTCGTGGCACTGTCATGGGTTGCGGGCGCGCGCGCGGCGGAGCCGCAGGTGCCGGTGCTATGGGACGCCAAGGAGCGGCTGCCCAAGCCGGACCTTTCGGCACTGCCGCGGCTGCGGTTCCTGACGACAACGGATTTTCCGCCCTTCAATTTCCTCGACGGCGCGGGAAAGCTGTCCGGTTTCCACATCGATCTGGCGCGCGCTATCTGCGTGGAACTCGGCATCGTCGACAAGTGCCAGATCCAGGCTCTGCCCTGGGCGGAGCTCGAAGGCGCGCTCGACAAGGGCGAAGGCGAAGCTGTCATCGCCGGCATCGCCGCAACGCCGCAATCGCGCCAGACATACACCTTCTCGCGCTCCTACCTGCAGTTTCCGGCGCGCTTCATCATGCCCAAGAGCAAGGCGCTGGCGGAACCGATCTTCGACAAATTGCACGGCAAGCGCGTCGGCGTGATAGCGGGCTCGGCGCATGAACGCATGCTGCGCGACTATTTCAGCACGGTCCAGGTCGTCCCCTTCGACGGACCGGAAGCGCTCTACGGCGATCTCAAGGCCGGCAAGATCGACGCGGCCTTTGGCGATGGCATGCGCTTCGCCTTCTGGCTCGGCGGCTCCGATGCGGCCGGCTGCTGCCGGTTTGCCGGCGGCCCCTATTTGGCGCCCGAATATCTGGGCACCGGCATGGCCATCGCCACGCGGGGGGACAATCCGGCCCTGGCCGCGGCCCTCGACTACGCCTTGCAGGAGATTTCGATGAAGGGCACCTTCGCCGAATTCTATCTGCGCTACTTTCCGGTCAGTTTTTTCTGATCCGGGCGTAACGCCCGCCTTCAGGTGAGCGTGCGCAGCCGCGCCTTGGCCGCACGGCCGATGGCCGCCACGGTCAGCGTGTCGAGATCGAGCTGCCGGCGGATCAGCTGCAGCACCCGCACCTCTTCCATCCGCATCTCCAGATCGACAGCGGCGACCTCGAAGGCGGCCGCATAGGCGGTGTCGTGCAACCGCTCCGGCAGCGCTTCGGCGACCTGGGCCAGGACACCTTCCAGCCCATCCTTCTCATGCAGCATCTTCTGGCAGGCCTGGGCCACGGCAACCAGCCGGTCCTGCTTGAAATCTTCGAACACCGGCCATGAGCGGACGACGTCGCCGATCCTGGCCAGTTCGACATCGGTCATGTCCCGGTCGGAGGCGGAGGCGATGACCATCAGGTAGATGAGGGCGTCATGCGGGGTCGGCGACGGCATTCTTTACTCCTTCAACAGGGCTCGAAGGTAGGAAGGGGAGCCAAGGGCCGCAAGGAAAAAGCGCCCCACGCGTTGACGCTCCGGCCATGCGCGCCTAGAGACCGGTTGAAAATCGACACTTGCAGCCCGAGCGGCGAATAATTTTGGAAAACAGGACCATGGCGGGATCAAACATCATCGATCTCAATCCCGAACTGCTGGCGGCGGCGGCCGAGAGCAAGGCGTGGCCGTTCGAGGAAGCCAAAAAGATCATCGAGCGCTACAAGGGCGCCGACTTTCCCGAAACGATCCTGTTCGAGACCGGCTATGGACCGTCGGGCCTGCCGCATATCGGCACGTTCGGCGAGGTGGCGCGCACCTCGATGGTGCGCCATGCGTTCCGCGTGCTGACGCAGGACAAGGTCGCGACCAAGCTGCTGTGCTTTTCCGACGACATGGACGGCATGCGCAAGATACCCGACAGCGTGCCGGATCGCGCAGCGCTCGAGCCGTATCTGCACAAGCCGCTGTCATCGGTGCCCAACCCCTTCGGCGGCGATTATGCGAGCTTCGCCGACCATAACAATGCGATGCTGTGCCGCTTCCTCGACACGTTCGGCTTCGACTACGAATTCGCCAGCGCGACGCAATATTACAAGTCGGGCCGCTTCGACGCGATGCTGTTGCGCGCCGCCGAGCGCTACGACCAGATCATGGCGGTGATGCTGCCGACGCTCGGGCCGGAGCGGCAGGCGACCTACAGCCCCTTCCTGCCGATTTCACCGAAGAGCGGGCGCGTGCTTTACGTTCCCATGAAGCATGTCGACGCCAAGGCCGGCACCATCACTTTCGACGATGAAGACACCGAAACCACGCTGCCGGTCACCGGCGGCAAGGTGAAGCTGCAATGGAAGCCGGATTTCGGCATGCGCTGGGCGGCACTCGGCGTCGACTTCGAAATGTTCGGCAAGGACCACCAGACCAATGCCGTGGTCTATGACCGCATCTGCAACATTCTGGGCGGGCGGGCGCCGGAGCATTTCGTCTACGAGTTGTTCCTCGACGAGAATGGCCAGAAGATCTCGAAGTCGAAGGGCAATGGTCTGACCATCGACGAATGGCTGACCTATGCGCCGACGGAGAGCCTCGGGCTCTACATGTACCAGCGGCCAAGGCAGGCCAAGAAGCTCTATTTCGACGTCATCCCGCGGGCGGTCGACGAATATTACACGTTCCTCGCGGCCTACCCCCGCCAGGAGTGGAAGGAGCGGCTGGGCAACCCGGTCTGGCATATGCATGACGGCAATCCGCCCGCCATTGACATGCCGGTGCCGTTCTCGCTGCTGCTCAACCTGGTCAGCGCCTCCAATGCGCAGAACAAGGATGTGCTGTGGGGCTTCATCTCGCGCCATGTGCAAGGCGTGACGCCGGCCACCCATCCCGAACTCGACCGGCTGACGGGCTATGCGATCCGCTATTTCGACGATTTCGTGAAGCCGACGAAAACCTTCCGCCCGGCCGACGAAGTCGAACGCGAAGCGCTGGTGGCTCTCGAAAAGGCACTCGGCGAATTGCCGGCGGGCGCCACCGGCGAGGCGATCCAGAACGCCTCGCTCAACGTGGCGCGCAAGATCGAACGCTACCAGGATCATTCCAAGCAGAGCCCGGAAGGCGGCCCGGGCGTTTCAGGCGCCTTCTTCCAGATGATCTATCAAGTGCTGATCGGCCAGGAACGCGGCCCACGCTTCGGGTCCTTCGCCGCGCTCTACGGTGTCGGCGAGACCCGCTCTCTCATTCAGAAGGCGTTGGCTGGTCAGCTGGCTTGAGGGCGCCGCCCTCCTCTTTCAGGATCGAGCCCTCCTCCAGGATCGAGCCGGGCGCCTGAGGCGCCGGGGCGGTGGCGGCCGGCGCCGCCGAGATGCCGGCGAGGTTCGGCGCCGATCCGAAAATGCCTTTCCTGGCAGTTCGTGCCTTGTCGCCGGCCTCGACATAGGGTCCGCCCTTGGCGGCACGCGCCCAGCCGTTTTCGACCAGCCATTGCCCGACATCCTGCTTGCCGATCCGGCACTCCGCCGCTATCCGGTCGCGGCCGCCTTCGGGCGGCACCGTGCAGACCACCGCGCGGCCGCGCAGGAAGGCGCGGAATGCCGTGCGTGCACGGACCCCGCACGGCCAGGATTTGCCATCGGCGGTGCAAGTCTCGTCCTGGCTGACGACATCGATGCCGGAAACCGCGACCGAATAGCCTTTCGCCTCGATCAGCCCGGCGGCGGATGCAACCGGCTGGAACAGCTTCGTGCCGTTCCAGTCGTCTGGCATCTTCGGCTTGGGCGGCACGGCTAGCGCCAGCTTGCTCAACGGCGCGCGCGGCTCGACCCGCTCGAGCTCCTCGGTGGGCAATTCCGGCGGCGCGACGACATCCGGATCGATCGCCCGCGAATGCGCCGCCGGCTTTGGCGGTTGCGAAGCAGGTATGGCGGAGGTGGCGGGTTCCTCGGGCGCCGTCCCGGTGTCAGCCTGCGGGATCGTATCGGCGCCGGGGTCGATCTGATCCACCACGACAGTGCTTTCGCTGCCTTTCAGCGTGCGTCCGCCGGCAACGACCAGCGCCGCCATCGCCGGGACCATCAGAACCGCCAGGACCAGATGAGGAAGTCGCACCCGTTACACCTATTGGCTTGCCCAGACGATCCGCGCCACCCACTCGACCTCGCGCATGGCGATGTCGCGGTCCGGATGCTCCGGATTGAGCGAGACCAGCGCGATCGACTTGACGGTCTGGCGTTCGAGCACCTTGGCCATCACCTCGCCCGATGTGGTCTTGACGACGACGCGATCGCCCTTGCGGGTGACGGCGCCCGGTTCGACGATGAGGACGTCGCCGTTGCGGTAGAGCGGCAGCATGGAATCGCCCTGCACCTGCAGCGCATAAGAACTTTCGGTCGATTGCGCGGGCAATTCGACGAGATCCCAGCCCTGTCCCGCCGGAAAGCCGGCATCATCGAAGAAGCCGCCCGCGCCTGCCTGGGCAAAGCCCAGCAACGGCACGGCGCGCCTGTGCGACGTCGCGACGACGACTTCGCCCCGCCCCTCGATCAGCCCGGTGAATTCATCCAGCGAGGCGCCCGTGGCCTCGATGATCTTGGCCAGCGATTCGGTCGACGGCCAGCGCGGTCGGCCGTCGGAAGACAGGCGTTTCGATTTGTTGAAGGCGGTTGAATCGAGCCCCGCGCGCCTTGCCAGACCCGACGCCGAAAGCGAATAGCGCTCGGCAAGAGCATCGATGGCAGCCCAGACGCGGTCGTGCGAGAGCATGAGGTGCTCTCCTTCGAAACAGGAAAAAATGCCTCTTCCTTCTAGTCTTCGAACGCCGGCTTGTCCACTGGCCGCGCTCCCGTGGCGCACATTCTTGTCCACCGGGGAAGGCCGATTGTCGGGATCAATCGCCCGCCTTGGCCAGGCCGCGCAAACCCTGGCGCGAGGTCATGAAAATCCGTTCAGCCTCTGTCGGCGGTCGCGGGGTCACCGCGCGACCTAGGGCTGCGACCACCTCGTCAATGTCGAGGAAGCGGCGCGCCTTGCGGTCGTAGACGCCGGCGGTCGTCAGGATCAGCGCGCCGTCTCGCCATTGTCGAGGACGAAGCGGTGCTTGCCGATGACCTGGGGACCCGCCCAGGTCTCTATCGACGACACCACTTCGAAGCGGCGCCACGGCCGGATCTCGCGGGCGTAGACGGCCTGCAGCCCGCCCATCATCGGCGCCCAGCCATTCTTCCTCGCCAGCGTGATCAGGCCGGCGCGGACGAACAGGTCGATGCGCCTACAGCGCCCAGACATACATGACGCTATGTCAGGCTGCCTGCTTCACATCGCGCTTGGCATAGGGATCGAAGCGTTCGTAGAAGGTCTCGCCTTTCTCGGCCATGTCGAGGAGCAGCTTGGGCGCCTTGAACTCGGCGCCATACTTCTTCTGCAGGCCCTTGGCGATCTTGACGAAGCGCTTGGCACCGATGCCGTCGATGTAGGAGAGCGCGCCCCCCGTGTAGGGCGCGAAGCCGAAGGCCAGGATCGAGCCGACATCGGCCTCGCGCGGATCGGTGACGATGCCCTCTTCCATCACCCGCGCCGCCTCCAGCGCGATGGTGACCAGCAGGCGCTGTTGCAGTTCCTCATAGTCGACCTTTTCGGGCTCGAGCTGCGGATAAAGGTCCTTCAACCCCGGCCACAGCTTCTTCTTGGCGGGCTTGGCCGGGTAGTCGTAAAAGCCCTTGCCGTTCTTGCGGCCGAAGCGGCCATGGTCGTCGACCATGGTGTTGATCAGCGCCATCTGCCTGGGGTCGACGGCCTTGTCGCCGAGATCCCTGATGGTCTGCTTCATGATCTTCTGGGCAAGGTCGATGGCCGTCTCGTCGGTCAGCGCCAGCGGGCCGACCGGCATGCCGGCGGCCTTGGCGGCATTCTCGATCATCGGCGCGGGCACGCCCTCGATCAGCATCTTGTAGGCTTCCGACATGTAGCGCAGCACGCAGCGGTTGACGTAGAAACCGCGTGTGTCGTTGACGACGATCGGCGTCTTCTTGATGGCGCGGACGAAATCGATCGCGGTGGCGAGCGCCTTGTCGCCGGTCTTCTTGCCCAGGATGATCTCGACCAGCATCATCTTGTCGACCGGCGAGAAGAAGTGGATGCCGATGAAATTCTTCGGCCGCGCCGAATTCTTGGCAAGGCCCGTGATCGGGATGGTCGAGGTGTTGGAGGCAAAGATCGCCGACGACTTCAGCACCGCTTCAGCCTGTTCGGTGGCGGCCTTCTTGACGCCTGAATCCTCGAACACGGCCTCGACGACGAGATCGCAGCCGGCGAGGTCGGCATAGTCCGCGGTCGGCGTGATCAGCGACAGCAGCTTGTCTTTCTCCTCGGGCTTGGCTCGGCCCTTCTTGACCTGATCGGAGACCAGGCTGTCGGAATGCGCCTTGCCCTTCTGCGCCGACTCCAGGTCGCGGTCGAGCAGCACCACCGGAATGCCGGCCTTGGCGGTGACATAGGCGATGCCGGCGCCCATGAAGCCGGCGCCGAGGATGCCGATCTTCTTGAACTTGGTGTCCGGCACGCCGGCCGGGCGGCGCGCGCCCTTGTTCAGCTCCTGCAGCGACACGAACAGCGAGCGAATCATCGCCGCCGCTTCCTTCGACTGCATGATCTCGGTGAAATAGCGCTGCTCGATCCTGAGCGCAGTATCGAAGGGTACCAGCAGGCCCTCATAGACGCATTTCAGGATCGCGGCGGCGGCCGGATAATTGCCATGGGTCTCGCGGCGCAGGATGGCGATGGCCGGCGGCCACAGATTGGCGCCGGCCGCCGAATAGACCGGGCCGCCGGGCAGCTTGAAACCCTTTTCGTCCCATGGCTGAACGGCTTTCAGACCGTTCTTGATCATGGCCTTTGCCGTCTCGACCAGCTTGGCTGGTTCAGCGATCTCGTGGATAAGGCCCATGGCCTTCGCCTTCTGCGGCGACAGGTTCTGGCCCGAGGTCAGCATCTGCAGCGCCTGTTGCTGATCGGTCAGCCGTGGCACGCGCTGCGTGCCGCCGGCGCCGGGGAAGATGCCGACCTTGACTTCCGGCAAGGCCATCTTGACCTTGTCTGAATCGGCCGCGACGCGCCCATGGCAGGCGAGCGACAATTCGAAGGCGCCGCCCATGCAGGTGCCGTTGATTGCCGAAACCCACGGCTTGCCGGATGTTTCGAGCTTGCGCCACAGGCCGCCCATGCGGCCGGCATTGTCGAACAGCAGCTTTGCCGCCTTCTCCGGATCCCTGGCTTTTTCCGTGGCAAACACCGTCAGCATCTTCTGCAGCATGGTGAGATCGGCGCCGCCGGAGAAGCTGTCCTTGCCCGAGGTGATTACAGCGCCCTTGATGCCGGCGTCGGCCACGACCTGGTCGATGATCTTGTCGAGCTCGTTCATCACCTCTTCGGTGAAGACGTTCATCGAGCGGTCGGGCATGTTCCAGGTGACCAGTGCGATGCCATCGGCGTCGGTGTCGAGGGTGAAATTGGTGTAGCTCATGATTTTTCTCCCCGTCAGACGCGTTCGATGATCGTTGCTGTGCCCATGCCGGCGCCGATGCACAGCGTCACCAGCGCGGTGTTCAAGTCGCGGCGCTCGAGTTCGTCCAGCACGGTGCCGAAGATCATCGCGCCGGTGGCGCCGAGCGGATGGCCCATGGCGATGGCGCCGCCATTGACGTTGATCTTGTCGTGCGGGATCTCGAAGGCCTGCATGTAACGCAGAACCACCGAGGCGAAGGCCTCGTTGAGCTCGAACAGGTCGATATCCGACAGCTTCATCTTGGCGCGCTTCAACAGCTTCTCGGTGACGTCGACCGGACCGGTCAGCATCAGCACCGGTTCGGAGCCGATATTGGCGAAGGTGCGGATGCGGGCGCGCGGCTTGAGGCCCATCGCCTTGCCGGCCTTCTTGGAGCCGAGCAGCACGGCAGCCGCGCCATCGACGATGCCGGATGAATTGCCGGCGTGGTGGACGTGGTTCACCTCTTCGACTTCCGGATGCTTCTGCACCGCGACCGCGTCGAAGCCGCCCATTTCGCCCGGCATGACGAAGGACGGGTTGAGCGAGGCCAGCGACTGCATGTCGGTCGACGGCCGCATGTGTTCGTCATGGTCGAGAATGGTCAGGCCGTTCTGATCCTTGATCGGAATGACCGAGTTCTTGAAGCGGCCGTCGGCCCAGGATTTCGCGGCGCGCTTCTGGCTCTCGACGGCATAGGCGTCGACATCGTCGCGCGAAAAACCGTATTTGGTGGCGATCAGGTCGGCCGAAATGCCTTGCGGGACGAACCAGCCGGGCAGGCCGACCGAAGGATCCATGAACCAGGCACCGCCCGAGGCGCCCATGCCGACGCGCGACATCGATTCGACGCCGCCGGCAATGACGATTTCATCGGCGCCCTGGGCGATCTTGGCGGCGCCGAAATTGATAGCGTCCAACCCGGAAGCGCAAAAGCGCGAGATCTGCATGCCCGGCGCCTTTGTGTCGTAGCCGGCCTCGAAGGCGGCGGCGCGCGGAATGACCGAGCCCGCCTCGCCGACCGGGTCGACGCAGCCGAAGATGATGTCGTCGACCGTGCCGGTGTCGAGCCCATTGCGGTCGCGCAGCGCTTCCAGCGTCCTGGCGGCGAGCCGCACTGCCGGCACTTCGTGCAACGATCCGTCCTTCTTGCCCTTGCCGCGCGGCGTGCGCACGGCGTCATAGACATAAGCATCAGTCATTTTCATGCTCCTTGGGTTCGCTGAAGAGAGCTGCTCAGAGCGAGCGTCCGATCAGCAATTTCATGATCTCGTTGGTGCCGCCGTAGATGCGCTGGACGCGAGCGTCGCGGAACATGCGGGCGATCGGATATTCATTCATGTAGCCATAGCCGCCATGCAATTGAAGGCATTCGTCGACGACTTTGCCCTGCAGGTCGCTGAGCCAGTATTTGGCCATCGAGGCGGTGACCGGATCGAGGCCGCCATTGATGTGGCGGGTGACGCAGTCATTGTAGAAGACGCGGCCGATGGTGGCCTCGGTCTTCAACTCAGCCAGCTTGAACTGGGTGTTCTGGAAGTCGACGATCGCCTTGCCGAAGGCCTTGCGCTCCTTGACGTAATCGATGGTCAGCGCCAGCGCGCGCTCGATCATGGCGATGGCGCCTGTGCCGATCTGCAGCCGCTCCTGCGGCAATTGCTGCATGAGCTGGACGAAGCCCTGTCCTTCTTCATGGCCGAGCAGATTGGAGGTCGGCACGCGCACGTCGTTGAAGAACAGTTCCGACGTGTCGTTGGCCTTCAGCCCGATCTTGTCGAGGTTGCGGCCGCGCTCAAAACCTTCGACCTCATCGGTCTCGACGATCATCAGCGAGGTGCCCTTGGCGCCCTTTTCCGGATCGGTCTTGGTGACGACGATGATGAAGTTCGCCAGCTGGCCGTTGGTGATGAAGGTCTTGGAGCCGTTGATCTTGTACTGGTTGCCGTCCTTCTCGGCGCGGGTCTTGACGCCTTGCAGGTCGGAGCCGGCGCCAGGTTCGGTCATGGCGATAGCGCCGATCAGCTCGCCGGTGGCGAGCCTGGGCAGCCATTTCTTCTTCTGCTCCTCCGAGCCGTAATGGAGGATGTAAGGGGCGACGATCGAATTGTGCAAGCCGATGCCGAAGCCGTCGACGCCGACATGGCCGATCGCCTCGATGATGGCGCTCTCATGCGCGAAGGTGCCGCCCGAGCCGCCATATTCCTCCGGCATGGAAGCGCAGAGCAGGCCGGCCGCACCCGCCTTCAGCCAGCTCTCGCGGTCGACCATCTCGTTCTTCTCGAACTCGTCGTAGCGCGGCGCGATCTCCTCCGCCATGAAGCGGGTCGCCATGTCGTAGAGCATGCCGACCTCGTCGGCCGCCCAGGCGGGCTTCGGCAAGGAGAGCACTTCAGCTGGATTTGTCGCCACGATTTCCTCCGCGTATCGACAGGCAGAAAGGCTAGCAGGACCGAGCTTAGAACGCTTCCGCCGGCAGGGCCATCAGCGTATCGGCGCCGCTCGAAATACGGGCCAGATGTGCCGACGTCTCCGGCATGATCCGTTCCATGAAGAAGCGCGCCGTCACGACCTTGTTGTCGTAGAATGACTGGGAGCCGTTGGCGCCGGTCTTGCCCTGCGCCGCCTTGGCCATCTGCGCCCACATGTAACCCAGCGCCACGAGGCCGAAGAGGTGCATGTAGTCGGTCGAGGCGGCACCGGCATTGTCGGGCTTGGCCGTGCCGTTCTGCAGGAGCCACATGGTCGCCGCCTGCAGATCGTTGAGACCCTTTTTCAGACCCTTGGTGAAGGGCGCCATCTTCTCGTCGGCGCGGTTTTCCTCGCAGAACTCGCCGACTTCCTTGAAGAAGGCCTGGATGGCGCGGCCGCCATGCAAGCCGAGCTTGCGGCCGACGAGGTCGAGCGCCTGGATGCCGTTGGCGCCTTCATAGATCATGGCGATGCGGGCATCGCGCACGAACTGGCTCATGCCGTGCTCTTCGATATAGCCGTGGCCGCCGAACACCTGCTGCGCCATGACGGCGTGATCGAAACCCTTGTCGGTCAGCACGCCCTTGACCACCGGCGTCATCAAGCCGGTGTAATCGTCGGCCGCCTGGCGGTCCTTGTCGTCGGCGGAGCGGTGCGCGATGTCGGACTTGATCGCCGTCCACAGCGCCAGCGCACGGCCGGCCTCGTTGAAGGCCTTCATGGTCATCAGCGAGCGGCGGATGTCGGGATGGACGATGATCGGATCGGCCTTCTTGTCAGGCGCCTTCGGGCCTGACAGCGAGCGGCCCTGCAAACGGTCCTTGGCGTAGGCGACGGCATTCTGGTAGGCGATCTCCGACAGCGAAAGGCCCTGCAGGCCGACACCGAGGCGGGCCTCGTTCATCATCGTGAACATCGCCTTGAGGCCGCCGTTGGCCTCGCCGAGCAGCGTTCCCTCGGCCTCGTCATAGTTCATGACGCAGGTCGAATTGCCGTGGATGCCCATCTTCTCCTCGATCGAACCGCAGGAGACGGTGTTCCTTGTCCCCGGATTGCCCGACGCGTCGAGCTTGAGCTTCGGCACGATGAACAGCGAGATGCCCTTGACGCCTTCCGGCGCGCCCTCGATGCGGGCCAGCACCAGATGGACGATGTTGTCGGACATGTCGTGCTCGCCGGCCGAGATGAAGATCTTCTGGCCGGAAATCTTGTAGGTGCCATCGCCGTTCGGCACCGCCTTGGTGCGCAGCAGGCCGAGGTCGGTGCCGCAATGCGGCTCGGTCAGGTTCATTGTGCCGGTCCAGCTGCCCTCGACCATCCTGGGCAGCCATGTCGCCTTCTGCTCGTCGGTGCCGTGGGTGATGATGGCGGCGATCGCGCCCTGGGTCAGGCCGGGGTACATCATCAGCGACATGTTGGCCGAGACCATGTATTCGGCCACCGCCGTGTGCACGGCATAGGGCAGGCCCTGGCCGCCGAACTCGACGGGGGCCGCCAGACCCATCCAGCCGCCTTCGCGATACTGGTCGAACGCTTCCTTGAAGCCCTTGGGCGTGGTCACCGAGCCATCGTCGTGGCGCACGCAGCCTTCCATGTCGCCGACACGGTTGAGCGGATGCATGACGTTCTCGGCGAGCTTGGCGCCTTCGGCGAGAATTGCCTCCAGCACGTCAGGCGTGGCATCGGCGAATCCGGGAAGGTTCGAATAGCGCTGATAGCCCAGCACCTCGTTGAGCACGAACAGCGTGTCCTGGACCGGGGCCCTGTAGATCGGCATGCTTTTCCTCCACCATGCGGATGAGGCCCCGAAATCAAGCCGTGAGCGGCAAGCGGGCCAATGTTGAAGTCGCAATAACAAATATTGACGTTTGCGTAAACGTCAATATTTTCGATGCGATAAGATTTTCGCCGCCGCGAGCGCGGTGAGCCTAACGTTGCGGCTTTGCTCTAGCCAGCGCGAACAGCAGGCCACGACAGCGAAAAGCCGCGCGGCATGGCCACGCGGCTTTGATGGTAACGAGCCCGACAGTGTCGGCGTATGGCTTAGCTGGCGACGCTCGCCTGCGGCGCCGAACGCTCGGTCAACATCTGGCGCACGGCCGACATCGAGCCGCTGAGCTCATTGATGGCATCGTCGATCAGTGCGCGCTGCTTCTGCAGCCGGGCGAGTTGCTTCTCCGACTTGTCGAGCGCCAGCCGCAGCTGCTTGGTGTTGGAACCGGTCGGATCGTAGAGGTCCATCATCTGCTTGACGTCGCGCAGCGAGAACCCGACCTTGCGGCCGAGCAGGATCAGCTTCAGCCTGGCCTTGTCGCGGCGCGTGTAGAGACGGGTCGAACCGTCGCGCTGCGGGTTCAGCAGGCCCTTGTCTTCGTAGAAACGCAGCGTACGCAGCGTCACGCCGTACTTTTTGGCCATTTCGCCGATGCGTGAGAGATCCTCGCCGATTTCGACGGATGCATTATTGGTATTGGCCGCGGTCTCGCCGGCCGAGATAAGCTTCATGGTCACTGGCTTTCCCCGTCTGGTGGCTTCGCGGTCCCGGACCATGCGTCGCCTGACTGGAAGCGGGGGCGTGCTTCCGGCCGTGGTTTCGACAAACAAATCGCAAAACAGCACACTCGATGCGCCTTTTACGTTTACGTCAATTCTATACCGATAGCCGCCTCATGACGCAAGGGCGTTCTGAGAACGGTGCTTTATGCCGCACCGGAGGCGGGGACAGCCAACTTCCTTGCAACTTCTTAAGCTTGGTTAACGCGTTGTTTACCACGTTGGGCGAAATGTGCGCGTGTCGGCTACCCGTGGTTATCCTGTATCGAATTTTCACGGTTTTTCGGAGCGCGGGTGAAACCCCGGGAAGCTTGTCTTCCACCGTGGCATGGAAGCGCGGTCGCCTCGTTCCGGCAGGGACTTGGGGAGCCGGTCGCAAGCCGGCCAATCTGAAAGACGGACGCACCGATGAACAGCAAGCGGTCCTATCTCGATACACTCAACGCCGGCAGGCAGCGCAAGCCGCAGACCACGCTCGAGCAGCTGAACCGCTCGCTGGAGACGCTGGAACAGCGCCTGGGGCAGACGCGCGAGGACACGACGGCACGCCCGGCTCCTCGCCAATATGGCGCCGAACCGCGTCACCCCGCAGCCGACCCGCGTTATCCCGCAACCGAACCGCGTTATCCCGCCGCGCAGCCGAACGCCCAGCAGCGCTGGTATGAGGATCCGCAGCCGGCACCGCGTGCGCCGAACCCGGCGCCCTCCCCTGCCTTCGATCAGAATTATCAGGCGATCGCGCGTGACATCGACCGCGTGCGCGGCCAGGAAGACAGCGTCGCCATGGTCGGCAAGATCGCCGGCGAACTGCGTGGCATGCGCGAGGAACTGCGCCATCAGGTGACATCGGGACTGCAGCGCGAATTCGATGCGCTGCGCAAGGACATCGACCGCGCCTTCCAGTCGAACGCCAAGTCCGGCGCCACAGGCAAGGGCAGCGCGGAACTCGGCGTGGAATTCGAACGGCTCTCCGGCGCCATCAAATCGCTGTCGGAGAAGAGCGACGACAGGAGCGTCAACCTGCTGCGGCTGGAACTCGAGCAGGTCAAGGCCGCGCTCGACACGCTGGCGCGCGAGGAGAGCGTGCAGAAGGTCGATCGCCGCTGGGATGATTTCGATCGCCGCTGGACGGCTTTCGAGGACCGCGTCGACGCCGACCAGCGCAAGCGCTCCGACGATCCCGCGCTCGCCGCCCTGACCGACCGGCTGGAGCAGATCAGCAACGCCGTCAACAATCTGCCGGAATCGCTGTCGCTGCGTTCGCTGGAGGAAAAGGTTCGCACGCTGGCGGGCGCGGTCGACCATTTCGCCAGCCAGCAGGACAATCGCGGCGGTGATACGCTGGCCATGATCGACGAGCGGTTGGACGAGATTTCCCGCGCCATCGTCGCCTCGACCGTCGCCGCACAGGCGAACTCAATCGACCACGAAGCCTTCGAGCGCATCGAGAAGCGGATCGACTCGCTCGCCCAGCAGATCGAGGAAGTGGCGCAGGACCGTCCCGGCAATGTCGTGATCGACCGGCTGAACACGCTGTCGAGCCGAGTCGATGACCTCGCCGGCCGCGCCAACCTGCCCGAACAGGCGATGGAACGGCTTGCCAAGCAGATCGCGCTGATCGCCGACAAGATCGATCAGTCGCCGGCCATGCCCGACGCCGACTACATCTTCCACGGGCTGGAGCAGCGCTTCGACGTGCTGTCCGGCATGATGGAGCGCCGCCAGGGCGATGCCATCGAACAGGGCAACATGCTGTTTCGCGATCTCGAGCGCAGGCTGGACGAGGTTGCCGACCGGCTGGACCAGCGCAGCATGCCGCAGATCGACAGCGCCGGCATCATGGACGCCATCGATGCCCGCTTCACCGCACTGGCCAAGCGCATGGAAACGCGCGCTCCCGATCCGGCCGGCGAGGCGGCTATCCGCGGGCTGGAAAGCCGGCTCGAGGATATTTCAAGCCGTCTGGACGCTTCGGCGGCCCAGGTCGCCGGCATCGATCCGGCGCTGATCCGTAGCCTGGAGGCGCAGGTCGCCGGCCTGTCGGCGCATCTTTCCAAGCCAAGCATGCCGCTGCCGGACTTCGAGGACATCAGCCCGCGCCTCAACGAAATCGAAAAAGCACTGGCCGGCACCCGCGATTCCATCCTCGGCGCGGCACGCGAGGCGGCCGAGAACGCGGTGCGCTCGCTGGCCGGAACGAGCACCAATACGGCCGCGGTGTCTGGCCTCGCCCAGGACCTGAAGACGCTGGAGACATTGACGCGGCGTTCCGACGAACGCAATTCACGTACTTTCGAGGCCATTCACGATACACTGCTCAAGATCGTCGACAGGCTGGGTTCGCTGGAAACCAGCGAACCGTCCGAAGCGGTAAGCGAACTGCTGGATGCGGTTCCGGCCGAACCGAGCGGCTGGCGTGGCGTGCGGCGGCCCAAGATGGCCGTGAACGCACCCTCGATGACCATGGACGAGCCGCTGCCGCTGACCGGCGACATGGCCGATCTGGACGCGCGTGCCGCGGCCATATTGCGCGCCGAGCCTGCCTCATCAGGCGAACCGGCAATGCACGTGGAGACGGGCTTTTCCGCCCGGCCGGGCGCGCGTTCGCCCGCGGAAGCCGCCGCCGCCGCCGCGATGGCCGCACTCGGTTCCGACACGAGCGCCGAGAAAGACCAGCCGGCGGGGCGCAAATCGATGTTCGGCGGGCTGGCACGTGCCTTCAAGGGCAAGAAGACGGTGGATGTTCCGCCGCTTGCCGGCTCGGCGCCGAGCGCCGATATTCCCAGTGTCGATCTCGATGAGCCGCTCGACCCCAAAATCGCCAACCGCCCGCTGGAGCCCGGCTCCGGCGCGCCCGACCTCAATGCCATCATGAAGCGCGTGCGCGACGAGCGCGGACAACCGGCAAAGCCCGGCGACAGCGACGCGGCGAAATCGGATTTCATCGCCGCTGCCCGGCGCGCGGCGCAGGCGGCGGCGGCCGAGGCCGACGCCCTGAAGCGCCAGTCGACGATGAAGGGCCCGGTCAAGGCGCTCAGGATAGGCGATCTGCTCAAGGCGCGGCGCAAGCCGATCCTGATGGCGGCGGCCGCGATCATGCTGGCGCTTGCCGGCCTGCAGCTCGGCAAGGCGTTTCTCTCGGATCCCGCCCAGGTGGCAAGCAACGACGCGCTGCCGATCGTCGCCTCGCAGCCGGTGCAGACGGCATCTCTCGACACCGCCAGCCAGCCGAAGACCGAAATCCAGCCGACCGCCACGGACAGCGCGCCGGCCCGCGGCGTCAGGCAGGCCGAACAATCCGCGCCGGCGGCCAAGGACGACATGGCGGCGCAGCCCGTCATGGCCATGCCGTCGGATACGGACGCGATGCCCGGCACGGCGCCCACGGCAGAGCCCACTCCGGCACCAGTCGTGTCGGCCATGGCTTCCGGCCCGAGCACGACCGCTCCCGATGCGATGGCTTCGGCCGCGCCGGCGCCGATTGCTCCGATGACCGCTGCTCCTACCTTAACGGATCCGACCCCAGCCACCATCGCCGGCGTCACGCAGGCGACGGATGCCGATGCCCAACCGGCCCCTGCCGCGCCAGTGGCGACCGAGGCCACGGCCAATGACACGACCGGCGCCGTTGCGCCCGTGGACAAGCCGGCGGCGACCGCGGCGGCCAAGTTCGACATCCCGGCCGATGCCGGCCCGGCCGCCCTGCGCGATGCCGCTGCCGCTGGTGACGCCAAGGCACTGTTCGAAGTGGGCTCGCGCTATGCGGAGTCGCGCGGCGTCAAGGAAGACATGGCGACGGCTGCCAAATGGTACGAGAAATCGGCGGAACTCGGCTTCGCTCCGGCCGAATACCGCATCGGCAATTTCTACGAGAAGGGCATCGGCGTCGCGCGCGACGTCAAGAAGTCGAAGACCTGGTACCAGCTCGCCGCCGCGCAGGGCAACGCCAGCGCCATGCACAATTTGGCGGTGCTGTTCGCCATGGCTGCTGACGGCGTGACCGACAATGACTCGGCCGCGCACTGGTTCCAGGAGGCCGCCGACCTCGGCGTCAAGGACAGCCAGTTCAATCTCGGCATCCTCGCCGCCAAGGGCGTCGGCATGAAGCAGAACCTGGAAGAGTCCTATAAGTGGTTCGCGCTCGTCGCCAAGACCGGCGACAAGGATGCCGCGGCCAAGCGCGACGAGATCGCCAATGCGCTGCGGCCCGAGCAGCTCGAGCGGGCGCGCGCCGCGACAGAATTGTGGAAGGCCAAGCCGCTCAACGCGGCGGCCAATTCGGTGGACATTCCCGAATCCTGGCAGGAAGGCACGCCGCAGACGACCGCCGGCATCGACATGAAGAAGGCGGTCAAGAACATCCAGCTCATCCTCAACAAGAACGGCTATGACGCCGGCGGCGCCGACGGCGTCATGGGCGAGAAAACCAAGAACGCGATCATCGCTTTCCAGACCGACAACAAGCTGCCGGCGACCGGCGCGGTCGACGAGAAACTGGTCAAGGCATTGCTGGCGCGCAAATAACGGCAGAAGCGTCGTTTCCACGACGCCCTTGCCATACATTTGCCTGTTAACTGATTGAGTTGTTTTTTGTTTCGGCGCGGTGGCGGGGTTTGACCGCGCTGCCGCGTCGGCGCAAGGAAAAATTGGCTTTTCGATGCGATACTGTCCGCAACGGCTTTATTCGCCGACAGGCAAACTGATCGAGACTGACGGGTGGGCATCTATCTCCCGATCGCGGAAATTTCCGTCAACGTCTTCGTGCTGCTGGCCATGGGCGCCGCGGTGGGTTTCCTGTCGGGCATGTTCGGGGTGGGCGGCGGCTTTCTCATCACCCCGCTCTTGATCTTCTATAACATCCCGCCAGCCATCGCGGTCGCCACCGGCGCCAACCAGGTCATCGCCTCGTCCGTGTCCGGCGTGCTGTCGCACATGAAGCGAGGCACGCTCGACTTCAAGCTCGGCAGCGTCCTTCTGGCCGGCGGCGTCGTCGGCTCCACGGGCGGCATCTACGTGTTCGGCTTGCTGCGCAGGCTCGGCCAGCTCGACCTGTTCATCTCGCTGCTCTATGTCGTGCTGCTCGGCACCGTCGGCGGGCTGATGCTGGTCGAAAGCATCAACGCGCTGCGCGCCACGCGCAGCGGCGCGGCGCCGGTGCTGAAGAAATCGGGCCAGCACAACTGGATCCACCGCCTGCCGCTGAAGATGCGCTTCCGGGCGTCGAAACTGTTCGTCAGCGTCATCCCGGTGCTCGGCCTTGGCGCCGGCATCGGCTTCCTGTCGTCGATCATGGGTGTCGGCGGCGGATTCATCATGGTGCCGGCGCTGATCTATCTCTTGAAAGTGCCGACCAATGTCGTCATCGGCACCTCGCTGTTCCAGATCATCTTCACCAGCGCCTACACGACGCTGGTTCACGCCACCACCAACCAGACCGTCGATGTGATGCTGGCCTTCCTTTTGATGGCCGGCGGCGTGGCCGGGGCACAGTATGGCGCCAAGGCCGGCCAACGGCTGCGCGGCGAGCAGTTGAGGGCCTTGCTGGCGCTGCTGGTTCTGGCGGTGGCGATCCGGCTCGCCATCGATCTGTTCGTCACGCCGCCCAACCTTTATTCGTTGTCCGCCGTGGGCCTCAATTGATGAAAGGCCTGAAAGCGCTCGCGGCCGTCGCCCTCCTGTCCCTGACCGCCGCCGCGCCGGCGAAGGCGCAGACGCCGCTGACGGAAGGCATCCAGATCGGCCTTTCCACCGATGCGGTGTCGATCACCGCCGGGTTTTCCGGCGCCGATCTGACCATTTTCGGATCCCTGGAAAATCCCGACCCACTGGTGGCACGCCAGGGCCGCTACGACGTCATCGTCGTGCTCGAAGGGCCGCCAAAACCGGTGGTGGTGCGCCGCAAGGACCGGGTGCTGGGTGTCTGGGTCAATCTGGACTCGGAAACCTTCGAGAACGTGCCGGTGTCCTATTCGGTGGCGACCACACGGCCCCTGCAGGACATCACCGAACCCAACAGCTACAAGCAATTGTCGCTCGGCGCCTCCAACCTCTACATGCAGCCAGCCGATGCTGGCGACAGCCCGGCGACGATCGAGGAATTCACGGCGGCACTGCGCGAGCGCAAGGCCGCCGCCGGGCTCTACAGCGAGAATGTCGGCGGCGTGCAATTCCTGTCGCAGAACCTGTTTCGCGCCACGGTCAGGCTGGCGCCGAATGTGCCGGTCGGCACCCACAAGGCCCGCGCCTTCCTGTTCAAGAGCGGCCTGTTCATCAAGGAGAGTTCGGCGCAGCTCGAAATCCGCAAATCGGGCTTCGAACAATCGATCTTCCGCGTCGCCCACGACTATTCGTTCCTCTACGGTGTCTTCGCCATATCGCTGGCGATGATAACCGGCTGGCTCGGCCGGCTGGTGTTCCGCAAAGATTGATGCTCCGGGAAAAGAGGGGTTCCCCTTTTTCCCACCATGCGATAAACCGCCGCCTCCCAGCCCAAGGGCAAACACGCACACCATTCGCCAGGGCGGTCCGGCCATCCGAATGACAGCGCGATGCGTCGCTGCTGTCTTGCCGCCACGAAAACAAGGACAGGAGGCTGCAATGCACCAGGCATTCGGCGGCATCGACTTCGGCACGTCCAATTCCACGGTGGGCGTGATCCGGAACGGCAAGGCGCGGCTGGTCCCACTGGAGGGCGAACAGCCCACTTTGCCAAGTGCCGTGTTCTTCAACTTCGAGGACGGCCATACTTATTTCGGCCGGCGTGCGATCGGCGATTATACCGACAGCATCGAGGGCCGATTGATGCGCTCGCTTAAGAGCGTGCTCGGCAGCTCGCTCGCCCACGAGAAGACGCGTATCAAGGCGCGCCAGATCGGCTTCATCGACATTATCGGCCTGTTCATCGGCCATCTCAAGACGCGGCTGGAAGAGGACGCCGGCGGCCCCGTGGAAAACGTCGTGCTCGGCCGCCCGGTGCAGTTCGTCGATGACGACGCGCAAGCCGACGCGCAGGCGCAAGGCGAGCTCGAGAAGGCCGCCCGCGCCCAGGGTTTCAAGCACATCGCTTTCCAGTTCGAGCCGATCGCGGCGGCGCTGGACTACGAACAGAAGGTGACGCGGGAGGAACTGGCGCTGATCATCGACATGGGCGGCGGCACGTCCGATTTCTCGATCGTGCGGGTCTCGCCGGAGCGTTCGCGATCGACCGACCGCAAGGACGACATACTGGCCAGCCGCGGCATCCATATCGGCGGCACCGATTTCGACCGGCTGCTGAGCATCGCCCATGTCATGCCGCAGCTCGGCTACCTCTCGCCGACCAAGGACGGCAAGCGCAATCTGCCGGCCAGCTACTTCATCGATCTCGCCACATGGCAGCGCATCAACCTGGTCTACACCGCCAAGGCGATGACGCATCTGCGCCAGATCCGGTACGAGGCCGCGCGCGCCGATCTGGTCGACCGCTTCATCCATATCGTCGAGCACCGCTACGGGCACGCGCTGGCGGCGTTGGTCGAAAAAGCCAAGATCGAGCTGACCGCCAGGTCATCGGCGGAGGTGGCGGTGAAGCTGCCTGACGCGGCGTTCGCCGCCGGGATCACGCGCGACGGGCTGGAGACCACGATCGCCCGGGATATCGAGCGGGTCACCGAAACGGTGGGCCAGACCATCCGCGACGCTCAAGTGAAGCCGTCCGACATCACCGCGGTGTTCCTGACCGGCGGCTCGACGGCGATCCCGCTGGCAAGGCGGGAAATCCTGTCTCTGGTGCCGCGGGCTTCCGTCATCGAAGGCGACATGTTTGGCTCGGTCGGGCTTGGACTGGCCTTGGATGCGCAGCGGAAGTTCGGCTGACTCTACCCTGGCGCAGGCCCGTCCGTCTCCGCGGCTAGATGCGCCTTGAGCGCCATCTGGGCCAGGCTTGCCTGACGGTCGCGATGGGTGATCATGGCGAAGTCGCGCTTCGGCAATTCGATCGGCACGACCCTCAGGCTCCCCTCGGCGACCGCGCGCCCGACGACCAGCTCTGAAATGATGGTCGCCCCGGCGCCCGCCTCGACGGCCTGGCGAACCGCCTCGTTGCTGGGCAGCACCAGGAATATCTGCAGGTCGGCAAGTGAAATCCCCTCGCGGCGCGCCAGATCCTCCAGAACCTCGCGCGTGCCCGAACCACCCTCGCGGATGATCCAGCGCAGGCCGGTGATATCGGGGCGGCCCGGCGCGATTTCGGCGATCTTGGGATGAGAAGAGGCGACGACCAGCATCAACCGGTCGGTATCGACCTTGGCGCGTCGCAATATGTCGGACTCGGTGCGCCCTTCGACGAGGCCGAGATCGGCGGTTCCATCGAGCACGCTGGCCTCGACCTGCCTCGTGTTGCCGATTGTGACGCTGAGCCGGACGGCGGGATAGGCCTCGTGGAAGGAGGCCAGCCGGCGCGGCAGCCAGTAGCTGGCGATGGTCAGGCTGGCGGCGATGGAGAGGCTGCCGGCGACCGTCTGCGAAACATGTTCCAGCACGTTGCGGGCGGCGGCGGCCCGCTCCAGCACGGCCTTGGCCTCGGGCAGGAACCGGTGGCCGGTCTGGGCCAGTTCGATATTGCGGCCCACCCGGTTGAACAGATGCACACCATGCTGCTCTTCCAGCGCGCGAATGGCCGCCGATGCCGCCGACTGGGAAATGCCCAGAAGCTCGGCCGCCTTGGTCATGTGGCCGCGCTCGGCGACGGCGACGAAAATGCGCAACTGGTCCAGGGTCATGCCTGCATTAAGAACCAATTCCGATCGAATTTACAAGAACAACTGATTAGACGGATCGATGGCTTTATTCTACTTTTTCGGCCGAAGTTAGAAAAAATTGGCCTGCAGGTCGCAGAGAACAAAATGATCGGGCGGTTCAGATCCCTGCTTGCGCATTGGACCCGCGGCATAAGACGGCGGTTGGCCGGCGATCGATATCACCCGGAAGAGCATTACATGCGCGGCCCCGGACCGAAGACGCGCGCCAAATCCGCCGGCCGTGCGAGCATCCCAGGATCATGATGCAAGGACCGCCGCGCGGCGCCAATTCAGCCCCCTCGCAACGCCCGCTTGCCGACACGCGGGCGCCCGATGAAGGCGACGGCGTCGACACCTCGCCCGCAGTATCGGACAGCATCGCCAAGACTACCTGCTACATGTGTGCCTGCCGCTGCGGCATCGACGTGCACATCAAGGACGGCAAGGTCCGCTACATCAACGGCAACAAGGACCACCCGGTCAATCGCGGCGTGATCTGCGGCAAGGGCAGCTCCGGCATCATGCAGCACTACAGCCCGGCCAGGCTGAAGAAGCCATTGCTGCGCACCGGTCCGCGCGGCACCGGAGAATTCCGCGAGATCGAGTGGGAGGAAGCCTTCGCGATCGCCACCGGGCGGCTGTCGCATATCCGCCGGACCGACCCCAAGAAGCTCGCCTTCTTTACCGGCCGCGACCAGTCGCAATCCTTGACAGGCTGGTGGGCAAGCCAGTTCGGCACGCCGAACTTCGCCGCCCATGGCGGCTTCTGTTCCGTCAACATGGCGGCCGGGGGCCTTTACACGATCGGCGGCTCGTTCTGGGAGTTTGGCGAGCCCGATTGGGACAACACGAAATACTTCATGCTGTTCGGCGTCGCCGAGGACCATGATTCCAACCCGATCAAGATCGGGCTGGGCAAACTCAAGGCGCGCGGCGCCAAGGTGGTGTCGATCAATCCGTGCCGGACCGGCTACAATGCGATCGCCGACGACTGGATCGGCATCCGGCCCGGTACGGATGGCCTGTTCGTGTTCGCGCTCATCCACGAACTCTTGAAGGCCGGCCGCGTCGATCTCGATTATCTGCTTCGCTACACCAACGCGCATGTCCTGGTTGTCCAGGAGCCAGGCGCGGCCGATGATGGGCTTTTTCTGCGCGACGGCGACGGCAATCCGCTGGCATGGGACCGCGTGGCGAAGACCACCGTCAACGCAGCCGATCCGGATGCGAAGCCCGCACTGACCGGCAGCTTCACGGTCGGCGGGCGCAGCTGCGTTCCTGTCTTCCAGCTCATTGCGGACCGCTATCTCGACGAGAGCCATGCACCCGACGCGGTCGCCGAGCGTTGCGGCATTGCCGCCGATACGATCCGCCGGATCGCCGCCGAACTTGCCCATGTCGCCTTCGAACAGACGATCGAACTGCCGGTGGCATGGACCGACTGGGCTGGGCGTCGGCACGGGACGATCAAGGGCCGACCGGTTTCGATGCATGCCATGCGCGGCATCTCCGCCCATTCCAACGGCTTCCATACCTGCCGCGCCATCCACCTGCTGCAGGTGCTCCTCGGAACCGTGGACGTGCCTGGCGGCTTCCGCTTCAAGCCGCCCTACCCCAGATCCGCCCCGCCGGGCCCGAAACCCTGCGGCAAGGACGTGAGGCCGATGACGCCGCTCGACGGCATGCCGCTCGGTTTCGTTTGTGGACCCGACGATCTGCTGGTCGACGAAGCCGGCACGCCGCTGCGCATCGACAAGGCCTATTCCTGGGATTCGCCACTTGCGGCGCATGGTCTGATGCACACCGTCATTCGCAACGCCTGGGCCGGCGACCCGTACCCTATCGACACGCTGATGATGTACATGTCGAACATGGCCTGGAATTCCTCGATGAATACGATCGAGACCATGGCCATGCTTACCGACCATGATGAAGCGGGCAATTACAGGATCCCCTTCATCATCTATTCCGACGCCTATTATTCCGAGACCGTGCCGTTCGCGGACCTCGTCCTGCCCGACACCACCTATCTCGAGCGTCATGACTGCATCAGCCTGCTCGACCGGCCGATCAGCCATGCCGACGGGCCGGGCGACGCCATTCGCCATCCGGTGGTCGAGCCCGACCGCGACGTCAGGCCGTTCCAGTCGGTGCTGATCGAACTCGGCGCGCGGCTTGGCTTGCCCGGCTTCGTCGAGGACGACGGCTCGGCGAAGTACCGCGACTACGCCGACTACATCGTCAATCATGAACGCACGCCTGGCATCGGCCCGCTCGCCGGCTGGCGCGGCAAGGATGAAACCTCGATCGGCAAGGGCGACGTCAACCCCAACCAGTTGCAGCGCTACATCGACAATGGCGGCTTCTGGCACCACGACTTCACTGACGACCAGCGCTACTACAAGATGGCCAACCGTTCCTATCTCGACTTCGCCGTGCAACTGGGCTTCATCCCCAAGGCCGAGCCGATTGTTTTCCAGCTCTATTCCGAACCCATGCAGCGCTTTCGCCTTGCCGCGCGCGGCCATGGCCCGGTAGTGCCGCCCGTTAGCGAACGCGAGCGCGTCGAGACCTACATGGATCCGCTGCCGTTCTGGTATGTGCCGTTCGAGGAAGCTGCCGTGGACCTCGAAAAATACCCGCTGCACGCGCTGACGCAGCGGCCAATGCACATGTACCATTCCTGGGGTTCGCAAAATGCGTGGTTGCGGCAGATCACCAGCCAGAACCGGCTGTTCGTGCATCACCGGACCGCGGCCAACCTTGGCCTTGCCGATGACGACTGGGTGTGGATCGAGAGCATCAACGGCAAGGTGAAGGGGCAGATCAAGCTGGTCGACGGGGTGAACGAGAACACGGTCTGGACCTGGAACGCTATCGGCAAAAGGCGCGGCAGCTGGGGGCTGAAGGACGATGCCGCCGAGAGCAATCGCGGCTTCCTGCTCAACCACATCATCGGCGACCAGACTACCGCCGATGCCGGCGGCAAACGTTATTCGAACTCCGATCCGGTCACGGGACAGGCGGCGTGGTTCGATCTGCGCGTGCGCGTCGTCAAATGCGCTGATGACGAAGCCGGCTTCACCGAGCCGCAATTCGAACGGTTTCACCAGCCGCCGCGTTTCGAACCCTCACCCGACAAGCTGACTTTCGGCGTCGAATTTCGTCGGGCAAGAGAGGCCGTGGAATGACCTGCCTTCCCTCTCATACGGACAAAAAGCTCGGCCTTGTCATCGATCTCGACACCTGCGTCGGCTGCCAGGCCTGCGTCACCGCCTGCAAGGAGTGGAACACCGGCGGCCACATGGCGCCGCTGACCGACATCGACCCTTATGGCGGCCATGTCGACGGGGTCTGGTTCAACCGCGTGCACAGTTACGAGCACATCACCGAGATGGGTGGACGCACGGTGAATTTTCCGCGCTCCTGCCTGCATTGCGAGACGCCGGCCTGCGTCACCGTCTGCCCGACGGGCGCCTCCTACAAACGCGCCTCCGACGGTATCGTGCTGATCGACGAGGACAAGTGCATCGGCTGCAAATTGTGCAGCTGGGCCTGCCCTTACGGCGCGCGCGAGTTCGACACGGATGTCGGCGTGATGAAGAAATGCACGCTCTGCGTCGACCGCATCTATAACGACAATCTGGCCGAAGGCGACCGCGTGCCGGCCTGCGTCGCCGCCTGCCCGACCAGCGCCCGGCATTTCGGCGATCTCGGCGATCCCGCATCGGCTGTGTCGCAACTGGTGGCGGAGCGCGGCGGTGTCGATTTGATGCCGGAGATGGGCTACAAGCCGACAAACAAATACCTGCCGCCGCGCGCCCACACGCAACGCGCCGCATCCGTGCCCGCCAAAGCGCTGGAGTCGGTGCGGGCCGAGGGCGGCTTCCTCGGTTGGGTCGACCGCATGCTTTCGAGCTGACCATCCATGCATCCAGCTTTTTCGGTCGTCTTCTTCACCACCGCCACGGGTGCCGGCTATGGGTTGCTCGCGCTGCTCGGCGTGCTCGGCCCGCTCGGTTTCGTCGCGCCCGATCTCTGGCTGGGCTTTGTCGGCATGGGGCTGGCGCTCGGCCTGATCGCGGCCGGCCTGCTGTCCTCGACCGGCCATCTCGGCAGGCCTGAACGTGCCTGGCGGGCGTTCTCGCAATGGCGCAGTTCGTGGCTGTCGCGCGAAGGCGTCGCGTCGGTCGCCACCTTCATCCCCGCAGGGCTGTTCGGCATGGGCTGGATCTTGCTTGGCCGCCTCGATGGCTGGGTGGCGGCCGCGGGCGCTCTGGCCGGCCTCGGTGCTATCGTCACGGTCTGCATGACGGGCATGATCTATGCCTCGCTGAAGCCCATCGCCCAATGGCACAGCCCCTACACCTTGCCCGGCTATCTCATCTTCTCGGCGATGAGCGGCTGCGTGCTTGTGAATGCCCTGCTGCAAGGCTTTGCGCTCGGCTCGACTGTCCTGCTCGCCGCTTCGGTACTGATCACCTTGCTCGGCTGGGGCTGGAAGCTGGCGACCTGGCGCCACAATGACCAACTTGAAATCGCGACCAACGCGAACACCGCGACCGGACTCTCCGGCGGCACGGTGCGATCCCTGGAATGGCCGCATACCGAGGAAAACTACCTGCTCAAGGAAATGGGCTTTCGCATAGCGCGCAAGCATGCGGCGAAGCTGCGCCGGATCGCGCAGGCGCTGGCGTTCGGCTTGCCGATCCTGTTGCTGATTGCCGCCTTCGCCTTGCCGTGGCCGTTTGCGGCGGTGCTGTCGGCACTCGCCGCGATCGTCCAGTTCGCCGGCATGCTGGTCGAACGCTGGCTGTTCTTCGCCGAGGCGAAGCACACGGTCATGCTGTACTACGGGCGGTAGAACTCAACCTGGCCGCAGCATCGAGCGTGAGATTGCGAAGATGCGGTCAGTGCCCAGCATGTAGGCCATCAGCGTTTCCAGCCGGAACAAGCCGGCATAGGCGCGATCGAGCACGTTGAGCGAGCCGGTATAGGCACCGAAGGCCGGCATGATCATGCGGCCGCCATCGCCGGCAAAGCAGCGCCTGCGCACCGAACGGCCTTGTTGCACGATGCGTGCGCAAGGGTGGAGGTGGCCGGATATTTCGCCCTCCACGCGCACCTTCGATGGCTCGTGCCGGAACAGCAGCGAGCCTATGGCGAGTTCCCGAACCGTCTCGCCGGGCAGGTCCGCCGGCGCTTCAGGATCGTGATTGCCGGCGACCCAGAACCAGTCACGGCCCGCTATCAGCGCTTCCAGCCGCTCGCGGAAACTTTGATGCATGCGCTGGGCGCCGCTGCCGTCGTGGAAACTGTCACCCAGGCTGATGACGATCGACGGCTGGTAGTCCGCGATGACAGCCTGCAGCCTGAGCAGGGTCGCCCCGGTATCGTAGGGTGGGATCAGCGTGCCGCGCCTTGCCAGCGACGAACCCTTCTCCAGATGCAGATCGGAAACCACCAGCAGCTTGAACTCGGGAAAATAGAGCACGCCACGTGGGTCGCAGACCGCGCGCTCGCCCGCGATGCCGACAAGGTCGGCCTCGGCGATCAGCGATGCGCGCGCCAGCGAAAAATTCATTCGTCGACCATCCCAGGCCCCATGGCCTCTTCGACCAGCGTCGCCGCATCCATCAGCAGCGTTTCATCGGCCTCGCCGTTCACCGGCATCTTGCCGATCTCGAGCATGATCGGCACGGCCAGCGGCGATATCTGTTCGAGCGCCTTATGCATGATTCGACCCTGGATGCGCGAGAGCATGTCGGCAAGTCTGCTGACATCGAGCAGGCCGGTCGCCGCGTCGGCACGCGTCGCCTGAAGCAGGATGTGGTTCGGCTCATGGCTGCGCAGCACATCGTAGATCAGGTCGGTCGACACCGTGACCTGGCGGCCGCTCTTCTCCTGGCCGGGGTGGCGTTTTTCGATCAGGCCCGAGATCAGCGCGCAATTGCGGAAAGTGCGCTTGAGAAGCCAGCTATCGGCCAGCCAGGCTTCGAGATCGTCGCCCAGCATGTCCTGGTCGAAGAGCGCGCCGAGTGAAGGTTTCCTGGCTTTGAACATCGCCCCCATGTCGCCGAGCGACCATATGGCCAAGGCATAGTCGGTGGCGACAAAGCCGAGCGGCCGGGCGCCCGCCCTGTCGAGGCGACGGGTGAGCAGCATGCCGAGCGTCTGGTGCGCCAGCCTGCCCTCGAAGGGATAGGCGACCAGATAATGGCGGTTGCCGCGCGGAAAGGTCTCGATCAGCAAATCGTCGCGCTTGGGGAGCATCGATTTGTCCTGCTGGAACCGCAACCAATCGGCCACCTGCTCCGGCAGCTTCTTCCAGCGCCGCGGATCGTCCAGCATGATGCGGACCTGCTCGGCCAGATAGGTCGAGAGCGGAAACTTGCCGCCGCCATAATAGGGCACCTTGGCGTCGCTGCCGGGTGCGTTCGAGACGAAGCATTCATTCTCGCGGATGCCTTCGAAACGCAGCACTTTGCTCGCAAACATGAAGGTATCGCCATGCGTCAAGGTCTCGAGGAACGCCTCCTCGATCTTGCCGAGCACGCGGCCGCCGTGCGACGCCGCGCCTCTGCTGCCGGCCTTGACGTAGCGCACGTTGAGCGCCGGTACCTCGATGATGGTGCCGACATTCAGCCTGTATTGCTGGGCGACGCGCGGATTGGATACGCGCCACAGCCCATCCTTGTTCAAGCGGATGCGGGCATAGCGCTCGTAATTCTTCAGCGCGTAGCCGCCGGTGGCGACGAAATCGATGACACGGCCGAAGGTCGGACGATCGAGTCCGGCATAGGGCGCCGCCGTTCGCACCTCTTCATACAGGTCATCGGCGCGGAACGGTGCGCCACAGGCGCAGCCGAGCACATGCTGCGCCAGCACGTCGAGCCCGCCATTGACCAGCGGCGGCGTATCCTGCGCGCCGAGATAATTGGCGTCGAGGGCTGCCCGGCATTCCAGCACCTCGAAACGGTTGGCCGGGATCAGGATCGCCTTCGACGGCTCGTCCATGCGGTGGTTGGCACGGCCGATACGCTGCGCCAGCCGGCTGGCTCCCTTTGGCGCGCCGACATGCACGACCAGGTCGACATCGCCCCAGTCGATGCCGAGATCGAGCGTCGAGGTGGCGACGATGGCGCGCAATGCGTTGTCGCCCATTGCCTTTTCGACGCGCCGGCGTTGGGCGACGTCGAGCGAGCCATGATGCAGCGCGATCGGCAAGGTGTCCTCGTTGACCCGCCACAACTCCTGGAACAGCAGCTCCGCCTGGCTGCGCGTGTTGACGAACAGCAAGGTCGTCTTGTGGCGCTTGATCTCGCGGTAGATTTCCGGCGTGGCGTAGCGCGCCGAGTGCCCGGCCCAGGGCACGCGCTCCTCCGAATCGAGGATGGAGATTTCGGGCTTCGCGCCACCCGTCACGGTGATCAATTCCGCCATGTCACCGGGCGGGTTCTGGCTGACCAGCCAGCGCCGCAATTCGTCCGGCTCGGCCACCGTCGCCGACAGGCCGATCGTCTGCAGGCCAGGGACGAAGCTGCGTAGCCGCGCCAGCCCTAGCGCCAGCAGATGGCCGCGCTTCGACGTCACCAGCGAATGCAACTCGTCGAGCACGACATAGCGCAGATCCTGGAAGAAGCGCCTCGCATCGCCCGCTGCGATCAGCAGCGCCAGTTGCTCCGGTGTGGTGAGCAGGATGTCGGGTGGTGCAAGCTTCTGGCGCTGGCGCTTGTGTGAGGGCGTGTCGCCGGTGCGCGTCTCGATGGTGATCGGCAGTCCGATCTCCTCGACCGGCTTGCCCAGATTGCGCTCGATATCGACGGCTAGCGCCTTCAGCGGCGAGATGTACAGCGTGTGGATGCCGCGCCGCGCCTGGCCTGGTTTTCGCCTCGGCCTGACGGCCAGTTCGGTCAGCGACGGCAGGAAGCCGGCCAGCGTCTTGCCGGCGCCGGTCGGCGCGATCAACAGCACCGATTGCCCGGCCTGGGCCTTCGCCAACAGTTCGATCTGATGCGCGCGCGGCGACCAGCCCTTCTCGCCGAACCATTTTACGAATGGCTCGGGCAAGGCGACGGCGGCATTCTGGTCGGCGAGGCGCGGCAGCTCGGTCACCCGCCAGAGGTAGCGCGGCGACGCGCAATCGCCAAGCAGAATCGGAACAAAAGGGGATCGAAAAGCCTTACGGCCGCCGGAACCCTGTCGGGCCGCCATAGAGATAACCGATGCGGGCGACCGCTTCCTTCAGCTCTTCGCGCGAGACCAGCATGGTGTGGCCGTTGGCATGGATCATGGTTTCCGCGTCGGTCATGATGGCGACGTGACCTTTCCAGAACACGAGGTCACCACGTTGCAACCCCGAAAAATCAGGGCCCGGTGCGAGCGGCTCGCCGACGGAAGCGGCCTGCATGTCGGAATCGCGCAGCACCTGCAGGCCGGCCATGCGCATGGCCAGTTGCACCAGGCCGGAGCAATCGATGCCGAAGCCGGAAACGCCACCCCACAGATAGGGCGTGCCGAGAAACATCTCGGCGACGGAGACATAGTCGCCGGCCACTTCGCCGACAGGCCGCAGATGGCCAGCGATGATGGCCTCGCCGGAAGGCAGGACGGCATAGTGCGTGCCGCGCGTTTCGGCGGCACCCGTCACCGTTACGGTCGATCCCATCGACAGTTGCCCGGCGATCGGAAAGCGCAGATCGGGACCGGGATAGAGGAACGTGCGCGGCACCGAGACGATATGGGTTGGCGCATGGTCGCGCGTGCCCAACATGGCTTCGGCGACGTAGCCGACATAGCCGTCGCGCTCGGCCTGGATCCAGGCCCAGCCTTCTCTATCCTCGAAAACCAGGACGTCGTCGCCGAACAAGGCTTGCGTGTTGACGCCAGAATCCGTCTTCGGCGCCTTGCGGATATCGGACACCGGGACCGAAATGCGCGCCGGCCGACCAGCGACGAAGCGGTCGGCGGCGACCTCTCCTTTCAACCTGGCATCGGCGAGATCGGAGCGGAAGGCATGAAGACGTGCGTCGTGGACGGTCAAAATCGGCAACCCTGTTGAATGGGCACTACAGTCAGATCGGCAGTTCGTGGGCCTTGGCGATGATACCATCGCCGAAGCGCTCGACAAAGAGCGCGCCTTCGACGGTGCGCTTGATCAGAACATTGCGCTTGTCGAGCTCGTCGCGATGGCGCGACACCAGTTTCAGCGCCCCCATCGTGTCGAGCGCGCGCGTGATGACCGGCTTGGTGACGTTGAGGCGAGCGGCAAGCCCGCGCACGGTGTGTGGTGGCGGATCGAGATAGATTGTAAACAGGATCGCCGTCTGGCGCATGGTCAGGTCGGGCGCGTCGTCGCGCACCTGCGACAGCATCACTTGCTGCCACAGTCGCAAGGCCTGGCTCGGGCGCATGGCAATCGACATCGCGCCAGCATGAGGGCAAATTGTTTCGGTTCCGTTTCAGTTTAGGCGATTTGCCGGCTCCATTGGCAGGTCTCAGCCGAAACGTCTCGAAATCACCTGCTCCAAAGCCCTGATACCCTGGGCTTCGCCACCGGCGGGGCCATGCGGACGATCGGCTGGATTCCAGGCGAAGATGTCGAAATGCGCCCAGCCCGCCGTCTTTTCGACAAAGCGCTTGAGGAAGAGCGCCGCCGTGATCGACCCGGCGAAACCATCTGATGTGACATTGTTGATGTCGGCGATCTTCGACGTCAGTTTCGCCTCGTAAGGGCGCCACAGCGGCATGCGCCACAGCGGATCCTCTACCGCCAGCGCTGCTGCCGCGAGATCCGAGGCCAGCGCCTCATCCCCGGTGTAGAAGGGCGGCAGGTCGGGGCCGAGCGCGATGCGGGCGGCTCCGGTCAGCGTCGCCATGTCGATCAGAAGCCGCGGTTCCTCTTCGTCCGCAAGCGCCAACGCATCGCCCAGAACCAGCCGTCCTTCAGCGTCCGTGTTGCCGATCTCGACCGAGATACCCTTGCGGCTCGCCAGCACGTCGCCGGGGCGGAAGGCGTTGCCGGCGATCGAATTCTCGACTGCGGGGATCAGCACGCGCAGCCTTACATTCAGCCCGGCAGCCATGATCATGGATGCGAGACCCAGCACATTGGCCGCGCCGCCCATGTCCTTCTTCATCAACAGCATGCCCGATGACGGCTTGATATCGAGGCCGCCCGTGTCGAAGCAGACACCCTTGCCGACCAGCGTCACCTTCGGCGCGCCCTGCTGCCCCCATGTCAGGTCGATCAGACGCGGCGCATCGGACGAGGCGCGGCCGACGGCGTGGATCATCGGGAAATTCTGTTCGAGGAGATCGTCGCCCTTGATCACCGATACCTCGGCCTTGTGCGCCTCGGCCAGGGTCCGCACGGCTCGTTCCAGATCGTCCGGCCCCATGTCGCTGGTCGGCGTGTTGACCAGGTCGCGCGTCAGGAAGACGCCATCGGCGACGCGGCGAACGCGCCGCGCATCGACGCCGGCCGGCAATTCGAAGCGCAGCGCCTTGCCCGGCTTCTTGCCGTAGCGGGTAAAGACATAGCCGCCGAGCGCCAGCGCGATCGCCGCCAGTTCCGGCTCGGCGGGCGGCGAGGCGAAGTGCCAGTCGCCTTCAGGCAGGGTCTTCGACAACACGCCGAGAGCAAGCGCGCCCTCTCCGTCGCCAATGCCAAACAGCGCGCCGGCAAGCGCGCCGTGTTCGCCGGGCACGGCCAGCGTCCTGCCTGATTCACCGGAAAATCCGTTGGCCCTGGCCCACGCAATGGTGGATGGCGCAAGGCCCGCTGCCTCCAGGCCGTCACGGCCCACGAAATAGACCGGCAACGCACCATCCGATTTCTTCTCGACGAGTTCGACAGGCATTCGATGTTCTCCGTGCCGAGCCCAAGCCCGAGTCGGCGTTTCTTAACTGTCCGTTAGGGTTAACAGAATATTTCTGCGGGAGGGAAGATGGCCACGCAAATGGCCACGCGCATGAATGGAGGCCGGTGCCAATGCCGATCAACCGCACGATCACTGTCAGGGGAAAGCGGCTCGTAACCACGGCTTTGGCGTTGGCGCTCGCGGCAGGCGTCACGGGCTGCGCGACCGACAAACTCACCACCGGCTCGATTGGCCGCACCAGCGGCAAGCCGCTGGAGACGATGTCGGCGGGAGAATTGCACAACGCCACCGCCGCTCTCGGCCAGTCCTACGCCAGAAACCCCACCGACAAGCGAATCGCGACCAACTTCGCGGCGGCGCTGCAGATGGACGGAGATGCCGACCAGTCGCTCGCCGTGATGCGCAAGCTGGCGATCGCCTATCCCAAGGACCGCGACGTACTGGCCTCTTATGGCAAGGCGCTGGCCGCCAACGGCCAGTTCGAGCCGGCGCTCGATGCGGTGCGCCGCGCACAGACGCCGGAATATCCCGACTGGAGGCTGGTGTCGGCGGAGGCGGCTATACTCGATCAGATCGGCCAGAAGGACGAGGCGCGCCAGCTCTACCGCAAGGCCCTCGAACTCAAGCCCAACGAGCCTTCGATCCTTTCCAATCTGGGCATGTCCTATGTGCTGGAAGGGGATCTGCGCACCGCCGAGACCTATATGCGCTCTGCCGCCCAGCAGCCGAGTGCCGACAGCCGGGTGCGTCAGAACCTGGCGCTCGTCGTCGGGTTGCAGGGCCGTTTCGACGAAGCCGAGAAGATCGCCTCGCAGGAACTTTCGCCCGAACAGGCACAGGCCAACGTCGCCTATCTCAGGCAGATGCTGGCCCAGCAGAACGCCTGGAGCCAGCTCAAGGATCAGGACAAGGCCAAACCGGCGAAAACAGCCACCAACTGATCGCCGCAGCGTACCGCGAATCGTAAAAAGCCGCGCTCGGTTGCAGCGCGGCTATTTGTTTCCGCGGACGGATTTCCATGTCGGTCTACTGGCTGGTCGACGCGCCCGAGCTGGAATGATCGCCAAAGATGCCGCGCTGGCTGACCTGGATGCCCGCCGGCCCCAGAATGATGGCGAACAGCACCGGCAGGAAAAACAGGATCATCGGCACGGTGAGCTTGGGCGGCAGGGCGGCAGCCTTTTTCTCGGCGGCGTTCATGCGCATGTCGCGGCTTTCCGCGGCAAGCACGCGCAACGCGTGCGCCACCGGCGTACCGTAGCGCTCGGCCTGGACGAGCGCCTGCGACACCGACTTGACCGATTCCAGCCCCGTGCGGCTGGCCAGGTTCTCGTAAGCCTGCTTGCGTTCCTGCAGATAGGAGAGCTCGGCATTGGTGAGGATGAATTCCTCCGCCAGGGCCACCGATTGCGCGCCGATCTCGTCGGCGACCTTGCGCAGCGCCGCTTCCACCGACATGCCGGATTCCACGCAGATCAGCAGCAGGTCGAGCGCATCCGGCCATGCCATCTGGATCGACTGCTTGCGCTTGGTCGCGCGGTTGTTGACGTAGAGGACCGGCGCGTAGAAGCCGCCATAGGCAACCAGGACGCAGACGAACAGCCGGATGACCAATGGCTTGTCGGGCAATCCCCCGAGCACGAAAATATAAACGAGACCGAGCGCGAAGCCGGCAAAAGGAAGCACCAGACGGAAGAACAGAAACCGCGTCAGCGGATTCTGCCCCCGAAAGCCGGCAACCTTGAGCTTTTGCAAGGTGGCCTCGTCGGCCAATGCACGCCGCAGGTCGAGCCGGTCGACAATATTGCGCATGCCGACCGACTGTTGCTCGCGCAGACCCTTGCGGCGGCGATCGGCCTCGGTCACAAGCCGGGCGCGCTGCTTGGCGCGAAGCTCGTCACGCTCCAGCGCGACCGATTTCATTCGCGACTTGAGCTGGTTTCCGCCAAGCACCGGCAGCAGCGTAAAGACGGTCGCGAACACGGCGATAGCAACCAGCAGCGCAATCAGGAAGCTGGGGTCCGTCAGTGATTTTATGACTTGTTCGGTCATGCCGCGCCCTAGACTTCAAAGTTCATCATCTTGCGCATCACGAAGATGCCGATCAACATCCAGACGGCGGAGAAACCGAGTATCAAATGGCCGACGCTGGTCACGAACAGCGGCATCAAATAGTTGGGACTGGAGAGATAGACGAGAAAGGCGACGATGAAAGGCAAGGCGCCGATGATGGCGGCCGATGCTTTGGCCTCCATCGACAGTGCCGCGACCTTGGCTTTCATCTTCTTGCGGTCGCGCAAAACACGCGAAAGGTTGCCCAGCGCCTCGGAGAGATTGCCGCCGGCCTGAGACTGGATCTGGATGACGATGCCGAAGAAACTCGCCTCGGTGCATGGCATGGTTTCGGGCATGCGCAAGGTCGCGTCGGGGATCGACAGGCCCATCTGCTGCGAATCGACGATCCGGCGAAACTCGGTCTTCACCGGCTCAGGGGATTCATTGGCGATCAGGCGCACGGCGTCGTTCAGCGGCAGGCCGGACTTGACCGCCCGCACGATGATGTCGAGGGCGTTGGGAAATTCGTTGAGGAATGCCTTGACGCGGCGGGTACGACGAAAAGAGACGAACCAACGCGGCAGGCCGAGGGCTCCGGCGAGCAGCACACCGGGCAAGACGATCATCGGCGCGCCGGCCATGAAGGCTGCGACTGTCAGCGCGAGGCCGCATATGGCCGAATAAATATAGAAACGCTCGATCGGGACCTTCATTCCAGCCTGGCGAAGCTGGGCTTTCAGCGGCGGCTTCTTGACAGCGCTATCCTTGGTCTTCTGCTTCTCGTCGAGGTCCTTCAGGGAATCCTGCACCGATTTACGGCGCTTGGCGGCATCCGCAGCCCGGTCGCGGGTGGCCTTGACGATGGAACGGTCCGTCTCGGCGGCCTTTATCGTCTCCAGCCGCTTGCCGGCCTGTTTCTCGTTGCTGATCTGGTTGAACAGGAATGCATAGGCGACCGCGCCGGCGCTGAAGCCGGCGAGCACGACAAACGCCAATACGGTGCCGTCAATTCCAAACATCGACCAGAACCTTCACGCCCGCGAGTACATCAGTCAGCGCGTTTCTCCATGGCTTCGAGCGCTATGGCGAGGCGCTGCTCCTCGCCATAGTAGCGTGCCCGCTCCCAGAAATGCGGCCGGCCGATGCCGGTCGAGACGTGTTCTCCCAGCAGCCGGCCGTTGGCGTCCTCGCCCTTGATGTTGTAGAGGACGATATCCTGGGTGATGATGACGTCGCCCTCCATCCCGAGCACTTCGGTGATATGGGTGATGCGGCGCGATCCATCGCGCAGACGTGCCGCCTGGATGATCACGTCGATGGAGCCTACGACGATTTCACGCACGGTTCGCTGCGGCAGCGAATAGCCGCCCATGGCGATCATGGATTCGATACGGTTCAGGCATTCGCGCGGGCTGTTGGAGTGGATCGTTCCCATCGAGCCGTCATGGCCGGTGTTCATCGCCTGCAAAAGGTCGAAGACCTCGGGTCCGCGCACTTCGCCGACGATAATGCGCTCGGGCCGCATGCGCAGGCAGTTCTTGACCAGATCGCGCATCGTCACCTCGCCCTCGCCCTCAAGGTTGGGCGGACGCGTTTCCAGGCGCACGACATGCGGCTGCTGCAGTTGCAGTTCGGCCGAGTCCTCACAGGTGATGATGCGCTCATCACGGTCGATATAGTTGGTCAGGCAGTTGAGCAATGTCGTCTTGCCCGAGCCGGTGCCGCCCGAAATGACGATATTGCAGCGGACACGGCCGATGATCTTGAGAACTTCGGCTCCCTGCGGGGAGATGGCGCCAAATTTGACCAGCTGATCGAGCGTCAGCTTGTCTTTCTTGAACTTGCGGATGGTGAGCGCGGTGCCGTCGATGGCCAGCGGCGGCGCGATGACGTTGACGCGCGACCCGTCGGGAAGACGGGCGTCGCAGATCGGGCTGGATTCGTCGACGCGGCGGCCGACCTGGCTGACGATGCGCTGGCAGATGTTGAGCAGTTGCTGGTTGTCGCGGAAGCGGATGCCGGTCTGCTCGACCTTGCCGTTGACTTCGATGTAGACGTTCTTGGACCCGTTGACCATGATATCGGCGATGTCGTCGCGCGCGAGCAAGGGCTCGAGCGGTCCATAGCCAAGCACGTCATTGCAGATGTCCTCGAGCAGTTCTTCCTGTTCGGCGATCGACATCGCGAAGTTCTTGATCGCGATGATGTCGTTGACGATGTCGCGGATTTCCTCGCGCGCGCTTTCGGGATCGAGCTTGGCGAGCTGCGACAGGTCGATCGTATCGATGAGAGCCGAGAAAACCTGGCTCTTGGTGTCGTAATAGGTTTCGCTCTTCTCGCGGCCTCTCCGCGGTTCCGGCGCCATGGGTGGCGCCTCGACCGCGCGCCTGGCCGGCGGCGGGACAGGTGCGCTTGGCTGCGGCGTTGTCGCCGGCCGGGCAAGAACCGCTGTGTCCGCCGACACCGCGACGGCCGGCGCGGCCGGTGTCGGCGCAGGTGCCGGCTGGCGAAATTCCGGCTTGAACCGGTTGCCGTCGTCGTTGCCTCTTTTACCGAACATGACCGACTACCGACCCCATTACGTCATTTCTTGTTGCGCGAGAGCTTGCCGAGCAGACTGCCCAGGCCGGCCTTTTTCTTCGCCCTGATTTCGCTGCGGCCGGTCAGCACGTGAGCAATCTCGTTGATCGTGGCCACAACCGCGTTCTTGGCATCCATCTCGCCCAGCATGCGCCCGTTGTTGGCGGCATTGCCGAACAGCACGGGATCAAAGCCGATGACCGACATCGGTGTCAGGCCAAGCGGTTCGGCGAAATCGGATGGTGAGATTTCCGGCCGCTTGGGTACGCCGGCCTGGTTGATGATCAATTTGGGCGGCGGGTCATTCGGGCGAAGCCGCTTGAGCATGTCGATCAGATTCTTGGTGTTGCGCAGATTGGCCAGTTCCGGCGTCGCCGTGATGACGATCTCGTCGGCCTTGACCAGCGTGTTCTTGGCCCATCCCGTCCAGATATGCGGGACATCGAGCACGAGCAGCGGCACGCTGCGCTGCGCGGTGTCGACAAGCTGCGCGAAGGCATCGGGATCGAAGTCGTAGACGCGCTCCAGCGTCGAGGGTGCCGCGAGCAGCGACAGGTGCTCGGCGCATTGGGTCAGCAGCCGGTCAAGATAGACCTCGTCGATGCGCTCGGGCGAAAACACCGCCTCGGCGATGCCCTGGGCCGGATCCTGGTCGAAATTGATGTTGGCGGTCCCGAAGGCGAGATCGAGGTCGGCGACGACGACCTCGGATTTGAACAGGGAGGACATTGCCCAGGCGACATTGTGGGCGATGGTGGAAGACCCGACGCCGCCCTTGGCGCCGACGAAGGCGATCGAGCGGCCGAGCGGTTCGGCTTCCGGGTCGACGAAGATCGACGAGACGACGCTGACGACGTCCGCCATCGACACCGGCGCGATGACATATTCGGAGATGCCGGAGCGGATAAGTTCGCGATAGAGGCCAACATCGTTGTAGTGACCGATCACCACCACTTTCGAGGATGGATCGCAATATTCCGAAAGCTGGGCGAGCTGCTCCAGCAATTGCTTGGGTTCGCTGCGCGATTCCAGCAGGATCAGGTTCGGTGTCGGAGCCGACTGGTAGAACTCGATCGCCGTGGGTACGCCGCCCATATGGACCTTGAGATGGGCCTTGGTCATGCGGCGGTCTTCGCCGGCGCGCTGGACCGGATTGGCAACACCCTCGGTCTCGCAGAATGCCTGGATCGAAATGCGCGGAACCGGCCGCAACGCCTGCATCGCGGCGACGTCCTGCGGCGAGGTATCACCGCCTTCCACGGTGGCGTCATAGGCAAGGTTGCTCATGGTCATGCTCTTTCCGTGGCCTGTTCCTGACGTCGCTTCTTTCCGGGGGCGGCTTAGTAAGTCACATCCGAGCTGCCGAGGAATTCGTCCGAAATGCCTCTGTCCTGGTAGACACCGATGGCGTTGCTGCGATTTGCCGCATCAATAGTGGTGGACTTGCGCGGTCCGAGAAGATCGGCCGGATTGGCCATCTGGGCGGCAAGATTGTTCTGATAGGAGCAGCCGAAATCGGCGTAGTGTTTGTTCTCAGACGTCTCCACCAGGTCAGCGGGCCAGCGTCCACATTTATCGGTCTGCGCCCTCACCGCGATATAGGACACGCGAACCGGGGCTGATGCCTCGCTCGACCCAGCCTGATAGGAAGTCACGACGATCCGGGAACGTTTGATGCCCGAGGCGGCCGCGAGCCGAGCGAAATCGCGGCCGGCCGCCGTCGCTGCGACCTCGTTGGCCGATCCGCTTGGAATCTGGATCGTCAATGTCGCAGCGGCGCTCTTGTCATAGCCGTCGAGGAAACCCAAAAGCGTGTCGCGCTGCGAGCCGGTCATGCCGCGGTCGCCGGCGCCGACGGGAAGATCGATCTTCTGGTTCTTCTCCGCGATGACGATCGGATGATTGGTGCGATAGTCATCCGGGATGGCGCCGACGGTAACGCTGTCGCGCTGGGCACAACCGGCCAGCAGAGCCGACAGCGCCACCGCCATGATCGGAAAGGCCCGCAGGCTTGTCCTGGAACGGCCGGAGCGCATCGCCATGGTCCTTGCCTTCAATGCTGACTGAGACATGTCCGCTTTCCCGTTCACTTGTAGATGAAGCCGACAACGCCGTGATAACGGCCGTTGGGCCTGTCGGTCTGCATGGTGCCGTAGACGCGATTGACACGCCCAAGGAACATGCCGGCGCCGTCGCTCGGAGGGTTGAAATTGTCGTCCGGCTTGGCCAGATCATTGCGCGCCACCGGCTTCACCAGATAGGGTGTGATGATGATGACGAGTTCGGTCTCGTTGCGCACGAAATCCCTGCTGCGGAAGAGCGCGCCGAGTACTGGGATCTTTGTCAAGCCAGGCAAGCCGTTGACGGCTTGCCTGACATCGTCGCGAACCAGGCCGGCGATCATCATGGAGCCGCCCGAGGGCAGTTCAACCGTGGTGTCGGCAAGGCGTTTGCGTAGTGACAAAGCATTCATACCAATGCTCTGATTGTCCGTGGAGGCGGACACGGAGCCCTCGGTTGTCGGTTCGGAAACCGAAGTTCTGACTTTCAGGCTTATGCGGCCGGGCGACAGAACCACCGGCTGGAATTCCAGGCCAATGCCGTACTCGATCTTGTCAATACTATAGTTCTTGAGACCGGTCTGATTGTCAGTGGACACATTGGCCGAGACCCCGCTCACCATATTGTATTCACCGCCGACCTTGAAGGTTGCCTTCTCACCGGACACGGCGGTCAAGGTCGGCTCGGCCAAGGTCTTCATGACCCCGGACTGCTCCATTGCGTTGATATACGCTTGCAGCCCCGACGAGCTGAGACTCAAGCCCGCGTTCGAGAGCGGCTTGCCGAGGCCCATGAAAGGGTCACTGAGCGCGCCGTAGCTGATGCCGTTGCTGCCGCCGCTGCCGATCATGTTGACGCCGAGCTGTTTCATGACGGAGCGACTGACTTCAGCCACCGTCACCTTCAGCGTGACCTGGTCGTCCCCGATGATCTGCAGCAGATTGACGATCTGGCTGACGCGGCGCTCCTGGTCCGGGTTGTTGATGTCGACACCGCTCTGGGCCGAGCCGCCGGCAGCCGTCTGCGAATATTGTCCCGTCGTCGCTTCACCGCCGGACACAAACATATTTGCCAGCTGTTCGGCACGCTTGGCATCCAAGGGGGTATCGACAGTGCCGGTCAGAACCACGTTGTCATTCAGCAGTTCAACCTTGACGGCCGATGTCGGAAGGAAGCGCCTGATATAATCCTCAAGGCCGGCGACGTCGCGCTCGATGGCCAGGTCCAGGCTGGCGATCTGTTCGCCGTTCGGCCCGAAGACGAAGATGTTGGTCTCGCCGACCGATTTGCCAAAGAGATAGATACGCCTTGCGGTGCGGGTCACGGCGTCGGCAACGGAGGGATTGGCGACAAGAATGTCGTAGGCATCACTCGGCAGGTCTATGACCACAGACTTGTTGAGGCCAAGCTTGACGCGCTGGGTGGCTGTCGTTGCCGACACCTGCGTGCTCTTCGCCTCGACGCCCTGCACATTCGCTCCGACAAGCAGCAGGCCGAATGCCATGGCGACGATTGCCGGCAGTTTAGCGCTTAGCCTCATTTCCTCGCTCCTACTTCGGAGACTTCGCCCGACTTGATCAGCCTCACCGTTCCCCGGCGGCCATTGCCGGAAACGAGATAGTCGGCCTCGCCCACATTCTTTTCCTGGGTGTCCGTGATCGCCCGCAGCGCCAGCGTCAGGCGATCCGCCATCTGCTGGGCAACGGTGATGATCTCCGCCTGCTTGGGCGTCAGCTCCAGCGTGGCAGTCTGGCCCACCCTGGTCTTCTTGCCTTCCTCGTCTTCCTGGATGGTCTGGTCGATTGCCAGGACGCGGATATTCTTCAGGATGGTCTCGGTGCTGAAGCCGCCGCCGCCGCTGCTGGCATCGGCCCTGCGGGTCATGATGACGTCGACGAAATCGTTTGGAAGGATGAAGCCGCCGGCCGAGGTGTCCGCCGATATTGTCGTTGCGACCGCCCGCATGCCGGAAGGCAGGATGGACGACATGAAGCTTTGTCCCTCTCCGATCAGCTTGGAGCGCCGGACAGGCTCGCCCGCGTACATCGCCACGCGGGCGACCGACCCCTTCAGTTTCTCCAAAGCGTCGGGAGCGGTGGCCTTGGTGATGAAATTCGCGTTGATGCCGTCAGCCGGCCAGGATTGCCAGGCGATGTTGTTCTCGAGTGCGGTGCCCATCGCGACATCGCCCGAGAGCACGAGCACGTCCTGCAAGGCCACGGCGGGGGCTTGGGGTCCGGAATCGACGACGATCTGTGGCGGCGGGGCGGCGACCATGTTCTTCGCCACATAGCCAGCACCACCCGCCGCGGCCACCGCCACGCTCAGAATAATCAATCGGGATGCTGGCATCTGTCCGAACCCTCGCCCTTGGCAAACCACGTAGCCAAGCCGGACTTTGCAGCGGCAATCGTCAAAACAAGGTTAATGTAATGCTTACGATCGTGATTAATTTAAGGTTTACATAAATTAGAACGATGGATAGACGATGGCGTCAAAACGTTCTGTCCGGCTCCTTTCGAGGCCGGGCATCAACGGCGTCGATGGATAGCGGATAGTAGTCGTGTCAGCTTGCCAGCCTTGCCAGCGCCCACACCATCAGAGGGGAATCGGGGTAGGTCAGCAGCCCACCCAGGCCGAGCGCTATCCCATAGGGAACACCGGCTGACTCTTCCGCGAAATGACGCAGGAATGGATTGCGCCCGGTGAAAAGCGCCAGCGGCGATTTCCGATAAATCAGGATCGCGATTGTCAGGAGGCCGCCGATGAGCGTCGAGATGACAAGATATTGGACGAGATGCACGTTAAGGCCCATCCATACGGCGGTCGCGGCCAGCAGCTTGGCGTCGCCACCGCCCATGCCACCCAGGGCAAACAGCCCGAACGTCACGGCCAGGACGATGGCGCCGGCGGCAAAATGTCCGCCATAGGCCGCCCACTCCATGCCCGTCAGCGGCGCCACCAGCGCGAAGACGACGACAAGCAACACCGACACGCGATTGGCGATCGTCATCGACAGCATGTCGGAGATCGCCGCAAAAAGCATGCAGAAAGGGAAGACGACGAAGATCAGGGCCTCAAGCATCGGCGATAGTTTCCGAATTCCTCGGCATCCAACCTAGGCTGGCGCGATTAACGATTGATGAGGGGGTCGCGAAAAGCCAACAGTTTTTTGCGGCGCCACGACATGCCGGCATAGACGGCGCCAACATAAACAGGGGCCGCTACATGGCGGCCCCTGTTCAAACGCGATTGAAGCGATCAGCAATAGGCAGATCAGCTGCCAGAGCTATTCAAGCTGTTGGCGATAACAACGAACCTGTTGTTGATGGCATTGCCGAGCAAGCCGGCACCGGTGATGATGGCGAGCGCGATGAGAGCGGCGATCAGACCATATTCGATAGCGGTCGCGCCGGATTCGTCCTTCACGAAGCGTGCAAAAAGATTAGACATTCGAGAGCTCCTACTCCACGTGTTACAGCACTTCCGTCAACTTCTGCGATGGTTGATCGGATGCTGCCAACCTAGGGAGAAGCTCTTTCGATCGGCTTAATAAACAGCCTTACCGATTCCTTTCCCGGCTCGAACCGAGTGCGTGGTTAACTCCACGCTAAGCGCTGGCTAACATACTTTATCACAAGTCAATGCCGCAAAAGGCAAGGGCTTGGGTACGCTTGCCACACCTGCTCGGATCCGCTCATGCGGGCAGCCTTGCCGGCCGCTATACCGGGCGCCGGCGAGCCGACTTAACCGTTGGTTCACCAATCTCGTTCATGTTCCGTTGAACAGTCCGCTTGCGTGGAGCGCCTTGATGGCCGTGCCGAGATCCTCAATCCTGATAGCCGCGCTTCTTGGCGCCGCCAGCTTGATCACGCCCGCCAGGGCTGGCGCCGACATCGAGGTCACGATGAATCAAGCCAAGATCGTGAAACTGTCGCGCGCCGCCGACACGATCGTCGTGGGCAACCCGGCAATCGCCGACGCTTCCGTCCAGGATGCCTCGACGATCGTGCTCACCGGCAAGGGTTTTGGTGTCACCAATCTCGTCGTTCTCGACCAGGAGGGTAGCCCGATCGTCGACGCACAGGTTACCGTGGTCCGCCAGGCAGCCTCGTCGGTTCGCATTTACCGGCGCGCGGATGTCCAGACCATGTCGTGCACGCCCTATTGCGAAAGCTCCTATAAGAGCGACGCGGAGAAATCGTCCGAAGCCGAGATGAGCGTCAGCAAATAGGCGGCACCGGAGCGCGCCATCGCCCCCGGTTACCGCCGGGTTAAGACACCCGCGCCGACTTTAACGATCATTCAAACCGGACCTCAATTGGTTTGCGGTAGTGCATCTGTCAGCACCGTCCAGGATGGCAGGAACATCGCATGAGCATGGAATTCGGCTCGACAGATCAGTGCAAGGTGGAGCGCGCCAGGTCTTTCAGACGCTTCGTGCGCGACCGGCGCGGCGCCACGGCGCTGGAGTTCGCGCTGCTCGCGATGCCGTTCGCGCTTCTCGTATTCGCCATCCTCGAGAGCTGCATCTCGTTTGCCAGCCAGGAGGTGATGGCCAACATCACCGACGATGTCGCGCGGCGGCTGCGCACCGGGCAGTTGACGGCAACCGACGTCGCCGGAGACAATTTGAAGAACATGATCTGCAACAAGCTGGAAATCATCGTCTCCCAGGATTGTCCCAATCAGTTGAGCGTCGATCTTCGCCAATACACGACATTCGCCGACGCCGCCCTGGCCGGCTTCAGGATTCAGGGGGGTAACATCCAGCTGACGAAGAGCGGCTCCGATGTTCCCTTTGCCGTCACGTGGGGTGCGGCGGAGTCGAGGAACATGCTGAGGGTTTTCTACAAATGGCCCATCATGACCAACCTGATGGCGCAGTCGATGGGAGGCAACAAGACCCTGCATTTCGCTTCGGTGACCTGGCAGAACGAGCCGTTCGACAATTGAAATCATCACGGAAGCAACAACAAGAAAAAAGGCAATGAGCATGATGCGTGCGGGGGCACATCTGGGAACTGCAGGGCTCTGGGGCAGATCAGTCCGGTTCTGGTCCAATCGCCGTGGTGTCGCGGCGGTCGAGTTCGCGCTCATAGCGCCGATCCTGCTGATCATGTATTTCATGACCATGGAGGCCTCACAGGCCATCGAGACGAGCAAGAAGGTCAGCCGCATCGGCAGCATGGTCGCCGATCTCGTCACGCAACAGCCGACCATCGCCAAGGCGGACCTCGATGCCATCATGAAGATCGGCACGTTGACCCTTCAACCCTATAGCCGCTCGGTGCCGGACATCACCATCACGGCCATACAGATCACCACCGATGCCACGCCAAAGGTGAACGTGGTGTGGTCGCGCAAGGTGGTCAACGGCACCTACAGCGTCGGAGCCACCGCCGGCACCGCTACCACGGTTCCGACAGCGCTCAAGGTTGCCGGGACATTCCTCGTCCGCGTCGACAGCACCCTTGCCTACAAGCCGATCGTCAGTTGGACGACCGACAGTCAACAGAAGCTCGGGTTTGTCGAGACGCTCGCCAAAGGCATGACAATGAGCGAAACCTATTACCTGCGTCCCCGCAGAAGCGTCACGATCCCTTGCAGCGACTGCTGAGGGACTTATTGCCGCCCACCCTCGACCGACACCATCCGCACGATGGCCTCCGCCGCCGCGTAGTCCTTGGGAACCACGGGCATGAAGCCGCCGCCATGCTTCGATTCCAGAAGGTCGTAGATATCCGGCGTCGTCGATTTGAGGTTGGTGAGGAACACGGTCAGCCGGCGCTTGGCTTCCGGATCGAGATCGCTGCGCACTGCGTGGGGACCGTATCTCAGCAGACCCGACATCCACACGACCTGAAGCGCCGACGCCGAGAGGCCTGATGCCTCGAGCCTTGCCTGGGTGCCCCCGGGCAGCCGCGGCTGGCCGTCGGCCGCTGCCTTCACCCAGCCGAACATGGCGTCGGCCCCACCGTTGACGAGCATGGTTTCGGCCGCCGATGCCGAGGGGGCATGGACCAGAAACGGTGCATCCTCCGCGATTCCGACGTGTTCGGCGGCCAACCCGGCCAAGGGCAGAAGCGAACCGCCGACGCTGTCCGGCGGCGCCATGGCGATCCGGCGGGTCTCGATGTCAGCCAGGCCGGGCAGTTTGCCGTCCCTGGTCAGCAATACGGAGCGAATACCGGCCGCGCCGTCGGCATCGACCGGAGCCACGAGCGGCTCGATGCATCCGCAGCGTTGCAATGCCGTGGCGTAGGCGGTCGCCGAATAGATGGCGTATTCGATCCGCGCATTGGCCTGTCCCTCAATGAGTGCCGCGTAGTCGCGGGCTACGACGAATTCGACCTTCATGCCGAGCGCATTGGTAAAGGCGTGGGTCAATACGGCTAGCCCCGGAACGGTGTTGCCCGCGCCGGGCTCGGCGACGATGCCGATGCGAAATGTGCCGATGTCATCGCGCCAGTCCGCCCAGGCCGGTCCACACCAGAACGCGCCGGTCAAAGCCATGACGGCAGTCCACGCCTTGAGCGAAGCTTTCATGACAGGATCGCCTTGCCCTTTGTTTCGCCCCTGGCCATGCCCAACTCGTCGCGACCCTTGATCTTTGTGCCTGTACCGCCGTTTGGTTTCCGAATTGCCAAGGCCGCCGTGGAACCCTATGTCTGGGCGTCCACACTGGCAACAAATGACCCGATGGCGCGTGCTTTTCTCTTTGTCCTGGATTCCTTCGGCATAGGCGGCGCGGCCGACGCCGAACGCTATGGCGACGCCGGCGCCAACACGCTGGCGCACATCGCCGAAGCTTGCGCGGAAGGGCGCGCGGATCGCGAAGGGCTTCGTCAAGGACCACTGTTCGTCCCCCACATGGCATCGCTGGGACTTGGCAAGGCGGCCGAGACGGCGACAGGACTGGGTTTTACGCATTTCGGGACGGACCTGCTCGCCAATGCATTCCATGGCGCGGCGCAGGAGATTTCGAGCGGCAAGGACACGCCTTCCGGCCACTGGGAGATCGCAGGCCTGCCGGTACGCTTCGACTGGGGTTACTTCCCGGACACGGTTCCCGCCTTCCCGGCCGACCTGACCGAGGCGATCATCCGCGAGGGCAAGGTGCCGGGCATCCTCGGCAATTGCCATGCGCCGGGTACCGAGATCATCGAACGGTTCGGCGAGGAACACATCCGCACCGGCAAGCCGATTTGCTACACGTCGGTCGATTCCGTCCTGCAAATCGCCGCGCATGAGGCCCATTTCGGCCTGGAGCGGCTCTATGAATTCTGCCAGGTGGTGCGCCGGCTGGTCGACCCATTGAGAATCGGACGGGTGATCGCGCGTCCGTTCGTCGGTGAGACATCGGCCACCTTCGAGCGGACCTACAACCGCCGCGACTATGCCGTGCCGCCACCCGAGCCGACATTGCTCGACCGGCTGACGGGGCGCGGCAGCCGCGTCATCGCCGTCGGCAAGATCGGCGACATCTTCGCCCATCGCGGAATTTCGCAAGTGCGCAAGGCCCCAGGCAACATGGCCATGTTCGATCAGGCGCTCGTTGCGATGGACGAGGCCGAGGACGGCGATCTCGTCTTTGCCAATTTCGTCGATTTCGATACCGAATTCGGCCATCGCCGCGACGTCGCCGGCTATGCCGCCGCGCTCGAGACCTTCGACCGGAGGCTGCCCGAGGCGTTCGCGAAGCTGAAGCAGGGCGATCTTCTCATCCTGACCGCCGATCACGGCAACGATCCGACCTGGCGCGGCACCGATCATACGCGCGAACGCATTCCGGTGATCGGCACCGGGCCCGGCCTCAAAGGCGGCGACATAGGGCTGAGGGCGACATTCGCCGATATCGGCGAGACCGTTGCCGAGCACCTCTCGCTGGCGCGCGGCCGCAACGGCACGTCCTTCCATGCGACGATCGGCGGCCATGCCTGAACTGCCCGAAGTGGAAACCGTCCGGCGCGGCCTGCAGCCGGTCCTGGAAGGTGCCCATCTGGCCAAGGTCGAGATGAGACGGCCGGATCTGCGCTTCCCCTTCCCCGAACGGTTTTCGGAGCAACTGACGGGCAGGACGATCACGGCGCTTGGCCGCCGGGCCAAATATCTGACCATGCATACGCAGGATGGTCCGGTGCTGATCTGCCATCTCGGCATGTCGGGCTCGTTTCGCATCGAGACCGGCGACGACAGCGAAACACCGGGCGTGTTCCACCATGAGCGCTCGAAGAGCGCGGCGCACGATCATGTCGTGTTCCATGTCGTTTCCGCGACGGGCGCGCGGTCCCGCGTCATCTTCAACGATCCGCGCCGCTTCGGTTTCATGCTGTTTGCGCAAGAGCCGCCGGAAACGCATCCGATGCTCGCCGGCCTGGGCGTCGAGCCCACCGGCAATGTGCTGGACGGCACTCTGCTTGCCTCGCTGCTGAAGGGCCGCAGATCGCCGCTCAAGGCAGCACTTCTCGACCAGAGGCTGATCGCCGGCCTGGGCAATATATATGTCTCGGAGGCGCTCTGGCGTGCCGGCCTGTCACCGCTGCGCGAGGCAGGCACCATCGCCAGGCCAGGCAAGAAGGCCAGGGAGCAAAGCGAACGTCTCGCCTCGGCGATCCGCTCGGTCATTGCGGATGCCATAGCGGCCGGCGGGTCTTCGCTGCGCGACTATGTGCACACCGACGGATCGCTGGGTTATTTCCAGCATTCCTTCGCCGTCTACGACCGCGAGGGTGAGCCTTGCCCAAAGCCCGGCTGCGGCGGCCATGTCGAGCGAATCGTGCAGAGCGGACGCTCGACCTTCTATTGCCGGACGTGTCAGAGCTGAGCTAGACCGGGGTCGAGCAAGGAGAAGCAGCCAATGGCCCATGAGACGATCATCACCGAGAGGCGCGGCAAGGTCGGCCTCATCACGCTGAACCGGCCAAAGGCGCTCAACGCCCTCAATTCGCGGGTCATGGCCGAGGTGGTGGCGGCGGCGAAGGATTTCAGCGACGACGCCGGCATCGGCGCGATGGTCATCACCGGCTCCGATAAGGCTTTCGCCGCCGGCGCCGATATCAAGGAGATGCAGGCAATCTCCTATGTGGATGCCTATGTGCAGGACTTCTTCGTCGGTTGGGAAGAACTGACGCGGACCCGAAAGCCTGTCATCGCGGCGGTAGCCGGTTATGCGCTCGGCGGCGGCTGCGAACTGGCCATGATGTGCGATTTCATCATTGCCGCCGACACGGCCAAATTCGGCCAGCCCGAGATCACGCTCGGCGTCATTCCCGGCATGGGCGGGTCGCAACGCCTGACCCGGTTCGTCGGCAAATCGAAGGCGATGGACATGTGCCTGACCGGACGGATGATGGATGCCGCCGAAGCCGAACGATCGGGCCTGGTATCGCGGGTCGTGCCTGCCGGCGAACTGATCGAGGAGGCCGTCAAGGCGGCGACCAGGATCGCCGACTTCTCGCTGCCCTCGGTGATGATGACCAAGGAAGCGGTCAACCGGGCCTATGAGACGACGCTGTCCGAAGGATTGCGCTTCGAACGCCGCCTGTTCCACTCGCTTTTCGCGCTCGAGGACCAGAAAGAAGGGATGGCGGCCTTCGCCGAAAAACGGAAGCCGAATTTCATCAACCGGTAGCGCATTGCGGGCCGGCGCCCGAAACCCGTGGCGTCGGCCAAAAAGAACGCCAGGCGGCGTTGACGCGCCGGAAAAGCTGAACTATAAGCCGCACCAACCGAGGCGGCCCCGTGGCTGCCCGTTTGTTTTTTGCGCCCTGCGGCACGCCGCGTGCGCCGACCAGATCAGAAGAGAGGCATCATGGCCAACACATCCTCGGCCAAAAAGGCAACGCGCAAGATCGCCCGCCGCGCGGCGATCAACAAGAACCGCCGCTCGCGCGTGCGCACCTATGTCCGCCAGGTCGAGGAGGCACTCGCCTCGGGCGACAAGGACGCCGCGCAGGCAGCCTTCAAGGCCGCCGAGCCGGAATTGATGCGCGCCGCGACCAAGGGCGTGATCCACAAGAACACGGCATCCCGCAAGGTGTCGCGCCTCGCCCAGCGCCTCAAGGTGCTGTCGGCCTGACATCGCCTTTCTAGACTTGTCTTCTTTGAAGCCCGGCCGATCGCGCCGGGTTTTTTCGTTTGCCGGCAAGTACTTAAAAAGAATAGCCGCAAGCAGCTGCAAATGCAGATTCCAGACTTCGAAATGCTTTGCCGGCACATGCATGCCCGCGGATGGTCGGCACGCTTGAAAAGCGTCGCCTGAAAGAATCCCGCCCCGCAGAAATAACCAATATTTTTCATATGCTTAGCGATAGTCATCCACAACTTGTCCACAACGCGCCGAGGGGACGGGAGGACAACTGGCTGTCAAGAGAATTATTTCAGAAAATTTCGCGCCGGTCCGGCTTTTTCATATTCGTCGGAAAAGGGTTTGAATCACAATGGCTTTGTCAAAATATGCCGCTGCGGCATGGCGCTCCAACCGGCCCGAGGTAACCAGATTCCTTAAAAATTGGTTAGACGTGGCCTTGCCCTATCCACAGCGATTTCGGTAATGTCGATCTATCGAAAGGGACGGGCCTCTGGCCCTTAACCCAGCCTTACGCGGCCAGCTTAAATTGGCGGGATTTGCGACGTGGATCAAGTCCGCGAACGGGTATGGTTTGCTCTTTTTCGATACGGTAGGGGACTGGCGTAACTAGACATGGCAGGTAGGACGGCGCGCCGGCGCTCTTTCGCCGGACGGTGTTGTATTGCCCTGACATACCCAACGCGGACTGGCTTCCATGGGCCGGCACCGGTTTCCCTTGGATAGTGGGCGGTGTTCATTGCCGGCGGCGGCAACGGGCATCGTGGCGAAGACACGATCGCTGGAAAAAGGATGCAGGAGGCGCATCCCCAGCGAAAAACAGGTACAGAAAGGCAAGGAACTCGATCATGCAGAGCGGCATCGAAAGGGAGCTTACGGGCGACCTCCCATTTCCTGGAACTTTGATCGGAGCAAACGAGATGGCGGTCTCCAGCGACGCGGAACAGAAATTCGACCGGGTCAAGGCCCAGTTGAAGGCGCGCCTGGGAACCGAAGTCTATTCCAGCTGGTTCGGACGCATGAAGGTCGCGGAAGCGTCCAAGGGCATTGTCCGCATCTCCGTGCCCACCGCGTTCCTGCGCTCGTGGATCAACGGCCATTATCACGATCTCATTTCCGAGCTGTGGAAGCACGAGGATCCCGAGCTTCTCAAGATCGAGATCGTCGTGCGCACGGCGACCCGCCAAGGGCGCAGCCAGCCTGAACCGGAATTGGCGCCGGCGCGCAAGATGACGCGGCAGACGCAGACGGCACTGGCCGCCGGCACGGTCAGCCCAGGCAGGGTGGAGCGGTCACCCTTGCCGCGTCCGGGTGTGCCGGTCGAGAGCGAGTTCCGCCACAACGTGCTGGGATCGCCGCTTGATCCGCGCTACACGTTCGGCTCCTTCATCGAAGGCCCCTCGAACCGCGTGGCCTTCGCCGCCGCCAAGGCCGTGGCGGAATCGCAGTCGAGCGCGGTGCGCTTCAATCCGCTTTTCCTGCATGCCACCGTCGGGCTCGGCAAGACGCACCTCTTGCAGGCCATCGCGGCGGAATCGTTGAAGCAGAATCCGAAGTCACGCGTCGTCTATCTCACCGCCGAGTATTTCATGTGGCGCTTCGCCACCGCGATCCGCGACAACAACGCATTGACGCTCAAGGAGCAACTGCGCGACATCGACCTCCTGATCATCGACGACATGCAGTTCCTGCAGGGCAAGTCGATCCAGCATGAATTCTGCCATCTGATCAACATGCTGCTCGACAGCGCCAAGCAGGTCGTCGTTGCCGCGGACCGGCCGCCATCGGAACTGGAATCGCTCGAACCGCGGGTCCGTTCGCGCCTCAATGGCGGCGTGGCGCTCGAAATGTCGGCGCCCGATTTCGCCATGCGGCTCGGCATGCTCAAACTGCGCCTGGCCACGGCCAGGATCGACGATGCATCGCTCGACATTTCCGAAGAGATCCTCAACCACGTCGCCCGCACCGTGACCGGCAGCGGACGTGAACTGGAAGGCGCCTTCAACCAGCTCCTGTTCCGCCAGTCGTTCGAGCCGCAGATCACCATCGACCGCATCGACGAGATCCTCGGCCACATCTATCGCACGGGCGAGCCGAAGCGGGTCCGCATCGAGGACATCCAGCGCATCGTCGCGCGCCACTACAACGTCTCGAAGACGGAATTGCTGTCCAATCGGCGCACGCGCACCATCGTCAAGCCGCGGCAGGTCGCCATGTACCTGTCGAAGGTGATGACGCCGCGCTCCCTGCCCGAAATCGGGCGCCGTTTCGGCGGCCGCGACCACACGACGGTGCTGCACGCCGTGCGCAAGATCGAGGACCTTTCCGGCAATGACAACACGCTGGCGCAGGAACTGGAATTGCTGAGAAGGCTGATCAACGACCAGGCCTGACCGGCCAGAAACCGCCCGCTTGCGGGGTTGGCCAGCTTTATCCCCAGAAAGCCCGCGTAACCGGCCCGAACCGGTGGCGCGGGCTTGCGTTCACTGGTTTTTTCCTGTCAGTTTGCGTAGATTCTGAAGCCTGTTCAGAGCTTTCGCGGGGCGCCGGCAGCCGGAGACCCGTTCATTCATTCAAGCGAGCCTGTTTCGTCATGCGTGTTATCCTGGAACGGTCAAATCTCCTGAAGTCGCTCAACCATGTCCACCGCGTGGTCGAACGGCGCAACACCATACCGATCCTGTCCAACGTACTGCTCAGCGCCGAAGGCGCCAGCCTCGAAATGAAGGCCACCGACCTCGACCTGGAGGTGACGGAAGCGACGCCGGCCAAGGTCGAGCGCGGCGGAGCGACGACGGTTCCAGCGCACCTGCTTTACGACATCGTGCGCAAGCTCTCCGACGGCGCCGAAGTGATGCTGAAGACGGACGAGGACGGCAACGCCATGACGGTGACGTCGGGTCGTTCGAGCTTCCGCCTGCAGTGCCTGCCGCAATCCGACTTCCCCGAGCTTTCGGCCGGATCCTTCTCGCACATCTTCCGCCTCGATTCGGTGGCGCTGAAGGGGCTGATCGAGAAGACGCAATTCGCCATCTCCACCGAGGAGACGCGCTACTATCTCAACGGCATCTACCTGCACACGCATGAAGTCGGCGGCAAGCTGAAGCTGCGTTCGGTGGCGACCGACGGCCACCGCCTGGCACGCGCCGAGATCGACGCGCCGGCGGGTTCGGAGGGCATGCCGGGCATCATCATTCCGCGCAAGACGGTGAGCGAACTGCAGAAGCTGGTCGACGATCCCGATATCGCCGTGACCACCGAACTGTCCGACACCAAGATCCGCTTCACCATCGGCAGCGTCGTCCTGACCTCGAAGCTCATCGACGGCACCTTCCCCGACTATCAGCGGGTCATTCCGACCGGCAACGACAAGAAGCTGGTCATCGACCGCCAGACCTTCGCCGCCGCGGTCGACCGTGTCTCGACCATCTCCTCCGAAAGGGGCCGCGCGGTGAAGCTCTCTATCAGCGAAGGCCAGGTGACGCTCGCGGTCAACAATCCGGATTCCGGCAGCGCCACGGAGGAACTGGCAGCGGATTATTCGGCGGATCCGATCGAGATCGGCTTCAACGCCAAATATCTGCTCGACGTCGCCGCGCAACTGACCGGCACGGAAGCCAAATTCATGCTGGCCGATGCCGGCTCGCCGACGCTGATCCACGACATGGCCGACGAAACCGCACTTTACGTGCTGATGCCGATGCGGGTATAGCCGGCGGCGTTGGCTCCAATAGGGCCGGCAGCGAACGTCGCGGTTGCGGTGACTTCCACAGGCGGATAGCGGTTGCCGGCACAAACCCATATAAGTAAGCTTACACTTACCAATTTTCGCAACTACGCGACCCTGGCGATTGATGTCGCGCCGGGCGCCGTGGTGTTTTCCGGCGACAATGGTGCCGGCAAGACCAATCTGCTCGAAGCGATCTCATTTCTGACGCCGGGGCGCGGCTTGCGCCGCGCGCCTTACGTGGATGTTGCCCGTGAGGGTGGCGATGGCGGTTTTGCCCTGCATGCCCGGCTCGACGGGGCTGACGGCGAGGTCGAGATCGGCACCGGCATTTCCGGCGGCGACACGGCGGAGGGCGGCAGGCGGGTGCGGATAAACGGCGCCGCCGCGCGGGCCGAGGACATGCTGGAGTGGTTGCGGGTCGTGTGGCTGACGCCGGCGATGGATTCGTTGTTCACCGGGCCCGCCGCGGACCGCCGTCGCTTTCTCGACCGGCTGGTGCTGGCGATCGATCCCGGACATGGCCAGCGGGCGCTCGACTATGAGAAGGCGATGCGCGGCCGTAACCGTTTGCTGACGGAAGGCTCCCGTGATGCCGGTTGGTTCGAGGCGATCGAGACACAGATGGCCGAGACCGGCGTAGCGATCGCCGCGGCACGCGCCGAGATGGTGCGGCTGCTCACCGCCATGATCGACAGGCTGCCCGACAGCGGGCCGTTTCCGCAGGCTGATATCGGTCTTTCAGGCGATCTCGAGGCAGAGATCGCCGCCGCGCCGGCGGTCGACGTCGAGGAGCGGTTCCGGCGGGCGCTTGCCGATGGGCGTGACCGTGACCGCGCCGCCGGACGCACCCTGGAAGGTCCGCATCGCTCCGATCTCTTGGTCCGGCACCGGCCCAAGGGGATGCCGGCGGAACTCTGCTCGACCGGCGAACAGAAGGCATTGCTGGTCGGCATCGTGCTGTCGCATGCCCGGCTGACCGGCGAAATGTCCGGCCTGACGCCGATCCTGCTGCTCGACGAGATCGCGGCGCATCTCGATGCCGGCCGGCGCGCGGCATTGTTCTCGATCCTCGAAGACCTGAACTGCCAGGCCTTCATGACGGGGACCGATGCGGCGCTGTTTTCCAGCCTGGAAGGCCGCGCACAATTCCTGACGGTCGACCACGGCACGGTTGGGCCAACCGAAGACCCCTGACAAGGTTTTTCGACCGCTATATGGTCCTGATATGACCACAGCGCTCACCGCCGACGAGATCGAACGCTATGCCCGCCATATCGTGCTGCCGGAGGTCGGCGGCGCGGGTCAGCAGAAGCTCAAGCAGGCCCGAGTCCTGGTGATCGGCGCCGGCGGGCTGGGGGCGCCGGTACTTGAATATCTCGCCGCCGCCGGCGTCGGTACGCTCGGCGTCATCGACGACGACACGGTTTCGCTGTCCAACCTGCAGCGTCAGGTCATCCATGGCACCGATACGATCGGCATGCTGAAGACCCAGAGCGCCAAGGCGGCGATCGCCCGCATCAATCCCAACATATCAGTCGAAACGCACACATCCCGGCTGACCGTGGAGAACGCCCCAGCCCTCGTCGCCAAGTACGATATCGTCGTCGACGGGTCCGACAATTTCGAGACGCGTTATGTGGTGGCCGACGCATGCGCCAGCCAAGGAAAGCCGCTGGTGCATGCGGCCGTCGGACGTTTCGATGGCTCGGTGACCGTGCTGAAACCTTTCGAAAACGGCGGCGACGGCAAGCCAAATCCGAGCTATCGGGATCTGTTTCCCGAAGCCCCGCCGCCGGGCCTGGTGCCGTCCTGCGCCGAGGCCGGCGTGCTCGGCGCGCTGACCGGGGTCGTCGGCACGCTGCAGGCGATGGAGGCGATCAAGCTGATCACCGGCATAGGCGAGCCGCTGGTCGGCCGGCTGCTGCTTTACGATGCGCTGGCCGCCCGCTTCGAGACGATCCGCTACAAGAGACGCTGATCTTGGAACAATCCGAAGTTTCGATCACGCGGATCCCCGCCGATTTCGGCAGCTGGGACGACGTGCTTGCCCGATCCTGCAGGCCTTCGCCTTCATGGACGGCGTCATCGACCCGCCATCCTCGGCTCACCTGCTCACAGCCGATGCACTGCGCGCCAGGGCCCTGCGGGAGACCGGCTTTCTGGCACTCGACGGCGACAGGATCGTCGGTTGCGTTTTTGCTCGCGAAAAGGCTGGCGGTTTTTATGTCGGCAAGCTCGCCGTCGCCCCGCACCGCCAAGGGCAAGGGATTGGCCGGCGGCTGATGCAGGCGGTCGAAGATCTGGCCCGCGACCGCGGCAAGGCCGCCATCGAGCTCGAGACAAGGATCGAGCTCACCGCCAATCATGCCGCCTTTGCCCGGCTCGGCTTTCATGAGACAGAACGGACGGCGCATGAGGGCTATGACAGGCCGACGTCCATCACCATGCGCAAAACGATCTCGTAAGCTTCGCGTTACACTTGAACGGCGAGCCTGCGCCTGGACGGTTGTCAGGTTCTGAGCGGCAGCACGCGGTCCGGCGGGCGATGGCCGTCGACGAAGGCGCGGATGTTGATGATGACCTTCTCGCCCATGTCGATACGGCCCTCGAGCGTGGCCGAACCCATATGCGGCAGAAGCACGACCTTGTTCCTGGCGGCGAGCTTCAAGAGCTTGGCGTTCAGGGCCGGCTCATGCTCGTAAACGTCGAGGCCGGCACCGGCGATCTTGCCGTCCTGGATCAGCTTGACCAGCGCTTCCTCGTCGATGATGTCGCCGCGGGCGGTGTTGACGATATAGGCGGTGGGCTGCAGCAGCGCCAGCCGCCGCGCCGACAGAAGATGGAAGGTGGCGGGTGTCGACGGACAATTGACCGAGATGATGTCCATGCGGGCCAGCATCTGGTCGAGACTCTCCCAATAGGTCGCCTCCAGCCCATCCTCGACCGCCGGCAGCACGCGGTGCCGGTTGTGGTAGTGGATCGACAGGCCAAAGGCCTTGGCCCGCCTGGCAACAGCGGTGCCGATGCGGCCCATGCCGACAATGCCGAGCCGTTTGCCCCAGATGCGCCGGCCAAGCATCCAGGTCGGCGACCAGCCGGCCCATTTCTTGTCGCCCGTCAGCACGTTGGCGCCTTCCGCCAGCCGGCGCGGCACAGCCAGCATCAGCGCCATGGTCATGTCGGCGGTATCTTCGGTGAGCACGTTGGGCGTGTTGGTGACGGTGATGCCTCGCTTGGCCGCCGCCGCCACGTCGATCTTGTCGACGCCGTTGCCGAAATTGGCGATCAGCTTGAGGTTGTCGCCGGCCTGGGCGATCAATGCGGCATCGATCTGGTCGGTAACGGTGGGCACCAGCACGTCGGCTTCCTTGACCGCGGCGACCAGTTCGGGCTGCGTCATCGGCCGGTCCTCGACATTCAGCCTTGCGTCGAACAGTTCGCGCATGCGGGTCTCGACCGGGTCGGGCAGCTTTCGCGTGATGACCACGAGAGGCTTCTTTTTGCCTGCCATTGTTTCCCTCGTTGAGACCTCTTTAACCAAGACCGGCGAAACTGGAAGCCGGTCGCGGTAGCCGATTTATCCATGTAACAAGCGGTGCCGCCGAAGACAAAGAAAAAGGGGTGCCGCAGCCATCGGGCCGGCGCCGAAAGGAACGAAAGTGTCTGGTTTCGCGTCGCTTCGCCTGGCCCTCAGCGCAGCATTTCTCGGCGCTCTCCTCTATTCTCCGCTTGCCGGCGCGCAGAGCGCGGCGGCCCCTGCCCAGAGCGCGATCACGCTCGGACCGAGCGGCCTGCCGCTGCCGCGATTCGTCAGCCTGAAATCCGGCCGCGTCAACTCGCGTGTCGGCCCCGGCGCCAACTATTCCGTCGACTGGATGTATATGAAGGCCGGCCTGCCGATGGAAGTCATCCAGGAGTTCGATACGTGGCGGCGCGTGCGCGATGCCGACGGTTCGGAAGGATGGATCAACCAGTCGCTGCTTTCGGGCCGGCGCACCGCGATCATCGCGCCCTGGCAGCGCGGCAAGGGGGGCCAGATCAATCTTCTGAAGAGCGCCGACAAGGATGCCAGGGTGGTGGCGATCGTCGAGCCCGGCGTGATGGGAACGATCAAGTCCTGCGACGGCCAATGGTGTGAAATGACGCTCGACGGCCACACTGGCTGGCTCGCCCAGTCTGTCGTCTGGGGCGCTTATCCCGGCGAGCGGGTCAAGGACTGAGCGTCTCGCGCTTGGGGCCGATCCGGCCAAGATGAGTGTCCTGAAAACCTGTTGACAGTTTCAAGCCGTAGCCCAGTGCACGGTCGATCGCGATATGGGCGATCCAGGTCAGCGCGACGGCGCTGCAGGCCGCACTGCCGGCGAGATGCCCGGCAAGCAACAGCAGCAGCGGTGCGACCAGAATGTGCAAGGCGTTGTAGGCAAAGGCGCCGATGCGAGGTCCACCGAGATAACCCAGCATCGACAGGTCCGGCGCCAGGATGAGCACCGCGAAGAGCCACCAGGAAACGCCCGTCGCGCCATAGAAGACGATTGCGGCAACCGCCACGATGGCCCATTCGAACCGGACTATCAGGCTGAGGGATTTCATCGCAAGCCGATTACCCTGGCTTGGCCGGTGACCACGGTCTCGCCGATCGTACCGGCCCCGCCGGTCATTCCGGACGCTTGGGACGCAGCCTCACCACGATATCGACATTGGCGATTTCCATGCCTTCGGGCGGATCCGGCAGGTTGGTGACCGTGACCGGTCCGTTGGCGATGTCGAAGATCCGGTTTTCGCCTTCGATGTAGAAATGGTGGTGGTCGGAGGTGTTGGTGTCGAAATAAGTCTTGGCCCCCTCGACGGCGAGGATGCGCAGCAGCCCGGCCTGGGTAAACTGGTGAAGCGCGTTGTATACGGTGGCCAGCGACACCGGGACGCCGGCGGCCAGCGCCTCCTCGTGCAGTTCCTCGGCCGACAAATGGCGGTCGCCCTTGGCGAAAAGCAGGTCGGCCAGCGCAATGCGCTGACGCGTCGGCCTCAGGCCGGCTTCACGTACCCGCTTGTCCACAGCGACATTTTCCTTCCGGCAGCCCCGGTCCATCTGGTCTTCCAAGCTCACAGTCCCGCTTCAAGACACGCCCAGAGTGGCAAAAAAATGAATGTCTGCCGAAACCGGAACCCCGTTGACATATATTCTGTCGCCCGAATGCGATCAATAGCGCGCATTGACCCGGGCAGACTGGCGGGTTAAGCGCAAACGCCGGTTTCCGGCCTGAAACAGATTGTGTTAGGACACCAACGACAAGGGCGCGCTACCGCCCGGACGATATGGGGAGAAATTGATGGCGGGTTCGAAATCCAGCTACGACTACGAAGAATTGCTGGCCTGCGCCCGCGGCGAGTTGTTCGGAGCGGGCAATGCCCAGTTGCCCTACCCGCCGATGCTGATGTTCGACCGTATCACCGAGGTCAGCGAGACCGGCGGCGCCTTCGACAAGGGTTTCATTCGCGCGGAATTCGATATCAAGCCCGACCTGTGGTTCTTTGCCTGCCATTTCATCGGCAATCCGATCATGCCTGGGTGCCTCGGCCTGGACGCCCTGTGGCAATTGACCGGCTTCTATCTCGGCTGGCTAGGCGAACCCGGCAAGGGAATGGCGCTGTCGACCGGAGAGGTCAAGTTCAAGGGCATGGTCACGCCATCGGTCAAGAAGGTCGAGTATGGCGTGGATTTCAAGCGTGTGATGCGCGGCCGGCTGGTGCTCGGCATCGCCGATGGCTGGATGAAGGCGGATGGCGAGCCCATATACGCGGCGACGGACCTGAAGGTCGGTCTGTCAAAGCAGTCGGCGGTCGCTTGACCGCAGCCCTGGCCCGCCCACTGGCCAGCATCCCTGGAAGGAGTTGCGAATGAGACGTGTCGTAGTCACAGGCCTCGGCATCGTGTCGTCGATCGGCAACAATGCCAACGAGGTGCAGACCTCGCTGCATGACGCCAGATCCGGCATCAGCTTTTCCGATTCCTTCGCCGAGCATGGCTTCCGCTGCCAGGTCTGGGGCGCGCCGACGCTCGACCCTACCGCCATGATCGACCGCCGCGCGATGCGCTTCCTGAGCCAGGGCGCGGCGTGGAACCACGTCGCCATGGACCAGGCGATCGCGGATGCGGGCCTCGGCGAGAGCGATATCACCAACGAGCGCACCGGCATCGTCATGGGTTCGGGCGGCCCCTCCACCCGCACCATCGTCGAGGCGGCCGAAACCACGCTCAAGAACGGCAGCCCCAAGCGCATCGGTCCCTTCGCGGTGCCGAAAGCGATGTCGTCGACGGCCTCGGCAACCTTGGCGACATGGTTCAAGATCCATGGCGTCAACTATTCGATTTCGTCGGCCTGCTCGACCTCGGCGCATTGCATCGGCAATGGTTACGAGCTGATCCAGTGGGGCAAGCAGGACATGGTGTTTGCCGGCGGCCACGAGGATCTCGACTGGACGATGTCGGACCTGTTCGACGCCATGGGCGCCATGTCGTCGAAATTCAACGACAAGGCGTCGACGGCTTCGCGCGCCTATGACGCCAATCGCGACGGCTTCGTCATTGCCGGCGGCGCCGGCGTGCTTGTGCTGGAAGAGCTGGAGCATGCCAAGGCGCGCGGCGCCAAGATCTATGCCGAGATCGTCGGCTATGGCGCGACCTCCGATGGCTACGACATGGTGGCGCCCTCGGGCGAAGGCGCGGTCCGCTGCATGCGCCAGGCGCTGGCAACGGTTTCCACGCCGGTCGACTACATCAATACCCACGGCACCTCGACGCCGGTCGGAGATTCCAAGGAGATGGGCGCGATCCGTGAAGTGTTCGGCGAGAAGATGCCGTTCATCACGTCGACGAAGTCGCTGACCGGCCATTCGCTGGGCGCGGCGGGCGTGCAGGAATCCATCTATTCCATCCTGATGATGCAAGGCGGCTTCATCGGCGAAAGCGCCCATATCGAGACGCTCGACCCTGAATTCGAGGGCATGCCGATCGTGCGCAAGCGCATCGACAACGCCAGGATCGACACGGTTCTGTCGAATTCCTTCGGTTTCGGCGGCACCAACGCAACGCTCGTTTTCCAGCGCTATTCCGCATAAGGCCAAGTTTTATATAAGGATCGCCGGCCATGGACGGATTGATGAAGGGCAAGCGCGGACTTGTCATGGGTGTCGCCAACGATCATTCGATCGCCTGGGGCATCGCGCGGAAATTGTCCGAACATGGGGCGGAGCTAGCCTTCACCTATCAGGGCGAGGCTTTCGGCCGCCGGGTGAAGCCGCTCGCCGACAAGCTCGGCGCTTCACTAGTCGTCCCCTGTGACGTCGAGGACAGCGCTTCGGTCGCCGCCACGTTCGAGACGCTTGGCAAGAAATGGGGGGGACTGGATTTCGTCGTCCATGCCATCGGCTTTTCCGACAAGAACGAGTTGAAGGGCCTCTACGCCGACACCAGCCGGGACAATTTCGTCCGCACCATGGTGATCTCCTGCTATTCCTTCACCGAGGTGGCGCGCAATGCCGCGCCGCTGATGACTGGCGGCGGCTCGATGATCACGCTGACTTATGCCGGCTCGGTCCGCGTCATGCCGAACTACAATGTCATGGGCGTCGCCAAGGCCGGTCTTGAGGCCAGCGTGCGCTACCTCGCCAACGACTACGGCCCGCGCAGCATCCGCGTCAACGGCATCTCGGCGGGGCCGGTACGCACATTGGCCGGCGCCGGCATTTCGGACGCCCGCCATATGTTCTCCTACCAGCAGCGCAACTCGCCGCTGCGCCGTACGGTGACGATCGACGAGGTCGGCGGCTCCGCGCTCTATCTCCTGTCCGACCTCGCCTCCGGTGTCACCGGCGAAATCCACTATGTCGATTCCGGCTATCACATCGTCTCGATGCCGACGCTCGACGAGTTGAAGCAGACGGATGGCGGGCGCGACTGAAGAGCGGTCCGTCAAGTGATCCTTTCCCAGTAAAGAAAATAATCCTCTCCAGTAAAATTGGATTCATTCGCGGAAACTCATTTTAAGAAGATTTCCGCTATAGAGTTGCCAATCTGGGGACCTTTTCATGCCTGCCGTCAGCAACCCGAAGCGAACGCCGGTGTTCCGACTGCTCACGATAGCAAGTTCGGGCATTGGCAGTTTCGTCCTCGGCATCTGGGGCCTGAAGCACGGTCTCGGCGACGGGTTTGCCGGCGTATCGACTGATATGATGGTCGCGATCATGGCCGCGCTTTGCGCGCTGGCGGCATCGGTGGCGGCAATGTCCTTCTTCGCCGGCATCGATGAATCGGCGGATTTCGTCTTCAACGAAACCCATTTCGACAAGCTGACCGGACTGCTGGCGCGCCCGGCCATGGTCGGCAAGATCGCCGAGGCGGCATGCGCGACAAGCCGGACCGGGGAACCGGTGTTCCTGATCGACATCGACATCGACCGGTTCAAGCAGATCAACGACGCGATCGGCTACACCCAGGGCGATGAACTGATCCGCGCCTTCACCAAGCGGCTGCACGGCTGCGTGCCGTCGCGCGCCCTGATCGGCCGCATCGGGGCCGGCGAGTTCGCGGTACTGCTCCCGGACCATCTGGTCCAGGGAACCCTGGAAAGCATGGTCGAGAGGCTCATCGAGGAGATGATGGAGCCGTATGAACTCAGCAGCCACCAGCAATCGGTGAGCCTGTCGGTCGGCATCGTGGCGATGCCCAAGGACGGTGTCGATCCGGTCCTCATCCTGCGGCGCTCCAACCTGGCGCTGCAGAATGCGCGTGCCAGCGGGGTTGGCAACTGGTCGGTGTTCGACAGCGAGATGGGACGGGTGGCCGACCATCGCCAATGGGTCGAATCCGAGCTGCACGCCGCCTTCGAGCGCGGTGATTTCGATCTGCACTATCAGCCGCAGCTCGACCTTCCGACCGGCCGCATCGTCGGCTACGAGGCGTTGATTCGCTGGAAGCATCCCGAACGCGGCATGATCCCGCCGATGGAGTTCATCCAGATCGCCGAGGAAACCGGCATGATCAACCCGATCGGCGAATGGGTGCTGCGCAAGGCCTGCAGCGATGCCCGCCATCTGCCGGACGACTGTTTCGTCGCCGTCAACATCTCGCCGGTCCAGTTCATGACCAAGGACTTCGTCGGCCTTGTGCGCGACACGATGCGGACCACCGGCATCAAGCCGTCACGGCTGGAACTGGAAGTCACCGAGACAGCGATGATGCAGGACCGCGACCGCGCGGCCGCCATCCTGAAAGAGCTTGCCGAGATGGGCATCTCGGTCGCCGTCGACGATTTCGGCACCGGCTATTCCAACCTCAGCTATCTGATCGACTTCTCGTTCGGCAAGCTGAAGATCGACCGTTCCTTCGTCAGCCGCATCGATACCGACGCCAGCTCCGGCGCGGTCGTGTCGACCATTGTCGGGCTTTCGCGGGCGCTCGGCGTCAGCATCATCGCCGAAGGCGTCGAGACCGAAAGCCAGGCGACGCTGCTGCGGGCCGCCGGCTGCGAGGTGGTGCAGGGCTATCTGTTCGGCCGACCGGCGCCGCTCAAGATCAGCGTTGGCGCCGAGCATGCCGCCGACGACATGAGGCGCGTCGCCAATCTGCATTGATCACCCGAGCACCGGGACTACCGGCGCGCGACAAACACCTTGAACATGCCGTCGCGGGCTAGCTCCGCATGACTGGCAAAAGCGGCCGACAGCACCGGCTCGTAAGGAAGTTGCCGGTTGGCAACCATGAACAGCCTGCCACCGGGCTTCAACGCCTTGGCCGCCGCGCGGATCATGCCGGCGCCGATCTCCGGCTCGGCCGCACGGCTGCGATGGAAGGGCGGGTTCATGGCGATGACGTCGTAACGGCGCTCGATAGGTTCGGCGAGCAGGTCGGTCCAGAAGAAGCCTTGCGCCACGGTGTCGCAGAGATTGCCCCTGGCCGCCTCCAGCGCGTCGAAATCGGCCTCGTAGAGATCGAGGCCCGTCAGGCCCGGGGAACGGGCGGCCATCTGGGCCGCCACATAGCCCCAGCCGGCGCAGAAATCGGCTGCGCTGCCACGCAGATCACCGGGCAGGTTGTCGACCAGCAGTTTCGAACCCGCATCGACGCGATCGAAGGAGAACATGCCGGGTGCGGTGTGGAACCGGTCCCCGACCAGCAAGGCGGGATTGGCGGCCCGAAGCGCGGCGGCGGCCTGCATATCAGCCGGGCGGCGCAGCCAGAAGGCAATGCCGTGATATTTCGGCAGGTGGCCATCAAGCTGTGCAAGATCGCCGACACGCTTGCGCAGGCTGGCGATGCCATCCTCCTTGCCACCGGCAATGACGATCAATCCGCCCTCTGCCACGCGCTCCATAGCCTCGGCGATGCGCAGTTCGTTCTGGCCGCGATGGCGGCCGGCGAGCACCAACGCGGCGTCAAAACCGTCACCAGCCGATTGCGGCGTGACCATGAAGCCCGCCGCCTGCAACGCACGGAAATACGGTCGGAAGCCCTGGACGAGATTGAGCGTAGCCTCGAAAGCCGGCGGCAAGCGCAGGCCGGGTTCGGCGCCGAGAAAGAGAACGCGCTCGCCCCTTCTCGGCAAGGAAAGAGCCTCGGCCTCGAACGGGTGAAAAAGCGTCTTCAGCGCTTCAGCGGACATAGCCGTGCTCCATAAACAAAAACGGGCGCGACCTAAGCCGCGCCCGCCTCATTATTCCGTCAGACCGATCAGGCGGCGTTTTCTTCGCCTTCGGCCTTCCTGTCGCGGGCGAGTTCCTTGCCGGTGGCCTGGTCGACGACCTTCATCGACAGGCGGACCTTGCCGCGCTCGTCGAAGCCCATCAGCTTGACCCAGACCTTGTCGCCTTCCTTGACGACGTCCGAGGTCTTGGCGACCCGGTCGTTGGCAAGCTGCGAGATGTGGACGAGACCGTCACGCGGACCGAAGAAGTTGACGAAGGCGCCGAAGTCGGCGGTCTTGACGACCGTGCCTTCGTAGATCTCGCCGACTTCCGGCTCGGCGACGATGGTGTGGATCCACTTCTTGGCCGCCTCGATCTCCTTGGCGTTCGATGAAGCGATCTTGACCGTGCCGTCGTCCTCGATGTTGATCTTGGCGCCGGTCTTCTCGACGATCTCGCGGATGACCTTGCCGCCCGAACCAATCACGTCGCGGATCTTGTCGGTCGGGATGTGCATGACCTCGATGCGCGGTGCGAACTCACCGAGTTCGGGGCGTGCGCCGGTCAGGGCATGGGACATTTCGCCGAGGATATGCAGGCGACCGTCCTTGGCCTGGCCAAGGGCGATCTTCATGATCTCCTCAGTGATGCCATCGATCTTGATGTCCATCTGCAGCGAGGTGATGCCGCCTTCGGTGCCGGCAACCTTGAAGTCCATGTCGCCGAGGTGATCCTCGTCGCCAAGGATGTCGGAGAGCACGGCGAAGCGCTCGCCTTCCTTGATCAGGCCCATGGCGATGCCGGCAACCGGCTTGGCCAGCGGCACGCCGGCATCCATCAGCGCCAGCGAGGTACCGCAGACGGTGGCCATCGAAGACGAGCCGTTGGACTCGGTGATCTCCGAGACGACGCGCAGCGTGTAGGGGAACTGGTCAGCGGAGGGCAGCATCGGACGGATGGCGCGCCAGGCGAGCTTACCATGGCCGATTTCGCGGCGGCCCGGCGAACCCATGCGGCCGGTCTCACCGACGGAGTAGGGAGGGAAGTTGTAGTGAAGGAGGAACTTCTCCTTGTACATGCCGGTCAGGGAATCGACATACTGCTCGTCCTCGCCGGTGCCGAGCGTGGCAACGACCAGCGCCTGGGTCTCGCCGCGGGTGAACAGCGCCGAACCGTGGGTGCGCGGCAGGACGCCGACTTCGGAGACGATCTTGCGAACCGTCTTCAGGTCGCGGCCATCGATGCGCGAGCCGGTGTCGAGGATGTTCCAGCGCACGACCTTGGCCTGGAGCTCCTTGAACACGGAGCCGATCTGCTCGGAGGTGTACTTTGCATCCTCGCCTTCAGCCGGAGCAAACGCTGCCTTGACCTTCGCCTTGACGGCGTCGACCGCGGCGTAACGCTTCTGCTTGTCGACGTTCTTGTAGGCATTGCTCAGTTCGTCGCCGACGATCTTGAGCATCTCGGCCTCAAGCGCGGAATAATCCGGCGCGGTGAAGTCGCGCGGCTCCTTGGCTGCAACTTCGGCCAGCTTGATGATGGCGTCGATGACCGGCTGGAAACCCTTGTGGCCGAACATGACGGCGCCGAGCATCAGCTCTTCGCCAAGTTCCTTGGCTTCCGACTCGACCATCAGCACGGCGTCGGCGGTGCCCGCGACAACGAGGTCGAGCTTGGATTCCTGCATCTCGTCGACATGCGGGTTCAGCACGTATTCGCCGTTGATGTAGCCGACGCGCGCGCCGCCGACCGGGCCCATGAAGGGAACGCCGGAGAGCGTCAGGGCCGCCGAGGTGGCGACGATCGACAGGATGTCGGGATCATTTTCCAGGTCGTGCTGGACGACGGTGACGACGATCTGCGTGTCGTTCTTGTAGCCGGCGGCGAAGAGCGGGCGGATCGGGCGGTCGATGAGGCGCGAAACCAGCGTTTCCTTTTCGCTCGGACGGCCTTCGCGCTTGAAATAGCCGCCGGGGATCTTGCCGGCGGCATAGGTCTTTTCCTGGTAGTTGACGGTCAGCGGAAAGAAGTCGAGGCCGGGCTTCGGCTCCTTCATCGAAACGACGGTGGCGAGGACCTTGGTCTCGCCGTAGGTCGCGAGCACGGCGCCGTCAGCCTGACGCGCGATCTTGCCGGTTTCCAGGATGAGCGGACGGCCGCCCCATTCGATTTCCACTTTGTGGTGATTGAACATGTCTTGTCCTTAATAAGCGGCAAGGGCCGCGCCGTTTCACGGTGCGCGGATGCCCTTTGCCTGGCTTCCTTTCTCGGGCAGCCACGGGCAAGACAACGGGAAGCTCGGGTGATTTGGGCGCGACAAGCGCGTGCGAGCGTCCTGCAATCCTGCCCCATGACCGTCCATGGGCGGTTTCGAGTGGCCCTTTGCGCGCTCGAAACCGGGTCTAGCCAGCCTATGCGACTGGCAGAATGCGCGACCGGCGGACTTTCCGAAGAAAGCCCGCCGGTCAATTCGTCAACGGCGCAGACCGAGCTTCTCGATCAGAGTCTGATAGCGCGAGTCGTCCTTGCGCTTGAGATAATCAAGCAGGCTGCGGCGCTGGGACACGAGAGCGAGCAGACCACGGCGGGAATGGTTATCCTTCTTGTGGTCCTTGAAATGGTCGGTCAGGTTCTTGATGCGCTCGGAAAGGATGGCCACCTGGACTTCCGGAGACCCGGTATCGCCCTTGGCGGTTGCGAATTCGGTCATCAATTCCTGTTTGCGCTCGGCAGTAATCGACATCGTGTTTTTCCTTATCTGTTTGAGGAAACGGGTCGCCCACAGCCGGGATGTCGTCCAGCAGGGGCCGTGCATGCAAAGCGTCAAGGCGCTATGCTGCGGCGCATATAGTGCAATTCCGCGAAAAACACCAGCCCAATTCACAAGCCGGCTTTTGACGCTCAAATGGCGAGTTTATCCCGGTCAAAGCCATTTCTTCCATTTGAAGAATGCGATCAGTCCGACAGCGATCGCAGCCATGAACAGCAGCGACAAGGGGTAGCCGTAGTAGGCCTTCAGCTCCGGCATGTTCCACGGCGAACTCGCGGGGTCGAAGTTCATACCCCAGATGCCGACCAGGAAGGTGAGCGGCATGAAGATGACCGAGACGATGGTGAGATAGGAGATGACGTCGTTGGTACGGGCCTGGCTCAGCGACAGGTGCATTTCGATCAGGCCGGTCAGCATGTCGCGCTGGGTCTCGACCAGCTCGATCAGCCGGAGCGAGTGGTCGAGCGTGTCGTTGAGAAAGACCTTGGTCTCGGCCGTGACATAGGCCACGTCGTTGCGGATCAGCGTTGCAAGTGCATCGCGCATCGGCCACAGCACGCCTTTCAGGACATTGGCGTCGCGCCGCAGTTCGTGCAGCTGCCGCATCTGGTGCTTGTGTGTGGAATGCAGCATCTGGTCCTCGATGCTGTCGACCAGGTCGCCGGCAGCCTCGATCGGCGGAAAATAGCTGTCGACGATGGCGTCGATCAGCGCATAGGCGAGATAGTCGGCGCCGCGTGTGCGCAAGCGGTTGGGCGCCGAGCTCTCGATGCGCTTGCGCACGGGATCGAACGGATCGCCCTCGCGCTCCTGGAAGGTGACGACGAAGTTCTCGCCGAGGAAGAGAGCGATCTGCTCGTAGCGATGCGACGCGACATCGTCGATCATGCGCATGACGACAAAGGCATGATCCTCGAAAAAGTCGACCTTCGGCCGCTGGCCGGTGTTGACGACGTCCTCCAGCGCCAGCGGATGCAGGCTGAAGATGCGGCCGATTTCCTCGATCAGTTGGATGTTGGCGAGGCCGGTGCAGTCGAGCCAGATGACGGGCCATTTCCGGCAATTGGCCTCGACATCGTCGATGCTGGCATTCTCGATCGTCTTGAATTTCTGCGGCGAGATCAAGGTCAGCCGCAATTCGGAGCGCCGCGCCGCCGGATCGGCGATCAGCGTGCCGGGCGAGGCGCCGACAGGCGGCCGCCTGGTCTTCACCGGCGCGCTTTTTTTCACCGTTTCGGCCTTTGCCATGCCACCACTCGTCGAAACCTGGTTGTTGCCGTAAACATGTATAGTCGAATGCCTATGATTGACCTGGCATGGACGATGGATCTCGGGCACCGTGACGTACGGCATGAACGATGATTTCTTCGTCGGCCACTTCGTAGAAAATCAGATAGGGGTAAGGGATGGTTGCGAGACGGCGGATGGCCGGATCGTCCGTTCGTTTGCCAAGGAACGGTTGACCCTCGATCCGCTCCAACAAAAGCTTGATGCGTTGCCGGACACGATGGGCGCCCCGCGGCGAGTGAATATTGATGTAGTCAACGAGGTTGTTCAGATCGGCGAGGGCCGGACTGGTGAAGCGAACCTTCACAGATCGTACTTGGCCCACATAGCACGCACTTCATCATCAGTCGCAAATTCGCCGCGTGCGGCAGCCGATCGCGATATCGCAATAGCCGCACGTTCATCAGGCGTCAGAAGCACCGGCTCCGCCTCCTCGGCAGCAAGCATGAGCATGGCGCGAGCTATCTCATCTTGCATGGCCGGGGAAAGGTCCCGGGCCACGGCTACGGCTTTTTCCAGGAGGTCTGTCATGATCGGATTATGCACATAATGTACACGCAAGAAAAGCAGAACGAGCTTTCGCGAACCGCCCTTCACTATCCGCCGTTCTGCAAACTCTGTTCCTGTGCCGCGATGGTGGCCGGACCGATTACCCGGCAAAGACCCGCTTGGGCTTGAACATGCCTTGCTCGATGGCGCCGATGGCGACCAGCTTGCCGCGTGACGTCGCGCAGGCCTCTTCGGCCTCCACCGGTGCGTCGCGGCCACGAATGATGACCGGATTACCGAGGCGGATCTTGGTCGCTGCATCGTCGCTGATGGCGATCTGCGGCAGGCAGTCGAGAGCAGCCGAGGTATCGACAAGAAGCGCGTCGATGGCGTCGAAGTCTATCGGCTTGGCGACCGCGTCAGCCGGCTCGGCTTCGTCGGCCGCTTCCGCATCATCCTCATCGACCGTGGCGCCAAAGCGGGCGGCCTCGAGTTCGGCGATGGTGACGAAGTCCTCCGGCGTGAACGGCTCGACCTCGACCCGGCGCAGTTCGCTGATATGGCCGAAGCAGCCAAGGTCGCGGCCCATGTCGCGGGCCAGCGAACGCACATAGGTGCCCTTGCCGCATTCGACCTCGAAAATCGTCCGGTCCGGTCCGTGCTCGACAATATCGAGCCGGCCGATCTCGATCTCGCGCGCGGGTATGTCGACCGTCTCGCCTTCGCGGGCGAGATCGTAGGCGCGCTCGCCCGCAATCTTGATGGCCGAGAATTGCGGCGGCGTCTGCATGATGACGCCGGTGTATTTCGCCAGCAGCGCCTGGACATCGGCTTCCGATGGGCGCTGATCGGCCTCTTTCGTCACCGGGCCTTCGAGGTCATCGGTCGAACGCTCCTGTCCCCAGGCAACCGTGAAACGGTAGATCTTGGCGCCGTCCTGCACGTAGGGCACAGTCTTGGTGGCTTCGCCGAGCGCGATCGGCAGCATGCCGGAGGCAAGCGGGTCGAGCGTACCGGCATGGCCCGCCTTTTCGGCCTGGAACAGCCATTTGATCTTGGAGACGGCTTCGGTCGAACCCATGCCGACCGGCTTGTCGAGCACCACCCAACCGGAGATCGGCCGACCCTTCTTCTTGCCGCGACGCGCCATTATTCTTCTTCCTTGTTGCCGTCGCTATCCAGGTCGCGCGCCACTTCGGGCGACTTCAGCAGGTCGTTGATCCTGGCGAAATTGTCGAAGGAGGTATCCAGCCGGAAGCGGAATTCCGGCATGTACTTCATCTGCCTGAGCGCGCCGGAGACGCGACCGCGCACGAACTTGGCATGCTTGTTCAGTGCCTCGATCACCGCGTCGGCATCCTTGGCGCCGAGCGGAGAAACAAAGGCCGTGGCGATCTTGAGATCGGGCGACATGCGCACTTCCGAGACCGAAACGACCGAATTTTCAATCAGCGGGTCGATGATCTCGCCGCGCTGCAAGGTTTCAGAGAGCGCGTGGCGCACCTGTTCGCCGACGCGCAACATGCGCTGGGATGGGCTTGAAGTCGTGGAACGGGGCATTTTTTTTCAATCCTGAAAGCGTGGGGCGCGGGATGGGACCGTGCCGCATGTCTCAAACGGTCATTCTCAATAGCGCCGAGGCGGCGGTCCTTCGACCACCGCCCGATATCGACAAGTCACTCGAACTCAGAGTGTGCGGGTCACCATCTCGACGCGGAAGCACTCGATGACGTCACCGACGCGCATGTCTTCGTAGTTCTGGAAGGCCATGCCGCATTCCTGGCCGCCCGGGACTTCCGAAACTTCGTCCTTGAAGCGCTTCAGGGTCTTCAGCGTGCCTTCGTGGATGACGACGTTGTCGCGGATCAGGCGCACGCCCGCGCCACGCTCGACCTTGCCTTCGGTGACACGGCAGCCGGCGATCTTGCCGACCTTGGTGATGTCGAAGATCTCGAGTATCTCGGCATTGCCGATGAAGGTCTCGCGGCGTTCCGGCGAGAGCAGGCCCGACAGAGCCGCTTTCACATCATCCACGAGGTTGTAGATGATCGAATAGTAGCGGATCTCGATGCCGGCGGCCGCGGCCGCGGCACGCGCCTGCACATTGGCGCGCACGTTGAAGCCGATGATCGCCGCACCCGACGTTTCCGCCAGCGACACGTCGCTTTCGGTGATGGCGCCCGCGCCGGAATGGACGATGCGCGCGCGCACTTCGTCGGTGCCGAGCTTGTCGAGCGCGGCGTTGATCGCCTCGATCGAACCCTGGACGTCGCCCTTGATGACCAGCGGGAATTCCTTCAGTCCGCTCGTCTGCAACTGCGACATCATCTGTTCGAGCGAGCCGCGCTGGCCGGCATGCCTGGCCACCGCCTTCTCACGCGCCAGACGCTGGCGATATTCGGTGATCTCGCGGGCGCGGGCCTCGTTGTTGACCACGGCGAAGCGGTCGCCGGCCTGCGGTGTTCCCTGCAAGCCGAGCACCTCGACCGGCATTGCCGGCGGCGCTTCCTTGATCTGCTCGCCGCGATCGTTGACCAGCGCGCGCACACGGCCCCATTCGTTGCCGGCGACGAGGATGTCGCCCGGCATCAAGGTGCCGGTCTGCACCAGCACGGTGGCGACGGGACCACGGCCCTTGTCGAGCTGCGCTTCGATGACAACGCCCTCGGCGGTGCGGTCGGGGTTGGCCTTGAGGTCGAGGATTTCGGCCTGCAGCAGGATCGCTTCGAGCAATTTGTCGAGATTGGTGCCCTTGGTCGCCGACACTTCGACGTCCAGCACTTCACCGCCCATCGATTCGACGAAGACCTCGTGGCGCAAGAGTTCCGAGCGCACTTTCTGCGGATCGGCGTCATGCTTGTCGATCTTGTTGATCGCCACGATGATCGGAACGCCGGCCGCCTTGGCATGGCTGATGGATTCGATCGTCTGCGGCATGACGCTGTCGTCGGCCGCGACCACCAGAATGGCGATATCGGTCGCCTGGGCGCCACGGGCGCGCATGGCCGTGAAGGCGGCGTGACCGGGCGTGTCGATGAAGGTGATCTTCTGACCGTTCTTCTCGACCTGATAGGCGCCGATATGCTGGGTGATGCCACCGGCCTCGCCGGAAACGACATTGGCGTTGCGGATCGCATCGAGCAGCGACGTCTTGCCGTGGTCGACGTGGCCCATGATGGTGACGACCGGCGGACGCGACACGAGGTCTTCCGGACGGTCGGCGATGTTGAACAGGCCTTCCTCGATGTCGGATTCGGCGACGCGGCGGACCGTGTGGCCGAATTCGGTAGCGACCAGTTCGGCCGTGTCGGCATCGATGACGTCGCCCGGCTTCAGGATCTGGCCCTGCTTCATGAAGTACTTGACCAGGTCGACAGCACGCTCGGACATGCGCTGCGCCAGTTCCTGGATGGTGATGGTCTCGGGCAGGATCACTTCGCGCATGACCTTCTCGCGCGGCTCGTTATGCATCGCGCGCTTGAATTTTTCCTGGCGGCGACGCATCGACGACAGCGAACGGGCCCGCGCATCCTCGTCGGACAATGCGGAATTCAGTGTCAGCTTGCCACGGCGGCGGTCTTCCTCGCTCTTGGTGGGCTTGGCCGGGCGCGCCACTTCGGGCGTGACCAGGCGGCGCACCGGCGCACCGGCGGTCGCCCGCTTCGGCTTGACCTCTTCCTCCTCGTCGGCGGTCGCCAACTCAGCGGCTTGCGGGGCGCGGCGGCGTGCCTCTTCCTCGGCGCGACGACGCGATTCCGCCTCGGTCTGCAGCCGTGCCTCTTCCTCGGCCTGGCGGCGCGCGGAGTCCTCGCGTTCGCGCTTGCGGCGCTCTTCGTCCTCGGCGCGGCGCTTGGCGTCTTCGGCGGCGCGCTGACGGTCTTCGACCTCGCGGACCTTCGAGCCTTCGAGCGCCCTTCGGCGCGCTTCCATTTCGCTGCGCGACAATTCGTTCAGCACCATGCCGCTGCGCTCGACCGGAGGCGGCGGCGGGGGCGGCGCCTTGGGCGCTTCCTGCACGACAGGTGCCGCCACGACCGCCGGCTTCGGCGTCAAGACGGGCGCGGGCGGAGCGGCAACCGGCTCCGGCTTGTCGCCGGGCAGGGAGAACTTGCGCTTCTTGGTCTCGACCACGACCGACTTGGTACGGCCGTGCGAGAAGTTCTGGCGCACAGTGCCCTGTTCCATGCCGGGGCGCTTCAGCGTCAAGGTCTTCTTCGGTGTAACACTCAACGTCTTGTCGTCGCCCGATTTCGTATCGCTCATTCCATATCCTCTGCGGCATCATCTTCGTCAGCAACGGCCGCAAGCATTGCAAGATCGTCCGGGGTACCGCCCCGATATCGGTCGAGCGCAACCATGCGCTTCTGGACCGCCTTACCCGCGTCTCCCGCGAGGACGGCAGCATGTATCACATTTGTACCCCCCAATGCCAAGCTCAACTCGGCCTCGGAGAAAAGTTTGTAGGCAAGTATGGAAGGGCCGCCGATATGGACCGTCGCCCGCCGCGCCTGGCTGATCTTGCGCACGCCGTCATCGGACGCCTCGGTCGCGTGGAGCACGAAAAGCGCCAGTCCGCCGCGCACCGCGCTCTCGACCTTGGTAGCGCCAAGGGAAATCGCGCCTGCCTTGCGGGCAAGACCCAGCATACCCAGAGCGGACCTGGAAAGCAGCCCGTCGACCATGCCGCCAAGATCGGGCGGCACAACCACCTGTGCCTTGAAGGCGCGGGCAAAAAGGTTCTTGGCCGCCGCCTTCTCAATATGTAGGCGGTCAGCACTCACCCAGCAACCGCGGCCGGGCAGATTTCTCTTGAGATCGGGAACGACGGCCGAATCCGGACCGACGACGAACCGGATCAATTCATCCGGTTCGGCCTGTTTGCGGGTGACGATGCAGGTGCGATCGTTCATCTCGTCCAAGGGCGGGTTGTGTGCGATGCGGGTTCACCTCACGCACCAACGGCTTCGTCAGCCGGTTCTTCTTCGGCCGCAAGCTCGTCCTCGGTGATCCAGCCGGCCTTGAGGCGAGCGGCCAGAACCATCTGCTCGGCATCGGCGCGCGAAACGCCGTGGTTGGCCAGCACACCCGGATAGACCTTGGTCTCGCCGTCCTTGCGTTCCTTCCAGCCGGTGAGGTCGTCGGCGGCATAGCCGGCGAAATCCTCGATCGTCTTTACGCCATCCTCGCCGAGCGTCACCATCATGGCGGTGGTGACGCCGGGGATTTCGCGCAGTTCGTCCGAAACGCCGAGCGCCTTGCGCTTCTCGTCATGCTCGGCTTCGATCTTCTCCAGATATTCACGGGCGCGGGTCTGGATTTCTGAGGCGGTATCCTCATCGAAGCCGTCGATCGAGGCGATTTCGCCGGCATCGACATAGGCGACTTCCTCGACGCTGGTGAAGCCTTCGGAGGCCAGCACCTGACCGACCATCTCGTCGACATCGAGCGCTTCCATGAACAGCGCCGAGCGCTCGACGAATTCCTTCTGACGGCGCTCGGATTCCTCGGCCTCGGTCAGGATGTCGATGTCCCAGCCGGTGAGCTGCGAGGCAAGGCGCACGTTCTGGCCGCGGCGGCCGATGGCCAGCGACAGCTGATCGTCGGGAACCACCACTTCGATGCGCTCGGCGTCCTCGTCGAGCACGACCTTGGCGACTTCCGCCGGCTGCAGCGCATTGACGATGAAGGAGGCGGCCGAAGGCGACCACGGAATGATGTCGATCTTTTCGCCCTGCAATTCGCCGACGACGGCCTGGACGCGGCTGCCGCGCATACCAACGCAGGCGCCGACCGGATCGATCGAGCTGTCACGCGAGATGACGGCGATCTTGGCGCGCGAGCCCGGGTCGCGGGCGACCGACTTGATCTCGATGATGCCGTCATAGATCTCCGGCACTTCCATGGTGAAGAGCTTGGCCATGAACTGCGGATGGGTACGCGACAGGAAGATCTGCGGGCCGCGCTGTTCACGGCGCACATCGTATACATAGGCGCGGACGCGATCGCCATATTTGTAGTTTTCGCGCGGAATCAGCTCGTCGCGGCGGATGATCGCCTCACCACGACCGAGATCGACGATGACGTTGCCATATTCGACGCGCTTGACGGTGCCGTTGACGATCTCGCCGATGCGGTCCTTGTATTCGTCGTACTGGCGGTCACGCTCGGCCTCGCGCACCTTCTGCACGATGACCTGCTTGGCCGACTGGGCGGCGATACGGCCGAAATCCATCGGCGGCAGCTGTTCGGCAATGAAATCGCCGAGCTGGGCGTCGGGATTGCGCTCGCGTGCCGAGGAAATGGCGATCTGGGTGGCGTAATCGTCGACCTTTTCGACCACTTCCATCAGCCGCTGCAGCTTCATCTCACCGGTGTTCGGGTTGATGTCGGCGCGGATGTTGGTCTCCTGGCCATAACGCGAACGCGCCGCCTTCTGGATCGCATCGGCCATGGCGGCGATGACGATCGACTTGTCGATCGACTTTTCACGCGCGACCGCGTCGGCAATCTGCAGCAGTTCAAGTCTGTTGGCGCTTACAACCATGGTTCTTTCTCCCGAGCCTGTTCGCCGGACCTTCGGGCCCGGCAGCTCAATCAAATTTCCTGTTCGTGTTCTTCCGCGGCGTCCGGTTCGGCACCCTCGGACACATCGTCGTCCGGTTCACCGCGGCGTCTCTTGGCTTCCTTGCGCTCCCTGTTGTCCTTGGACAACGCTTCGCGAATGAGGTCGTCGGTCAGGATCAGCCTGACATCGGCAATGGCATCGTAGGGCACGCGCACCGTCGGCTCCTCGCCATAGGCCGCCTTGTCGCGCTCGATCAGCACGTCGTTGTCACCGGCCTCGGCGATCTTGCCCTTGAACCGCTTGCGATCCGCGACGATGACCGACGTTTCCATCTTCACCAGATGACCGGTCCAGGTCACGAAATCCGACTTGCGGACCAGCGGCCGGTCGATACCGGGCGAAGAAACCTCGAGATGATAGGCCTTCTCGATCGGATCATCGACGTCGAGCGCCGGCGACACCGCGCGGCTGACCTCTTCGCAATCCTCGACGGTCATGGTGCCGTCCTCACGCTCGGCCATGATCTGCAGCGTCAGCCCGTTCTGGCCGGACAGATGCACGCGCACGAGGCGAAAACCGATTCCGCGCAGCACCGGCTGGACGATCAGCGCAATGCGCGCATCGATGCCGCTTTCGCGGATGATGCGGTCGTCACCTTCGCTTGCCGTTGCAGTCATCGATTGCCTGTCGTTCGCTTCGCAATGTTCTTTGGTTTGCGCATCGGAGCCATCCGAAAACCGCTTCGCACTTTTCGGTCCGATGCACCCGGCAGGTAATAAAAAAGAGCGGGACCGGGTGGACCCACTCTTCGTCATACCGACCAAGAATTTGAGGCTGATATAGACGAACACCGCTCGTGTTTCAAGCCCGCAGTGCCGGCCGGGCCAAGCCCGGCGGCGCCAGCGTTGTTCGAGGTGCATGGCCGCCATGCGGCAATCCCCCTGTGAGAGCCCGCGGCGCGCCCTTATTTCATAGCCATCAAATGAATTGAATTGGCGCGCGCTGGCGCGCGAAAGGATGAAACCATGACCAACCGCAAGATTTTATCCGCCTTGGGCGATCTCTTTACCACTTTTGGCAGCGCCGTTGCCGCATCGCGCGCCGTGGAAGCCGGGCGCAAGCCGCGCGCGGCCGACCTGCGCAAGCTCGGAATGGATCCCGCCGTGTTCAACAGGATCGGCCGTTTCTGAACCTGCCGTGACGGCTTACGTCCTGACGAAGGTAAGATAGGCCGGCGGCCGGCCTTCGCGAATGGCCTTCGCCTCGTAACGCGTGCCTGGCCAGCCCTCATAGGGACGATGCCAGTCAGCCGCCTCCGCCGCCTGCCATGCAAAAGCGCCATGCGCCCGGCAATGCAGCAAGGTCCAGTTCACATAAGTGTCGATATCGGACGCGAAGCGGAATTTCGAGCCCGGCCGCAGGACCCGCGCGAAACGGTCGAGATTGCCCGGGCTGACGAAACGCCGCTTCCAGTGCTTCTTCTTCGGCCAGGGGTCTGGATAGAGAAGATCGATGCCGTCGAGCGACGCTGGCGCCAGCCAGTCGAGCAACTGGGTGGCATCGTCGTCGTAGACCCTGAGATTGGCCAGCGGCGTTGTTCGCACGGCCATCATCATCTTGGCCATGCCGTTGACGAAGGGCTCGACGCCGATGAAGCCTATCGTCGGCGCCTCGGTCGCGCGATGCAGAAGATGTTCGCCGCCGCCAAAGCCGATCTCGAGCCGAACCGCCGAAACCTCGGCTTCAAACAGGATGCGCAGGTCTTGCGGCGCCTCGGCCGTCAGATCGAGCCGATATTTGCCAAGCCCGCTTTCCAGCGCCGCCGCCTGCTGCGGGCGAACGGGCTTGCCGCGCCGACGACCGAAGAAGGCTTCGGTCGCACGGCTTGGCCTGTCCTCGTCGCTCATCGGCGGCGCAAGTCCTGCCGCCGCCCTCAGGCCGCGACAGCATCCTTGAGCGCCTTGGCCAGATCGGTCTTTTCCCAGGAGAAAGATCCGTCACGGCCGGCCTTGCGGCCGAAATGGCCGTAGGACGACGTCTTGGCGTAGATCGGCTTGTTGAGATCAAGGTGACGGCGAATGCCTGACGGCGACAGGTCCATCACGGTGCGCAACGCGTCCTCGAGCTTTGCCTCGTCGACCTTGCCGGTGCCGTGCAGGTCGACATAGACCGACAGCGGCTGGGCGACGCCGATGGCGTAGGACAGCTGGATGGTGCAGCGATCGGCAAGCTTCGCCGCCACGACATTCTTGGCCAGATAGCGCGCCGCGTAGGCGGCCGAGCGGTCGACCTTGGTGGTGTCCTTGCCGGAGAAGGCGCCGCCTCCATGCGGTGCGGCACCGCCATATGTGTCGACGATGATCTTGCGGCCGGTCAGGCCTGCGTCGCCGTCCGGACCGCCGATGACGAACTTGCCGGTCGGGTTGATGTACCACATGCAGTCGTCAGCGATCTTGAGGTCGCCCAATGCCTCGCGGATATAGGGTTCCACGACCTTGCGGACCTTCTTGGAATCCCAGCTCGAATCGAGATGCTGGGTCGACAGCACGATCTGCGTCGCTTCGGCGGCCTTGCCGTCGATGTAGCGGACGGTGACCTGGCTCTTGGCATCCGGCCCGAGCTTGCCGGCCTCGCCATTGTTTTCGTGACGGGCGGCGGCCAGCAGTTCGAGGATTTTGTGGCTGTAGTAGATCGGCGCCGGCATCAGGTCCGGTGTCTCGCGGCAGGCATAGCCGAACATGATGCCCTGGTCGCCGGCACCTTCCTCGCCCTGGCGGTCGGCGGCGTTGTCGACGCCCTGGCCGATGTCGGGCGACTGGCCATGCAGCAGCACCTCGATCTTGGCCGTCTTCCAGTGGAAGCCAGCCTGCTCGTAGCCGATCTCGCGGATCGCCTTGCGGGCAACGGATTTGAACTTGGCCGGGTTGACGATCGGGTGACCGGCGGCATCCTTGAGGATGTTGCCAGCCTTGTCCTTCTTCAGGAGCGTCTCGGGAACGCGCACTTCACCGGCGATGACGACGCGGTTGGTGGTCGCCAGCGTCTCGCAGGCGACACGGACTTTCCACGGGTCCATGCCGGTCTTCTTGGCTTCACGATAGACCAGATCGACGATTTCGTCGGAGATCCGGTCGCAGACTTTGTCGGGATGGCCCTCGGCAACGGATTCCGAGGTGAAGAAGTAGTTCTGCCGCGTCACGGGTGTCCCCTCTTGAAAAACGATCGGCAGGCTGCCGATTTGGCGCGCCACGTGTTAGCGGGGCAAAGCGCTGCTCGTCAAGCGTTGCCGCGGGTCTGGCCTGAATGTCGGAGGCGATATTTTGTGCCACCGGCGGCGCACGCCGCCGGTGCGAAGCGCATCGCGGATCAGTCGAGATCGTCCTCGGCCAGCGATTTCACAAGGTCGATGATCCTGCGACGCACCTTGACGTCGGCGATCTTGACAAAAGCCCGATTGAGCTGAAGCCCTTCGGGGCTGCCGCAGAATTCGACGGCGAAAGCCATGGAACTGTCTTCGGCAAAGCCGCGGCCGGCAACCGGCTCCTGGCCCGGCGCATCCTCGAAAAAGAAGGCGACGGGCACGCCGAGTATGGAGGCTATCGCCTGCAGGCGGCTGGCGCCGACGCGATTGGTGCCCTTTTCATATTTCTGGATCTGCTGAAAGGTGATGCCGAGATTCTCGCCCAGCTTTTCCTGGCTCATTCCGAGCATATTGCGGCGAAGCCGGACCCGGCTTCCAACGTGGATATCGATGGGATTCGGTTTCTTCTTGTTTTCTTCTGTCATTTTTTCCTCGCCGAATTTTTTCGGCTTTGTGATTTTTTCCGCCCAAACAAAGCCGGAGGCGACTGCCCCAACAGAACGATCCACCGGCTTCGAGAAATTTTCAGGCGGTACAGTATGAGTTTCTAATGTGCCGACTGTCAATTCACCCGTAGCCTTTGCCTTACGTTCAACAAGACCCCTACCAGCGCAAACAGCAACATGATCAGCATTCCGTTAATGCGCCGCTGGCGGGACGAAACGACCGTCTGTTCGGAAACAGGCACCTTCACATCGATGGCTCCGCGCGCGTCGATCGCCAGCGCATCGACGACGCGGCCATGTGGGTCGACAACGGCCGAGATGCCGTTGTTAGCGGCACGCAACAAAGGCAATCCGTTCTCCACCGCGCGAATCTGGGCCTGCCTGAAATGCTGATACGGTCCCGGCGTGTCGCCGAACCACGCATCATTGGTAACGTTCACAATAAGCTGCGATGACGTAGCGTCAACTGCCACAAGATCGGGAAAGATCACCTCATAACAGATAAATGGCAGCGCACGGATGCCGCCTGGCAGCGTGATGGCGTGACGCTCGTTGCCGGCCGTGAAGTTCATCGGCCCGGCGACGAGCTGTTCGATGCCGAAACGGCCGAGCAGATCGGCAAAAGGCAGATATTCGCCGAACGGCACCAGATGGACCTTGTCCACGGCATCGGCGATTTCGCCCTTGTCGTTGATCGCCACCACGGAATTGTAATAGCGGCTGTCGGCACTGGCCGCCGAGCCGCCCTCCTCGCGCACGACGCCGGCGATCAGCATCTGGCCGTCGCCCAGCATGTCGCCCAGCGCCGTCAGGGCGTCGGGGCGCTCGGTAAAGAGGAACGGCACCGAGGTTTCAGGCCAGAGAATCAGTTGCGGCTTCCCGTGACCCGGATCCGGCGCCTTGGCGGACAGGCCCAGCAAGGTGGCGAAGATGCGGTCGCGCACCGAGGCATCCCATTTTTCCGACAGGTCGACGGCCGGTTGGACGATGCGGACATCGAGAGTGCGCGCCGCCGGCTTTTCAGGGGCGGTGAGCCTGACATAGCCAAAGCCGGCATGGGCGGCCGCGAGCACGACAAACAGTGCGGCGCCGAGCCGAAGATGCCGGCGCGCCGCCAGCAGCGCCGGCAGGGCGAAAACGAAAACCGCGAGCGCGTTCATGCCGATCATGCCGGTCACCGAGACGCTCTGCATCAAAAGCGGTATCGGCATCGCCGCGTAGCCGATGGCATTCCAGGGAAAACCGGTGAACAGGAAGCCGCGCAGCCACTCCGCCAGCGCAAAAGCGAAGGCAAGGGCCGCGATACGGCCGATATCGCTGCTCCACAGCAGCCTAGCGACCATGGTTGCGAAGCCATAGAAAAAAGCGAGCGCGAAGGGAATGCCGACCACCGCGAAGGGAAGCGCCCAGGCAAAGTCGTCGGCCTCGACCAGCAGCGCCGAGCCGATCCACCAGAGCCCGGCGAGAAAATAGCCGAAGCCGAACCACCAGCCGACGGCAAAAGCCGGCCGCAGGCGCCGCAACAGGCTGCCGGAGGCTTCGCCGGTCGCACCGTCGAGCAGCCAGACCAGCAGCGGAAACGAAATGAAACAGGCGGCGAAGAAGTCGTAGGGCGCCTGGCCCAGCACCGCCAGCGCCCCGGCGAGAAACGCCACCAGCGCACGCCGCCAACCCCAAAGCAGAATTATCCGGCCGGCAAGGCGCTCCATGCGTATTTCCGAGTCGCGCGAATCAGGAGCCAAGATTTAGCAGGCCGCGCCGCGTGCTCCAAACGCGCGATGAACGCGGCTTTCCGCCGCTCTACCGATGCCAGCCCTCTATGCGCAGGCCAGCCATTTTTTCGGCTTCTTCGCGGGACACTGAACGCAAGGTCTGGGAAAAAGTCCAGACATGGCCTTCGGGATCGCGCGCCCGATACTGGCGCTCGCCATAGAACTGGTCCGTCGGCTCCTGGGTTATGGAGGCGCCGGCCGCCCGCGCCCGCTCGCAATGGGCGTCCAGGCCGTCTTTCAGCCTGATATAGACCGACTGCGTGTTCTTGCCGCCGACCGATGCCGGGCTTGCGACATGATCGGCCCATTCGGAATCGACGATGATGTAGCCGTCCCCGAACCGCATCTCGGTATGGACCAGTTTCCCATCGGTATCGCTGACCACCATGCTGCGCTCGAAGCCGAAGGCTGCCTCGAGCCAGTCCAGCGCCGCACGCGGGTTCCGGTAGAACACGCCAGAGCCGAGGACCGGATGCTTGAACGGATCCTCGACCCTCATGGCGCCGCGGCTTTTCAGGCCTGTTCGGTGCGCGCCGTGGCGCGCCGGCGGCGCTCGCCCTTCTGGCTCTGCACGATGCGCACGCGCTTGACGCGGCGCGGGTCGGCGTCCAGCACATGGAATTCGAAGCCGGGAATGGCCTGAACCACCTCGCCGCGCGCCGGCACGCGGCCGAGCGTGTTGAAGATCATGCCGCCAATGGTGTCGACATATTCGCCATGCTCGCCGGCGGCGAAATCCTCACCGATCATCTTGGCGACCTCGTCGATCTCGGCCTTGCCGTCGACGATGAACACGCCGTCGCCGGTCTGGGTGATCATGGGCTCGTCTTCGTCGTGCTCGTCCTCGATGTCGCCGACCACCATCTCGACAATGTCCTCGAGCGAGACGAGGCCGTCCGTGCCGCCATACTCATCGATGACCAGGGCCATTTGCGTGCGCGTCGTCTGCATGCGGGCCATCAGGTCGGAGGCAAGCATCGATGGCGGCACGAACAGGACCTGGCGGATCAGGTTGAGCTCGCCGATGGTACGCGCGAGATCGACCTGGGCAAGATCCAGCTGCGTGGCGATGGGTGTCTTGCGGGTCGTGCGGCCCTTCCTGACGCGCGCCAGCTTGGTGATGTGGGCCAGCACGTCGCGGATATGGACCATGCCGCGCGGGTCGTCGAGCGTCTCGGAATAGACCGGCATGCGGGAATGGCCGGATTGCTCGAACATGCCAAGCAGATCGCCGAGCGTCGTGGTGATCTCGGCCGCCTCGATATCCGCACGCGGCACCATGACGTCCTCGACGCGCACCTCGCGCAGCCGCAGGATGTTGTTGAGCATGGCACGCTCGCCGGGCGAAAAGGATTCGACGTCGCTCGTCGTCTCGGCGAGCGCGCCGGCGATCTCCTCGCGCAGGCTGGTGCCGTTGCGTTGCCGGAACAGGCCCAGCACACGGTTGAACAGGGAGGGACCGGCAGGCGACGGCTCGATGGCGGCGCTGCCGGCGTTGGCACCACCAGAGGTAATAGTACTCGGACTTGATCCCTCTTCCGACGTGTCGGAAGCCTTGATCGCACTGCCGGCATCGGGGCGGGCGGCAGTCTCTGGTTTGTCGTTCATCGTCGTCCGGTCAATTGGTCTTTTTTAGTTACGCGTAGGGATCGGGAATGGCAAGCCTTGCAAGCGCGGCGCGCTCGATGGCTTCCATCTCCTCGGCCTCGACGTCGGTCTCGTGATCATGGCCCATGAGATGCAACAGGCCATGGATGACGAGATGGGAGATATGGTTCGCGATCGGCTTGTCTTCCAGTACCGCCTCGCGCGCCACCGTCTCGGCGGCGAGCACGATGTCGCCCAGCATCGGCGGCAGCGGACCGCCTTTTGCAGGCGGAAAAGCCGGGAAAGACAGGACGTTGGTGGGTTTGTCCTTGCCTCGCCAGGCGGCATTCAGCGTGCGAATATGGGCGTCGTCGGAAAAAACGATGCTGAGTTCGGAACGACCCGTCACGCCGCTCTCGGCAAAGGCGGCATCAACCGCGCGATCGACCAACCGCGTCAGGCTTGCCTCGTCGGGCCAGTCGCCCGCTTCGACCGATATATCGATCTCGACGGGAACCGGATGGCTCCCGCCGCCGGATGTGTTGTTCTCAGGCATCAAGCCGCATCGTCAAGATCAATTCTCGGCACCGAGGCCACGCGCCAGCTTGGCGTCCCGGTCATAGGCCCTGACGATTTCGGCCACCAGCGGATGGCGAACGACGTCGACATCGTTGAAGCGCACGGTGACCGCGCCCGCTACCCCGTCGAGGACACGCAAGGCTTCGACCAGGCCCGATTTGGTGCTTGGCGGAAGATCGATCTGGGTGGGATCGCCGGTGACGATCATGCGCGAGTTCTCGCCGAGACGGGTGAGAAACATCTTCATCTGCATCGGCGTGGTGTTCTGCGCCTCGTCGAGGATGACCGCGGCATGCGCCAGGGTGCGGCCGCGCATGAAGGCGAGCGGTGCGATCTCTATCACCTCGGCGGCAATGGCGCGCTCGACCTTGTCGGCCGGCATCATGTCATAGAGTGCGTCATAAAGCGGGCGCAGATAGGGATCGACCTTCTCCTTCATGTCGCCCGGCAGGAAGCCCAGCCGTTCGCCAGCCTCGACGGCCGGCCGCGACAGGATGATGCGCTCGACCATGCCACGCTCGAGCAGCATCGCCGCATGCGCCACCGCCAGATAGGTCTTGCCGGTGCCGGCCGGACCGATGCCGAACACCAGTTCAGACCGCTCCAGCGCCCGCATATAGGCGTCCTGGTTCAGCGAACGGGCATAGATGGTCTTCTTGCGGGTGGCGATCTGGGCGGCGGAGACCTTGCCCTTGCGCTCCAGCGTCGGCAGCGTGAGCTGATCGTCGGCGGCGATCGCCATGCGCACGGCGCCGTCGACATCGGACTGGCCGATATCGACGCCCTTCTGCAGGATGCCGTAGAGATTGTCCAAGGCACGGCGCGCCTGTTCGGCGGCGGAAGCCGATCCCTTGATGGTCAGCTGGTTGCCGCGCGAGCGGATATCGACGCCCAGCTTCTGCTCGAGCCGGGCGAGGTTTTCATCGAACTGGCCGTAAAGGGCGCTGGCAAGCTTGTTGTTGTCGAAAGTCAGAACGATGTGCGCCATGTCAGAAGCCCCGGATGCCGGTACCGGGGGCAGATTCTTCAGCTCCGCTGCGCTCAACCGTCTCTCCTCATCTGCCGAGACCATCAGGCCAATTCGGCGAACAGGCTATTGTAGCCCGTCTTCGTGATTCGCACCTTGATAATGTCACCGATTTCACCGGCGTTTTCATCAACAATAACGGGCTGCAGCCAAGGCGAGCGGCCGACCTTCTGGCCGGCCTGACGGCCGGGCTTCTCGATCAGCGTGTCGATGGTGCTACCGACCAGGCTCGAGCCGAAATCCTGCTGTTGTTTCAACAGCAGGGCCTGCAAGCGCTGCAAGCGCTCATCCTTGACCGCTTCCGGCACGTGATCGGGCATGTCGGCGCCCGGCGTGCCGGGACGCGGCGAATATTTGAACGAGAAGGCCGACGCGTAGTTCACCTGGCGCACCAGATCCATGGTCGCCTCGAAATCGGCCTCCGTCTCGCCGGGGAAACCGACGATGAAGTCGCCCGACAGCGCGATATCGGGGCGGGCAGCGCGGATGCGGTCGAGCAGCGCCAGATAGTCCTTGGCCGTATGCCTGCGGTTCATGGCCTTCAGGATGCGATCCGACCCGGATTGCACCGGAAGATGCAGATAAGGCATCAGGGCCGCCAGGTCGCGATGCGCCGCGATCAGCTCGTCGTCCATGTCGCGCGGATGGCTGGTCGTGTAACGCAGCCGCGCCAGGCCGGGGATTTCGGCGAGCCTGAACAGCAGCCGGCCAAGGCCCCATTCCTCGCCATTATCGCCCTGGCCATGCCAGGCGTTGACGTTCTGGCCAAGCAGCGTCACCTCGCGCACCCCGGCCTCAGCAAGGCGTTCGGCCTCGGCGACGATCTGCGCCACCGGCCGCGACACTTCCGAGCCCCTCGTATAGGGCACGACGCAGAAGGTGCAGAACTTGTCGCAGCCTTCCTGGACGGTGAGGAAGGCGGTGACACCGCGCTTGATCACCTCGGCGCGCTTGGGCTGCGGCAGATGTTCGAACTTGTCCTCGATGGCGTATTCGGTCTCGACGATCTTCTCGCCGCCGCGAACCCTGGCCAGCACGTCGGGCAGACGGTGATAGGTCTGCGGGCCGATGACCAGATCGACGGCCGGCGAACGCCGGATGATCTCGGCGCCCTCGGCCTGCGCCACGCAGCCGGCGACGCCGATCAGCATCTGGCGGCCTGCCTCGGCGCGTTCGGCCTTCATGTCGCGGATGCGGCCAAGTTCGGAATAGACCTTTTCGGCCGCTTTTTCCCTGATATGGCAGGTGTTGAGCAGCACCAGATCGGCCTCGCCGATGGCATCGGTCGCGGCATAGCCGTCGGCGGCCAGCGCGTCGGCCATGCGCTGTGAATCATAGACGTTCATCTGGCAGCCATAGGTCTTGATGAAGACCTTCTTCGCCGCCGGGGCGCGCACCGCCGGCTGTCCGGCGACCGTGCCGATGTCGTCGCTTTCAATCGTGTTCAAGTCCATCCGGCGGCTTCTAACGCCTTTCCGTGACAAAAAACAGACGATTCTCGGCATATGTCGGCCGGCGCATGCCTGGAGCTAGCGGCTTGGGAGCGGATCGGCGAGCGCCGCCTGCATCATCTCGCGCACCCGGGCTTCCATCAGCCTGGAGGTTTCCTTGCGGTTGGAGCCCTTGGCAAACGCGATCGGTTCGCCGAAATGCACCTCGACGTCGAGCGCACCCTCGGCCATCAGCACCTTGAGATGCGGCATCAGGTCCTCGTCGCCGATCCAGGCCGCGATCGGGCGGTGGCGGCGGCCAAGCGGCACGCCGTGCAGGCGCGTATAGGCGATCGCGACGGGCTGGATGAACACTTCCTGCGCGGCACCTTCCGAAATCGCCATCGAGGCGGCGCCGAACAGCGTGCTCTTGAACGGCAGGACGACATTGCCGTCACCGGTCGACCCCTCGGCGAACAGCACCATGGCGTCGCCCTTGGCCATGCGATTGGCGATCTCGCTCGCCTGGTCGCCCGAGGAGCGCTTGCGCTCGCGCTCGATGAAGACGGTACGTTGCAATTTCGACAGCATGCCGATCAGCGGCCAGCCTTCCATGTCGGCCCGGGCGATGAATTTCACATCCGCAAAAGAGCCCAGCACCATGATGTCGGTCCAGGAGATGTGGTTCGATGCCACCAGCAAGGGGCGTTTGTCGGAGAGTGCGCCCCTGACATGAATGCGCATGCCGATCGCCCGGATGATCAGCCGATGCCAGATCTTGAGGATAACGGTTTCCGGCCACCAGCCGGTTTTCATTGACAGTATCTGCAGCGGTACGAGAACCAGCGACCCGGCGACGACGAAGCCCAGCGCCAGGAAAATCCTGATTTTTCCGATCATATGTCCTGGCCCTACCCGAACCCTCGCTAGCGAAGATCGCGGCGCATGACAAGCGCGCCGGTCGGCCCGCGATCGGGCGACTTGTAGTAATCCGGGCGCTTGCCGACTTCCCGAAAACCAAGCCGACGATAGAGGGCGATCGCCGCGGCATTGGTCTCGTCGACCTCGAGGAACAAGGCTTCGGCGCGCTGCGAATGCAGTTCGCGCAGCACCGCGTCCATCAACTGCCAGCCCAGTCCCTGGCGGCGATGCGACCGCGCCACCGCGACGGTCAGGATTTCACCCTCGCCCGCGGCCAGGCGGGCGAGGACGAAGCCAACAGGCGGCTTGGCGCCCTGCCCCGTTTCACGCGCGGCATAACCGAACACCGTGTCCTGTTCGAGCAAGGCGGCGAACTCACCGTCGGTCCACGGGCGGACAAAATCCTCGCGGTGCAGCACCGAGACCGCAGGGCTATCGGTGATCCTGAGCGGCTCGAGCGCGTAGTCCCGGCGGCGCGATTGGAGAAAAGGTATGCGCATTAATTTTTTTGCCTCGAAAGTATAAATCCAGCCTGTGGCTTGGCGTCCGCGCCGCGCAAATAGAGCGGTTTCGGCCTTTCGCCCTGCCCCTTTGCGGCAGCAAGCCGGGCGTAGGTGAGAATGTCGGCGGTGGCCGTCCGAGGTCCAATGTCGAAAGGTCGGCCGGCCGATTGAGCGATCAGCGCCGCCGCCGTACCAGCGAGCACCGCGGAATGTTCCGACGCCATGGCCGCCGCGTTGGCAAGCGCGGCCACGGCCGGTCCGTAAGTCAAAACTGACATTTCATCATAAAGCGCGACATGGATTTCCTCGCGCCCGGCGTCGAGCGCCGCCAGCACGGCGCGTGCCGGAAACGCGGCGGCCGCCTCGGCGGCCAGCGCTTCGAGCGTCGTTACCCCGATTGCCGGGACCTTGAGCGCCAATGCCAGGCCGCGCGCGGTCGAGACACCGACGCGCAGGCCAGTGAAGGAGCCGGGGCCGACGGAGACGGCGATGGCGCCAAGATCGGGATAAGCCAACCCACCTGCCTTCATCGCATCGGCGATCACGGCCATCAGGTGCTCGGCATGGCCTTTGCCGAGATCAAGCACCGAGCGGCCAAGCTCCCGCCCGGACACCGCGTCGTAGACGCAGGCGGCGCAGAGGCTGGCGGCACAGTCGATGGCGAGAACTTTCATGAAACGACCGGTTCTAAAAACCATTCCTGTGCCCGCCACGGCGCGCAACCGCAAGGGTATAGTGCACAATTTGTTAAGCGGCTTCGGTTTGGCCGGCAGGAACGCTTATGCTGCCTCATCTATGCGCAGCATGTGGTTGTCCCAGACATAGTCCGGTTCCGACCGCGTGGCGCCACCGCCTTCGATGATCTCGCCCGAGCCCGTTGTGGCCATGAACCCGGCCCCGTCGGGAGCCACGCCGCAGACGTCGACCAGCGTATTGGAGGACACGACCCGGCCGCTCCCCGCATCGATGACGACCAGCGAATTGCCCTCCGGCGAGGATACGGCAACGGTGCCGGCAACGGGGTTGGCGGCGACCGAGCCGATATAGTTGCGGAAGCCTGACAGCACGTCCCGGGGCATGTCGAGCAAGGCCAGATCCTTGCCACGCGCGGCACGGCCGACCAGCGGCGGACGATCGGTGCCCGGCCCCCGGTACTGGCAACCGAACCAGACGGTGCCGGATCGGTCCGTGTCCATGTGGCGGATCGACAGCTGGTGCAGTGCGGCCGGCAGTTCATGCTTTTCGATGAGATCCCCGGTGATCCGGTCGACCAGCGCATAGGAAGGTTTCATGGTGGCGATGTTGAGCTCGGCGCGGCCATAGTCAGGATGGGTCTCGATGCCGCCATTGGCGACCGCGATCGTCCTGCCGTCGCCCAGGAGCAGAAGTTCGTGCGGCCCCATGCCATAAGTCGGGAATTCGCCAATGCGTTTGAATTTCGCCCTGGTGTCATAGACGCCGACGACGCCGGCGGCGTTGTCGAAATCGTTCTCGGTGGCGTAGAGCAACGCGCCGTCGGGCGAGAACACGCCATGGCCGAAGAAATGCCGGCCGGCGATGCTGGCTATGGTCAGCGGGGCGTCGCGCCCGGTGTGATCGAAAACGACGGCGAAGGTGCCGGGCTGGCGGGCGAAAACCACCGAATGCTTCGATATGGGATCGAAGGTGACGTCATGGCCGCGATCGGGCAGGTCGATCGCATGCAGGAGCTTGCCGGCCTCGGACAGGACGGCGGCGCCAAAACTGCCGTCGCGCTTGACGAAGGCGGTGGCGAAGACTGCATCCGCCGCAAGCGTGTTCGCCCAGGCCGAGGGCGTCACCGCGGCGGCAAAGCCAATGCCGGCGGCCCTGAGGAAATCGCGGCGATCGATGAGCAATCTCTTCATGCTCAGTCCCCATCCAGCGACGAGAAGCCGGCGGTCAGGCCGAATTCGGCGGTCAGCCTGGTGCCGATCAGGGTCGACAGGCTCGAGGTGATCAGGGCGAAGTGCTCGAATTTTTCGCGCAGCGCCGGATCGGCGAGCGCCTTGTCGACCGGACCCTGGACGGCCTTGGCGGTGGCGACGCCGTTGAGCAGCTGGATATGGATCGATTCCGCCATCCAACGCGCGTCCTCGGGCAACGCGTCGCCAAGCTTCGACACCTGGAACAGCGCATCGATGCCGGCCAGATTTCCAGCCAGCGCATTGGCGGTGTTTTGCGAACGCCAGTAGATCGCCTGTTTTGGCTTGTCGGCGTCGGGCCTGGCGCCCAGGAAGCCCTTGAGGCGAACATCCCTGACCATTTCCAGCTCGTTGATGAAGACGCCGACGAGTTCGGTCACTGCCTCGTTGCCATCGCGATAGAGCGCATTTTGCGGCCCCGGATTGGCCCAGAGCGCCGCGAAGCCGTCTGGTTTGTCCCAGGCCGCGCTGACGTCGGCGGCGATGGTTTCGATGTTGCCGGCAACGGCCGCGCCATAGCCGCAGCGATAGGGTTCGTCCTTGCCCGTCAAGGCATCGGCACCGTCGCCGTAAAGCACGAATTCCAGCGCGCCGAGCCCCTGCATGGCGACGCTCTTGCCGGCGAGCTGCACCGGATCGGTGGCCGCTGGATCCTTGTCCGACAGCGCCGCCTGTACCTGTTTCAGACCGATGCTCTTGCGGTCCGGCCAGAACAGCATGCGCTCCAGCCGGTTGTTCTCCTTGATCGGTCCGAAACCGATGATCTCGGCCGACGACCAGGCGTAGACGGTGGCCGAGAATTCTGCCCGCACCGCATCAAGCTCCCCTTGCGAGGGTGCCTCGCAGAGCTTGTGCATTGCCTTGGCGAGGACTTCCGCATGCTGGTGCAGATCTGCATAGGCCGGGCGGACAAAGCCGTCGATCGCGCGCTGGATGACGTCAGAGGCTTTTACCGCGGCCGATGCAGGCAAGGCGCCCAGCAGGGCCAGCGGAAGAACGAGAACCAGCGCGAAACGCTTCGGCATCAAAGTGACTCCAGGAATTTGACCAATGCATCGCGCTCGGTGGCGCTGGCGGCGGCAAAGCGGTCGCGCGCCTTCCGCGCCTCGCCACCATGCCACAGGATAGCCTCGACCAAAGAGCGCGCACGGCCATCGTGCAGATAGAAGGAATTGCCGTTGACCGTTTCGGTAAGGCCTATGCCCCATAGCGGCGGGGTGCGCCATTCATTGCCGGTCGCCTCGCCCACGGCTTGGCCATCGGCAAGGTCGGGCCCCATGTCGTGCAGCAGGAAATCGGAATAGGGCCAGATCAACTGGAACGCCTGCGCCTTGTCTGGCGCGTCGCGGCGGGTAACGAATTTTGGCGTGTGGCAGGCAACGCAGCCGATTTCGTAAAACACCTTCTTGCCGGCGAGCACATCGGGCGAAGCGAGGTCGCGCCGCGCCGGCACTGCCAGGTTTCGCGAATAGAAGGTGACGAGGTCCATCACCGGCGCCGGTGCCTCGACGGGACCAAGGCGCGCCTGCACGCCATTAGGCATGGCGAGGCATTTTATCTGCGCGGCGGTGCAGTCACCCCAGTGTTTCGGCTCTTCCGGCGTCGAGATGCCGATATCGCCGGCAAAGGCATCCGCCGCCTGCTGGCGGATCGATGCCGTCTGCGCCTTCCAGCCGAAACGGCCAATCGTCAGCTCGCCGCCCGGGCCATCGCGCACGATGTTCGGCTTGCCGGACACGCCATCGCCATCCCTGTCGTCCGGGTCGGCATGAGCCAGAATGTCCGCCGGCGCAATCTGCTCGATCAGGCCAAGGCCGATCATTGGCGGCGTCAGGCGCGGCGACAGCGTGGTGCGCGGATCGAGCGGCCCGTAGGCAAGGTCGGTGACGGAATAGCTGGGTTTGCGCAGGAAAACCACCGCGCCATCCGTCAGCTCCACCTTACGTTCCTGATATTGGACGCGCATCCTGCCTTCACGCTCGAGGCCAGGGACGGCCAGCTCCTGCAGCTGCGTGCCGTAGACCGGGTCAGGGAGATTGAGCAGCCTGTGGTCGGCGAGCGCCGCCTTCTCTTCCGCGCTGCTGGCATCGCGCGCCAGCCGCAGGAACATCGAGGTGGTACCGATATCGCCCTGCGGCGGCCGGCCACGGCCATCCTTGAGATGGCAGTTCTGGCAGGCACGTTCGTTGAACAGGGGCCCGAGCCCGTCCGACGCCTGCGTCGAGGATGGCGACGAGACCCAGTTCTTGCGAAACAGCGCGTTGCCGAGCTTGAAGGTGCCTTCTTCCTCGAAGGTGATGTTGGCCGAGGATTGCGAGAAGGAATCACGGCTGACCTCCTTCCGCGAGGTGCCGGCGCCACCTTGCATCAACTCGAAGGGCTCGGGCTTGGAGAAATCCGTGGTCGGCCTAGTGACGGCGGCGACGCGCGCCTGATCCTTGGCATTGAGATCGGTGCGGCTGGTCGCGAGGCCGGCGGGTTGAAGATCGCCGGGGATCGCGGAGGATGTCAGCGCCAACAGGAAAATAACGCCGCGCCGACCAGCCAATCTGGCTGGCGTTTTCCGGGGGGGCAGCGGGCCCTGGGCCCGCCGCAAGCGGCGCAGGACGTCTAAAGGGCGCCGCATTCCCGCATGTCCTTACTCCGCCTCGTCCGCCGATGCGGCGTTGAGGAGGCCGTATTTCTCCTCGCCTATCGAGGCAAGCAGGTCGAGTTGCGTCTCGAGGAAGTCGATATGGCTTTCCTCGTCGGTGAGCAGTTCCTCGAACAGTTTCATCGTCACGTAGTCGCCCGCTTCCTCGCAGATTTCGCGCGACCGCTTGTAGGCGGTGCGCGCGTCATATTCACCGGCAAGGTCGGATTCCAGCACTTCCTTGACGTTCTGGCCGATGCGCAGCGGCGCCACGGACTGCAGGTTGGGATGGCCTTCAAGGAAGATGATGCGAGCGACGAGCTTGTCGGCGTGGTGCATCTCCTCGATCGATTCGGCGCGCTCCTTCTTGGCCAGCTTGGCGTATCCCCAGTCTTCGAGCAGACGGAAATGCACCCAATATTGATTGACGGCTCCAAGCTCAAGGAACAGAGCCTCGTTAAGCCGCTCGATGATCTGCGGTTCGCCTTTCATGGGTTCTGCTCCCGTATTGGACGCGCAGGCCTCTCACGCGATCCAGGTGTGAAACGATGTCCACGCCGCTCGCCTGCGAGCGGGCGTGGTAGTTCTCGGTGACCCGAATGATCGTTTCCACCACATTTGGGAAGCAGCCGCAACAGCGACCTCGCTTGTGCATGGCGTGATAGACCTTTGCCGGCACGATGAGCTGCCAGGAATCCTGATCCAGCAGGCCGATGATCGTCTGCTCGATCTCCTTCTCGGTGATGATGTTGCAATGGCAGATCAGCATTTCGTCGCTCTGGCTGACGGCGCTCCTATGCGCCGTTTGGCTGGGTGGCAGGGCTTACTTGAACACCTTGTCGGGTGCGTCGAGGCTGTCGGACCCCTCGAAGGCGATGTTGTTCAGCTTCAAGGCGCCGACGGCACGTTCGATCGACTTGGTCTGGTCGATCAATGCGTCGATCGCCGCCTGCACGGTGGCGTTGCCTGCGGTATTGCCTTCGGCGATCTGCTGGTCGTAGGCCTCGCCGGCCAGCGCCCGCGCCTTGATCGCGTCCATCTTGGCGACCGAGACGTCGAGCTTGCCGGTCAGTTCCTGGTCGATCGCCGGATCGGCAGCCTTGACCATGTCATGCACCGAGGGACCCGAAACGACGGTGCCGTCCAGCCTGGTGTAGCTGGCGAGATAGGCGGCGCGGATACCGACGGCATCATAGAGATGAGAATTGTAGGTGTTGTCGGAGAAGCAGTCATGCTCCTCTTCGGGATCATGCAGCAAGAGGCCGAGCTTCATCCGCTCGCCGGCCAGTTCGCCGTAGGAGAGCGAACCCATGCCGGTGAAGATCACCGAAATGGCCGTGTTCGGCTCGCCATCGACCAGGTTCTTGCGCGCGGCGCCGTCTTCCTTCCAGTTGCCGACCATCTCCTGCAGGTCGGAAACCAGAAGGGTGCTGGCGGATTTCAGATATTCGGCGCGGCGGTCGCAATTGCCGCCGGTGCAATTCTTGAGGTCGTAATCGGTGTAGGGGCGCTCGCCGGCGCCCGGGCCGGTGCCATGCAGGTCCTGGCCCCAGAGCAGAAATTCGATGGCGTGATAGCCGGTGGCGACATTGGCCTCGACGCCGCCGGCCTCCTGCAGCGTGCCGGAGAGGAATTCCGGCGACAGCTTCGAGGCGTCGACCTTCTTGCCGTTGATCTCGATCTCCTTGTTGGCGATCACATTGGCCGTGTAGAGCGAATTCGCGTCCGATTCGGTGCCGTAGCTCTTGGCGACATAGTCGATCAGGCCTTCGTCCAGCGGCCAGGAATTCACCTTGCCTTCCCAGTCGTCGACGATCTTGTTGCCGAAGCGATAGACCTCGGTCTGCTGATAGGGAACGCGCGCCGCCTTCCAGGCGTCGCGGGCGGCATTGAGCGCTTCCGCCGACGGGCTGGCAAGCAGTGCGTCGACCGCCTTGTCGAACGCCTGCGCCGTGGTCAGCGAATCCTCGTATTTGGCGAGCCCGATGTCGGCATAGGTCTTGATCACGGCCTTCGTATCGGTCTCCGCCTTGGCCGGCAGCACGAAAACCGCCGCCGTCAACATTGCCGTGGCACTGATCGCAGCCAGCCTGCCGCCATATCGTGCTGTCATCATCACTCTCCAGGTCAAAGGGAATTCGGTAAAAGGCGCGCGCGCCAAACGGTGCCGGGACACAGGCACGCCATGCGGCACTAGGGATGCCGCGCCATTGCGCGGCTCACGGAAGAAAGACACCAAATGCCTCCAATCGAACGGGTTCAAGGCCCAAACATCAAAGGGATGCGCTGACGCGCGAGCCTCCATAAAGCGACGGTGGCGCCGGAAGTCAACTGGCCAACCGCAAAAAAATCAATTGAAACAATACTTTAGAATTATTCTAAACTAGGATTATCAACTTTAAATCACATCGCCCGCAGCTATCGCTGAGGAGGACGAGATTGACAGGGGCCGTTCCGGATGCGACCCGGACAAGGGCTCTCGCGGCGGCGGTGGACAATCGCCAGGTGGCGTCACGTCCTAGATTTGAAACAGGAATTCGGGTTGCGATGAAGAACGGCGTTGTCATTGTCGGTGCGGGTCATGCGGGCGTGCAAGCGGCGGCAAGCCTGCGCGAGGACGGCTATGAAGGGCCGGTGATCCTCGTCGGCGACGAGAGCGAGCTGCCCTACCACAAGCCGCCGCTGTCGAAGACCTTCATCAAGGATGTCGAGGCCAAACCGCAACCCTTGCGCGGCGAGGCCTTCTACACCGGCAACGCAATCGACTACCGGCCCGGCATCAGGATCGACCGTATACACACCGGCCGCCGCAGCCTTGACATATCGAACGGTGGCGAGCTTGCGTTCGACCACCTCATCCTGGCGACCGGGTCGAGGCCGCGCCTCCTGCCGCTGCCGGGGGCCGATCTGTCCGGCGTTTTGTCGCTGCGCTCGCTGGCCGACGCGCGGCTGATCCGGGAGTTGAGCGCGCACAGCGAAGATGTCGTCATCCTCGGCGGCGGCTTCATCGGGCTGGAAATCGCCGCGACGCTGCGGGCGGCAGGCCGCACCGTAACGGTTGTCGAGGCGGTCGACCGGCTGCTTGGCCGCGCCGTGGCGCCTGTCGTGGCGAGCCATGTCCGGCAGCGGCTGGAAGCGACCGGCGTGCGCATCCTGACCGGCACCACCGTTGCAAGCCTCGAAGGTGAAAACGGCCACGTCAGCGCCGTCGTCATCTCGTCAGGCGAAATTCTGCCGGCGCGCATGGTCATTGTCGGCATCGGCGCCGTGCCGAATGTCGAACTGGCGCAGGAAGCTGGGCTCACGATCGCCAATGGCATTCGCGTCGATCAGCAGATGCGCAGTTCTGTGCCGCAAATCCTGGCCATCGGCGACGTCGCCTCCTATCGGCACTGGTTCACCGGCGGTGATGTCAGGCTTGAATCGGTGCAGAACGCCACCGACCAGGCGCGGCTTGCCGCGCGCACCATATCAGGCCATGCCGACGCCTATTCAGCGGTGCCGTGGTTCTGGTCCGACATTGGCGACATGAAGCTGCAGATGGTCGGCCTGACATCAGGAGGCGACAGCCATGTCGTACTCGGCGACCTGCCCGACAACAAATTCTCGATCTACCACTATGCCGGCGACCGGCTGCTCGGCATCGAATCCGTCAACCGCCCCGGCGACCACATGCTTGGCCGCAAGATGCTCGGCGCCGGCTTCTCGCCAACGCCGCGGATGGTGGCCGGGGGCCCGGAAGAGCTAAAAGCAGCATTGGCTGCGTTTCAGCAGGACGATCCTGCCCGCGCCGCGAGCTAAAAGAAGCCGGGAACCTTGGCAAAACGCCTTGGCGATCTTATCATAAATTGATAATATTTGATAAGATGAAAGGTTGCTCTCATGCCTGCGAGCTATAGCATCGGCCCCCGCTACGAAACATTCGTGCGCGAACTGGTCGAAAGCGGCCGCTATGCCAGCGCCAGCGAAGTCGTGCGCGATAGCCTGCGCTTATTGGAGGAACGCGAGGAGCAGCGCCAAGCGAAACTTGCCGCGCTGCGTGAGGACATCCGCATAGGCGTCGAAAGCGGACCAAGCATTCCGGCCGACAGCGTCTTTGATCGCTTGGAGAAAAAATACAGCGGTGGAACCCGCAAATAATGGCTCTCAGTTTTGCCCCTGCCGCAGTGCAAGACATTGAGGAGATCGGCGATTACATCCATGCTGAAAATCCGGCCGCCGCTTACCGTCTAATATCCGCGCTTCGGGAACGATGTGGCCGCATAGCGAATGCGCCACGTGGGGGCGCACCTCGTTCCGCGCTTTGGCCTGGTCTGCGCTCCGTCGCGTTCCAGAAATATGTGATCTTCTACATCGCTCAAGGCAACGACGTGCGTGTCGAGCGCATCTTGCACGGTGCCCGCGATATCGCGGGCATTTTCGACGAAGGCAAGATGCCCAAAGACATGTGACGCGGAACGCCCGTCCTCGTGGCTCAGGCCGCGCACACCTCTCGGATCGAGCTTTCCAGTATGTCGAGCGCTTCGTTCATCACTTCGTCCTGAATGGTGATCGGGGCCAGGAAACGGATGACGTTGCCGTGGACGCCGCAGGTCAGCAGGATCAGGCCCTTGTCGAGCGCCTTCAGCCGGATGGCGTTGGCGATCTCGGCCGAGGGCAGCCCCTTCTTGACGTCGTTGAACTCGACCGCGTTCATGAAGCCGAGGCCCCTGATGTCGACGATCTCGGGCACGTCGTCGCGGATCGACTGCAGGCGCTGCTTCAGCCGCGCGCCCAGTGTGTTGGCGCGATCACAGAGCTTCTCGTCCTCGATGACGTCGAGCACGGCGTGCGCCGCGGCCACGCCGATCGGGCTGCCGCCATAGGTGCCGCCGAGGCCACCAGGGCCAGGCGCATCCATGATCTCGGCGCGGCCGGTGACCGCCGACAACGGGAAGCCGCCGGCCAGGCTCTTGGCCATGGTGGTGATGTCGGCAGCCACCTCGTGGTGGTCCATGGCGAACATCTTGCCGGTGCGGGCAAAGCCGGTCTGCACCTCATCGGCGATCAGCAGCATGCCATGCTGGTCGCAGAGCTTGCGTAGCGCGGTCAGGAATTCGCGCGGCGCCTCGTAGAAACCGCCCTCGCCCTGCACCGGCTCGACGATGATGGCGGCGACGCGGGCCGGATCGACATCGGCCTTGAACAGCCGGTCGAGCGCGGCCAGTGAATCGGCCACCGACACGCCATGCAGCGGCACCGGGAACGGCGCGTGGTAGACGTCGCCCGGCATGGCGCCGAAGCCGACCTTGTAGGGCACGACCTTGCCGGTCAGCGCCATGCCCATGAAGGTGCGGCCATGGAAGCCGCCGGCAAAGGCGATGACAGCCGGACGGCCGGTGGCGTTGCGGGCGATCTTGATGGCGTTCTCGACGGCTTCAGCGCCGGTGGTGACGAAGATGGTCTTCTTCTCGAACTTGCCGGGCAGCATGGCGTTCAGCCGTTCGGCCAACCTGACATAGCTTTCATAGGGCACGACCTGGTGGCAGGTATGGGTGAAACGGTCGAGCTGCGCCTTGACTGCCTCGATCACCCGGGGATGGCGGTGGCCGGTGTTGACGACGGCGATGCCGGAGGAGAAATCGATGTAGCGGCGGCCCTCGACGTCCCAGATCTCCGAATTCTCGGCCCGATCGGCATATATCTGCGTGGTCATGCCGACGCCGCGCGAGATCGACTGGTTCTTGCGTTCGGAAATGGCGGAGTTCTTCATCATGTCCCTCACCGGGCCATCCCTCATCGAGATGGGGCCCGTTCTGTTTGATGCCGTTGAGTTCCCTTCTGGCCTTATTTCAGATTTTCCTCAAGCCGGCACCATCACCGGGTCGATTGGGCCTGACTTAACCAGCCTGGCGATACGCGTACGAGACCGGTTTCCTTTTTTTCGGGATCGACTATCCTTCTGATATCCGCGAGGGATCGCGCTCAGCGACCTTCACGCGGCCGAGGGGAACCATGAGCAGGAACGCGACATCGTCCGTCTCGCCGCCATCCGTCGAAACCGTCGGTCTTTTGTCTTTTCCAGCCGTTTCCGTCGTCGCCTGTACAGTCCTGATGCTGCTGTCCGGTTGCCAGAAACAACAACAGGCGGAAGAGAAAAAGCTGCCGATCATGGTGCGCACCGAGACGGCGACGATGTCGGATTATGCGCCGAGAACCTCGCTGACCGGAGTGATCGCGGCGCGTACGCTGAACAATCTGTCGTTCCGGGTCGGTGGCCGCGTCGCGGAGCGGCTTGTCGATGTCGGCCAGCATATCGATCAAGGGACGGTACTTGCCCGCATCGATCCGCAGGAGCAGGAGTCCGATTTGCGCTCCGCACAGGCCGATCTCGATGCCGCGCAGGCGCAATTGACCCAGGCCGCGGCCACTTTCGAGCGACAAAAGACGCTGCTTGCCCAGGGCTTCACCACCAGGCGCGATTATGACACCGCCGACCAGGCGCTGAAGGTCGCGCAAGGCAGCGTCGATGCCGCGCGGAGCGCGCTCGCCAATGCCCAGCAGAACCTGTCCTTCACCGAGCTCAAGGCCGGCGCCGCGGGGGTCATCACCGCCCGCCAGGTCGAAGCCGGCCAGGTGGTGCAGGCGGCGCAGACCGTCTTCACCGTCGCCGAGGACGGCGACCGCGACGCGGTGTTCAATGTGCAGGAGACGCTGGTTGCCAAAACGCCGGCTTCTCCCGCGGTGACGATCACGCTGTTGTCCGACCCGCAGGTCAAGGCAACGGGCAAGGTGCGCGAGATCTCGCCGGCGGTCGACCCGGCTTCGGGCTCGATCAGGGTGAAGGTCGCCATTCCCGACACGCCCGCTGGCATGCCTCTGGGAGCGGCCGTCATCGGCTCGGTCAGCGCCAAGCCGGCGAAGGCGATCCTGTTGCCATGGCAGGCACTGACCTCCAGCGCCGGCAAACCCGCGGTGTGGATCGTCGACCCATCGACCAAGGCGGTGACGATGGCCCCGGTCGAGGTGCTGGCGTTCGATTCGGGCACGGTGGCGATCGCCAAGGGATTGGACGAGGGCCAGAGCGTCGTTACATCGGGCGGACAGTTGCTCAGCCCCGGACAGACCATCGAGATATCGGGGGCGGCGCAATGAAGCGATTGCCAGCCATCCTGCTTGGCCTTGCCGCGCTTGGCCTGCTCGCAGCCTGTTCGAAACCGGACGAGAAGCCGCCGGAGATCATCCGGCCGGTGCTGTCGGTGGTGATCGAGCCGCGCACCACGCAGACTTTCGGCTTTGCCGGCTCGGTCGAGCCGCAGGTCAGTGCCGATCTTGCCTTCCGCCTGCTCGGCCGCGTCGTCTCGCGCGACGTCAAGGTCGGCGACATCGTCAGCAAGGGCACGACCATCGCGGCACTCGATCCGACCGCTCTGGAGCTGGCCGTCCAGGCGGCCAAGGCGGAACTCTCCAATGCGCAGGCGCAATTCGCCAATGCCGCCGCAAGCGAGGAGCGTCAGCGCCAGTTGCTGGCCTCGGCCAATACGTCGCAGTCGGTCTTCGACGCCGCGCAGCAGGCACGCAAAGCCGCCGAAGCCAGTGTCGAGCGGGCCAAGGCCTCGCTGGCCAAATCGCAGGAACAGCTCGGCTATGCCAGACTATTCTCCGATTTCGACGGCGTCGTTACCGCCGTCGGCGCCGAGGTCGGCCAGACGGTCTCGCCCGGGCAGACGGTCGTGACCGTGGCGCGCTCGGACTTGCGCGAGGCGGTGGTCGACATTCCCGACCAGTTGACCGGCGATCTCTCGGCCGGCACGCCGTTCCAGGTCATCCTGCAGTCGCTGCCGACGATCCAGACCGAGGCCAAGCTGCGCGAGATCGCGCCCCAGTCCGAGGGTTCGACCCGCACGCGGCGCGTCAAGCTGACGCTCACCGACCCGCCGCAGGCGTTCAGGCTCGGCTCGACGGTGACGGCGACCCGGATGACCAAGGTGACGCCGACGATCGAACTGCCGATGTCGGCGCTGCTCGAAAAGGACGGCGCCGACAAGGTGTGGATCGTCGACCCGCGGACATCGAGCGTGAGCGCGAAAGAGATCAAGGTCGCGTCGAAAAACGGCGGCACCTTCACCGTGGCTGAAGGGCTCGAGGCCGGCACGCGCGTCGTCACCGCCGGCGTCCACAGCCTCGTCGAAGGCCAGAAGGTCAAAGTGCCCGAAGGAGGGGCCTCATGAAGGGCTTCAACCTCTCGGACTGGGCGCTCAACCACCGTTCGCTGGTCTGGTATTTCATGCTGGTCTTCGTGGTGGCTGGCATCTTCTCCTATCTCAATCTCGGCCGCGAGGAAGACCCCAACTTCACCATCAAGACGATGATCATCCAGGCCAACTGGCCGGGCGCCTCGGTCAAGGAGACGGTGCAGCAGGTCACCGACCGCATCGAGAAGAAGCTCGAGGAACTCGACAGCCTCGACTACACCAAGTCGGTTACAACCGCCGGCCAGACGGTCATTTTCGTCAACCTGAAGGACACCACCAAGGCGCGCGATGTCGTGCCGAACTGGCTTCAGGTGCGCAACATGGTCAACGACATCAAGGCGCAGTTTCCGCAAGGCGTGCAGGGACCGTTCTTCAACGACCGCTTCGGCGATGTCTACGGCAACATCTATGCCTTCACATCGGATGGGCTGACGCCACGCCAATTGCGCGACTATGTCGAGGATGTCAGAACCAAGATCCTGACCGTGCCCAATGCCGGCAAGGTCGATCTGGTCGGCGCGCAGGACGAGGCGATCTATCTCGAATTCTCGACCCGCCAGATCGCGGCGCTTGGCCTGAACCAGCAGGCGATCGTGGCCAGCCTGCAGGCGCAAAACGCGATCACGCCGTCCGGCGTCATCCAGTCGGGGCCGGAGCGCATCAGCGTGCGCGTCGGCGGCCAGTTCACCTCCGAGGAGAGCCTGCGGGCCATCAATCTGCGCGTCAACGATCGGTTCTTCCGCTTGAGCGACGTGGCGACGATCACGCGCGGTTATGCCGACCCGCCGACGGCGCTGTTCCGCTTCAACGGCCAAGACGCGATCGGGCTTGCCATCGGCATGAAGCCCAACGCCAATCTGCTCAAATTCGGCGAAGCGCTGCATGAGGAGATGAACAAGGTGCTGGCCGATCTGCCGGTCGGCGTCGGCGTGCATCTGGTCGCCGACCAGCCTGTCATCGTCGAGGAGGCCGTCTCAGGCTTTACGCGCGCGCTGTTCGAGGCGGTTACGATCGTGCTTGCCGTCTCCTTCATCAGCCTCGGCATGCGCGCCGGCTTCGTCGTCGCCCTGTCGATCCCGCTGGTGCTGGCCATCACCTTCACGGTCATGGAATATCTCGGCATATCGCTGCAGCGCATCTCGCTCGGCGCGCTGATCATCGCGCTCGGGCTGTTGGTCGATGACGCGATGATCGCCGTCGAGATGATGGTGGCGCGTCTGGAGGTTGGCGACAGCCTGCGCAAGGCGGCGACCTATGTCTACACCTCGACCGCCTTTCCGATGCTGACCGGAACGCTGGTGACGGTCGCGGGCTTCATCCCGATCGGGCTAAACTCGAGCGCTGCCGGCGAATACACATTCACCCTGTTCGTCGTCATCGCGGTGTCGCTGCTGGTGTCATGGATCGTGGCGGTGCTGTTCGCGCCGCTGCTTGGCGTGACCATCCTGCCGGCGACGATGAAGACCAAGCATCACGACCAGCCGGGCCGCTTCACGTCGCTGTTTCGGCGCGTGCTTGTCGGCTCGGTGCGCCATCACTGGCTGACGATCATCGTGACCGTGCTCCTGTTCGCTGGCTCGATCGCCGGCTTCGGCCTGGTGCAGCAGCAATTCTTCCCGCCTTCCGACCGGCCGGAGCTGATCATCGACTGGAACCTGCCGCAGAACTCGTCGATCACCGAGACGCGCGACCAGATGGAGCGCTTCGAACAACGCGCGCTGGTCGGCAATCCCGACATCGACCACTTTTCCTCCTATATCGGCCAGGGCGCGGTGCGCTTCGTGCTGGCCTATGACGTGCAGCCGGCCAATCCCTATTTCGGCCAGACGGTGATCGTCACCAAGAGCATCGAGGCGCGCAACCGGGTGAAACCGGCGCTGGAGAAGCTGCTGCGCGCGGAGTTCGTCGGCACCGACGCCTTCGTCAAGCCGCTCGAGCTTGGGCCACCGGTCGGGCGTCCGGTGCAATACCGCGTCAGCGGCCCCGATATCCAGACCGTGCGGGAACTGGCGCAGCAATTCGCTGGCCTCATCTCGTCCAATCCCAAGCTTGCCGCCCCCACCTTCGACTGGAACGAACCGCAGCGCGTGCTGAGGGTCGACGTGCTGCAGGACAAGGCGCGGCAGCTCGGCATCACCTCCTCCGACATCGCCAGCGCGCTGAACAGCACGGTCGGCGGCGCGACCATCACACAGGTGCGCGACGCGACATACCTGATCAATGTGGTGGCCCGCTCGCGCGAGGCCGAACGCGGCTCGATCGAGACATTGCAGAACATGCAGCTGCCGACCAGCACCGGCGAGGCGATCCCGCTCGCGGCGGTCGCCAACTTCCGCTACGATCTGGAACAGCCGACGGTGTGGCGGCGCGACCGCATCCCGACCATCACCGTGCGCGCCGGCCTGGTTGGCGACGTGCTGCCGGCGACCGTCGTCAACGAGCTGAAACCATCGGTCGACACCTTCGTCGCCAAGCTGCCGCCCGGCTATTCGGTCGAGACCGCCGGCTCGGTCGAGGAAAGCGCCAAGAGCCAGGGGCCGATCGCCGCCGTGGTGCCGCTGATGCTGTTCGTCATGGCCACCATCCTGATGGTGCAGTTGCAGAGTTTCCAGCGCCTGTTCCTCGTGGTGGCGGTGGCGCCGCTCGGGCTGATCGGCGTGGTGGCGGCGCTGGTGCCAAGCGGCGCGCCGCTCGGCTTCGTCGCCATTCTCGGCGTGCTGGCGCTGATCGGCATATTGATCCGCAACTCGGTCATCCTGATCGTGCAGATCGAGGATCTTGCCGCCGAAGGCAGGGATCGCTGGGCTGCCGTCATCGAAGCGACCGAACATCGCATGCGGCCGATCGCGCTGACGGCGGCCGCCGCGAGTCTCGCGCTGATCCCTATCGCGCGCGAAGTGTTCTGGGGGCCGATGGCCTACGCCATGATGGGCGGCATCATCGCCGGCACGGCGATCACGCTGCTGTTCCTGCCGGCGCTATATGTGACTTGGTTCCGCATCAAGGAGCCGAAGGACCAAGCCGAGCCACCCGTCCTGGAGACCGGCGAACCGGTGCAAGTTCAGACCTGAGGCGTGCCGGATCATTCATTGTCGTTGGAGGATGCCGGGCGCGACTTGGCGCGCTGCCATGGCGATGATTTCGAGGTGCGCCAGGCGTGCCAGCCTTCCGGCAAATCCGCCAAGGCCAGAAGACTTTCATCCCGCCGCAAAACGCTTTGCAAGCTGACGATCATTGCGTCGCCTTCGTCAACAGGCCCAGTTTCGCTGGTGTGGAATTGCCAAGCGCCATCATCATCGTCATGCGAGACATATGCGATCCAGTCGCCGCGGGTAACTATGCCCCTATCTAGAAACACCGCGACGTTGGGAGGGTCCGGAAACGTCCATTTCTCCACGGGAGCTCCTCAATAAACGGCTGGTTTCGCGTACAGGAAAATTCAAGCGGTTCTGACAAACCCATCGCTGGCCCGCAGCAGGTTGCGCGTATAATCCTTTGTCACACGGCGCTCGACCAGATCGTTGGCCACCAGATTTTCAACTGCCTCGCCGCCTTGCATCACCATCAGCCGCTCGCACATATGGGTGATGATGGCGAGGTCGTGGCTGACCATCAGGAAGGTCAGCTTGCGCCGTCGGCGAATCTCTTCCAGCAGGTTGAGCACTTCCGCCTGCACCGAGGCATCGAGCGCCGAGGTCGGCTCGTCGAGCAGCAGGATCGAGGGTTCGAGGATCAGCGCGCGCGCGATCGCCACGCGCTGGCGCTGACCGCCCGACAATTGGTGCGCGTAACGGAAGCGAAAACCGTTGCCGAGGCCGACCTCGTCGAGCGCGCGTTCGATCCGCCTCTCGCCATCGGCAAAACCGTGAATAGCAAGCGGCTCCTGCAGCAGGCGGTCGACGGTCTGGCGCGGATGCAGCGAGCCGTAAGGATCCTGGAAGACCATCTGCACTTCGCGGTAAAAGGCCTTGTCGCGGCGCGCGCCGAGCGTCTTGCCGTTGACGGCGATGCTGCCGGAGGCGACCGGCGCGAGGCCGGCGATGGCCCGCAGCAATGTCGATTTGCCGGAACCGGATTCACCGACCAGGCCAAAGGATTCGCCCGGCTGCACATCGAGGCTGACGCCCTTCAGCGCGCGAAAACGGTCGAAGATGACCTCCAGCCTGTCGACGGTGATCGCTGATGTCATGCCGCCCACTCCGGCTTGCGGTCGAGCACCGGCAGCGGGTGACGGTCGGCGCCGATCTTGGGCATGCAGTTGAGCAGGCCGCGCGTGTAGGGATGCTGGGCCTGACCCAATTCCGAGGCCTTGAGCTGCTCGACCACCTTGCCGGCATACATGACGATGACGCGGTCGCAGAAGGAGGAAACCAGGCGCAGGTCGTGCGAGATGAAGATCAGTCCCATGCCGCGCTCACTGACCAGCCGGTCGAGGATGCCGAGCACGTCGAGCTGTACGGTGACGTCGAGCGCCGAGGTCGGCTCGTCGGCGATCATCATTTCCGGCCCGGCGATCAGCATCATGGCGATCATGGCGCGCTGGCCCATGCCGCCGGACACTTCGTGCGGATGCAGGTCGAAGACGCGTTCGGGATCGCGGATCTGCACCGCCTCCAGCATGGCCAGCGCGCGTTCTCGCGCCTCGGCCTTGCCGACCTTTTCGTGCGTGCGCAGCGTCTCGACGATCTGACGGCCGATGCTCATCACCGGGTCGAGCGAGTATTTCGGATCCTGCAGGATCATGGCGATGCGGTTGCCCCGCAACGCCCGACGTTGACGCGGCGAAATGCCGAGCAGGTCGATGCCGTCGAAGGCCAATTTTTGTGCCGATATCCTGGCCTGCGGCGGCGTCAGGCCCATGATGGCGCGGCCGGTCTGCGACTTGCCCGAGCCGGACTCGCCGACGATCCCCAGCCGCTCGCGGCCGAGCGAAAAGGAGACGCCGCGCACCGCCTCGATCATGCCGGTGCGGGTCGGGAAGGTGACGCGCAGATCGTCCACCTCAAGCAGTGTCCCCGCCTGGCCGCTCATTGGTCGCCGCTCCGGGGATCGAGCGCGTCGCGCAGGCCGTCGCCGAGCAGGTTGAAGCCGAGGCTGACGATGAGGATGGCAAAGCCAGGCGCACCGGCCACCCACCACTGGTCGAGGATGAAGCGGCGGCCCGACGCGATCATGGTGCCCCATTCGGGCAGCGGCGGCTGCGCGCCGAGGCCGAGGAACCCGAGACCGGCGGCGGTGAGGATGATGCCGGCCATGTCGAGCGTCACGCGGATGATCAGCGAGGAGATGCAGAGCGGCATGATGTGGCGCAGCACGATGCGGAAGGGCGAGGCGCCCATCAGCTGTACGGCCTTGATGTAGTCGGAGTTGCGCACCGTGAGCGTCTCGGCGCGAGCGATGCGCGCATAGGGTGGCCAGGAGGTGATGGCGATGGCGAGCACCGCGTTCTCGATGCCGGGGCCAAGGGCGGCGACGAAGGCCAGCGCCAGCACCAGCTTTGGGAAGGCAAGGAAGATGTCCGTGATGCGCATCAGGATGGCATCGGTCCAGCCGCCGGCATAACCGGCGACAGTGCCGACCAGCAGGCCGATGGGGGCGGCGATGACAGCGACCAGGATAACCACATAAAGCGTCCAGCGCGAGCCGTAGAGGATGCGCGAATAGATGTCCCGGCCGAGATCGTCGGTGCCGAACCAGTGCTGCGCGCTCGGCGCCAGCAGCCGCGCATTCTTCAGGTCGCCAAAGGTCGGCGAATACGGCGCCAGCACATGGGCAAGGGCGGCGACGAGCAGCAGCGCGATGATGATCAGCAGGCCGACAAAGGCCAGACGATTGGCGGAAAAACGCCGCCACGCGACATAAGCGCGACCGAGCCTCGCCTGCATGCGCGAGGCCGGCCGCTCGCTGAGGAGCCAGTCACGACGGCTCTGGACGGCGTCGGCGCTCATCCTGTCTTCGTCCTCGGATCGAGCACACGGTAGAGCAGGTCGGACAGAAGGTTGATGGCGATGAACACCGAGCCGATGACGATGGTGCCGCCGAGAACCGCGTTCATGTCGGCATTCTGCAGCGAGTTGGTGATGTAGAGGCCGATGCCCGGCCACGAAAACACGGTCTCGGTCAGCACCGAGCCTTCGAGCAAGCCGGCATAGGAGAGCGCGATCACCGTCACCATCGGCACGGCGGCATTGCGCAGCGCGTGGCCCCAGATGATGCGGGTTTCCGACAGGCCCTTGGCGCGCGCGGCGACGATGTATTCCTGCGCCAATTCGTTGAGCATGAACGAGCGCGTCATGCGGCTGATATAGGCGAGCGAGAAATAGCCGAGCAGCGAGGCCGGCAGGATGATGTGCCGGAAGGCGTCGTAAAAGACGTCCCACTGCCCCTGCATCGCGGAGTCCAGCAGATAAAAACCGGTGATCGGCGTGAAGGTGTATTCGTAGACGACGTCGAGCCGTGCCGGGAAAGCCACCCATTGCAGTTTGGCGTAGAACAGCACCAGGGCCAGCAGACCCAGCCAGAAGATCGGCACGGAATAGCCGATCAGGCCGATGATGCGCACGATCTGGTCAATCAGGCTGCCGCGCCGGACGGCGGCCAGAACGCCGAGCGGTACGCCAAACAGCGCGCCGATCAGCGTCCCCAATGTCGCCAGTTCCGTGGTTGCCGGAAGGGCGCGCCTGATATCGGTCATGACCGGATTGGTGGTCAGCACCGAAGTGCCGAAATCGCCGCTCAGCGCATGTTTCACATAGATATAGAACTGCTCGATCAACGGCAGGTCGAGACCCATCTCGCGGCGCGTGCGCTCGACGACATTGGCCGGCGCCCGGTCGCCCAGCACCGCCAGCACCGGGTCGATCGGGATGACGCGGCCAATGAAAAAGGTGACGGCGAGAAGACCGAGATAGGTCGTCACCGCGATGACCAGGAAGCGGCCAATCGCCGACGCAATGGCGACGGCGCGGGCGCTGCCGCGCCCGCCTTCGTTTTCAACAGCGCTCATGCGGCGCGTCCGCGGACGCTACTCTTTCGAGACCGGCCCGACGAAGTTGGTGTCGAAGCTCGGGCCAAGCGCGAAACCCTTGAGGTTCTTGCGCAGGCCGGCGACTTCCAGCTGCTGGTGGATGACGACGAAGGGGCTGGTGTCGAGAATCTTCTTCTCGAGATCCTTGTACATATCCGCGCGCTTGCCCGAATCCTTCTCCAGCAGCGCCGCTTCCGTCTGCTTGGTCAGGTCCGGAATGTCCCAGGCATTGCGCCATGCCAAGGTCTTGGTCTTGCCCGCATCCGAATTGTCCGGGTTGGAGGCAAAGGTCTGGGCATTGGAGTTCGGATCGAAATAATCCTGGCCCCACTGGCCGATATAGATGTCGTGGTTGCGGGCGCGGTATTTGGTCAGCGTCTGCTTGCCGTCACCAGGGATGATTTCCAGCTTGATGCCGGCCTGGCCGAGCGTCTGCTGGATCGATTCCGCCATGCCGGTGGTCGGCTGGCCGGTGCGCACGTCCATGGTGACGCTGAAGCCGTCGGGCAGGCCGGCCTTGGCCAGCAATTCCTTGGCCTTGGCGACGTCGAGCTTGAACGGGTTTTCGTCCAGTTCACCCAGCACGCCTTTGGGCAGGAAGGTCTGGTGGATTTCGCCGATGCCCTTGAGGATGGTCGTGCTCAAGGCATCATAGTCGACTAGGTATTTGAAGGCCTGACGGACCTCGGGTTTGGCGAGGTTCGGGTTCTTCTGGTTGAGGCTGATATAGTAGACGGTGCCTTTCGGCGCGCTGGTGGTGGTGAGGTCGGCGTTCTTGGCGATGGCGTCGAGGTCGTTCGGTTCGAGGTTGCGGGCAACGTCGATGTCGCCGGCTTCGAGTGCCAGGCGCTGCGCCGAGCTTTCCTTCATGTTGCGGTAGATGACGCGGGCGAGCTTGGCCTTCTCGCCGTAGTAATTGTCGTTGCGCTCCATGACGACGGCTTCGTTGGCCCGCCATTCGCGCAGCTTGTAGGCGCCCGAGCCGGCATAGCCCGTTTTCAGCCAGGCGTTGCCGAAGTCGTTGTCCCATTTGTAGTCGGCGCTCGGCGTGACCGCCGCGACATGTTCCTTGACCAGCTTGGCGTCGACCACCGAGGCGACAGTCGCCGACAGGCAGTTCAGCACGAAGCTCGGCGCATAGGCCTTGTCGACGATGAACTGGAAGGTGGTGTCGTCAACCGCCTTGGCCTTCTCGGTGACGTTGTCGCCGCTGATGCCGAACTGGCTGATGATGAAGGCCGGGCTCTTGTCCAGCTTGACCGCGCGCTCGAAGGACCAGGCGACGTCGGCCGCCGTGATCGGATTGCCGGAAGCGAATTTCAGGCCCGGCTTGAGCTTGAACGTATAGGTCAGGCCGTCGTCCGAGACAGTCCAGCTGTCGGCGAGATCGCCCTTGACCTTGGAGGTGTCGCTGAGGTCGAGGCGGACAAGAAGGTCGTAGGTGTTGCCGGTGACCTCGGCGGTCGACAGCTCGAACGCCTCGCCCGGATCCATCGAGATGATGTCGTCGATGGCAAAACCTTCGACCAGCGTGTCGGCGGGGGTGACCGCGCCAGCCGGGGCGCCGGCCAGAAGCAGCGCCGACATGGCGGCGCCAGCAAGCAAGATGCGGGATCGTAGAGCGAGCTTTTCCATCATCATGATGATTGTTCCCTGTTTTGTTGTTTGTTGACCTGAGTTCCCGGCTCAGGATTGCGGTGTTCTTTTCGGAGCCTATGGCAGCCCTCGACCCCTTACCGTCGTGGTTTTTGTCCAATTGGTCAACAGCATATCCGGCGGCCTGTTGGTGGGCAACGAGCATTTAGGCGACGGTGCATTGGACCAGAATGGCGGGCGGCGTGTCGACGCATATGCCGGGCAATCGAGGGCATCGATCGAGAAAATCCGCTAGAGCGGTTCAGCGTTTGATGGAATCTCCGACCCGCTCTAGATGTTTGTTTCCACGCAATTCCCAAGGGGAAGCGCTACGCGCTTCTCCCGGGAAAACCGTTACACACTTTACCTGGAATTTCTCTAAATTTCGGAGTTATTTCAGCGCCGCAACGAGGCCGGCGTCGGGGAAGCAGGTTGCAGCCTGACCATTCTTTTCCTGCCATTTGCCGATCGAGCGGCGGGTCTTGAAGCCGGGCAGGCCGTCGGCGCTGCCGACATCGTAGCCCTTGGCCTCCAGGGCCCGCTGCAGGGCGGCGATGTCGGAGCGGTGGAGATCCCCGACAGGCCCCCAACCGCCGGAAAAAGTCTGATCGCCATGGGCGATGCGGTCGGCACCATGGCCGATGAACAGCGCATAGAGGTCGCTGGTGTTGTATTCCTTCAGCACGTAGAAATTGGGGGTGGCGATGAAAGCCGGCCCACTGCGCCCGGCAGGCATCAGCAGGAACCCTTCCGCCTTCAGCTCGCTGGCCGGGAACGGCTTGCCGCCGACGCGTTCGATGCCCATGGCGGCCCATTGCGAAATCTTTTTGCCCTGGTCCGGACCCTCCAGCGAACAGGTCACACTCTCGGGCACAGTTACCTCGAAACCCCAGCCGCGTCCCCTGACCCAACCATAGTGGACGAGGTAGTTGGCGATCGAGGCGAGCACGTCAGGCGTCGAGGTCCAGATGTCGGCGCGGCCGTCGCCGTCGAAATCGACGGCATTCTTGAGGAAGGAGGTCGGCATGAATTGCGGCTGGCCGAGCGCACCGGCCCAGGACGACTTCATCGCACCGACCGGGGCCAGCCCGCGCTGCACGATTTCCAGCGCCGCCAGGAGTTCGGTGCGGAAGAAATCCTTTTTCGTCGACATGAAAGCCTTGGTGCCCAGCACTTCGAAGGCATCGTAGGGCATCTTCGCCGCGCCGAAGCCGGTCTCGCGGCCCCAGATCGCCAGAAGGATCTCGCCCGGCACGCCATAGCGCTTTTCGATCGCGGCAAGCGTCTTGGCATTGGCGGCTTCGCGGGTGCGTCCGCCCGATGTCACCGCGCGAACCGTCTTCTCGGCGAAATAGGCGCCGGGCGAACCGAACTCGGCCTGGTGCTGCTTCCGCGGTGTCTTCGGCTTCTCGCCGGGCATGACAAGGTCGGGGAGTTTGAGGTTCGGCTTCACGCCGTTGAACGCGGCGTCGAAGGTCGCCTTGGAGATGCCCTTCGCCTTGGCTTCGGGCCAAAGGTCGGTTTGCAGCCAGGCGCGGAATTGGTCGTCGATCTTGGCGGCGGAGGCGGGCAAGGCGATCAGGGCAAAGAGCGCGGCAAGGAAGAATGCAAGGCTGAACTTGCGAAAGCCGCGCGTGGCGTGCCCCACCCGCTTCGAAGGATGCATTTCGATCATTGGGCGCATCCTCCCCACCAATCGTGTCAAAACGCCGTCCGCGAGCGCAGTGCCGCGGCCAGCGTGCCTTCGTCCAGATAGTCGAGTTCGCCGCCAACCGGCACGCCATGCGCCAGCCGCGTTATCTTGACCTCGAAGCCGGAGATCTGGTCCGTCAGGTAGTGCGCGGTGGTCTGGCCCTCGACGGTTGCGTTGACGGCAAGGATGACCTCCTTCACCTCACCGCCGGCGATGCGGTCGATCAGCGAGCGGATGTTGAGCTGGTCGGGGCCAATGCCATCGAGCGGCGACAGCGTGCCGCCAAGCACGTGGTAGCGCACATTCATTGCCGCCGCGCGCTCCAGTGCCCAGAGATCCGAGACGTCCTCGACGATGATCAGGGTGGCGGGATCGCGACGTGGGTCGGTGCAGATCATGCACGGGTCTGAGGTGTCGACATTGCCGCAGGTGGAACAGATGCGCACCTTGTCGGCGGCCTCGCCCATGGCGGCGGCCAGCGGCGACAGCAACTGTTCCTTCTTCTTGATCAGATGCAGTGCCGCGCGCCGCGCCGAACGGGGGCCAAGTCCCGGCACCTTGGCCAGGAGTTGGATCAGGCGTTCGATCTCGGGACCGGCGATTCGCTTGGACATCGCTCTGATCTAGGATTTTTCAGAGCGCTTTGAAACATCCCGCATCGGTGCGGATAAGCCATACTGACACGCCGCTATCGATGTGCGGATCAATTGGTTTCGAGCGGACGACCCTGGCTGACGATCATCGCGCCGATGGCGTCGGTGTTCTCGGGCGTCGACTGGAAGCCCATCGCCGCTTCCTGCGGCGCGCCCTCAACCGAGGAGATGACCCTTTTGTTCGAGGTTCCGCTGTTCAGGGTTCCGCCGAAACGGGCGGCATCCGGTTCTTCCATCGGCTCCTGCATGGCAACTTCCACCGGCTTCGCCGAAACCCGCGCCGACTTTGCCGTCGGCGCCGCGGCTGCCGTCACATAGGTCTGCTCGGCCGGAGCGGTGCGGGCGGCCTTGCCGGGACGTACCGGCTCCGCCGCGGCGGTCATGTAGACCTGCTGGGCTGGAGCGGTGCGACCGGAAGTCTTGGCTACGGATACGGGCTCGGCGGAAGCGACACGCGTCGCGGATACTCCCGGCAACGCAGCCGGCTGCTCGGCCGAGGCAACCATCGGCTCATCGGGAAGCGGCTGCCAGTTGCGGCCGCGCTTCTCGTAGAAGGCGTTGCCGCCGGCAACCATTGTGTAGTGCATGTTCTTGTAGGGAAAGCGGAGGCCCGCGGTGTGGAAATACATCGTGTTCTTGAGCTTGGCCTTGCGCTCGCCCTTGAGCACCGCGTCGGCGGCCTCCTCGACATCGGGCATCGCGCGCGAATTCATCGATCTGGTCATGACGCCTGGCGCGAACTGCCCGGGCTCACCCACGACTTCGCAGATGGTGCTGCCATGATTGCCGGAGCGCAGCCGGTTCATCACCACCGTGCCGACGGCGATCATGCCGTCGCGGCTCGACCGGTTGGATTCGAAGAACATCGCCCGTTCCAGACATTCCCTGTCCTTCGGCGTGTGGCTATAGGCGCGCGAACTCAGGAAACTCGGCGTGATGGCGTCGGTCAGGCTGGCGACGGACATGCCGTGCGAGGTGGTCTGGCTGCAAGCGGCCAAGAAAAGGGGAGACGTGACGACGCCGAGCAACAGCGGCGTCTTCCATCGCATGGCAATCAACAGGTAACCCTCTCACTTCGATGCCCGCCCCCAGGCTGCGGCAAGAATGAGACACTTTCGGGCAAAATGATGGCCAAAACGTTATTAACCACGTACTGTTGCCAAATTGCCACAAAATTGAGGCTTTCCAGATAGTTCGGCCGGCCGTTTCACACAGTTGATGACCGCTCTCTCTTTGTTTCGCCGCAATTCCCCTACGGAAATCCGCACGACGCCTTTTTTGGAACAGGCCTACCGCCCAGCCGCGATTGGTGCCGGCTGACCAGGGTCGAGCTCTTCAACCTTTTCCGAAAACAGGCCACGTCTAAGGAACAATGCGCGCGCCTCCCTTGCCATCGGCGCGATCTTGCCTGGCCAGTCGCTGTCGATGAACTCGGCCTTGGTGAAGTCAGGATTGGTTTCGGAGGCCGCCTCCAGGAATTCGGCGATTTCCAGCACGATCGCGCGCTCGTCCTTCGAAAGCGCCGACGTGCCGGCCTCGATCGACGGGCGGTGCACGAAATCCTCGAACAGGTTGAAGTAGCCCTTGATGCCGACGAGATCGACACCCGCATCGCAATCGGCCAGGATCTCCAGAATCTCGTAGATCCTGTTGCGTATGCGCTGCTCGATCAGTCTTTCGGAGGGCTCGTCGGCCATAAGCGCACCGAACGCTAGAACGGCAGTTTCATTCCCGGCGGTATGGGCAGGCCCGATGTCAGCGCCTTGGTCTTTTCCTGCATGATCTGCTCGACCTTGGCCTTGGCGTCATTGTGGGCGGCAAGGATCAAATCCTCGAGGATTTCGACCTCGTCTTCCTTGAACAGGGACGGGTCGATCTTCAGCGACTTCATGTCGAACTTTCCGCTCAGCGTGACATTGACCAGACCGCCGCCGGCCTGGCCTGAGGCTTCGACCGTGGCGATCTCGTCCTGCATGGCCTGGAACTTGGCCTGCATTTCCTTCGCCTTGCCCATCAGGCCGAGAAGATCTTTCATGGTCCGATCCTTTGCGGATTAGTGCTGGATATCAGGGTTCGTCGTCATCGGACGGCGGCTCGACCGGCATTTCGGCCTCGGTCGTGTCGGCATCCGGTGTCTCGGGTATGCGCACATCGATGATCTTGGCGCCGGGAAAGCGCGCCAGGATGGCGGCGACCGTCGGGTCGTTCCTGGCATCGAGAAAGGCGTTTTCACGCTTCGTCGATTCCATTTCGGCCAGCGTCTGGCCGCCCTCTTCCTTAGACAGCGACACCAGCCAGCTGCGGCCGGTCCAGGCGCGCAGTTTGGTCGTCAGGTCGTTGAGCAGCATCTTGGGCGCGTCATCGGTCAGGCCGACGTCGATGCGGCCGGGCTCGATGCGCACCAGACGGATACAGCTCTTGATCAGGACCTTGAAGGCGATGTCGCGCTTGGCGTCGGCAAGGGCAACGATGTCGGCCAGCGATTTCAGCGGTACGGCTTGCGTCTCCGGCGCCGGCTGCGGAGGCGCGACGAAGGCGACAGGCGCGGGCGTGGCCTCGACCAGCCGCATGGTCTGCGCGCCGCCCGAGCCGCTAGGCATGCGCGCCTGCGCCACGGCGCTGGCGCCATTGCCGCCAGCACCGCCATTGCCGGGGCTCACGGGGCCGGGATTCACGGGCGCACCATTCGGGCGCGGCGTGGCGCCGGTTGCCGCGGCCCCACTCTCCAGCGATCTCAGCGCCTCGTCCAATGTCGGCAGGTCGGCGGCGTGGGCCAGCCGGATCAGCACCATTTCGGCGGCACTGACCGGCCGGTTGGAGGACTGTACCTCGGGAATGCCCTTGAGCAGCATCTGCCAGGTCCGCGACAGCACGCGGACCGACAGCGCGCTGGCGAAATCGGCGCCACGCTGGCGCTCGTCCTGCGACAGCGAGGCATCGTCCATGGCGGTCGGCACGAAACGCAGCCGGGTGACGAGATGGTTGAACTCGGCCAGATCGGTGAGCACGGCGGCCGGATCGGCGCCGGTGTCGTATTGGGCGCGGAATTCGGCGAGTGCCGCCGCCACATCGCCCTTCATGACATATTCGAACAGGTCGACGATGCGGGCGCGGTCGGCAAGGCCCAGCATGGCGCGCACGGCCTCGGCGCTGACGGAGCCGGCGCCGTGGGCGATCGCCTGGTCGAGGATGGAGAGCGAATCGCGGGCGGAGCCTTCAGCCGCGCGCGCGATCATCGCCAGCGCGTCGTCGTCGACCGAAATACCTTCCTTGCCGGCGATCGAGGTGAGATGCGCGACCAGCGCGCCGGCGTCGATGCGCCTCAGGTCGAAACGCTGGCAGCGCGACAGGACGGTGATCGGAACCTTGCGGATTTCGGTGGTGGCGAAGATGAACTTGACGTGCGGCGGCGGCTCTTCCAGCGTCTTCAGCAGGCCGTTGAAGGCCTGCGTCGACAGCATGTGCACTTCGTCGATGATGTAGACCTTGTAGCGGGCAGAGACCGGCGCATAGCGAACGCGCTCGATAATGTCCCTTATGTCGTCGATGCCGGTGTGCGAGGCGGCGTCCATCTCGATGACGTCGACATGGCGGCCTTCCATGATCGCCTGGCAATGCTCGCCGAGCACGGCGAGATCGACCGATGGCTGATCGGTATCGGCGGTCTTGTAGTTCAGGGCCCGCGCCAGGATGCGCGCGGTTGTGGTCTTGCCGACACCGCGCACGCCGGTCAGCATCCAGGCCTGGGCAATACGGCCGGTGGCGAAGGCGTTGGTGAGGGTGCGCACCATCGGCTCCTGGCCGACCAACTCGGAGAAATTCGACGGACGGTATTTGCGCGCCAGCACCCGATAGGCGCCGGCCTTGCCATGCTCCAGGCTTTTCGGTCCCGAATTTCCGGCTTCGCTCATTCGCCCGTTAAGCTCCAAAAGGCCGCGCCCAAAGGCGCCGATTCCTGCGCATAGTCTCGCCCGCGCTGCAATGCGTCGTCAATGTCGCGAGGAGGGCCGATGAGGTGGGAGGCTGGAACAATGACCCGTTCCGGGCTCGTTAGGGCTGCTTCCTTCCGGACCTGACCCGGTTGGCGAGTGGATCGTCCACCACCAACCTCCCGCTGTCCATATCGGCAATTGCGCGACGAAATGCAAGTGCGCAGGCAAATCGGCAGCGAAACCCAAGAGATTCGCTTGCAGCCCCGGTGCAGCCGCTCTAGCGTCCATGGTTTGAGGAAACCAAGAAAAGCAGGGGAAACGCCGATGCTGCCGGGCCTGAAGGCCGGATTCACGCTGGATGCCCGGCTGGAGGCTGACAGCGAGCAGTTGATGTGGCTGGGGCTCTGCGAATTGCGGGTGATGAACGACCGCCGCTGGCCATGGCTGCTCCTGGTGCCGCAGCGGCCGGGCGCGGAGGAAATTCACGACATGACGCCGCTCGACCAGGCGATGCTCACCTTCGAGACCAATATGGTGGCGCAGGCGCTGAAGAAAGTGAGCGGCTGCACCAAGATCAACACCGGCGCGCTCGGCAACATCGTGCGCCAGCTGCATATCCATATCATCGCGCGGTCCGAGGGCGATCCCGGCTGGCCCGGCCCGGTATGGGGGCATGGCCTGCGCGAGCCCTATCAGCGTTCCGACCTGCGCCGGTTTGCCGAAACGATAAGGGCAGCGCTATAAGCCTCCCTGTGTTCATTCAAAAACACGTCCATCCCAAGCATGTCCATCCCAAAGCACCAGAGTCCATATGAGCTTCCGCCTGTTTGACGCGCCCCTGCGCGAGCCGAGCCAGTTCGTCGGCTTTGCCGGCAACACGATCGACCGGCAATCCGAGAACCGCGCCGACGATTCGGTCGACAAGGCGCTGGCCGATCCGACGACGCGACTGCTTTTGATGAATGGCGGGCGGCTCTACCTGAAGCTCGCGGATGGCGGTTTCGACCCCTGGTACCGCGTCGCCGAGAGCCAGCCTTTCGAGCCTTCCTTCGACCAGGGCGTGCTGCTCGGCTTTTCCGAACAGAGGCCGGTGCTGGCGGTGCTGGCCGGCATCGATGCCGAACGGCTGCCCGAAACCGTCAAGGCGATCGACTACCGCTCGGTCTACATGCAAGGGCTGATCGACGAGGCCGCTGCCGGCGCGATGGCGCAGGGCGCGGCCCTGCTCGCCTGGCACGCCAGCCACCGCTTCTGCAGCAAATGCGGCAGCGAGTCACAGATGCGGGCCGGCGGCTACAAACGCCATTGCCCGAATTGCGGCACCGAGCATTTTCCACGCACCGACCCGGTGGCGATCATGCTGACGGCGACGCGGGAGAAATGCCTGCTGGGGCGTGGCCGGCACTTCGCTCCCGGCATGTATTCGGCACTTGCCGGCTTCATCGAGCCGGGCGAGACGATCGAGGCGGCGGTGCGCCGCGAAACGCTGGAAGAGGCCGGCATCCGGCTCGGCCGGGTCGTCTACCATGCGAGCCAGCCCTGGCCCTTCCCCTATTCGCTGATGATCGGATGCTTCGGCGAACCGCTCAACGAGGACATCCAGGCCGATCTCACCGAATTGGAGGATTGCCGCTGGTTCTTGCGCGACGAGGTGCGCCTGATGCTGGACCGGACGCACCCCGACACCCTGGTCACGCCGCCGAAAGGCGCCATCGCGCACCATCTCATCCGCGCCTGGGTCGACAGCGAATAGCGAACACCGAAAGATATTGCAGGAGAGGCAAATGATCCGTCACACCGTCGTCTTCACGCTGAAGCATCCGCCGCACTCGCTTGAGGAAAAGCGGTTCCTCGTCGATGCCAGGAAGATTCTCACCGCGATCCGGGGCGTCACGCATTTCGAGCAATTGCGGCAGATCAGCCCCAAGAACGACTATCAGTTCGGCTTCTCGATGGAGTTCGCCGACCAGGCCGCCTACACCAGGTACAACGACCATCCCGATCATGTCGCCTTCGTGCGCGACCGCTGGGTGCCGGAGGTCGCGAAATTTCTCGAGATCGATTACGTGCCGCTGGGCTGGTAGCTCAGTCCGCAACCTTCCACTGCTCGCGCGACTCGCTGGCCGGATAGACGCCGAGAATCCGTACCTCGCGCGAGAAGAACCGCAGTTCGTCCAGCGCCAGCTTGACCAGCGGATCGTCGGGATGGCCCTCGATATCGGCGTAAAACAGCGTCGCCGTGAAGGCGCCGAGCTGGTAGCTCTCGAGCTTGGTCATGTTGATGCCGTTGGTGGCGAAGCCGCCCATCGCCTTGTAGAGCGCGGCCGGCACGTTGCGGACGCGAAAGATGAAAGTCGTCATCATCTTGACGTCGGGTGACGGCCGCTCGGCCCATTGCTTGCTCTTGGTCAGGACGACGAAGCGGGTGACGTTGCTGTCGGTGTCCTCGACATTCTCCTCGATGATGTCGAGCCCGTAGAGCGCTGCTGCCAACGCCGGCGACAATGCCGCCATGGTGCGGTCCTTAACCTCGGAGACCATTTTGGCGGCGCCCGCCGTGTCCCCCGCGACTACTCCCTTCCAGCCGTTCTTGCGGATGTATTTGCGGCACTGGCCAAGCGCGTGGATGTGGGTGTGCACGGTCTTGATCTCGTCGCGCTTGACGCCCGGCAGCACCATCAGCTGGAAATGGATCGGCAGGAAATATTCGCCGACGATGTGCAGTTTCGATTCGGGCAGGAGATGGTGAATGTCGGCGACGCGCCCGGCGATGGTGTTCTCGATCGGGATCATGGCAAGATCGGCCTTGCCGGTCTCGACGGCATTGAACGCGTCTTCGAAGGTCGGGCACGGCAACGGCTCCATCGACGGGTAAACGTTGCGGCTGGCTGTGTCGGAATTGGCGCCGGGCTCGCCCTGGAAGGATATTCTGTTGGTCTTTTCAGGCATGCTGATATCTCAGTTTGAAAGGATTTGCCTGGCCCGGTCCAGGTCTTCAGGCGTGTCGACGCCGAGCGGCAGCGACTGGACGATCTCGGCGTCGATGCGCATGCCGGCTTCCAGCGCCCGCAACTGCTCCAGCCGTTCGCGGCGCTCCAGCGGCGACGGCTTGAGCGCCACGAAACGCTCGAGCGCCGCGCGCCGATAGGCGTAGAGGCCGACATGATGGTAGAGCGGCCCCTCGCCCCAAGGAGCGGTGGCGCGGCTGAAATACAGTGCCCGCAGCCTCGTGGCCGACAGCGGCGAGCCGACGATCTTGACGACGTTAGGATTGGTCTTTTCCGCCTCGCGCACGATCTCGACGCCGAGCGTGGCGATATCCACCGAGATGTCCTCGAACGGCCTGAGCGAGGCGGCGATGATGGCTGGATCGATGGTCGGCAGGTCGCCCTGCACATTGACGATCATTTCGACCTCGCCCCGGGGGTCGAGTGTCAACAGCGCCTCGTGGATGCGGTCGGAACCGGATTCATGGTCGATACGCGTCATGATGGCGTCGAAACCGTGCACGCGCACTGCTTCTGCAACGCTTTGCGTGTCGGTCGCCACCACCACCCGGCCCAACCCGGCTTCGGCGGCGCGGCGCGCCACATGGACGATCATCGGCGCGCCGGCGATATCGGCCAGCGGCTTGCCCGGCAGGCGGGTCGAGGCCATGCGGGCCGGTATCAGGATCAAGGTGGACATCGGTCTGCCGAGGCGTTCGAAAAGAGGACAAGGAAAAGTGGCAAAAGGTCTCACTGGAAGCGCCCTTATAGGTGTTGCAACGCTGGAGCAAAAGACCTAGTTTCCGCCCGATTTGACCGGCTCTGGAGGGCGGGTCTCGATACCGACGGACGGAGTGGACGGTTCGGTCCGCCGGAAAAGGGAGCAAGGGGCGTATGGATTCCAACGAAGTCAACAAACTGCTCGCCGGATTGCTCGGAACCGTTTTCGTCGTCTTCTCGGTCGGCATTGTGTCGGACGCGCTGTTTGCCTCGCCGGCGCCGGAAAAGCCCGGCTTCGCCATCGAGGCCGCGGAGCCCGCCGAAGGCGACGCTGCCGCGCCGGCCGCCGCAGCCAAGCCGATCGCCGAGCTCTTGGCGACCGCCAATGTCGAGGCCGGTGCTGCTGTCTTCAAGAAGTGCCAGGCCTGCCATTCCGGCGAAAAGGGCGGCCCCAACAAGGTCGGCCCGGATCTGTGGGATCTCGTCGATCGCCCCGTCGCCGAACATGAAGGCTTCGCCTACTCGGCCGGCATGAAGGAATTCTCCAAGGGCGGCACCGAGAAGTGGACCTACGACAACATCAACCACTTCATCACTTCGCCCAAGAAATTCGTGAAGGGCACGGCCATGGGCTTTGCCGGCCTGCCCAAGGACGAGGACCGCGCCAACGTCATCGCCTATCTGCGCACGCTATCGGACAATCCGAAGCCGCTGCCGGCACCGGGTGCCGCCGCGGATGCCTCCGCGCCCGCCAAGCCGGCGGATGGGGCGGCTCCCGCGAAACCGGCCGACGGCGCAGCACCTGCCAAGCCCGCGGCGCCAGCCGCCCCGGCAGCGCCAGCTCCCGCACCGGCCCCTGCCCAATAACCAGACTGTTATCTCGACGATCTTGAAAAAGCCGGGTTCAGTCCGGCTTTTTTGTTGGGAAAATGCCTGATGCGGCGACAAAGCCGGCGCATTGCGGTTTTCATGAGCGCCAAATCATCTAGGATCGCCCTTCAGGATGTTCTGGCGCGCATCGCGAAGAGGATAGTGCATGACGGTTGGCCGAGCGCTTCTTAAATCGTTGCTGGCGGCGGCCCTGCTGGCGGCGGGATTGCAGGCGAGCCAAGCCGACGAATGGCGAACCACCTCATCGCTGATCGGCGAATCCAAATACGGCGACAATTTCCAACATTACGACTACGTCAATCCGAATGCGCCCAAAGGTGGCACCTTCAATTCGGTGCTGCTCGGCACCTATGACAGCTTCAATCCCTATGTCGTCCAGGGATCACCAGCGGCGGGCCTGGTCGGCTTCGGCGGCGGCCTGCTCTACGACACGCTGATGGAGCAAGCGACCGATGAGGGCAGCGTCAGCCATCCTCTGATCGCCGACGCCTACAAATACCCGGCCGATTATTCCTCGGCGACTTACCGGCTCGACCCGCGCGCCAAATGGCATGACGGCCAGCCGATCACCGTGGACGACGTGATCTGGTCGTTCCAGGTGCTGAAGGCGAACAGCCCGCAATACAGCCGCTATTTCGAGAACGTCACCGATGCGGTGGCGATCTCCGACCGCGAGGTCGAATTCCATTTCAACCAGAAGGGCAACCGGGAACTGCCGAAGATCCTTGGCGATCTTGCCGTGCTGCCGAAACATTGGTGGGAAGGCACGGACGCCAACGGCAAGAAGCGCGACGTCACCAGGCCGACGCTGGAAATTCCGCTCGGCTCGGCCGCCTACAAGATTGCCAGCTTCAAACCGGGATCGGAAATCGTATGGCAGCGCGTGCCCGATTATTGGGCGGCCAAGCTGCCGGTGAAGATCGGTCGCGAGAATTTCGACACGCGCCGATACACCTACATTCTCGACGACAATGCCGCTTGGCTTGCCTTCACCAAGGGCGGACTGGAAGACGTCAACCGCGAATACAGCTCTCGCAAATGGGCGACAGCCTATAATTTCCCGGCCGTCCAGGCCGGCGACGTCATCAAGAAGGACTTCCAGACCAAATCGCCACAGCCGATGCAGGGCTTTGTGCTCAACCAGAGGCGGCCGCTGTTCCAGGACCGGCTGGTCCGCCAGGCACTGACCATCCCGTTCGATTTCGAAAGCATGAATCGCACCCTGTTCTTCGGCTTCAACACCCGCACATCGAGCTATTTCCAGGGTACCGAACTGGCGTCCAGCGGATTGCCGCAAGGCAAGGAACTGGAAATCCTAGAAAAATACCGCGACAAGCTGCCGCCGGAACTGTTCACACAGGAATTCAAGCTACCCGTCTACGACTCGCCGCAAGCGGAGCGAAAATATCTGAAGCAGGCCGTCGACCTGTTCGCCAAGGCCGGATGGGTCATCAAAGGCGGCAAGATGGTCAACGCCAAGACAGGCGCGCCGTTCAAGTTCGAGATCCTCGGCTGGAACGAGACCGACCAGGTGATCGCCAGTCCCTATGTTGCCAACCTGCGCAAGATCGGCGTCGACGCCACCCTGCGCATCATCGATCAGACGCAGTACACCAACCGCGTCAACAATTTCGATTTCGATGTCGTGACGGGTCTGTTCGGCCAGTCGGAGTCGCCTGGCAATGAGCAGCGCGATTTCTGGAGTTCGAAGGCCGCCGACGTGCCCGGTTCGCGCAACCTGATGGGCATCAAGGATCCAATCGTCGACGCACTGGTCGATCGCATCATTTTCGCCACCGATCGCGATGATCTGGTCGCGGCCACACACGCACTCGACCGCATCCTGCTGTGGAACTTCTACGTCGTGCCGCAATATTACCGCTCGGCCGTCTGGTTGGCCTATTGGAACAAGTTCAAGTTCCCCGACAAGCAGCCTGCCTATGTCGGCGCCGACATCGATTCCTGGTGGATCGATCTCGACAAGGAAAAGGCCCTGGCGGCCAAGTACAAGGGCGGTAATTGATGGGGCGGCAATCGATGACGGCCCTGCCCCGCCGCGACTTTCTCGCTCTTGGCGCAGCTGCCGCTGCCGCCGCCTTGCTGCCAGGCAGGGCTTTCGCCGCCAACCCGGCCGGCACCAAACTGCACGGTCTCTCGGCCTTTGGCGACCTCAAATACAGGCCGGACTTCATGCATTTCGACTACGTCGACGTCAATGCACCGACCGGAGGCATCTTCAACTTCGCTCCGCCGAATTGGGATTACAACCAGAGCACGGAGACCTTCAACACGCTGAATGCCTTCACCTTGAAGGGCGATGCGCCACCTCGCATGGAGATGTGTTTCGACGCGTTGATGGTGGCGGCGCTGGATGAGCCGGACGCCGTCTACGGCCAGCTTGCCGAAAGCGTGACCATTTCGGACGACCGCAACAGTTTCGAGTTTGCACTTCGGCCCGAAGCCCGCTTCCATGATAGCACACCGCTGACGGCCGAGGATGCGGCCTTCACCTTCAAGCTGTTCAGGGACCAGGGCCATCCGAAACTCTCGGTGGCACTGAAGTTCCTTGTCGACGCGGTCGTCGTCGACGTGCACACCTTGCGGCTCATTTTCTCCGGCAAACAATCCGACCGCACCGTGCTGAATGTCGTCCAGTTCCCGATCCTGTCGAAGGCCTTCTACACAGCCAATCCCTTCGACAGTTCGCAATTGAACCCGCCTCTCGGGTCCGGCGCGTACAGGGTTGGGCGCTTCTCGGCCGGGACATCGATCGAGTACGACCGCGTCGCCGACTATTGGGGCCGCGACCTCCCGGTCAATCGCGGCCAGAACAATTTCGATATTATTCGCATCGAGTTCTACCAAAACCGTACGGCCGCCTTCGAGGCTTTCAAGAAAGGCGAGATCACCTACCGCGAGGAATTTACCTCACGAGTCTGGGCGACAGCCTATGACTTTCCGGCCTTGGCCGCCGGCAAGGTGATCAAGCACGAATTCCCCGCCGAGAAGCGGCCGTCCATGCAGGCCACGGCCGTCAACCAGCGGCGCGAGCAGTTTCGCGATCCCAGGGTGCGGCAGGCGATTGCGCTGTGCTTCGATTTCGAATGGACGCGACGCAACTTCTTCTACGGTTCCTACGAGCGCTCGCAATCCTGCTTCGAGAAATCGGATTTTCGCGCAGACGGGCTGCCTTCGCCGCAAGAACTGGCTTTGTTGGAGCCGCTGCGCGCTCAGCTCCCGGCTGAAGTCTTCGGCACGGCTGTCACTCTGCCCGCGTCCGATGGCTCCGGCCGCGACCGCAAGCTGCTTGGCCAGGCGGCAAAGCTTCTGGCCGCAGCAGGCTGGAAACGGTCGGGTGACTTCGTTGTCAATGACAAGGGCGGCAGGCTTTCGGCCGAGTTCATGGTCGACGACGATACCTTCGTTCAGGTCTATTCGCCATGGGTCGCCAACATGAAGGCTATCGGTCTCGACGCCACGATCCGGCTGGTCGATTCGGCGCAATACCAGGCAAGACAGGCGACGTTCGATTTCGATCTGCTGTCGGCCGCTTTCTCGTTCAGCGCGACGCCGACGCGCGACGACCTGGAAGTCTTCTTCCATTCGAGCACCGCCGGCGTCTCCGGTTCCCGTAACTTGCCGGGTATCTCCGATCCCGCCATCGACGCGCTGATCAACGCCGTGGGCGCGGCAAAGGACCGTGAAAACCTGACTGTCGCCATGCGGGCACTCGACCGGGTCTTGCGCGCGCGGTGCGATTGGATTCCAAGTTGGTTCCTGGCGAATCACCGAAGCGCCTATTGGGACATGTTCGGCTTTCCTGAGCAAAAGCCCGATTTCGGCTTTCCGGTCGAGGCGCTATGGTGGTTCGATAAGGGCAAGGCGGCAAAAATTGGCAAAGGCTGAATTTCTTGCGGGCGTTGGCGCTGCCCCTCACCTGCCTGCCGGCATCCTCTCCCCGTATAGGGACGGGGAGAGGGGTGCTCTAATCAGTGATTTCGCCAACTACAAGCGTCGGGATAAGAGCGCCGAGACTATGGCCAGCCCCTTTCTCCCCGTCCCTATACGGGGAGAAATGTCCGGCAGGACAATGAGGGGCGGCGGCGGCGTCGACAATTGGCCTGAAGCGACTGCCTTGGGGGTGCCACCAGACACGGTGGCTCTCCCTAAGGAGGATACCATCTGATGGGCGCCTATATACTGCGCCGTATCCTTTTGATGATCCCGACCCTGTTCGGCATCATGGCGATATCCTTCGCCGTCATCCAGTTCGCGCCCGGCGGTCCGGTCGAGCAGGTCATCGCCAAGCTGACCAACCAGGGCGGCAGCGACCGCCTCGGGGGTGGCGGCGGCGATGCGGGTGGTTCCAATTTCGATGCCGCCGGCGACGTCGGTTCTAAATATCGCGGCGCCCAGGGGCTCGATCCGGAATTCATCAAGAAGCTGGAGAAGCAGTTCGGTTTCGACAAGCCGCCGCTCGAGCGCTTCGGCATGATGCTGTGGAACTATGCCCGCTTCGATTTCGGCAACAGCTATTTCCGCGACATCTCGGTGCTCGACCTGATCCTCGAGAAAATGCCCGTTTCGATTTCGATCGGACTCTGGATCACGCTGTTGTCCTATCTGATCTCGATCCCGCTCGGCATCCGCAAGGCGGTGAAGGACGGGACCCCCTTCGACATCTGGACCAGCGGCGTCGTCATCGTCGGCTATGCCATTCCGGGCTTCCTCTTCGGCATCATGCTGATGGTGCTGTTCGCCGGCGGCTCTTTCTGGGATTGGTTCCCGTTGCGCGGCATCGTCTCGGACAATTGGGACCAGTTGTCGTGGCCGGCCAAGATCGCCGATTATTTCTGGCATATGACGTTGCCGCTGACGGCGCTGGTGCTGTCGGCCTTCGCCACGACCACGCTTTTGACCAAGAACTCCTTCCTGGAGGAAATCCGCAAGCAGTATGTGGTGACGGCGCGCGCCAAGGGCCTGTCGGAACGGCAGGTGCTCTATGGCCATGTCTTCCGCAATGCCATGCTGATCGTCATCGCCGGCTTCCCGGGCGCCTTCATCTCGGCCTTCTTCACCGGATCGCTGCTGATCGAGAACATCTTTTCGCTCGATGGCCTCGGCCTGCTCGGCTTCCGGTCGGTGGTCGAGCGCGATTACCCGGTGGTGTTCGCCAACCTCTACATCTTCTCGCTTCTCGGCCTGTTCGTCGGGCTGTTGTCCGACCTCATCTACACCTGGGTCGATCCGCGCATCGATTTCGAGCGGAGAGACATCTGATGTCGGAGGCAAGCGTTACCGCCGGGGCGGTGCCGGTGCGGATCCCGCGGCCGTTCCTGTCGCCGCTCAACAAGCGCCGCCTGCAGAACTTCAAGGCCAACCGGCGCGGCTACTGGTCGCTGTGGATTTTCCTCGTCCTGTTCGTGCTGTCGCTGTTTGCCGAATTCATCGCCAACGATAAGCCGATCATAGCTTCCTACAAGGGTGAGATCCTTTTCCCCGTGCTGGTCGCCTACCCCGAGGAAAAATTCGGCGGCTTCTATGCCGTCACCGATTACCGGGACCCGGTGATCCAGGACGAGATCAACGCCCATGGCTGGATGATCTGGCCGCCGATCCGCTACTCCTACCAGACCGTCAACAATGCCATTCCCGAAGCGGCACCGGCCAAGCCGTCGTGGGAATATGACGCCAAGACGCGCTGCAACCAGTATCCGCAGGGAGCCGATGACCCGGCCTGCAATGTCGGCAATTGGAACTGGCTCGGCACCGACGACCAGGCGCGCGACGTGCTGGCGCGCGTCATCTACGGTTTCCGCATTTCGGTGCTGTTCGGCCTGATCCTGACCATCGGCTCGGCGCTGATCGGCGTCGCCGCTGGTGCCTTGCAGGGCTATTTCGGCGGTTGGACAGACCTGCTGTTCCAGCGTTTCATCGAGATCTGGTCGGCCATTCCCGTGCTCTATCTGCTGCTTATCGTCGCCGCCATCCTGCCGCCTGGCTTTTTCATCCTGCTTGGCCTGATGCTGTTGTTTTCCTGGGTGGCGCTGGTCGGCGTGGTGCGGGCCGAGTTCCTGCGCGCCCGCAACTTCGAATATGTCAACGCGGCCCGCGCACTCGGCGTGCCCAACCGCACCATCATGTTCCGGCACCTGTTGCCCAATGCCATGGTGGCAACATTGACCTTCCTGCCCTTCCTGCTCTCGGGCTCGATCTCGACCCTGACCTCGCTCGATTATCTCGGCTTCGGCCTACCGCCGGGTTCGGCCTCGCTCGGCGAATTGCTCAAGCAGGCGCAGCGCAACCTCAACGCGCCATGGCTCGGCATATCGGGCTTCGTCGTCATCTCGCTGATGCTGTCGCTGCTGGTCTTCGTCGGCGAGGCGACGCGCGACGCCTTCGATCCGCGCAAGACGTTCAAATGAGCGAAGTCCCCTTGCTCAGCGTGCAGGACCTCAGCGTCGCCTTCAACCAGGGCGCCGGCCAGTCCGTTGCCGTCGACCACATCTCGTTCGACATCGCCAAGGGCGAGACGGTGGCGCTGGTCGGTGAATCCGGTTCCGGCAAATCGGTCTCGGCGCTGTCGGTGCTGAAGCTGCTGCCCTACCCCAGCGCCAGCCATCCGTCGGGCAAGATCCTGTTCCAGGGCGCCGACCTGCTCGCCATGAGCGAGAAGCAATTGCGCCAGGTGCGCGGCAACAAGATCACCATGATCTTCCAGGAGCCGATGACCTCGCTCAATCCGTTGCACACGATCGAGCATCAGATCGTCGAAATCCTGAAGCTGCATCAGGGTATGGGCGACCGTCCGGCCAAGGCGCGCACGCTGGCTCTGCTCAACGAAGTCGGCATTCGCGATCCGCAAAAGCGGCTCGACGCCTATCCGCATCAGCTCTCGGGCGGCCAGCGCCAGCGTGTCATGATCGCCATGGCGCTCGCCAACGAGCCGGAGCTGCTGATCGCCGACGAGCCGACGACGGCGCTCGACGTCACCGTCCAGGCGCAGATCCTCGAACTGCTCGCGGGCCTGAAAAGCCGCAAGGGCATGTCGATGCTGTTCATCACCCATGACCTCGGCATCGTGCGCAAGATCGCCGACCGGGTCTGCGTCATGACCAAGGGCAAGATCGTCGAGACCGGGCCGACCAAGGACATTTTCGCCAACCCGCAGCACCCCTATACGCGCCATCTTCTCGCCGCCGAGCCGAAAGGCAAGCCGCCGGCCGCCAATGCCGATGCCAGGCCGGTCATGACCGGCAACGACATCAAGGTCTGGTTCCCGATCAAGCAGGGCTTCTTCCGGCGCACGGTCGATCATGTGAAAGCGGTCGACGGCATCGATGTCACGGTGCGCGCCGGCCAGACGCTCGGCGTGGTCGGCGAATCCGGCTCCGGCAAGACGACGCTCGGCCTGGCGTTGGCGCGCATGATCTCGTCGACCGGGGCCATCCAGTTCAATGGTCGCGACATCAACCAGCTTTCCTTCAACGCCATGCGGCCGCTCAGACGCGAATTGCAGATCGTCTTCCAGGATCCGTTCGGTTCGCTCAGCCCGCGCATGTCGATCGCCGAGATCATCGAGGAAGGCCTCAGGATTCACGAGCCAAGGCTGTCGCCGGACGAGCGCGACGACAAGGTCGTCGCCGTGCTGAAGGAAGTCGGCCTCGACCCGGCGACCCGCAACCGCTATCCGCACGAGTTTTCCGGCGGCCAGCGCCAGCGTGTCGCCATCGCACGCGCCATGGTGCTCAACCCACGCTTCGTCATGCTGGACGAGCCGACATCGGCGCTCGACATGAGTGTGCAGGCGCAGGTCGTCGATCTCCTGCGCAATTTGCAGGCCAAGCACGACCTCGCCTATCTCTTCATCAGTCATGACCTCAAGGTCATCCGGGCGCTGGCCAACGACGTCATCGTCATGCGCAACGGCCAGATCGTCGAAGCCGGCCCTTCCCAGCAGATTTTTGAAAATCCGCAAACCGACTATACTCGGGCCCTGATCTCGGCCGCCTTCAAGATCGAGTCGGCACCGACAGGCGTGGTCAGCGAGTGATCCGCACAAGGAAGGACTGAACGAACCGCGATGGAAAAAGGCCGTATCCTGCTTGCCGTCACCGGCTTTCATCCGCAACGCTGGCGCGACCTCTTGTCGGCCGAGCGCGAGGTGGTGCTGGAGCCGGACGGCGCCAAGGATCCCTCGATCACCTACGCGGTGGTGTGGAAGCACAAGCCCAATTTGATGTCGTCGCTGCCCAATCTGCGCGCCATCTTCTCGATCGGCGCCGGCGTCGACCATATCTTCGCCGACCCCGGCCTGCCCGACGTGCCGATCGTCAAGGTCGTCGCCGACAACCTCACCCAGTACATGACGGAGTATGTCGTCTGGCGGGTGCTCGACCATCATCGCCAGGGCCTGCTTTACCGGTCGCAGCAGTTGAAGAAGACCTGGCACGAGCCGCTGCAGCGGCCAGCCGGCGACATTTCCGTCGGCATCATGGGTCTCGGCAGTCTCGGCCGGGCCGCGGCCTCCGTGCTTCTGTCGCTCGGCTTCGCCGTCAATGGCTGGTCGCGCGGCGAGCGGCCGATGAAGGGCGTGGCGACCTATTCGGGCGAAGCGGGCCTGATCCCGTTTCTCAATGCCACCGACATTCTGGTCGTGCTCTTGCCGCTGACACCCGACACGCAAGGCATCATCAACTACGGCGTGCTGAAGGAGTTGCGCAAGCGCAACGGCCTTGGCGGCTCGGTGCTGATCAATGCCGGGCGTGGGCGCCTCCAGAAGGACGCCGACATTTTGCGCGCATTGGACGACGGGACACTGAAGGAGGCGAGCCTCGACGTGTTCGAGGTCGAGCCGCTGCCGAAGACCAGCCCGCTGTGGGGGCATGCGAAAGTATTCGTGACGCCGCATGCCGCGGCGACCTCCGATCCGGTGCATCTGGCGCCGACCATGCTGCGCCAGATGGACGCTTTCGAGCGCGGTGAGAAACTCGACAATCTGGTGGACCGCAAGGCGGGGTACTAGAGCGGTTCAGAGTTTGATAGAATCTCTGACCCGCTCTAACTTTTTGGTTTTTACGTAATTCCCAAGGGAAGCGCTACGCGCTTCTGCCGGGAAAACCGCTACGCACTTTTCCTGGAATTGCTCAAGCCGGGCATCACGCTCATCTGGCCAACTCCCATTCCCGGAAGCATTCCTTGATTGCCCGGACCGACGACAGTTGCACTTTCGGCAGATCGATCCGCTCGAACATTGTCCGGTATCTCTCGCGGTTTTTCGGCGTCGCCACGGCGATGTGGTGGATCATATCCCATTTGACGCTGTCGCGCCCGCCTTCCAAGCCACCACGCCTTTCCCTCTCGATCAGGGTCCGCCTGAAATAGCGCAGCAGACTTGCGGAGGTGGAGATGTCGAGCAGGATCAGTCCCGTCGCGCGCTGGAAGCGTTGCGGCATGCAAACCGAGTAGTTTCCATCCATCACCCAGCGCTCGCCGGCGATCGCGGCGTCATGCAAGGCGATGAATTCGCTCCTCGGACGCTGCACCCAATCCGTGTTGGGCAGATGAAAGAGCAGGTCGAGATGGATGGGCGTCAGGCCACGCTTGCGCGCGATCGCGTCGGCGAGCGTCGACTTGCCGCTGTTGGACGGCCCCAGGATACAGATGCGGTCGCCGAGGTCCGAGAGGTTCACCGGATGGAGCCTTGCTAAATGGACGATTGGATCATCAGCCAGGCAGAGCGAACTTCTTCTGCTTGTCCGGCTTGCCGCAGTCGCGGCGGTCGATGGACCGGTTCATGGCATCGATTTCGCCTGACGCCTTGTCGCTGTCGCGCTGGGCCTTGGAGCGCATGTCAGGCGTGAACGGACCGAAGCCCATGGCGGGATTGGAGAAGGTCGGCTTGGCGGTCGTCGGGAGATTGTATTGCTGCGCCAATCCGTTGCGCTGCGCCAGCAACTGGTCGCATGGCACGCTGTCATACTGCAGCGAGGACTCGATGTTGGCATCCTGGCGCTCGGACGATGAATTGCCGACGCAGCCGGCGGTTGCCAGGCAAGACGCCAAGATCATCATGTTCCAGCGCATCGAACTGCTCCTCCTGGTATCCCGCCCTGATGCGACCAGATCGCAAATATCAGTCGCGCACGCAAATCGGACTTTTTCGCAGCAGGGCAAAGAAGCGCCCTCGCAACTCACACGACATGAGCTTTCCGCGCCACGACGGCCAGGCCTTTGACAGGCTCGCGGCGATCCCAGCGGATGGTCGTCGGTTCCAGCGCGACGATCGAGAGACCGTTGGCCTCGAGGGTCCGTATGACATAGCCATCCGAATGGGCATAGCGCCGCGACGGCTGCAGCGCGAAGTCGCCGCCCTCCGCCAGGCTCTCGACGGAAAAGGCAAACAGGCCGCCCTCGGCGAGCAGGCCGGCAACCGTTGCCGCCAAACCTTCGAGCTTGCCAATATAGATCAGCACGTCGGCCGAGGTGACCAGATCGGGGTTTTCGCCTGAATGGGAAAAATCCTGCAAATCCGCTTTTGTCAGCACGTCGTAGATGCCTTTCGCCCGCGCCTTCCTCAGCATCCTTGCCGAGATATCGAAACCCTCCAGCCGGTCGACGATCGGCCTCAGCCTCTCGCCCATCAGTCCAGTGCCGCAACCCAGGTCGAGCGCCAGGCGGAAGCGGCCTGGCCTTGCCTTGCGGATAGCGGCGTCGAGCACCTCGGGCAGCCTATAGTCGAGCTTGCCGACCAGCATCTCCTCGAATGTCTCGGCATAGTGGTCGAACAGCATTTCGACAAAGGCGCTGGGCGGCGCCGTGGAGACCGGACCTTTGCCAATCAGCTGCAGTTTGAGGGCCGCGCCTTGGCGATCGGCCGGATCGAGTTTCAGCGACGTCGTCCAGGCCTGCGCCGCCAGGTCGAGCCTGCCCGATGCCTCCTGCATCTCGCCGAGCCGAAACCAGCCCATTGCCCATTGCGGCGCCAGTTCCAGCGCGCCGAGCAGCAACTCGGCCGCGGCGGTGTGATCGCCGGAGGCGAAGAGCATTTCGGCATAGTCCGCACGGCGATCGGCGTTCGGGTCGCCCGACGAGGTCTGAAGCGGTTTCATGAGGATGGTTCCACCGGCAGGGTAGCCGGCCGCAATCTCTGTAGAGCAAAGCATGCCGAAGCTGAACCGAATTGAGCAGGCTTTGCCCGGGGAGTCAGCAGTCTAGAGCAGCAGGCTTCCCGCGACGGAATTATATCCTATCTTGAGGGCATGCGCGCCAGCGACCTGCTTCATCCCCGGCCCGAGGGGCTCTACTGCCCGCCGGGCGATTTCTTCATCGACCCTGTGCGGCCGGTGAACCGGGCGCTGATCACGCACGGCCATTCCGACCATGCGCGTTCCGGCCACGGCTCGGTGCTTGCGACACGGCAGACGCTCGACATCATGGCACTGCGCTATGGCGAGGATTTTGCCGGGACGACGCAGGCAGCCATGCTCGGCGAGACGATTTCGCTCGACGGCATCAGCGTCAGCTTCCACCCGGCCGGCCATGTGCTGGGGTCGGCGCAGATAGCGGTCGAGCATCAAGGCAGGCGCATCGTCGCCTCCGGCGACTACAAACGGCAGAAGGACGCGACCTGCCTGCCGTTTGAGCCGATCCGCTGCGACGTCTTCATCACCGAGGCGACGTTCGGCCTGCCGGTGTTTCGCCATCCGCCCGACACGGAAGAGATCGCCCGTCTGCTGAAATCGGCGGTGCAATTTCCCGAGCGCTCGCATCTGGTCGGCGCCTATGCGCTCGGCAAGGCGCAGCGGGTGATGCGGCTGTTGCGCGACGCCGGCTACGACAAGCCGCTCTACATCCATGGCGCGCTGGCCAAGCTCAGCGAATATTACCAGAGCCAGGGCATCGATCTCGGCGAACTCGAGCCGGCGACGGTGGAGAGCGGCGGCAAGCAGGATTTCGCCGGCGCCATAGTGGTCGGTCCGCCATCGGCCTTCGCCGACCGCTGGGCACGGCGCTTTCCCGATCCGATCTCGTGCTTCGCGTCGGGCTGGATGCGCATCCGCCAGCGCGCCAAGCAAGGCGGCGTCGAGCTGCCGCTGATCATCTCGGACCATGCCGACTGGGATGAACTCACCGCCACCATCAAGGAGACCGGCGCCGAGGAGATCTGGGTCACGCACGGCCGCGAGGAAGCCCTGGTGCGCTGGTGCGAACTGGAAGGGATAGCGGCCAGGCCACTGCATCTTGTCGGGTATGAGGACGAGGGCGATTGATGCATCGAGGTCCGCCAATCGCCGCCGCCGAGTTCTACGGCGTCCCCCTTTGCCCTACCGGGCATCTCCCCCACTTGGGGGGAGATTGGCAATTTAGGCGTCGGCGAATCTCTTTCAACGCCGGAGATTGGCGAAAGCCGACGCGACATCCAATCTCCCCCCTCGTGGGGGAGATGCCCGGCAGGGCAGAGGGGGGCGCCGCGCGCCGGCTTTCGCTGCTGGCGTGGTGCATACAGCCATGAACCGCTTCGCCGAGCTTCTCGACCGCCTGGTGCTGACGCCGTCGCGCAACGGCAAGCTGACGCTGCTGGTCGACTATTTTCGCACTGTGGAAGACCCGGACCGAGGCCTGGCGCTGGCCGCGATCACCGGCGATCTCAAAATCGCCGCCGTCAAACCGGCCATGCTGCGCACGCTGGTCACCGAGCGCATGGACCCGGTGCTGTTCGGCTATTCCTACGACTATGTCGGCGACCTCGCCGAGACGGTGTCGCTGGTCTGGCCGCAAACGCCGGGCAGGATCGCCAACCGCGAGCCGACGCTCGGCGAGGTGGTGGCCAAGCTGCAGGCCGCAAGCCGCTCCGACGGGCCGAAAGTGCTGACGGGGCTGCTCGACAGCGCCGGCATCTCGGCGCGCTTTGCCATCATCAAGCTGGTCACCGGCGGCCTGCGCATCGGCGTCTCGGCGCGGCTGGCCAAACAGGCGCTGGCGGATTTCGGCAAGGTCGACGTCGCCGAGATTGAAGAACTCTGGCATGGGCTGTCGCCGCCCTACACGGCCCTGTTCGCCTGGCTGGAAGGCAAGGCCGAAAAACCGCGCAAAACGGCGCTGGCGCTGTTTCGTCCGGTCATGCTGTCGAACCCGGTTGGCGACGGCGACCTCGAAAAACTCGATCCGGCGGATTACGCCGCCGAATGGAAATGGGACGGCATCCGCGTCCAGGCGGTGGCCGAAGGCGGCATTCGCAGGCTCTATTCGCGCACCGGCGACGATGTCTCCGGCGCCTTTCCGGATCTCGCCGACGCCATGCACTTTTCCGCCGCACTCGACGGCGAATTGCTTGTCGGCGATCCGCGCGAGGCGACGGGAACCTTTTCGGACCTGCAGCAGCGGCTGAACCGCAAGGCGGTGACGCCGAAGATGCAGCAGCAATACCCCGCCTTCATGCGCTGTTACGACCTGCTGCAGATCGGCGAAGAGGATCTGCGCGGGTTGCCCTTTCGCGAGCGGCGTGGCCGCCTCGAAACCTTCATCGGAACGCTTGACCCCAGCCGCTTCGATCTCTCCCCCTTCGTCGACTTCGCCAACTGGCAGGCGCTCGAGGATTTGCGCCGCGCGCCGCCGCATCCGATCATCGAAGGGGTGATGCTGAAGCGCTGGGATTCGCCCTATGTCGCCGGCCGGCCGAAGGGTCCGTGGTTCAAATGGAAGCGCGATCCGCACACGGTGGACGCCGTGCTGATGTACGCCCAGCGCGGCCATGGCAAGCGTTCGAGCTTCTATTCCGACTATACGTTCGGCGTCTGGTCCGGGCCGGAGGGCGCGGAGGAACTGGTGCCGGTCGGCAAGGCCTATTTCGGCTTCACCGACGAGGAACTGAAGCAGATCGACAAATATGTCAGGGACAACACCGTCGAGCGCTTCGGACCGGTGCGCTCGGTGCGCGCCGATCGCGACAATGGCCTGGTGCTGGAAGTCGCTTTCGAGGGGCTGAACCGCTCGACCCGGCACAAATCGGGCGTGGCCATGCGTTTCCCCAGGATTTCACGGCTGCGCTGGGACAAACCAGCCAACGAGGCCGACCGCATCGAGACGCTGCAGGCGCTGCTCGATCGTTAGAGCAAGCGTGTAACGGTTTTCCTGGAATTGCTCACGGCTCGATCGAAACGCGGATCTCGTAGACGTTGACCGCCTTGCCCTGCTTGTCGAAGTCGGAATTGATGGCGATGGTGCCGGCCGAGCCCGGACGCTTGTCGGGAAACTTCACGTCGAACAGATATTCGTTTTTCTGCTGGCCGACCGCGTAGCGCTTGCGGCCGCAGTCGCCGAGTTCACCAAAATTGCAGTCGACGGATATCTGCGTGTCCTTGCCGTCCTCGGCGCGCGCGATGATGTCGAACACGGCGTGCTTGCCGGCGAGCTTTTCCAGCACGCCCTGGCCAACGTCAAAGGCGATCGCCGAGCCGGAGGCGCCGGACTGGATGCGCAGGAACGATCCGGCGTCGTCCTTCATCACTTCGGCCTTGGCGTCCGACGGGGCGGCGACATGGGTCGGGTCGGCCGGCGAGAACACGTTGATCCAGTCGCGCGACTGGTCCGCGGCGCCGGGCTTGGCGGGCGCGTTGGCGCCGTCTGCCGGGGTGAAATCGTCGTCCTCGACGGTCGGCGGCGCTTCCGGCGGCGCGGTATTAAGCTCGGCCGCCGACTTGAACACACCGGTCTGCACGGCAAAAAACAGGCCGATGCCAACCGCCGCGAGCAGCGTGACCGTGAGGAAAATGGCGGTCAGCGGAAGGCGCCGGCCGCGAATGCGGCGCTCATCGCGGTCTGGCGCCACTTCCGTCGCGGCTCCCGGCGCGGCGGCAGCCGACATGTCGATGGCTGGTGCGCCCGGAAGCGTGGCGTCCGGCATGATGTCGGGAACGACCGGCAGCACGCGCGAGCGCGGCGCGTCGGAGGCGGCCTGCACGGGACCATCGACGGTGACAGCAGGCGATGGCACCGACGGGGCCTTGGGGCCGGCCTCGACCGCGGGTGCCGCGCCAGCCGCGGTCTCGACCGCCGGGGCGTCAACCGCGTCAATCCGAGGGGCGACACCAGGCACGGCCGGCAGGAACTCGGATTCGATTTCGGTGATTTTTTCCTGAATGGCCTTGCGGCGCTTGATGGCGACTTCCACGGTCACGCCGGGATTGGCCTGGAGCGCACGGTCAAGCGCGGCGAAGGCCGAACGATAGACCCTCTCGCGGAACGCCCGGTCCTCGGCATTGCCCTTTTCCAAGGCGTTCCGGATCGCTTTTTCGATCGCGTCCAAGCGAGATCCCTCTGCAAATTGCCCCAAGCTTTCATGATGGTTAGCCGCAGGCGACCAATCAATCAACGGGCGGGCAGCGCATTCTGCCTCCACGGGCCGTCCAAAGTCCATCTTCGCGATGTTCCGGCAAGGAAAATCGGGGCTTTGCGAGCGATTATCGTGCGCAAGGACCGAGGAAGCCTGCTTCAGGTCCTGACGAACGCCCCTGCAGAATTGCTAAGTCGCATCTTGAATTCGCCGCCGGTTGAGTCTATCACCCAGCCCATCTTGGAGGCCTCGGCCTCCCGGGCCGCTTTAGCTCAGTTGGTAGAGCACATCATTCGTAATGATGGGGTCAGGTGTTCGAGTCACCTAAGCGGCACCAGTTTTCCCACAAGTCAGGTCATCGTGCGGCTTGCAACGTGCCGCGCAAATCACGTGACAGTCCGGGATTTTTCGAACCTCAACAACAAATGATGGAAATGGCGTTTTAATTTTTTCGGAACAGATAGTTGGGGTCGCACATTTCCTGCCGTGGTTTCACGGACAGGAGGTTTCGAATTGCAAAGGCGTGTCGACAAGGAAAAACTGGCAAGAGCGGACCGTGAGGCGAGGCTGGTGCTGGATGCCGAGCGCCACGCCAGAATTGCCAAGACAACCCGCCTGAGGGAGCAGAGACTGCAGCAGGAGGCATTGGCACAAGACAAGCCCGAGCCGGCGCGACGGCGAGAGCCGGCCGGCAGACCGGCGCGGCGCGTGATCGAGGTGGATTAATCGCTGGAGCAGCTACGGACGCCTCGTTTGCGACGCCCTCGGATTGCCACATAAGACAATGGACCGGAAGGCCCATCCGCCATTGTCGGGACCCCGGTTTTGGTATGAAATACCGGCGTCAGCATGGGAGGTCCGAAAATGCCCCACACTTTCAAGACCGGAGACGTCGTCAAGCTGAAGTCGGGAGGCCCGAGGATGACGGTCAGCGACGGCGCCGCTTCCGGCATGTATCTGTGCCACTGGTTCAACAAAGAGGGCGATGTGTGGACCCCGCAGCACGCGGGCTTCAAATCGGATCAGTTGGTGGAAGCCGACCAATCGACGTAAGGCTTACCTTCGCGACGGGGTTTGCCGGCCGGCGTGAATTTCAGGCCCGCCGGATGAGATGCCGTGCCGCCCTCTCCCGGGGGCGCCAAGGCGCGGCATCCGGGCAATCGGCGGGATCGGCAGGGCGACCGACGGATTTCTCGGGTCGCGACGTTTAACGGTTGAAGCGTGACCTCGGCATTGGGTCCGGGACGCGCCAACCGGAGACGTGAAGCATGATACGCCGTTCGATCCTTGCCGCTGCCTTGGGCCTGCTGACCACGGCGGCCCTCGCCCAGACGGCGACACAGCCACCGGCCGCGACGCCACCTGCCTCTACGTCGCCCGCCGCCCCTACTGCCAAATCGCCGACTGGCAAGTCCGACATCAGCCTGGCCAAGTTCCAGAAGCGGCGCGAGAAGGCGATCATGGCCGCCGACACGGACGGCGACGGCAAGATCAGCCTCGTGGAGTGGGAGGCCTTCCAGGCCAAGCGCAACATCAAGGGCGATCCCGCCAAATCCTTCGCGCGCATCGATTCCAATCATGACGGCTTCATCGACCGGGCCGAGCTCGACGCGTTCTTCGCCAAGCGCTTCGCCAGGCTGGACAAGAACGGCGACGGCATTCTGACGGCCGACGAGATGCCGGGCCACAAATCCGCTCCCAAGCCGGAGCAATGACCGAGAGGCTATGACGTGTGATGGACATCGGGAGTGCGCCAGCCGATGAGCGCCGACCCGGACGAGGAGTTGGTTCGCCGGGTCGGTGCCGGCGAGCCGGAGGCGGTGCGGATGCTCGTCGCGCGCAAGCTGCCGCGCATCCTGGCACTGGCCGCGCGCATGCTGGGCGACGCGGCGGAGGCCGAGGATGTCGCCCAGGAAACCTTTGTGCGCATCTGGCGTCATGCATCCGGCTGGCGGCGCGGCAATGCACGCTTCGACAGCTGGATCCACCGCGTCACGCTCAATCTGTGCTACGACCGGCTACGTCGGCGCCGCGAATGGGTGACCGACGAGGTTCCCGACATTGTCGATCCCGCCCCGCTTCCCGATGCCCGCGAAGAGCCGCACCGGGTCGAGCAGGCCTTGCAGGCAATCGCGCCGCGCCAGCGCGAGGCGATCATCCTGGTCTACTATCAGGAGATGTCCAACATAGAGGCGGCCGCGACCATGGAGATCAGTGTCGATGCCCTGGAAAGCCTGCTTTCGCGCGGCCGGCGGGCCTTGCAGATGATCCTGGCCAGGGAGGGTGTCCATGAGTGAGAAAGGGCGGCCATGAATGCGAAGCGTTCACCGTATTTCGCGAGCGCCCGGCGAGGTCCCGGAAATCCGTCCGGATACGTGCCAACCGGCAAAGGACAAAGTGATGTCTGATGGGTCCAGGAACGAGCCGGCAATGGATGCCGAGCGCTTCGCGGCTCTGGCGGCGGCCTATGGCGGCGATTTGTGGCGGTGGCCGCAGGCCGACCGCGCGGCCGGGGCGATGTTCGCCGCGAGCGAGACAGGCGCGGCCATATTGGGACACGCCGGGAAACTCGACGCCTTGCTCGACAGCTACGAGGTCACGGCGCCCGGCGCGGCGCTTCACGGCAGCATCCTGCGGATCGCCGACCGGCATCTCGTCCAGCGCCGGCGCCGGCGCGTCTGGTGGCTGGGTCTGGGGCTGGCCGGCATTGGCCTGGCCGGCGCGGTGACCGGATTGGCCATGGTGAGCATCGTTACCCCAGAGGTTCCGTCCGACCATTATGTACTCGATGCCAACGCGACGGCGTTCGGCGACGCCGGGCCCGATGGCGAGACGATCGAGGAGGACTTATGAGTACAGGCCGCAACCTCACCGTCGCGTCGGTGGTGCTGAATGTCTTCCTGGCCGGCGCGCTTGCCGGCGGCGCCGTCTGGATAAGAAGCGGCAAGCCGGCCCAGGGCTATTCGCTGGAAGCGGCCGGCGGCCGTCTTCCCGACAAGCAGCGCATGCTGTTCCGCAAGGCGCTGCGCGAGGTGCGCCGCGAGTCGCGCGACATTATTCTCGACGGCCAGAAGGCCAGGCGCGAGGCGGCGGATCTGTTGCGGCAACCCGTCCTCGACAAGGCGGCGCTGGCGGCGGCCCTGGAGCGGGCCCGCAATGCCGACATCACCCTGCGCACGCGGCTTGAGCAGCGCATCGTCGAGTACGCGGCGGCGGGTTCCGCAGGGGATCGCGCCGTGCTGGCGGACGGGCTGGCCAGGCGCGCCGGGCCTGTGCCGGCGGCAGAGCCAAAAAAATCGCCGTGACGAGCGACGGAAAACGCCGGTGGGGCCGTTTAACCAGGAGAAGGGCAGCCTGCCGGACCAATCGGCACGGACAGGTTTTCATTCTCGCAGAACATTCGGAGTATCGTCATGAACCGTCTGACACAGTATGCGGCAGCAGCCGTCCTCGCCTTGACCGGAACCGCGGCAACCATCGCGACCTCCACCGCCATGCCGATGGTGGCGCAACCGGCCGCCTCGGCGCTGATCGAGCATGTGGCCTGGGGTTGCGGACCCGGCTGGCACCCCAACCCGTGGGGACGCTGCGTTCCCAACCGTGTCCTGGTGTATCCGCGCTACCACTACTGGCATGGCCCGGCATTCTATGTCGGGCATCCGCACCGTCACTGGCACCGCTGGCACCACTGGTAAGCGTGCGGAACAGCCGGGCGGGCACCCCGCCTGCCCGGTTCCCGTCGCCGGTATGAGCGTTCAGGAAACAGCCCGATCGGGCGTCGCGCATCGCGCGTGTGATCCAACCATGGAGAGCCGACATGGCCATCCCGGCTAAAGGCTCCGTGCCGCCAGATCCCGTCCTCGTCATTTTCAACCGTTTCGGGCTTGGAGCCCGCCCGGGCGACCGCGACAGAATGGCCGGCGATCCGCGCGGCTATCTCAAGGCGGAACTTCGGCAGCCCGACATCGCCATGATCGCCTATGACGATCCGGCCTATGCCGATCTCCTGGGCAGCACGCCGGCGATCCAGGCCAGCATGGCGGCCGGTTTCCAGCGCAAGCTCGACAGAGGCCTGGCGAAGGCAGCCGCGCAGCCAGCGAAGGCGAAGGCCCCGGCAGCGACGGGTGCCGCCGCGCCCATATCGACTGCTCCGGCCATGCCGAGCGCGGCCATGAAGGCGAGCGCGCCGGCCGGCTCGCCGCAGGCGGTACCCGCCAAGCCAACCCCGGCGACACCACCTGTTGAAGCCACCCTGTACCGGGCCGAAGCCCAGGCCCGTTTCGACAAGGCCTTGCGGGCGGAGGTCGGCTTCGTCGAGCGGCTCGTCTATTTCTGGTCGAACCATTTCTGCGTCTCCGTGGCCAAGGACAACATCGTGCGCGCCAGCGCCGGCGCCTTCGAACGCGAAGCCATCCGGCCCTTCGTGCTCGGGCGCTTCGCCGACATGCTGATAGCGGTGGAGCGGCATCCGGCCATGCTGTTCTATCTCGACAACCAGCAATCGATCGGGCCGGACTCCCGCGCCGGCAAGAACCGGCAGCGCGGCCTCAACGAGAACCTCGCCCGCGAAATCCTAGAACTGCATACGCTCGGCGTCGGCAGCGGCTACACCCAGGCCGACGTCACCAGCTTCGCGCGTATCCTGACCGGTTGGACGATGGCCGGGCGGGAAGGACGGCTGGGCGAACCGGGCAGTTCCGTCTTCAACGCCAACGCCCATGAACCGGGCGACGCGGTGCTGCTCGGCAAGACCTATCCGGCCGGCGGCGTGGGCCAGGCGGAGGCCGCGCTCAACGACATCGCCATTCATCCGGCGACCGCGCAACACATCGCCACGCAACTCGCCCGCCATTTTATTTCGGACGATCCGCCGGCGGCGGCGGTCGCGCGTCTCGCCAAGGTGTTCCTCAAGAACGACGGCAATCTGAGGGCGCTGGCGGCGGCGCTCATCGACATGCCGGAGGCATGGTCGACGCCCCTGGCCAAGATGCGCTCGCCCTTCGATTATGTCGCCGCCATCAAGCGGGCGGGCGGCCCGGGACCGAACGATCCCGGCCAGTCGCTCAACTGGCTGAACGCGCTGGGCGAGCCGCTCTGGCAGCCGCCGGGACCGAACGGCTTTTCCGACCAGGGGGACAGTTGGGCGTCGGCGGAAGGCATGAAAACCCGCCTCGACATCGCCTGGCAGGCTGCCCGGCAAGTGAAGGATATCGGCAACCCCAACGACATGCTCGACGCGGTCATCGGGCCTTCCGCCTCGCCGGAGACGCGTCAGGCGGTCGGCCGCGCCGAGTCCAAGCAGCAAGGCCTGGCGCTGCTGCTGATGGCGCCCGAATTCCAGCGACGATAGTTCGAGCGGACAGGTCCGGCGCCCATAACTCCCATGGAGACGAAGTCATGACCTTGCTGTGTGAAACCCCTCACCCTTCCCGCCGTGCCGTGCTGATGACCGGCGGCGCGCTGTTTGCCTGGGCCTATCTGCCGCGCTTCGCCCGGGCCGCCGACAATCGCGACCCGCGCCTGATCGTCATCGTGCTGCGCGGCGCGCTCGACGGCCTGTCGGCGGTCGGCCCGGTCGGCGATCCAGACTATGCCGGCCTGCATGGCGACATTGCGCTCTCGCTCTCCGGCCCGCACGCAGCGCTGCGGCTCGATGGTTTCTTTGCCGTCAATCCGGCGATGCCGGTGTTCGCCCGGCTGTTCAAGGCCAACCAGGCGGCGGTCGTGCACGCTGCCGCGACGGGCTATCGCGAGCGCTCGCATTTCGACGGGCAGGATGTTCTGGAAAGCGGCTTTGCCGGCCCCGGCCATGTCGCCACCGGCTGGCTCAACCGGGCGCTCGAAAGCCTGCCGGCGGGCGACCGCGTGGCAACGCTCGGCGGCCTCGCCGTCGGCCCGTCGACGCCACTGGTGATCCGTGGCGCGGCCCCTGTGCTCGGCTGGGCGCCGCAATCGCTGCCGGCGCCGGCCGGCGACCTCGCGGCGCGCGTTCTCGATCTTTACCAGCATCGCGACCCCGTGCTGGCGGTGGCGCTGCAAAAGGGCCTCGACGCCGACAGGATGGCGCTCGACGAGATGGGCGCCAAGGCAATGAAACCGAGGGGCGGCCTCGACAGCGCCGCTGGCATGCGGCAGGCCGCGCAGGGCGCGGCCAGGCTGATCGCCGCCGATGACGGGCCACGCGTCGCGGCACTGGCCTTCGACGGCTGGGACACACATGTCAACGAAGGCGGCGCGACCGGCCGGCTCGCCACCTTGCTCGGCGGCCTCGACGGCGCGTTCGAGGAATTCGAAAAAGGTCTCGGCGAGCGCTGGAAGGATACGGCGATCGTCGCCATCACCGAATTCGGCCGAACGGCGCGGATCAACGGCACGGTCGGCACCGATCACGGCACCGGCACGGTCGTGCTGCTCGCCGGCGGTGCAATCAAGGGCGGCCGCGTCATCGCCGACTGGCCGGGATTGAAGCCGGCGCAACTCTACCAGCAGCGCGACCTTGCGCCGACCAGCGATGTCAGGGCGGTGCTGAAAGGCCTGCTCGCCGACCAGTTCGGACTTTCGGCCGCGGTGCTCGGCGACAAGGTGTTTCCGGACTCGGGAGTGGTGAAGCCGATGATGAACCTGATAGCCTGAACCACGCACGACGCCGCGAAAAATCGCGCCGTCGTCTCGCTCTCCCCGGAGATCAGGCGGCCTCGACCTTGGCGGTTTCCAGGGCTTCGCCGCGTACCAGCCTGGTCACGCCGACGAAGTCGATCTTGCCCGAGCCGAGCACCGGCACATGCGCCACGACGCGCACTTCGGCAGGCACCATCAGGTCCATCGCCCCGTTTGCCTTGGCAAAGGCCAGAAACTCGGCGCGCGTCGCTTTTTCGGCCTCGGTGATGAGCACCAGTTTTTCGCCCTTGCGCGGATCCGGCACGGTCGCGACCGCCGACAGCGACCCTTTCCACAATTCGCCCGCCAACGCTTCCACGGCAGCCAGCGAAATCATCTCGCCGCCGATCTTGGCAAAGCGCTTGGCGCGGCCGCGAATGCTGACGAAGCCGGCATCGTCGATGCTGACGATGTCGCCGGTGTCGTGCCAACCGTCCCGCAGCGGTTCGAGCACACCAGGCTTTTCGGCCCTGAGATAGCCGGCCATGACGTTGGGGCCGCGCACGAACAGCCGCCCGCCGCCCTCGACGCCGATCACCGGTTCCAGGCGGTATTCCATGCCGGGCATGATTTTTCCGACCGTGCCCGACTTGTTGTACATCGGCGTGTTGATGGAGATGACCGGCGCCGTCTCGGTAACGCCGTAGCCTTCGAGAATGCGCAGGCCGAACTTCTCCATATAGGTTTCGCGGGTCGAGGCCTTGACCGGCTCGGCGCCGGAAAAGCAGTAGCGCACCGAGCGGAAATCATAGGGATGCGCGGTGCGCGCGTAGCCGCTGAGGAAGGTGTCGGTGCCGAAGATGATGGTCGCGTTCGAGGCATAAACCAGTTCCGGCACGATGCGGTAATGCAACGGCGACGGGTAGAAATAGACGGGAACGCCTGAAACCAGCGGCAGCACCGTGCCCGCCGTCAGGCCGAACGAATGGAAGATCGGCAGCACGTTGAACACCTTGTCGCCCGAATGGAAATCGATGCGCGAGGCGGCCTGTGCCGCATTGGCCAGGATGTTGCGGTGGGTGAGCACGACCCCCTTCGGCGTGCCTTCGGAACCCGAGGTGAACAGGATCACCGCCGGGTCCGTGGCCTTGCGGGCAACCCTGGGCGTGGCCTTGCGCAACAGGCCAAGCAGCTTGTCCTTGAGGCCGATGGTTGCGCGCAGATCGTCGAGCCAGACGATGTTGACCGACCGGCCAACCTCCTCGATGATTGCGCCGAGCTTGGCCTGCTCGACAAAGGCTCGCGAGGTCAAAATGGTGCTTACCCGCGCCGCCTTGCAGGCGGACAGAATGTTGGCGGCACCGGCGGTGAAATTGATCATCGCCGGGACCTTACCGGCGGACATGACGCCGAGCAGAGCGGCACAGGCGCCATTGGCGTTGGGCAGCATGATGCCGAGCGTGTCCTGTCCGGCATAGAGCGTCTCGAATTTCTCGCCAAGCACCGCGGCACCCGTGAGCAGCTTGCCGTAGCTCAGCGAACCCGCGACCGGATCCTGCACGGCGAGCTGCTTCATGCCGCGCTCGTTCGCCGTCTCGATGACCCTTTCGAGCACGGTCTTGTCGATGTGCTGGGTCTGGAAGACGAGATCGGACATCACCTGGTAGAGCGCGGCACCGGCGGCGGCCCTGCGCTTGCGGCCCTTCAGTTCCTCGGCGACCTTGAGCTTGACGGGCGGCAGGATGGTCACCTTGACCTTCGGGAACAGGCGGCGGCGCACGTGCTGCGCCGTCAGCCGCGAGAAGGGGCTTTTCTCCAGCCCCTCGATACGGATCGGCACCACCATCGAGCCGGTCTTGTCGGCCACCATGGCGGCGCCGTCATAGACCTTCATCAGCCCGCCGGTGACGGTGATGCGGCCCTCGGGAAAGATGACCAGCGGATCGCCGTTCTGCACGATCTTGATCAGCGTGCGCGTCGACATCGGCTTGGCCGGATTGAGCGGCAGGGCGCGGGTCAGTTTCAGGAACGGCTTCATCCACCACGCCTGGGCGATCGTGTAGTCGATGGCGAAGACCGGCTCCTCATCGGTCAGCGTCAACGCCAGCGGTCCGTCGAGAAAGCTGACATGGTTGAGCGCCAGGATGGGCGCCGGACCAGCCGCCTTGAGGTTGTCCAGGCCTTCCACTTCCAGCCGATGGAAGGCGCGGAAGAGGATGGAGACGAAGTCGCGGAAGGCGTTGGTCGGCAGATATTTCAGCATCAGCCAGGCGGCCACGGCATTGAAGGCGGCAAGCCCGAACAGCACGGTGGCGATGGAGACGCCCGCCGCCTGGATGGCTGCGACAAGGATGCCGCCCAACGTCATGAAGCCGGCATTGACGATGCTGACCGCGGCGACGACGCGCGCGCGGCGCGCCTCGGGCGACCAGGCCTGCACGGCGGCGAAGGTCGGCACCACCAGGAAGGCGCTGGAAATGGCCATGCCGGCAAGGTCGATCGCAACACGGATCGTGTTTGGCCCGGCGAAGAAGAGGCCAAGTGTTTCGGCCTTGGGCGAGGGCTGCATGCTCCAGATCGTCCATGCAAGGTGCAGGCCGAACAGCGCCAGCAGTGCCGTGCCGACCGGCGCGGGAAGGAGCACCATGCGGCCCTGGGACATCCAGGCGGCGATCCCCGAGCCGATGGCGATGGAAACGGCGAACACCGCGAGATAGGCGGTGACCGCGATCTCGTTGCCGCCAAGCTGATCCTTGATGAGCGTGGGCAGGATCGAAAGAACGATGGCGCCGATCAGCCAGAACCACGAGGTCATCAATCCGGCGCGCCAGATGCGCGTGTCGGTGCGCAATTCACTGACCTGGCGCCATGTCGAGCGGAAGATATTCCAGTCGATGACAAGGTTCGGCGCGGCCGAACCGGTCGAGGGGATATAGCGGCTGACGAACCAGCAGCCGACCGCCAGGATCATCATCATCGGGCCGAAGACGGCGACACCAATGCCGTCAGCGGAGACGACACCGCCCACGATCGTGCCGCCAAGGATGGCGGCGAAGGTCGCCGATTCGATCCAGGCGTTGGCGCGGGGCAATTCCTTGCCCTCGAGATGATCGGGCAGGATGCCGTATTTGATCGGCCCGAACAGTGCCGAGATGACGCCGAACATCAACAGCGCGGTCATCAGCACGGGAATGGAGGACAGCGCGATGCCGACGACCGCGACGGCAGCGGCGCCGATCTCGGCGAATTTCAGCCGGCGGGCGATGAGCGCCTTGTCGAAGCGATCGGCGATTTCACCGCCGAGCGCCGACAGCAACAGGAAAGGAGCCATGAACACGGCTCCGGCCAAGGTGACCAGCGAGGCCGCCTGACCGGCGGCGAGCGTGAAAAGGATCAGGAACACCAGCGTGTTCTTGAGGAAATTGTCGTTGAAAGCAGACAGGAACTGCGTCCAGAAAAGGGGTGCAAAACGTCGCGACAGCATCAGATGCGTGGTCATGGCGATTTCCATTGGCGAGACCCATTCGGCAATATGCCTTTGGCCTCGCGGTTGCGCGCACTGTTTCAATCCCGGTGATAACAGTGAGCTGGTTAAACTTCCTTGCTGCGTCTTGTCGTCTTCAATGATGGCGGCGGCGGATCCTCCAGTCGTCCCATGACATGGATGACCGCACCATGAACGGTGTTCATTTCTGCAGCATATCATTTCATGAACAATGTTCAAGGCAAAAATGAACGATGTTCATGACTTTTTCAGGGGATCCTCCGAACCGGGAATACGCCCTTGCCACCCCTTTGCGGCCGTTTGGAAAGACGCGCCGACCAAGCAGCACCATTGGGGCCGACTGATGACGCTTCCGTCGTTCGACAAGCTTGCGGATGCAAGCCCAAGGGCGGCCCAGTATCGCGGAATTAACGTTAAATTCACTATGTGTTTGTTCTGGCGGTGCAATTAATCGAAGAGTTTCCCAAAATTATGCTGAGTCCTATCCATGAGAAAACCTTTAGCTCAGCTTCAGAAGCTTTTGCGGCTGCTATGCCATCCGTTGATGCTGGTTGTGGTCAGCCTTGCCGGCATTCTCGCCGCCGGCAGGGTCGAGCATGAATGGCTGTCGGTGCCGTTCTCGCTGGCGCTGGTGGCGGTCGTCGCGGGCACCCTGTTCCTGGCCACATCGCGACTCGCCTTTTCCGCCTACCTCGCCTGGATGATCGTCGGCGTGCTGACGCTGATTTCAGCGATCAAGTTCCGCATGAAGGGCTTTTCGCTGCACTTCTACGACACCGTCTTCGTCTCCAGGGATCCGGAAGTGTATCGCTTCATCGTCGGCTCCTATCTCCATCTCATCCTGCCGGTTGTCATGGCACTGGCGCTTGGCATCGCCGCTGCGATCCTGATCTTTCGCGCCGACCGGAAGCTTGGCTGGCCCGTATCGGTGCGCGCCGTGGTTCTGGCTGTGCTGGTCACCCTGGTGCCCCTGACCTTTCCAGCCGAGGCGTCGAAGGACCGTTATTTCTACTATATGCAAGGCCGGCACATGTCGGCCTTCTTTGTCTCGCTAATGGATCTGCGCAATCTGGTCGTCGAGCCGGCTTTCGAGCAGCGACTGCAGGCCGTCGTGCCGCAGCCGCCCTTCGCCGATACGGTGGACTGCGGTGACCGGGCCACGCTTCCCGACATCTTCTTCGTGCTCAGCGAAAGCCAGTCCGATCCCGCCAACTTCCCCCAGATCGCCAGGGGTGCGGGATTTCTACAGCACTTCGCCCCCAAAGCCGGCGAAGCGCACCCGATGCAGGTCGAAACCTTTGGCGGCGGCACCTGGATCACCAATTTGTCGCTGATGACCGGCCTTTCGGCCACGGATTTCGGCTGGCGAAGCCCTTATCTGACAATCACGCTACAGGACAAGGTCGCCGGCGCGTTGCCGGAGATTCTGGCGCGATGCGGCTACCGTACCGCTGTGATGACGCCGATGGATTTTACCTTCGTCAATGAAGGGCCGTTCCTGAGATCGATCGGCTTCGAGACCATCCTGGACATCAAGGATATCGCCGCGCCGTTCTACCATCTGCGCGACGACTTCTACTATCACGCGGCCGAGGCATTCATCGCAAAGCACCGGCAGGAAGACGCACGGCCATTGTTCCTCGAAATCGAGACCATGTTCCCGCATTCCCCCTATGAGGGGCGGATGGAAGCGGAGTTGAAGGTGGAAGGTGAACCCTTCTCCGACGATTTCCAGGCCGGCGAATATCTGCGCCGCATGGCGATCGCACGCGGAGATTTACAAGCGTTCCTGGAACGCCGGGAAGCGGAAGCCGGCGAACGCGGCGCCGTGGTGCTCGAATTTGGCGATCATCAGTCTTCGGCGACAAAGCCGCTCGTCGATGCCATTGCGGGCGAGGACGCGCTGGCAAGACCGGATTCACTTGCCTACCGCACCTTCTACACGCTCTCGACCTTCAATCATCCGCTTCGCCATCCAATGCCCGACACGGCGCCGCTCGATGTCGCTTTCCTCAGCGCGAGCCTGCTCGATGCGGCGGGCCTGCCGATGTCGCCCATGATGGCTGATCTCGTGCGGCTGCGCGATCATTGCAGCGGCCGATTCCATGGCTGCCGGGACCGGGCCGCGGTGGATGCGCATCTGCGCAAGCGCGTCGATTCGGGATTGCTGCACCTGTTCCCGCAGGCGGCGCCGCTTCAACGGCTCCAATTGTCTAGAACCAAGGCGGGAATCTCAGGTGACGGGAGATGATCCCAGCGTCGCCACGGTCTTCAGCGCACCGTCGAGCATGTCGCCCTTCTCGTCCTTCAGCGCCGCCTCGCGCAGGCGCCGGATCCAGTCGGCGGCGTCGGGCCTGCCCTTGAGCAGATCCAGCGCCGACAGCACACGGTCGAATTTCGACTGGGCGCGCGCATGCGTGTCGCTGTAGCCCTTGATCAGCCGGCGGCAGTTGAGGATCTCGACGGCAAGCGCATAGTCCTGCGGCACGTGGCTGAGCGCCAAGGAATACCAGCGTTCCATATGCGCCATTTCGACCTCGTGGCGCAGCAGGCGGCGGCGCCAGCGGCGCAGGCCGCCGATGAACCACAGAGCGGCAAAGCCGACAAAACTGTCGGTGCGGATGCGGCGGCCACGGTTGATGCGGCGGTCGAGGAAGCCGGCGAGCTTGGGCCGGTTCTCGATATAGCTGCCGAGCCCCGCCGGCAGCGTGCCGCAGAACTCCTCGATGCGCGGATGGAAGTACTCGGTCACCTGCAGGACCGAGCCGTCCTTGACGCCAACCTCCTTGCGCACCCGCCTGTCGCGCGTCGAGCGCGTCTTGAGATCGGCGACGCGGATCATGTCGTCGTAGCACATGGCGTTGGCCAGATGCTTGGCGGCGGCGATGGACAGGGCGTGGCCGTGGCCGGCGCTGTCCATGGCCACGGCCTTGTCCAGCCGGTCGAGATAATCGCGCCCATAGGCGATGTCCTGATAATCGACGACCTTTCTCAGGCCGCGAAGCGCCATGTCGCGCACCGCGATCGGCATCAGATCGATGCGGGCGGCGAGAGCCTGCCATCCCTGCAGCAGATTTTGCGGGCCGCTCACACGCCCGGCACCCAACGCGGATTCGACAATCGCCGGCTCGGCCGGCTTTGGCGAAGGTGCTGCCGCCGCGCCGCGTGCGCGGTCGAAGGCTGCGCCGAAGGCGGCAAGGCTGGCCTTCACGCCACGGCCGCCGGCACTGACCGCCTGTTCGTAGCTTTCGCGTGTGAACGGCAGCGCGTCCGATCCAGCCAGCGCGCCAAGCAGGCTGGCCGAGATCATCGAGCCATTGTCGGCGGCGATCTTTTCCATGTCGAAGGCAATGAAGCGCTTGGAGGCGGCCTCGGCCGTCGCATGCACGTTCGATGACGACGCCCTGCCGTCGCCCGGTTCGATCTTTTCCGACACTGCGGCGATGCGGTGCGAGGAGGTGATCAGCGTGGTGCGATCGGGCGTGACAAAGCCACGGATGATGGCGCGGCCGGCCTCCATCAGTTCCGCCGCGATCAGGATATCAACGTCGCCCTGCGAGGGTGACAGTGCGAAGATCGGCAGGCGGCCGGTGTCGCGGGCCATCTCGATATAATAAATGGTGGCGCCGGTGCGCTGGGCGACGCCGGCGACGGAGGTCGACTGCGCGACATAGCCGTTGCGTTCGGCGACATCGGTGATCCAGTCGGCCAACACGCCGCCGCCCTGGCCGCCGACGGCCAGCACGGCGAGCTTGATCACCGACTCATTGTCAGCGGCACCGGATTTCGGGCGCAGGGGCGAGTTCTGGTCAAGCATCGGCGAACGTCAGACGGCGGCTCTCGCGGCGGCGCTGCATCAGGCTGATTACAGTGCGGCGCGCGCTTTGCAGGAAACGATCCCAACGGCCGGGATTGTGCACGACATCGGCGCGGTAGAAGGAGGGGCAAAGCACCGCGGCGTCCGCCACCTCGCCGCAATTGCCGCAGCCGACGCAGTTCTGGTCGATCGACGCCACCGGATCGTCGCGCAAGGGATCGTCGAGCGATTTCACCGACAGCGACGGGCAGCCGGAGAGCCGCATGCAGGCATGGTCGCCGGTGCAGATGTCCTCGTCGACGCCGAACTTCGGTTTGACGACACGGGTCCCGCCCTTGATCGCCTTGTCGACCAGCGGCTTTTCGCGGCGCTGGCGATTGAGCATGCACTCCGACGAAGCGACGATGACCTTCGGCCCCTTCTCTTCGGTGGTCAGTGCCTCGCGCAACGTGTCCTGCATCTTGCCGACGTCGTAGGTGCGGTCGACATGGCGCAGCCATTTGACGCCCATGCCCTTCACCGCTTCGGTGATGGGGTGCTTGGTCGACTTGGTCTTGTTGCCCGCGCGCGATGACAGGATGTCCTGCCCACCCGTGGCGGCCGAGTAGAAATTATCGACGATGACGATGACGCCGTCATTCTTGTTGAACACCGCGTTGCCGATCGAGGAGGTCAGGCCGTTGTGCCAGAAGCCGCCGTCACCGACGAAGGAGATCGAGCGGCGCTTGGCGTCGGGCGAATTGAACGCCGAGGCCGAGGCCGGCCCGAGCCCGTAGCCCATCGTCGTGGCGCCAAGTTCGAAAGGCGGCATGATCGAGAACAGATGGCAGCCGATGTCGGAGGCGATGTGGTGCTTGCCGAGTTCCTGTTCGACCAGCTTGGTCGCGGCGAAGATCGGCCGCTCCGGACAGCCGATGCAGAAACCGGGCGGTCGTCCTGGAACGACATTGATCAGATCGGCCGTGTCGACGCCGTCGCCGACCTTGTTCGGCGCGCGCACTTCACCGGGCAAGAGATGCGGTGCCTCCGCGCGCAGGAAGGCGCCGATGCCGTCGAGCATGACCTGGCCGGTATATTCGCCGGCCATCGGCAGATGCTCCTTGCCGACCAGACGGGTGCCGCGCCCGGCCTTGTGCAGCATGGCGGCAAAAGCCTGCTCTATATAGTTGGGCTGCCCCTCCTCGACGACCAGCACGGACTGCTTGCCCTCGCAGAAGGCGAGGAATTCGTCATCGATCAGCGGATAAACGGCGTTGAGCACGTAGAGCGGCACATCGGTCTCGCCATAGGTGTCGGCAAGGCCAAGACGCTGCAGCGCGCGGATAACGGAATTGTACATGCCGCCCTGCATGACGATGCCGACCGAACCGTGATCCGAGCCGAAGAACTCATTGATCTTGTGCTTGGCGATGAAATCCACCGCCGCCGGCCAGCGTTTTTGCACCTTCTCCTTCTCGTGCAGGAAGGAGGCGGGCGGCAGCACGATGCGGCCGGTGTCGCGACGTGGTGCGTCCAGTGCATCGGCGACCGTCATTGGTGGGCGCTTGTTATCCTTGGCGATGAAATGGCCGTGCACGTGGCAGCAGCGGATGCGCACCTGCAGCATGACCGGCGTGTTGGAGATTTCCGACAGCTCGAAACCATCCTCCACCGCCTTGACGATGGATGGCAGATTGGGGCGCGGGTCGAGCAGCCAGACCTGGCTCTTCATGGCGAAGGCATGGCTGCGCTCCTGCATGATCGAGGAGCCCTCGCCATAATCCTCGCCGACGATGATCAGCGCACCACCGGTGACGCCACCAGACGCGAGGTTGGCGAGCGCGTCGGAGGCGACATTGGTGCCGACGGTGGACTTGAAGGTCGCGGCACCGCGGATCGGATAGTGCACCGAGGCAGCCAGCATGGCGGTGGCGGTGGCTTCCGAGGCGCTCGCCTCGAAATGCACGCCGAGTTCACCCAGAATGTCCTGCGCGTCGGCCAGCACGTCCATCAGATGGCTGATCGGCGCGCCCTGGTAGCCGCCGACATAGCCGACGCCGCATTGCAGCAGCGCCTTGGTGATGGCGAGGATGCCCTCGCCGGCAAATTCCTCGCCGGCGCCGAGCCTGAGCTTCTCGACTTCCTTGGCAAAAGACCGTTCGGCCATTTTGGCCTCCTTCCGTTGCCGCCCGGCCCCTTATTCGCCCGGGATTGGCGGCGCGTACATCTAGATGTCGTGCTTGCGAATGTTCTTGAGCATCTTCAAAAGTGTGGCGATCAGTGCCGCATATTCCGCATCGTCGATATCGTCGAACATCGCCTCGAAGGCGTCATGCATGGCCGGCCAGGCGCGGGTGAACTCTGCGCGGCCCTCGTCGGTCAGGAACACATGGCGGATGCGGCTGTCGCTCACGCCCTGCTCGCGCCGCACGAAGCCTTGCCCCTCCAGCGTGTCCAGCGTGCGGCTCAGGGTCGACTGTTCGATCACGGTGTAGACCGAGAGGTCGTTGACGGTGACGCCGTCGGTGACCGACAGCACGGCCAGCGTGCGGACCTGCGAAATGGTCAGGCCCTGCTTGCGGAAATCATCACGCAAGGTGGCGTTGTAGCGGCCCATGATGCGGTTCATCAGATAGGGCGCGAACTGCTGCAGGCCGATCTGACCGAGGGTCGAGATGCGCTGGCGTTTTTCGGCGACCTTCTGTTCCATCACAGTTTCCCCGCCAAGAGAAAGCCGGAGCCGCCGCCGAGACCGGCGCCCGGATGGGTCGAGGCGCCGATATGATAGAGGCCCTTGATGCCGGTCTGGTGGTTGCGGCTGGTCTTGAACGGCCGCCACAGGAAGGCCTGGTCGATGGTCGAGGAGCCGCCATAGGGATCGCCGCCGACCAGGTTGATGTTCATCGCCTCGAGATCGGCCGGCGAATAGGCGCGGCGCGCGATCACGCTGTCCTTGAAGCCGTCGATATGGCTGGCGAGGATCGCTTCGGCGCGATCTGCATAGGCCTCGCGCAACGTGTCGGTCCATTGCCCATCAGCCGGTGCCTGCAGCTTGCCGGCGGCGTCGCCCTTGATGTGGCGAGGCGCCTCGGGCAGTTGCAGCCACAGGATCGCCTTGCCTTCCGGGCAGCGCGACGGGTCGAGCGCATGCGGCTGCCCGACACAGATGGTCGGCACTTCCGGCAGCATGCCGCGCGCCGCCTCGTTGCAGGCTTTCGAGACGCCATCGAGCCCCGGCGTCAGATGCAGCAGCGCCACCTTGTCCAGGCCTTCGCCGCGCCAGGACGGCGGCTTGTCGAGAGCGTAATGGATCTGGAAATTGCCTTTGCCGTAGCGGTATTTCCGCGTCGCCTCGACATCGTCCTTCGGAGCATCCTTGCCGAGCAGGCGACCGTAAAGCTGCGTCGGCGTGACCGAGCAGATGACGCTCTTGTTCGCCGTGATGGTTTCGCCAGACGTCAGCCGCACGCCGGTGGCGCGGCCACCGCTCTGGACGACCGCGGCGACATCGGCGCTGGTCTGGATGTCGCCGCCGCGTTCCCGGATCAGGGCCTCGAAGGCGGCAAGAAGGTTCCTCGCGCCGCCCTTGACGATCGGCGCGCCGGCCGCCTCCAGCGCGAAGGCGATCACCTTGGCGATCTGGCCGGAAAAGGCGTCTTCCGGGCCAAGCCCGGCATGCAGCACCCAGGGCGCCCAGAGCGCGCGGACGGTCTCCGATCGGTAGCTGCTTTCGAGCCAACCCCGCGCCGGCACCAGCGCGTCGCCGAGAAAGGCGGCAAGCCCGCGCGGACCACGCCGCCAGGCGTCGCCGGCCAGGAGCTTCGCGGTGGGATAGGACCACAGACTGCCGCCGAGCAGGCCGAACAGCAGGCCGGCATCGCGTTCGATGCCGCCGACATCTTCCGCGTGGCGGTCACCGTCGCCGGCCGCGATCGCGTTGAGCGCGGCGATGTTGGCGGCGCGGTCGGTGGTGAGCACCGCGTGGCTGCCGTCAGGCATGAGCACGCCGGTCGGGGTGCCGGTGTGGCAGAATTCCAGCCCGTGGCGCGCGAGGTCGGCGCCCAGTGCCGCGAAGGCCGGCGAGGTGATGAACAGCACGAAGGTCGTCGCCATCACGTCATGGACGAAGCCCGGCGCGGTGATCTCCTCGGTGCGCATGCAGCCGCCGATGCGGTCGTTGCGTTCGAGGACGAGCACCCTGGCGCCTTTGCCACCAAGCATCGCGGCGCAAACCAGCGCGTTTATGCCGCTGCCGACGATGATGTGGTCGGGGGCGGTCATTGGCGGGTGCTCGCCGTCTCTGGGAGATGGCGTTCGATTGCGTGGGCTGGCGCTCTATGGCGCCCCCCTCTGTCCTGCCGGACATCTCCCCCTCTTGGGGGGAGATCAGCTGTCATCGCGACTTTCGCCACTTGTACACGACGCAGGATTGAGCGGGGTGACGAAGCTGCCAATCTCCCCCCTTGAGGGGGAGATGTCCGGCAGGACAGAGGGGGGTAAGCGCCGGCGCTGCAAGGCTGCCGCTCCCCACCCATCAATCTGACATCGACTGCGACCATGATCTTCTCCCGAAGACCGCTCCCTTATTTCCCCGCCACAAGTGCCAGCGCGCGGATCGGGCTGCCGGTGCCGTGTTCGATCTTGAGCGGCGCCGCGATCAGGATCGCGCCTTTCGGCGGCAACTGGTCGAGATTGCAGAGACTGGCCAGGCCGTAGCGGTTGGCCTTGTGCATCAGCGTGTGCGCCGGGAACGGCGGCTCCATGCCGCCGGCCTTGCCGGCATCGGTGCCGATCGTCTCCGAGCCCCAGCCCTTGATGTCCTTGCTGATCAGGAACTGGATGGCTTCGGCCGTCGGGCCGGGCGTGTGCGGGCCCGTCTCGTTGGCGTTGAGGAACTCGGCTTCCGAGCCATTGCGCTTGTACCAGTCGGTGCGCATCACCACCCACTCGCCGGCGTTGATCGCGCCATGCTTGGCTTCCCATGCCTTGATGTGGTCGACGGTGAGTAGGAAATCGTGATCGGTGGCAGCTTCCTTGGAGCAGTCGATGACATTGACCGGGCCGACAAAATTCTGCGCCGGAATGGTGTCGGTGGCGCCGTCCGGATAATCCTTGCCGCTGATCCAATGTTGCGGCGCATCGAAATGGGTGCCCGAATGCTCGCCGAGCTTAAGCCAGTTCCAGGCCCACCATGGACCGTTCTTGTCGTAGCGGGAGATGTTGTGGATTTCGACCTTCGGCGTGTCTACGGCGAGTTCCGGCGGCAGCTTGATCAGCGGCGTATCGGGCCCGAGCGGCGCCGACAGGTCGACCACCTTGATGGCGCCAGAAAGCAGCTGGCCGGCGACTTCGCCGAGGAGTTTTTGCGTGTCCATGGTCTCTGTTCCCTCTTGTCTGACATGATCAAGGCTCGTCTCGGCCCTTAATATACCTACTAGACGAAAACATATGCATCTGCAATTATCTTTAAGCATAAAGGAAATGGGAACGGGGCGTGAGCGAGTTCGACGCCATCTTTGTCGGGGCGGGCCACAACAGTCTGGCATGCGCCGCGCATTTGGCGCTCAAAGGCTGGAAAACCGGCATTTTCGAGCGCAACGCAACAATTGGCGGCGCGGTGCAAACCCGCGAATTCACCCTTCCCGGCTTCCGTCACGACTTCGGCGCGATGAATCTGAGCCTGTTTGCCGGCTCCGCCTTTCACCGGAAATATGCAAATGAATTGAAAGCGCAGGGACTGGAGTTCGCACCGGTCGCCGATTGTTTCGCCAGCGCCTTTCCGGATGGGCGCTGGTTCGGCGTCAGCAACGATCTGGAAAAGACCGCCGGTCGCATGGCCGCCTTTTCAGCCGCCGACGCCGCGACATGGCGCAGGCTGGTTGCCGCCTTTCCCGGGGAGGCCGAGCACCTGTTCCGACTGCTGGGATCGCCGATGAGCGCCCGCGCGCTTGCAAGCACAGCCTGGAACTTGTGGCGCAAGAAGGGCATCGCCGGCGCACTCGATACCGGGCGCCTGCTTTTGTCGTCGCCGCGCGCATGGCTTGAGGAGAACTTCGAGTCGCCGCATGTTCGGGCAACGCTCGCCACCTGGGGCATGCATCTCGACTTTGCGCCCGACATCGCCGGCGGCGCGGTGTTCCCCTATCTGGAATCGATGGCCAATCAGAGCTTTGGCATGGTGCTGGGCAAGGGTGGCGCCGACGCGATCATCAAGGCGCTGGCCGGCATGGTGACATCGGCCGGCGGCAAGATCGTCACCGGCGCCGACGTCGCCGAGATCACGGTCTCCAGCGGCAAGGCGACGGGCGTGCGGCTCGCATCCGGCGAAACGCATAGCGCCACCAGGGCGGTCATCGCCGGCGTCGCGCCCAAGGCGCTGACCGGCAAGCTGCTGCCAAACGGTTCCGGTGACGCCGGCTTCGACACGGCGATGCGGAAATTCCGGTATGCACCGGGCACGATGATGATCCATCTGGCGCTCGACACTTTGCCCGACTGGCGCGCCGGGGCAGAGCTGCGTCAGTTCGCCTATGTCCATCTAGCGCCATCGCTCGACCAGATGTCGCGCACCTATCAGCAGGCGATGGCAGGCCTGCTGCCGGACGAGTCGGTTCTGGTCGTCGGCCAGCCGACCGCGGTCGATCCGTCGCGGGCGCCCGAGGGCAAGCATGTACTGTGGATACAGGTGCGCATGCTGCCGGCCGAAATCCTGGGCGACGCCGCGGGCAAGATCGCGCCGGCGCACTGGGACCAGGTCAAGGAGGCCTACGCCGAACGCGTGCTCGACATCATCGAAACCTACGCACCCGGCCTGCGTGCGAAAATCCTCGGCCGGGCGGTGTTTTCGCCGATCGATCTCGAACGCGAGAACCCGAACCTCGTGGGCGGCGACCAGGTCTGCGGCAGCCATCATCTGGCACAGAATTTCCTGTTCCGCCCGGCGCGCGGCTATGCCGGCTGGAACACTCCGGTCGGCAATCTGCATCTGACGGGCGCCGCGACATGGCCCGGCGCCGGCACGGGTGCGGCCTCCGGCTTCATGCTCGCGCAACAGCTTGGCGGGAGGTAGGCCCGACGACTTCACAGAGGCGACGAGAGGCAAGCGCTGCTGCCCACGAAGCCTGAATCAATGACCTGACATTGCTGCGCAAAGACAACAAACAACAAGGGGAACGACCATGACAATCAACAGACGCGAATTGCTGGGATACAGTGCCGCGGCACTTGGCGTGGCGGCCGTCGGCCTGCCAAAGATCGCCAACGCCGCAGCCGGCGAGCTGACCATCGCCTACAACGTCAACCTGCCGTCCTGGGATCCGACCACCGGACCCTCGGCGGTCAACCCGACCATCCAGGGTCTCTACCAGTCGGTGTTCGACCAGTTCATACCGCAGAAGCCGGACCTGTCCTTCGCGCCGGGCCTGCTCACCGAATGGGGCTGGAACGACGACCGCACCAAGGTGATGATGACGGTGCGCGAGGGTGTGAAGTGGCATGACGGCTCGCCCTTCACACCGGAAGACGTCGTCTGGTCGCTGCAGCGCGCGGGCGACGAAAAGACCGGCAACCCGATCCAGTTCGTCTGGAAGAACGTCAACAATTTCAAGATCGACGGCAACAAGATCACTGGCGACGTGGTGCAGTTCGACCCGGTCTATTTCAAGTGGATGTCGTTCCTGACCGGCTACATCCTGCCCAAGGCCTATTACGAGAAGGTCGGCGCGGAGGGCTTCGAGAAGGCGCCGATCGGCACCGGTCCCTACATGGTGGAGAAATTCGAGCGCAACGCCTTCCTGCGGCTGAAGGCCAACCCGGACTATTGGGGCGGCAAGCCGGCCTTCGATAATGTGACGATCAAGTTCGTCACCGACGCCGCAAGCCGCGTCGCCGAGATCGAATCCGGCTCCTCGCAGGTGACGCTCGAAATCCCCTATGAGGAATACGATCGACTGATCGCCAAGGACGGACTTGCCGGCTCGATCAAGAACGTGTCCGACATCGGCATGATCTTCTTCAACAACAAGGACGCCATGCTGGACAAGAATGTCCGCCAGGCGGCCGTGATGTCCGTCGACAAGGAGCTGCTGGTCAAGCGGCTGCTGCGCGGCTACGGCCAGCCGATCGATACGCTGGAAACGCCGGAATATGCCGCCTACGACCCGTCGATCAAGGTCGAGCACAATCCGGAAAAGGCCAAGGAATTGCTCAAGGCCTCCGGTTATTCGCCTGAAAAACCGGCCAAGATCACCATCCAGACGACCAAGGGCTTCAAGCCCAAGGACTATGAGATGGTGCAGGCGATCGTCGGCATGTGGCGCAAGGTCGGCATCGAGGCAACCATCGAAGTCTATGAGATCGCCAAACACTATGAGCTGCGCGCCGCGCACAAGCTGGCGCCGGCGGCCTTCTACAACTGGGGCAACGCCATCGGCGACCCGACGACGTCGACCGGTTTCGCCATGTTCGGCCCGTCGCCGCACTCGTCGTGGAAGACCGACGACCTCGATGCCAAGATCGGTCCGCTGTGGGGCGAAAAGGACGAGGCCAAGCGCATCGCCGGCTGGAAGGCGGTCGACAAATACATCGCCGAGCAGGCCTATGTGCTGCCGGTGGTGCAGTTCGCGCAGCCGATCGTGCATGCCAAGGGCGTTAAAGTCGTCCAGCATATTTCCGGTGCACTGCTGCCGGCCTTGATGACGCCGGCCTGATATAGGCCTGGAATTGCCGCGCGCCGTCGCCAATGACGGCGCGCATTTCCATCGGCATACGAGCCCACGGGCTCCTGCAAAGATTTACATGCTCCTGCAACGATTCCTGATTCGTCTGCTGACGATGCTGATCACGCTGTTCGGCGTGGCCGTCGTCGTTTTTGTCGTGATCCGCATCGCGCCCGGCGATCCGATCGCCATGATGCTGCCGCCGGGCGCGACGGATGCCGATATCGCCCGGCTGCGCGCGCTCTACGGGCTCGACAAGACCATCGTCGAGCAGTTCTTCATATGGCTGTCCGGCGTCGTCAGGGGCGATTTCGGCACCTCGATTTCGCTGCGGCAAGACGTGCTTGGCCTGGTCTTCAACCGGCTGCCGGCAACGCTGGAGCTCGCCATCGTAGCGCTCCTCATGGCGGTGGCGATCGGCGGCACGACGGCGATACTTGGCGCCCGAGAGCGCGGTACGGCGGTCGAAGCCGGCATCGATATCGCCAGCGGCGCCGCCCTTTCCATCCCCGACTTCCTCTGGGGCCTGGTGCTGATCCTGCTGTTCGGCGTGCTGGTGCCGATCTTCGACATTTCGGGCCGGGTGTCGCCGCAACTCGACCTGCCCTTCGTCACCCAGTTCTATTTCTTCGAGAGCTTGCTGCGGCTGCGCTTCGACCTGACCTGGGACCTCCTGAAACACATGCTCATGCCGGCCGTCGCATTGGCGCTGCCGCTGGCGGCGATCATCGCGCAGCTTCTCAAACAGTCGCTGAAGGAAGTGCTCGACCTCGACTATGTCGTGCTGGCGCGGGTCAAGGGGTTTTCGGAAACGCAGGTCATCCTGCGCGAGGCGCTGAAGAACGCCGCGCTGCCGACACTGGCCCTGATCGGCGTGCAGTTCACTTTCCTCATCGGCGGCACCGTCATCGTCGAGCGGCTGTTCTCCTATGAGGGGCTCGGCAACATGGCGATCGACGCCGTCATCAACCGCGACCTGCCGTTGATCCAGGGCATCGTGCTGGTCTTCGCGCTGCTGTTCGTGCTGATCAACCTCGTCGTCGACATGATGTATGCGCTGCTCAATCCGAGGCTGCGCCATGGATGAGGCACGCATCATCAGGCGCCGATTGAGCCCGAGACTGTGGCTGGCCGGCGGCTGGCTGCTGCTGGCACTGCTGGCCGCGATCTTCGCGCCGCTGGTCGCGCCGCAGGATCCGCTGGCGCAGGATCTGATGCTGGAGCGCCTGCCGCCGTTCTGGCTCGATGGCGCCGAGCCGGGCTATTGGCTTGGCACCGACAGTCTCGGCCGCGATCTCTTGTCCCGGCTGATCTTCGGCGGCCGCATCGCCTTCATCGTCGCCTTTGCAGCAGCCATCGCGGCGTGCGTCGTCGGTTCGACACTGGGACTGATCGCGGGCTATTTCGGCGGCTGGGCCGATCGCATCATCTCGCGCATCGTCGACATCTGGATGGCGTTTCCGCCGGTGCTGTTCGCCATCCTCCTGGTCGCCGTGCTCGGAACGGGCCTGAGCTCGGTCATCCTCGCCATCGCGATCATCGACTGGACGCGCTTCTGCCGCGTGATCCGCGCCGAGGCGATGGGGCAGTCACGCATGGACTATGTCGAGAATGCGCGCATCGCCGGCTACGGCCGCATCGGCATCATGCTGCGCGAAGTGCTGCCCAACGTGGTGCCGTCGATCGTGGCGCTGCTGTCGCTGGAAATGGGCATCGCCGTCATCGTCGAGGCGATCCTATCCTTCGTCAATCTGTCGATCTCGACCGACGATCCGACCTGGGGCGGCATCATCGCCGAGGGCCGGCTGTCGATCCATCAGGCCTGGTGGGTGCTGGTGTTCCCGCTGATCACGCTGATCCTGACCGTGCTGTCGTTCAGCCAGTTCGGCGAGGCGCTGAAGACGCGTTTCGATCCGGTGCTGCGATGAGCGCCTGTCTCGACATCGCCAATCTGAGCGCCGTGCTGGCCAACGGCCAGCGCGTGCTGCGCTCTGTCTCGCTCACTGTGCAACCCGGCGAAGTGCGCGCGCTGGTCGGCGAGAGCGGCGCCGGCAAGACGATGATCGGCAAGGCGGTGCTTGGCGTTTTGCCGTCGAGCGTACGGATCGTCGAAGGCGATATGAGGCTCGAGGGCGAAGACCTCGGCAAACTCCCGCCAAAAGCGCGGCGCACGCTGATCGGCGCGCGCACCGCGCTGATCCCGCAGGACCCGCTGACAGCGCTCAACCCGTCGCGCCGCATCGGCCCGCAGATGACCGACCGGCTGGTGCGCATCCTGGGCTGGAGTGGCGACAAGGCGGACAAGCGCGTCCGGCAATTGCTGGACGAAGTGCAGATCCGCGATCCCGACCGCGTGCTGAAGAGCTATCCGCACGAACTGTCCGGCGGCATGCGCCAGCGCGTGCTGATTGCCGCAGCCTTCGCCGCCGAGCCACGGCTGATCGTTGCCGACGAGCCAACCACGGCGCTCGACGTCACCGTGCAAAAGCAGATCCTTCGGCTGATCGCCGCGTTGCAGCGCGAGCACGGCACCGCGATCCTGTTCGTCACCCATGATCTCGGCGTCGTCGCCAAGATCAGCCAGAAAGTGTCGGTGCTCTATGCCGGCAAGGTGGTGGAAGAGGCCGAGACCGCTGACCTCTTTGCCGCACCTCGGCATCCCTACACGCGCTCGCTGATGGCCGCGACGCCGCGCTACACCGCCCCCTTCGCGTCGCTGAAACCCGTGGACGAAACGGTGCTGGCCGGGCTTGCGGCCGAGATCGCGGCGGCCGACCAGGCATGGAGGCGCCCGCATGGCTGAGCCGCTGTTTTCCGTGCGCGGGCTGAAGGTCGCGCTGCCCGACATGACGCGCAAGCCGCTGATCGGGCGCGCGCCGCTGGCCGAAATCCTGAAAGGCCTGGACTTCGACCTGCCCAAGGGCTCGGTGACCGGAATCGTCGGCGAATCCGGATCCGGCAAATCGACGCTTGGCCGTGCGCTGGTGCGGCTGCTGGAGCCGAGCGCCGGCGAGATTCGTTTCGAAGGCCGCGACATCACCCACCTGCCGGAGGCCGGGTTGCGGCCGCTGCGCCGCGACCTGCAGATGATTTTTCAGGATCCGATGTCGTCGCTCAACCCGCGCCGCACCATCGCCAGCATCATCGCCGCGCCGCTGAAGCAGAATGGACTTGGCGACAATCTGAAAGCGCGCGTCGCCGAGGCACTGCAACGCGTCGGCCTGCCGCAGAGCTTCGCCAGCCGCTACCGCCACCAACTGTCGGGCGGCCAGCGCCAGCGCGTCGGCATTGCACGCGCCCTGGCGCTATCCCCGAAATTCGTGCTGGCCGACGAGATCGTCTCCGGGCTCGACGTCTCGACGCAGGCGCAGATCCTCACCTTGCTGGAGAAGCTCGCGGCGGAGATGGGCCTGACGATCGCCTTCATCAGCCACGATCTGTCGGTCATCCGGCGGCTTTGCCAACAGGTGATCGTCATGCGCGAGGGCAGCATCGTCGAGGCGAGCGCTACCGATGCGCTGTTCGACAATCCCAGGGAGACTTACACGCGAGACCTGCTTGCCGCCATTCCGCTTCCCGAGATCGATGCGGACTGGCTGCGGCCGCCCGCGAAGGCGCCGGCATAAGACTGTTCATCCCGCACGCCGAAGAGCGGGCCTCGGACGTGCATGGGGGCGAAATCAGCCCGCGAACGGAGGGTAACATGAACTACGCAACCCGCGGCACGATGCTTGCCGCGATCCTGTTCGGCTCGATGGGAGCGGCCTCGGCGGATTCGATCCCTGGCATGCGCGGCCACGACCATACCGGCATCACGGTTCCCGACATGAAGCAGGCGGTCGATTTCTTCACCGAAGTGGTCGGCTGCAAGAAGGCGATGTCGTTCGGCCCGTTCGCCGACGACAAGGGCACTTTCATGCAGGACCTGCTCGGCGTCGATCCGAAGGCTGTCATCGAAGAGGTCACCATGGTGCGCTGCGGCTATGGATCCAACATCGAGCTGTTCAAATACACCGCGCCCGACCAGAAGGATCTGACGCCGAAGAACAGCGACATTGGCGGCTTCCATATCGCCCTTTACGTCGATGACGTCGCCGCCGCCAAAGCCTATCTCGATGGCAAGGGCGTCAAGACGAGATTGGGGCCGCTGCCGGTCAAGGAAGGGCCCGCCGCCGGCCAGACCATCCTCTATTTCCAGGCGCCGTGGGGATTGCAGCTGGAAGCGATCAGCTATCCCGACGGCATGGCCTACGAGAAGGGCGCCGAGACCGTGCTGTGGAGCCCGAAGAACCCGGAGAAATGATCTGCCGGGGCGCGCTTGCAGGGACGTCACGCGAGCGCGCCAGGCAATCCCCGCCTAATCATTTCGACATAAAACTTTAAGCTTGAAATATCTTACCTCCGGCGCGATACTGAGGCATAGCAAGCGAAGAGGAGATCGCACGGATGAAGGTTGCGGTTCTCGGCGGCGGACCAGCCGGCCTCTACTTTGCCATTTCGATGAAACTGAGGGACGCCGCGCACGACGTGACGGTGTTCGAGCGCAATCGCGCCGACGACACGTTCGGCTGGGGCGTGGTGCTGTCGGCCGAGACGCTCGACAATCTCGCTGAGAATGATCCGGTCAGCGCCGTCTGGATCAAAAAGCATTTCGCCTATTGGGACGACATCGCCGTCATCCATGACGGCGTGCGGACGGTCTCATCGGGCCACGGTTTCTGCGGCATCGGCCGCAAGCGGCTGCTGGTCCTCTTGCAGCGGCGCGCGCGCGAACTTGGCGTCAAGCTAATGTTCGAAACCGACATCGCCGCCCCAAAACCCTATATGGAGACGCATGACCTCGTCGTCGCCGCCGACGGGCTGAACTCCAGGGCGCGCAACAGCTTCGTCGATATATTCAAGCCCGACATCGACACGCGCAAATGCAAGTTCGTCTGGCTCGGCACCAACCAGAAATTCGACGACGCCTTCACCTTCATATTCGAGAAGACCGAGCATGGCTGGGTGTGGGCGCACGCCTACCAGTTCGACAGCGAGACCGCGACCTTCATCGTCGAATGCAGCGAGCAGACCTGGGCCGCCTTCGGCTTCGGCGCGATGTCGCAGCAGGAGTCCATCGCGGTGTGCGAGCGTATCTTCGCCAAACATCTTGGCGGCCATGCGCTGATGACCAATGCCAACCACATCAGGGGCTCGGCCTGGATCAATTTCCCGCGCGTGCTGTGCGAGCGCTGGTCCTACAAGAATCTGGCGCTGATGGGCGACGCGGCGGCCTCGGCGCATTTCTCGATCGGCTCCGGCACCAAGCTCGCGCTGGAGAGCGCGGTGGCGCTGGCCGAGTATGTCGAGACCGAACCGGACCTCGAGGCCGCGTTCCGCAAATATGAGGATGCGCGCCGCACCGAGGTGCTGAAGCTGCAATCGGCGGCACGCAATTCGCTGGAATGGTTCGAGGAGGTCGAGCGCTATCTCGGCCTCGATCCGGTGCAGTTCAACTATTCGCTCTTGACCCGATCGCAACGCATCAGCCACGAGAATTTGCGGCTGCGCGATGCCGAATGGCTTGAAAGCGCGGAAGAGTGGTTTCAGCGCCAGGCCGGTGCCGGCGGCAACAGGCTGCGCCGGGCGCCGATGTTCGCGCCTTTCAAGCTGCGCGACCTCAGGCTCAACAACCGCGTCGTCGTCTCGCCGATGGCGCAGTACAAGGCCGTCGACGGCTGCCCGACCGACTGGCATTTCACCCACTATGCCGAACGCGCCAAGGGCGGCGCAGGCCTCGTCTATATCGAGATGACCTGCGTCAGCCCGGAAGGGCGGATCACGCCGGGCTGCCCCGGCTTCTACGCGCCCGAACATGAGGTGGCGTGGAAGCGGCTGGTCGATTTCGTCCATACCGAAACCGACGCCAGGATCTGCGCCCAGATCGGCCATTCCGGCGCCAAGGGTTCGACCCGTGTCGGCTGGGAAGGCACCGACGTGCCGCTCGCCTCGGGCAACTGGCCTGTCATGGCGGCATCGGCCGTCGCGTGGTCGCCGCAGAATCAGGTGCCGAAGGCGATGGACCGCGCCGACATGGATTTGGTGCGCGACCAGTTCGTGGCCTCGGCCGAAATGGCCGATCGCTGCGGCTTCGACATGCTGGAGATCCATGCCGCGCATGGCTATCTCCTGTCGTCCTTCATCACCCCGGTCACCAACCGGCGCACGGATGAATATGGCGGTTCGCTGGAAAACCGCATGCGCTACCCCCTCGAAATCTTCCACGCGGTGCGAGCGGCCTGGCCGGAGGGAAAGCCGATCTCGGTGCGCATTTCGGCAAATGACTGGGTCGGCATCGAAGGCGTCACGCCCGCCGATGCCGTCGAGATCGCAAAGCTGCTGCATGAGGCCGGCGTCGATATCTGCGACGTCTCGGCCGGCCAAACGTCGGTTGCCGCCAAGCCGGTCTACGGCCGCATGTTCCAGACGCCGTTTTCCGACCGCATCCGCAACGAGGTCGGCATGGCGACGATGGCTGTCGGCAACATCTACGAGCCCGACCATGTCAATTCGATCCTGATGGCCGGCCGCGCCGATCTGGTCGCGCTGGCGCGGCCGCATCTCGCCGATCCCTACTGGACGCTGCATGCGGCGGTGACGCTCGGCGACCGAGGCGTCAAATGGCCGGATCCCTATTTGCCCGGACGCGACCAAATCTACCGGCTGGCCGAGCGCGATGCGGCGGCGGGGCTGAAAGTATGACGGTGGCAGCGACGATCCCCGGCAAGCACGCGCTGGTCACCGGCGGTGGATCCGGCGTCGGCCGGGCCATCGCGCTGACACTGGCCGAGGCTGGTGTCGATGTGACCATATGTGGGCGTCGCGAAGCTGAACTCGCCAAGGTGGCTGGCGAGAACGCTCGCATCCATGGCATTGCCGCCGACGTCACCAATGAGGCGGCGATGGCCGGGCTCTACACCCAGGCGGAGGCCGCGCGCGGACCGTTCGACATCGTCGTCGCCAATGCCGGCATGGCCGGCAGCACGCCTGCGCACAAGACTACGCTTGCCGACTGGCAGCGGACGCTCGACGTCAATTTGACCGGAGCCTTCCTGACGGTGAAGCCGGCGCTGGCCGGCATGGCCGCGCGCAAGGCAGGCCGCATCGTTTTCATAGCCTCGACCGCCGGGCTGAAAGGCTACGCCTACGTCGCGCCCTATGTGGCGGCCAAGCATGGCGTCATCGGGTTGATGCGGGCGCTTGCCGCCGAGACGGCGAAATCCGGGGTCACCGTCAATGCGGTGTGTCCGGGCTTCGTCGAGACCGACATGTTGGAGGAATCCATCCAGCGCATCGTCGAAAAGACCGGACGCTCCGCAGAACAGGCAAGAGCGAGCCTTGCCTCGACCAACCCGCAGGGCCGTTTCATCCAGCCGCTGGAAATTGCCGAAGCCGTGCTTTGGCTGTGTGGCGACGCGGCGCAATCGATCACCGGACAAGCGATTTCGATCTCGGGAGGTGAAACATGGTAGCCGGCCCCCTGCCCGTGCCATCGGGACCCGGCAAGGACCGGCTGCGTCTTTGGATCAGGCTGCTGCGCGCCTCACGCACAATCGAGGCCGAACTGCGCGAGCGCCTGAAGAAAGAATTCGATACGACGCTGCCGCGCTTCGACGTGATGGCGGCACTTTACCGGGCGCCGGAAGGCATGCTGATGAGCGACCTGTCGCGCTTCCTGCTGGTCTCCAACGGCAATGTCACCGGCATCGTCGACCGGCTGGTTTCCGAAGGGCTGGTGGCGCGTGCGCGCCGCAATGGCGACCGCCGCACCTCGATGGTGCGGTTGACCGAGGAGGGCACGAAGTCCTTCGCCATCATCGCCGCCGCGCATGAGGGCTGGATCGGTGAATTGCTGGGCAAGGTCAGCGAGGAGGATGCGCGCCGGCTGACCGGCATGCTGACCTCGTTCCGCAGCAACTGGGAGGGACGCGAATGACCGCAATGGCCGGCCTCAAGCCGAAGCATTTCCTGTGGGAGGTCGAGGGCAGGATCGCCAAGGTCCGGCTCGACCGGCCGGAGCGCAAGAACCCGCTGACCTTCGACAGCTATGCCGAGCTGCGCGACACGTTTCGCGATCTCGTCTATGCCGACGACGTCGACGCCGTGGTGTTCCTGTCCAATGGCGGCAATTTCTGCTCGGGCGGCGACGTCCACGACATCATCGGCCCGCTGGTCAAGATGGACATGAAGCAGCTCCTGGCCTTCACCCGCATGACCGGCGATTTCGTCAAGGCGATGCTGAATTGCGGCAAGCCGATCATCGCCGCGGTCGATGGGGTGGCGGTCGGCGCTGGCGCCATCATCGCCATGAGTTCCGACATCCGCATCGCCACGCCGGAGGCCAAGACCGCCTTCCTGTTCACCCGCGTCGGTCTTGCCGGCTGCGACATGGGCGCCTGCGCGATCCTGCCGCGCATCATCGGCCAGGGCCGCGCCGCCGAACTGCTCTACACCGGCCGAACCATGACGGCGACGGAAGGCGAGCGCTGGGGCTTCTACAACAGGCTGGTCGATGCGGCGGCGCTCGAGGCCGATGCACTGGAGATGGCGGCCCGCATCGTCTCGGGCCCGACCTTCGCCCACGGCATCACCAAAACGCAGCTCAACCAGGAATGGTCGATGGGCCTCGACCAGGCTATCGAGGCGGAAGCACAGGCGCAGGCGATCTGCATGCAGACGCGGGATTTCGAACGGGCGTATCGGGCATTCGTGGCCAAGGAAAAGCCGGTGTTCGAGGGGAATTGAGATGAGCGCTTCTTTGGAGACGCTGGCGGGACAGCGCCCCCCTCTGTCCTGCCGGACATCTCCCCCTCTAGGGGGGAGATCGGCTGTCATCGCCGCTTTCGCCAATCGCCAGCACCGCAGGATGGGACCCGGCGCGCAAGCTGCCAATCTCCCCCCCAGAGGGGGAGATGTCCGGCAGGACAGAGGGGGGCGCCGTAGAGTGCAGACCTCGCAGAATTGCGGAGGTATCCATGCCTGACCGCTCTTTCCTGAACTGGCCGTTCTTCGAAAACCGCCATCGCCAATTGGCCGAACAACTCGACGCCTGGTGCGCGAAAAACCTGCCCGTCGATCATCACGACGTCGATGCCGCCTGCCGCGAGTTGGTGGCCATGCTTGGCCGGGACGGCTGGCTGAAGCCGACGGCGCTCGACACCGGCAATCCGGGACCACTCGATGTACGCGCGCTCTGCATCACCCGCGAGACGCTGGCGCGCCATGACGGGCTCGCCGACTTCGCTTTTGCCATGCAGGGGCTCGGCACCGGTGCGCTCAGCCTTTTCGGAACGGCTGACCAGCAGCAATGGCTGGCAAAGACCCGCGCCGGCAAGGCGATCTCCGCCTTTGCCCTGTCGGAGCCGCGCTCCGGGTCTGACGTTGCCAACACCGAGATGACGGCGACCCGCGAGGGCGACAGCTATGTTTTGTCCGGTGAAAAAACCTGGATTTCCAATGGCGGCATCGCCGATCTCTACGTCGTCTTTGCCCGCACCGGCGAAGCGCCGGGCGCCAAAGGGCTTTCGGCATTCATCGTGCCGGGCGACGCCAAGGGACTTGGCATCGCCGAGCGGCTGGAAGTGATCGCGCCGCACCCGCTGGCGCGGCTTTCCTTCGACCAGGTCCGGCTGCCGGTCTCGGCGCTGATCGGCAGGCCGGGCGACGGCTTTCGCATCGCCATGTCGGTGCTGGACGTGTTCCGCTCGACGGTCGGCGCGGCGGCACTCGGCTTTGCCCGCCGGGCGCTCGATGAAAGCATCAACAGAGTCGCCGGGCGCAAGCTGTTCGGCGCGCCGATGGCGGAATTGCAGATGGTGCAGGGCCATATCGCCGACATGGCGCTCGACGTCGATGCCACTGCCCTTCTCGTCTACCGCGCCGCCTGGACCAAGGATATGGGCGCCGCGCGGGTGACGCGCGAAGCGGCGATGGCCAAGCTGTTCGCCACCGACAAGGCGCAGGAGGTGATCGACAAAGCGGTGCAACTGCATGGCGGCGACGGCGTCCGCAAGGGCCACATCATCGAGAGCCTGTATCGCGAGATCCGCGCGCTGCGCATTTATGAGGGCGCTTCGGACGTGCAGAAGGTGGTGATCGCGCGGCAAGTGATGGGCGCGGCCTGAACAGGTCGCGACCACGGAATTTTTCGACACGGATATTGCGGACCCGATATTGGACAGGCGGAGAGACGACATGCACGAGATCCTGCAGCCGGAAGGCTGGGCAAAACCGGTCGGCTACGCCAATGGCGTAGCGGCGCGCGGCAGGCTCGTCTTCGTCGGCGGACAGGTCGGCTGGAACGGGCAATGCCAGTTCGAGACCGACGATTTCGCCGGCCAGGTGCGGCAGACGCTCCAGAACATTGTCGCGGTGCTGGCCGAGGCCGGCGCGGAGCCAAGGCACATCACCTCGATGACCTGGTATTTTACCGACAAGGCCGAATATCTCGGCAACCTGAAGGGCATCGGCGAGGCCTATCGCGACGTGATCGGCCGGCATTTCCCGGCGATGGCCGCCATGCAGGTGGTGGCGTTGGTCGAGGACCGCGCCAAGGTGGAGATCCAGGCGACCGCCGTTATTCCGGAATAAAGAATTCGCTTTCCCCGGAATATCTTATTCGCGAAGCCCGGCCTGCCTCAGCAGCGGCAGCACGTGGTCGCAGAAATAGGGCAATTCCTGCGTGTAGTTGACGAAGGACAGGGCGATGCCCTGATAGCCGTGCTTTGATATGGCGGCCATGTCGGCGGCAATCGTTTGCGGCGTCCCAATCAGCGGATAGGTGCCGGCGCCGCCGGCGAAACGCTGGCGGTAGGCGTCATAGGCATGCGGGTCGTGCGACTGCGAGAATTCCTTTTTTCCCGCCATATGCGCATCGACCGCCTCGTGATCGGCAAGATCGACGGCATATCTTTTATAATAGGCCTGCGCCTCTTCCATGGTCGGGCGGCAGACGACATGCGCCACGGTGTAGACGCCGACCTCCCGGCCAACCTTGTCGGCCCGCTCGCTGATATCGGCGACATGCTTGCCGGCATCGCTCATCTCGGAAAAAGTCGTGAACAGATAATCGCATCTGGCGGCGGCGAAATCGCGGCCCGGGCCGCCGAAAGCGGCGTTCATGGTGACCGGGCGCGGAAGCTGCAGGCTGGCCGGCCGGCTGACCGCTTCCTTGAGGTGATAATAGGTGCCTTGATAGTCGAGCGGCTCCGCCGACGCGTAGAGCTTCTCCAGAATTTCGAGCCATTCGGCCGCCTGGTCGTAACCCTTCTCGACCAGCGGCGTGCCGAACATGCCGAATTCCTTCGGGTTCCAGCCGCAGACGATGTTCAACCCGGCACGGCCCTGGCTGATGTGGTCGACGGTCGCCAGCGCCTTGGCGGCATAGAGCGGATGCACAAGCGGCACGTGCACTGTCATGAACAGGCCGATGCGGTCGGTGGCCACGCTGAGCGCCGCCGCCCAGGTGAAGGTCTCGAAAGACATTTCCCTGACCTTGTTGCGGCCGCCAAAGCCACGCCAGCGTGCGATCGGCAACATGAACTCCAGCCCGGCGCGGTCGGCGATCTGGGCGGCCGTCAGATTGTCCTGCCAGCTCGCCGTCCAGCGTTCAGGCACATCCGATATGGCAAGGCCGCCATCGGCGTTGGTCGAGAAGACGCCAAGCTTGAGTTTGTTGGTGCCTTGCAACGGATGTGCTTTGTTCATGTCGCGACCTCCCGGCGAAGATCGCACGCTACGGCTCCGCGAAAATATTTCAAGCATGAAACAGCTTCGCCTCGCGCTGGTTTGCCGATATGAATTTGGCGGGATGAGAAAGGGATTGGCATGAGCGAGTTTCGCCAGAAGTGTATCGGCAAGGCCAACCTCGTCGGCTCCTTCGCCGCCATCCCGCATCCCGTCGCGGTCGAGGTGATGGCGCTGTCCGGTCTCGACTTCCTCTGCATCGACTGGGAGCATGCCCAGATCTCGCGCGACATGATCGAGAGTATGGTGCGCGCCGCCGATGTCCACCGCGTGCCGGCGATGGTGCGCGTTCCCGGCCATGCGCCGGAAGCCATCCAGGCGGCGCTGGACAGCGGCGCGCAGGGCGTGCTGGTGCCACGCGTCTCGACCGCGGCCCAAGCTGAGATGGCGGTGACGGCTTCGCGGTATCCGCCGTTGGGCGAGCGCGGCGTCGGACCCGGCCGCGCGGCCGGCTATGGCTATCGCATTCCGCAATATCTGGCCGGCGCCAATGACAGGATCGTCGTCGCTGTCCAGGTCGAGACCGCCGAGGGGTTGGCCAACATCGAGGCGATCGCCGATGTCGACGGCGTCGACGTGATCTTCGTCGGGCCCGGCGATCTCTCCGTATCGATCGATGCGATCGGACCGAAGGGCGCAGACAAGCTCACGGATGCGATCAGCAGGATCATTGGCGTGACGATCGCGCACGGCAAGACCTCCGGCATATTCTGCGCCAGCCCGCAGACCGTCGGCCAATGGGCAGCCATCGGCGCCAGCTTTTTCGTCCTGGCCAGCGACACGATGTTTCTCGGCGCGGGCGCCGCGGCCAATTATAGCGCCGCCCGCGCCGAACTGGAGCAGGAAGGCCCCCGCTAGCGCCCGGTCGAGCGGGCAGCCGAGAAACTTTTTTAAGCTTAAAACTTTTACCTTGAAAAGCGCGGCGCTTTGGATAGCATTCAAAGTCGATGCCGACTGTCGGGCTGGAGGGTTTCCCGGCAGTTCGTCGCGGTGCTCCGGGTGGGAGGGGTTTCAGTCCTTTGTCGTTTGTGCTGCCCCAGTCATCGTCCAGCGCGCTATGCTTTCGATGGCATATGCGCCCAGATCCGCGACCTGCATATCGATATCATCGCCAATTTCAGCGTGAATGCGCATGCGACCAAGACCAGATCGCGGCCGCGCCCGTGCGCATGGTCGCTACTATGAATTGACGCCCCGCTGGGAGGCGGGACGGCAACAAACCGTGCGGGGCAGCCCGCCCGATCAACAACCAGAGGGAACACCCCAGAGGGACCACCAATGAAGCTCAACCGTCGCAATCTCATCCTTTTCGCCGCGGCAATCGGCATCGCCGCCGGACCGGCAACCGCCTTTGCCGCCGATGTGCTCAATGTCGGCGCCTACCCGACCAACCCACCCTTCGAATACAAGAACGAGAGCGGCACGTTCGAGGGTTTTGAGGTCGACATCGTCAACGAAGCGGCCAAGCGCATCGGCATGACCACCGACATCGCCGATCTCGGCTTCCAGGCGCTGTTCGCCGCGACCACCTCGAAGCGCATCGACGTCGCCATCTCCTCGATCACCATCACGCCGGAGCGGTTGAAGTCGCAATCCTTCACCCAGCCCTATTATGATTCCGACATGGGCATCGCCACCAAGTCCGACAGCGCGATCAATGCCGAAGCCGACCTCAAGGGCAAGATCGTCGGCGTGCTCTCCGGCTCGACCGGCGAGACCTGGGTCAAGGCGCATCAGGAAGCCGACGGCTTCAGCGACGTGAAGGGCTATGACACGCAGCAGAACCTTTTGCTCGACCTTAGCGCCGGCCGTATCGATGCCGCTGTCAGCGACATTCCCGGCATGGAATATTCCTTCACCAAGATGAAGGACCTGAAGGTCAAGCAGCGCATCAAGACCGGCGAGCAGTACGGCCTGATGATGACCAAGGATCATCCGCTGCTCGGCAAACTCAACGACGCGCTGACGGCGATGAAGAAGGACGGCACGTTGGCCGCGATCCATAAAAAGTGGTTCGGCAGTGACGCCCCAGCAGATTCCTCGACCGTCAAGGAAATGCCACTGCCCAAGGCCTGAGCGGCGGCCAACGGACGGAAGGCGTGCCGGCCCCAAGGGGTCGGCACGTCCCGTTTTTCACGCATAACCTTCCCGGGACCGGCATCCGTTCGGCAAAGCCGATCTTGATATTCCGGGTCGGGCTCTGGCGTCGGATGACGCAACACCATTCGGGAATGCCCTGATGTCGCTGATCGACACTTTCTTTAACGCCGACGTCATCGCGTCGAGCCTGCCGGCACTGCTGCGCGGCTTCCTGAACACGCTGCTGCTTGGCCTGCTCAGCATAGGCATTGGCATTCCCATCGGCCTGGGGATCAGCCTGTTGCGGCTCTACGCGCCGAAGCCGGTGCGCTGGCTGGTGGTCGGCTACACCGACATTTTTCGCGCGCTGCCGGTGCTGGTGGTGCTGATCCTGATCTATTACGCGCTGCCTTTCCTCGCCATACGGCTGTCGTCCTGGGCGTCGGCGGTGACCGCGTTCGCCATCATCATGTCGGCCTATTCCGCCGAAGTCTTCCGTTCCGGCATAGAGAGCATTCCGCGCGGCCAGTTCGAAGCGGCGCAGGCGCTTGGCCTGCCGTTCCTTTTGACCTTGCGCAAGGTGGTGCTGCCGCAGGCGGTGCGCGTGGTCATCCCGCCGATGACCAGCAACTGCGTCTCGATGTTCAAGGACACGTCGCTGGCCTCCACCGTGGCGCTGCCGGAACTCTTGAAGGAAGCGACCAACGCCCAGTCGCTCTACGCCAACCCCTCGCCGCTGATCGGCGCCGCACTGGTCTATCTCATTTTCCTTTGGCCGATGGTCCGCCTCGTCAGCCTGCTTGAAGCCCGCTTCAAGACCGAGAAGACACGCTGACCTCGCAAACCAATCCGAACCGCCAAGTCCTTTGTAGGAGCCTACCCCATGAACAAGCATCAAACCGACACAGCGAACGCCTCAGCGTTCCCCGTCGGCACCATTCGCGCCATGTTTCCCGCTCTGCAGCGGGCGGGCGATTTCATCTTCATGGACAACGCCGCCGGGGCGCAGATCCCGCAGAGCGTGCTCGACGCGGTGACCAACCATTTGGTTTCGCACAATGTACAGCGCGGCGGCCGCTATGGCCGCAGCGTCACCGTCGACCAGTCGGTCGCCGACGCCCGGACCAGCGTCGCCTTGCTGATCAACGCATACAACCCGTCCGAAATCTGCTTCGGCATGAACGCCACCTCCTTCATCCGCCTGGTCAGCCTCGGAATCGGCCAGATGCTCTCTGAACGCGATGAGATCGTCGTCACCGACATGGACCATGACGCCAACATCGCCACCTGGCTGGCGCTGGAATCGGCCGGCGCCAAGTTCAAGTGGTGGCGCATGCGCGAGGATGGCAATCTGCATGTCGACGATCTCAGGCCGCTGGTTTCGGACCGCACCCGCCTCGTCGCCTGCACGGTGACGGCGCATTCGATCGGCTCGATCGTCGATGTCGCGTCCGTCGCTGACATCGCGCATGCAGCAGGCGCCGAAGTCTTTCTCGACTGCGTGCATTACGGACCGCACGGGCTGATCGACGTGCAGGCTTGGGATTGCGACTATCTCGTCTGCTCCGGCTACAAGAACTTCTCGCCGCATATGGGCTTCCTCTGGGGCCGCTTCGAGACGCTGAAGCGGCTGCCGACCTTCCGGGAGGATTTCATTCCGGACGAGCCGCCCTACAAGGTCGAGGCCGGCACATTCATCTACGAGAACGTATCGGGCATGGATGCCGCCGTGCAGTATCTGGAACTGATCGGCCGCAATCTGGCACCCTCCAACAACCGCTCGCGGCGCGAGAACATCGTCGCCGGCATGGGCGCCATCCGCGAATATGAGTTGCTGCTGGCGCGCGAGATGATGGGCGTGCTGAAGGGCTGCGGCGCGACCATCTACGGCGTCGCCGACGAGGCCCGCATCACCGAGCGCGTGCCGACCTTCTGCTTCAACATCGGCAAGCTGTCGCCGCAGCGGATCGTCGAGGAAATGGCCGAGCTGCAGATCGGCATCCGCGACGGCCATATGTATGCGCCCCGCCTGATGAAACGCCTCAACCTCAGCATGGACAGCGGCGCCATCCGCGCCTCGCTGGTGCATTACAACACGGTCAAGGAGATCCACAAATTCGGCGAGGCGCTGCGCGCTATCATCGCCAAGCTGTCGTAACCGGATGGGCCGTGCCTGACCTTCGGGTCAGGCCGCCTTCTTCTTCGCCAGCCTCGCCTTGATCGAGGCGACGTCGGCGCGCGGTGTGGCGGCGAACAGCGTCCTGGTGTAGCTGTGCTTGGGGTCCGAGAAGACCTCGTCGCGCGAGCCGTATTCGACGGCCTCGCCGAAATACATCACCATCACATCGTCGGCAATGTAGCGCACGACCGACAAATCGTGGCTGATGAAGACATAGGTCAGCTGGAACTCGTCCTGCAGGTCGGCGAGCAGGTTGAGCACCTGCGCCTGCACCGACAGATCGAGTGCGGAAACCGGCTCGTCGAGCACCAGCAGGCTCGGGTTCAGCATCAGCGCGCGGGCGATGGCGATGCGCTGGCGCTGGCCGCCCGAGAACATGTGCGGATAGCGGTTGTAGTGCTCATGGCCGAGGCCGACCTTCTTCAGCATCTTCATGGCGAGGTCACGCCGCTCGGCCGCCGGCTTGTCGGTGTTGATGAGCAGCGGCTCGCCCAGCACGTCGCCGATCTTCTGGCGCGGATTGAGCGAGCCGTAGGGGTTCTGGAAGACGATCTGCACCTTGCGGCGCATCTCCCTGGTCAATCCGCCTTTGGCGATGTCGACCTTGTTGCCGTCGATGAACAGCTCGCCCGACGTCGCGGGATCGATCAAGGTGATGATGCGGGCGAGCGTGGACTTGCCGCAACCGCTTTCGCCGACGATGGCGAGCGTCTTGCCCTTGTCCACGGTGAAGGAGACGCCCTTGACCGCATGCACCGTGCGCGGCCCGGTGAACAGGCCGCCGCCGATGTGGTAATCGCGAACGATGTTCTTGCCTTCGAGGACCGTGGTGCTCATGCCGAGGCTCCCGCTGCCGAGGGGGCCGGCTCGAACAGCATGTCGGAAACGGTCGGCAGCCGGTCGCCGACGGCGTTTTCCGGCAAGGCCGAGAGCAGCGCGCGCGTGTAATTGCTCTTCGGCGATTCAAACAGCGACAGCACGTCGGCCTCTTCCATCTTGCGGCCCTTGTACTGGACGATGACGCGGTCGGCGGTCTCGGCCACCACGCCCATATTGTGGGTGATCATGATCAGGCCCATGCCGTATTTGGCCTGCAGCGAGACGAGCAGATCGAGGATCTGCTTCTGGATGGTGACGTCGAGCGCCGTCGTCGGCTCGTCGGCGATCAAGAGCTTCGGATTGCAGGCAATGGCGATGGCGATCATGACGCGCTGGCACTGGCCGCCCGACATCTGATGCGGAAACGAGCTCAGCCGATCCTCGGGATCGGCGATGCCGACCAGCTTCATCAGTTCGATGGCGCGCGCGCGGCGCTGGGCACGGTCCATGCCCATATGGAAGCGCAGCACCTCCTCGATCTGGAAGCCGACGGTGAAGCACGGGTTGAGGCTGGCGATCGGCTCCTGGAAGATCATCGAAATGTCCTTGCCGACGATCTTGCGGCGCTCGGACGGGCTGAGCTTCAACAGATCGACGCCGTCGAAGGCCATGCGGTCGGCCTTGACGGTGGCGGTGTTGGGCAACAGCCCCATCACCGCCAGCATCGACACCGACTTGCCGGAACCGGATTCGCCGACGATCGCCAGCACCTCGCGCGGCTCGATCGAAAGGTCGATGCCTTGCACGGCCATGAACGGGCCGGCGGCGGTGTCGAAGGAAACGGTGAGGTTCTTGATCTCGAGCAGCGGCATGCTCACGACCTCTTCAGCTTGGGGTCGAGCGCATCGCGCAGGCCGTCGCCGATCAGGTTGATGGCAAAGACGGTGATCAGGATGGCGAGGCCTGGGAAGGTCACCACCCACCAGGCGCGCAGGATGAACTCGCGCGCTTCGGCAAGCATGGTGCCCCATTCGGGCGTCGGCGGCTGCGCGCCCATGCCGAGGAAGCCGAGGGCGGCGGCCTCGAGGATGGCGTTGGAGAAGGACAGCGTCGCCTGCACGATCAGCGGGGCGATGCAGTTGGGCAGGATGGTGACAAGCATCAGCCGGAGATGACTGGCGCCGGCGACCTTGGCCGAGACGACATATTCGCGGGTCTTCTCCGCCATCACCGCGGCGCGGGTGAGCCGGGCAAAATGCGGCTGCAGCACGAAGGCGATGGCGATCATGGCGTTGACGAGGCCGGGGCCGAGCACCGCGACCAGCACCAGCGCCAAGAGCAGCGACGGGAAGGCCAGGATGATGTCCATGATGCGCATGATCAGCGTGTCGACCCAGCCGCGGCAGTAGCCGGCGAGCAGGCCGAGGATGACGCCCGAGATCAGCGCCGTGGTGACGACGACGAAGCCGATGGCGAGCGAGAAGCGCGAGCCGTAGATCAGGCGCGACAGCATATCGCGGCCTACGGCGTCGGTGCCGAGCAGGAATTGCGCGTTACCGCCTTCCTGCCAGGCCGGCGGCGTCAGGAAGAAGTCACGGAACTGATCGTCAGGCGAATGCGGGGCGAGCAGCGGCGCGAAGATGGCGACCAGGATCAGCAGGGCGAAGACGAAGAGCCCGATCACCGCGCCCTTGTTGATCGAGAAATAATGCCAGAACTCGGCGAACATCTGCAGCCGCGCGTCCTGCGGCTTGACGACGGTTGCGGCTTCGATGGTGGCTGGGCCTTCATTGGTCATGTCAATTCGCCCGTATGCGCGGGTTGATGACGGCGTAGAGCACGTCGACGATCAGGTTCACCGACATGACGATCAGCGCGATCAAAAGCAACCCGCCCTGCACGGTGAAATAGTCGCGCTTGGAAATGGCGTCGATCATCCATTTTCCGATGCCGGGCCACGAGAAGATGCTCTCGGTCAGGATGGCGCCGGTGAGCAGCGTGCCAACCTGCAGGCCGATGGTGGTGACGACAGGGATCAGCGCGTTGCGGAAGGCATGCAGGCCGATGACGCGGCGTGGCGCCAGGCCCTTGGCGCGCGCGGTGCGCACATAATCCTCGCCCAGCACTTCGAGCATGGCCGACCGCGTCTGCCTGGCGATGACCGCCAGCGGAATGGTGCCGAGCACGATGGTGGGCAGAATGAGGTGCGACACCGCCGAGCGGAAGGCGCCCTTCTGGCCCGAGATGAGGGAATCGATGGTCATGAAGCCGGTCACCGGCTTGAAGAAATAGAGAAGGTCGATGCGGCCGGAAACCGGCGTCCAGTGCAGCGTGCCGGAGAAGACGATGATCAGCAGCAGCCCCCACCAGAAGATGGGCATGGAATAGCCGGCGAGCGCGGTGCCCATGGTCAGCTGGTCGAACCAGGAGCCACGGCGGATGGCGGCGAAGATGCCGAAGGCGACACCGAAGATGACGGCGAAGATCATGGCGAAGATGGCGAGTTCGACCGTTGCCGGGAACCGCACCAGGAAATCCTTGAGCACCGGCGTCTTGGTGGAAAACGAAGTGCCGAAATCGCCACCGAGGATGTTGGTCAGATAGGTAAGATACTGTTGCCAGATCGGCAGGTCGAAACCGAACTGATGCATCAGCGCCGTGTGACGTTCGGGCGACAGGCCACGTTCACCCGCAAGCACCAGCACCGGATCACCGGGCAGGATGCGCACGAAGCCAAAGGCGAGGATGGTTATCCCGATAAAGGTCGGGATGATGAGGGCGAGCTTGCCGAGGATATAACGCAGCATGGCGGGCGAGGTGGGGCGGCACCTTGTGTCGCCGCCCCGTTTCGCGAACCTTATTCGGCGATATCGACGCCGTCAAAGCGGTGAATCCCGAGCGGATCCATCGCAAAGCCGGTGACGGTCTTCTGCATCGGCATGAACACCTTGGAATGGGCGAGCGTCGCCCACGGTGCCTGCTCCTTGAAGATGACCTGTGCCTGTTCGTAGAGCTTGGTGCGCTCGGCCTGGTCGGAAACCGTCTTGGCCTTGTTGATGAGCGCATCGAAGTCCTTGTTGCACCATTCCGCGCGGTTGTTCGAACCGACGGAAGCGCAGCTCAGGAGCACGCCGAGGAAGTTGTCCGGATCGCCATTGTCGCCGGTCCAGCCGACGATGACGGCGCCGTCGTGATCGACCGCCGAAGCGCGCTTGAGATATTCACCCCAATCATAGCTGACGATGTTGACGGTGACGCCGACCTTGGCGAAGTCGGCCTGGATCAGCTCGGCGGTGCGGCGCGCGTTCGGCATGTACGGGCGCGAGACGGGCATGGCCCAGACGTTCATCTTGAGGTCCTTGACGCCGGCCTCTTCAAGCATCTTCTTGGCCGCGTCCGGATCGTACGGATCGTCCTTCACTTCCTTGTTGTAGGACCACATGGTCGGCGGGATCGGATTGATCGCCACCTGGCCGGCGCCCTGGAACACGGCGTCGATGATGGCCTTCTTGTTGATGGCCATGTTGAGCGCCTTGCGCACGCGCACATCGTCGAACGGCTTCTGCTGGGTGTTGTACATCAGCGCGCCGACGTTGAGGCCTTCCTGCTCCGCGACCGTCAGGTTCGCATCAGCCTGCAGGCCGGCGATGTCGGCCGGTGCCGGGTAGGACATGATATTGCATTCGCCAGCCTTCAGCTTCTGCGCGCGCACCGCCGGATCGGTGGTGATGGCGAAGACCAGATCGTCGATCTTCTGCTTGCCGCCCCAATAGTCCGGGTTGGCCTTGTAGCGGATGGCGGCGTCGGTCTGGTAGTCCACGAAGATGAACGGGCCGGTGCCGACCGGCTTCTGGTTGAACAGTTCAGGCGTCTTGTCGGCCTGCAGCTTGTCGGCATATTCCTTGGAGACGATCGAGGCGAAATCCATGCCCAGCGTCGGGATGAAGGTGATCGCCGGCTCCTTCAGCGTGAACTTCACGGTCAGATCGTCGACCTTCTCGACCTTGGTGATGTTGTCGCCGAACTGGTCATTGTAATACTGGTAGGCGATGCCCGGTATGTACTGGAACCAGGGGCCGTTCTTGTCGACCTGGCGCTCGAAGGAGAACACCACGTCGTCGGCGTTCAGATCGCGCGTCGGGGTGAAGTAGTCGGTGGGCGCGAACTTGACGCCCTTGCGCAGCTTGAAAAAATATTCCTTGCCGTCGTCGGAAATGGTCCAGCTATCCGCCAGGCCGGGCGAGACGGACGTCTTGCCGTGATCGAATTCGACAAGGCGGTTGAAGACGGTACGCGAGGACGCGTCGAATGTCTGGCCCGCGGTGTATGGCGCCGGGTCGAAACCTTCAGGCGACGCTTCCGCGCAATAGACCAGAGTTTTCGCGTTTGCCACGCCTCCCAGGACGCTTGCAGCCAGGAACGCGGCTGCAAAAGTCAATTTCTTCTTCATTGAGCACTCCCTGATGTTCTTCCAAGCCCCTCTATCAGGCTCGCGAAGCGCGCATATAAGCACCGTTTTTCCGGGTTTGGAACACCCCGTTTGCTTACCCGGCGGGAAGCAGGAAAAAAATCCGCGATTTTGCTAAATGGCAGAAAAAATTAGCAGTTTTTTCTATTCACAATATTATTAACGACCGCATTTTTTTATTGATCTTGCATCCGCCGGCAAGGGGGCCGCCCCTCCTCTTCCCCGGGCCATCGATGCGCAAAGATGCCGGTTCCAGCTGTCGCCGGCGGGAAAGATTTTCGGCGGCAAATCTTTCGGCCTCCTGCCGCTAGGGCAAGACTTGCACCGCCGCCGATAGAGGCAATACATAGATGGATCCTGGCGGCAGCGGAGGACGTCTCTGTCAATTCGGAGATGAGCGCGGCGCAGGCCGACAAGAGACGGCGAACAAGAATTGCTAGGGAGGAACGGGTGGCAAAAGCATCGAAGGTGCCGGTGAAAGCGTCGGCAAGGGCAGTCTCGAAACCGGCCGAAGGCCAGGGCAAAGCCGCCACCAAAGCCACGCCCGCCAGGACGGAAGCAAAAGCCGCCAAGAAGGCGCCGGCGGCGAAAGCGCCGGCGAAAGCCAAGCCCATCGCTAAGCCGGCGGCGAAGGCCGCGCCGGCAAGGCCGTCTGCGGCAAAGACTTCCCCAGCAAAAGCCGGGGCGCCGAAGGCTGTATCGCCAGCGAAGGCACCGGCCGCCCATCGGCGGCTGCCGAAGGCACTGACCGAACTCGCCGCCGGCCTGCCGCAAAAGCCATGGCTCAACAGCTATCCCAAGAACATGCCGGCCGAGATCGGCGCCCTTCCCTACAGTTCCATCGGCGACTTCCTGGTTGGCGCCTGCAAGCAGTTCGCCGGCCAGCCGGCTTTCACTTGCATGGGCAAATCCATCACCTACGCTGAACTCGAACAGCTTTCGGCTGACTTCGGTGCCTACCTGCAGTCCACCGGATTGCAGAAAGGCGCGCGCGTCGCCCTGATGATGCCGAATGTGCTGCAGTACCCGGTGGCGATGATGGCGGTGGCGCGCGCCGGCTACGTCGTGGTCAACATCAATCCGCTCTACACGCCGCGCGAACTGGAGCATCAGCTCAAGGATTCGGGGGCGCAGGCCATCGTCATCCTGGAAAACTTCGCCAACACCTTGCAGGCCGTGGTCGCCAGGACCTCGGTCAAGCATGTCGTCATCGCGGCGATGGGCGACATGCTCGGCGGCCTCAAGGGCACGATCGTCAATCTGGTCGTGCGGCGCGTCAAGAAAATGGTCCCGGCCTGGTCTTTGCCCGGCCATGTCAAGTTCAACGCCGCCCTGAAGGCCGGCCGCGGCATGACTTTCAAGCCGGCCACGGTGACAGCCAACGATGTTGCCTTCCTGCAATATACCGGCGGCACCACGGGCATCTCGAAAGGCGCGACGCTGTTGCACAGCAATGTGCTGGCCAATGTCGCGCAGAATTCGCTGTGGCTGCAGGATGCCTACACCGTCAAGCCGAAGCCGGCGCATCTCAACCTGATCTGCGCCCTGCCGCTCTACCATATCTTCGCGCTGACGGTGAACGCGCTGATGGGCATGCAGATGGGCGGCCAGAACATACTGATCCCCAATCCGCGCGACATTCCCGGCTTCGTCAAGGAAATGGGCAAATATCCGATCCATATCTTCCCGGGCCTCAACACGCTGTTCAACGCGCTGCTCAACAATGAGGATTTTCGCAAGCTCGACTTCAAGCCGCTGCTCCTGACGCTGGGCGGCGGCATGGCGGTGCAAAAGGGCGTCGCCGAGCGCTGGAAGGCGCTGACCGGCTGCCCGGTCAGCGAAGGCTATGGCCTTTCGGAGACCTCGCCGGTGGCGACGGCCAACAAGTTCAGCTCCGGCGAGTTCACCGGCACGATTGGCTTGCCGTTGCCCTCGACCGAGATCGTCATCAGGGACGACGACGGCAACAACGTGCCACTCGGCGAGGTCGGCGAGATCTGCATCAGGGGACCGCAGGTGATGACCGGCTACTGGAACCGGCCTGACGAGACCGCCAAGGTGATGACCAAGGACGGCTTCTTCAAGTCGGGCGACATGGGCTTCATGGACGATCGCGGCTACACCAAGATTGTCGACCGCAAGAAGGACATGATCCTCGTCTCCGGCTTCAACGTCTATCCGACCGAACTCGAGGAGGTCGTGGCGGCGCATCCAGGCGTGCTCGAAGTGGCGGCGATCGGCGTGCCGGACGAGCATTCGGGCGAAGTGCCGAAACTGTTCATCGTCAAGAAGGACCCGGCCCTGACCGCCGAGGCCATCACCGCTTTTTGCCGGGAGAACCTGACTGGCTACAAGCGGCCGAAATACATAGAGTTCAGGACCGAATTGCCCAAGACGCCGGTCGGCAAGATCCTGCGGCGGGCGCTGCGGGAATAGTGGATCTCGGCAACGACGATGTGCCGGACCGGCGCATGCGTCCAGACCCTGTGGGATTCATCAAGGCCAACATGCGCCTCGTCCCGGTGCCGGCGCTTCCCGAAATCCAGCTCTACACCGCGCACCCGGGGAGCGGGTTGAGGCGCCTCGTCGACCCTGAAGACGATGCTGACGCGGTCGACGACACCCCAGAACCGCAGCCGCCCTACTGGGCCTATGCGTGGGCCGGCGGCACCGTGCTGGCACGCTACATCCTCGACCGTCCGAAGACGGTGGCGGGCCGGCGCGTGCTGGACCTCGGGGCGGGTTCAGGCATTGTCGGCATCGCCGCCGCCAAGGCCGGCGCCGCAGAAGTGATCGCCGCTGAGATCGACCGCAACGGCGTTGCCGCGATCCGCCTCAATGCCGCGGCCAATGGCGTCGGGATCACCGTCGTAGAAAAGGATATCACCACAGGCCCGCCACCGCCCGTCGACCTCGTGCTCGCGGGCGACGTGTTCTACTCCAGCGAAGTCGCCCTGCGGGTTATCCCGTTCCTCGATCGCTGCTTGGCATCAGGCCTCGAAGTGCTGGTCGGCGACCCCCGGCGCAGCGACCTGCCGCTGTCGCGACTGCGGTTGCTCGCCGAATATCAGGTGCCAGATTTCGGTGAGGCGAAGGGGGCTGCGGGCAAGCCGAGTGGGGTGTTTTCTTTGAAGCGGAACGGCGGTAGCTCCGTATGAAACATGTTGGTAGCTGTCGTCCGGTCCGTTCACGGATATTTGTGCGTCACATTGGTTGTAAGTATCGCCTTGAACGGGGCCCTTTGTTAACTTCCGGGCACGATCCATTCGGCCTGCTAATCCCTGACCGGTAGCTACTAGATGGGGATGGCCAGTGCACCGTTACCGCGACTTCAGAAATCTTAATCTCACGTAGATCGTCACAATGATCGAACGGACTGGTTATAAAGCAACAATACTGACTGTGGCCTGCGCCGGAATATCGATTTTGATTTCCTCGTCACGCTCGATCGCAGGTGAGCTTGTTGTCACTCAGCAATTGACATGCGGAACGCTCGGGGATGCAGAGCGACAGGAATGGGAAAATGACGCTGCCTTAGGCAAGACAGCGGCGCTAAACAATCTCGGCTTTCTATACGTATTGGGTTGCGGCGTGAAGCCCGACGCCCAGCGCGCAAAGGGGTATTTTGAGCAGGCTGCCGACAAGGGCGACGCGCAAGCAGACCACAATCTGGGATACCTCTATGATAAGGGCGGTATCGGCGTGGCTCAAAACAGCGCGCTCGCCTTTGCCTGGTATACCGAGGCGGCAGCCAAGGGATTTGCTCAATCAGAATTGAGCCTGGCCACAATGTATCAAATCGGCCAAGGAGCACCAAAGGACCCGGTCCGGGCCGCCGAACTCCTCCGCCAGGCGGCGGGCCAAGGGCTTGCTCCTGCTCAATTTCAGCTCGGCGCAGCCTATGAAAGCGGCGAAGGCGTTGGGCGAGATTATGCGCAAGCAATGATGTGGTATCAGAAAGCGGCAGCCCAGAACGATCCCACGGCGCTGGCGGCAATTGCCTATTTGTATGAATATGCCCGGGGTGTCCCACAGGACTTCGCCGCAGCCATGCGCTGGTATCGGGCTGCTGCCGCGGTAGGCAGCCCTATCGGGGAGAACAATCTAGGCGGACTTTATGACAGCGGTAAAGGCGTCGCACCCGACCCCGCACAGGCGGCCATTTGGTACGCAAAGGCCGCGGCGCAGGGATTTTCCGCGGCCAGTGCCAACCTTGGTGCCCTCTACGCAGCAGGCAAAGGAGTGCCGCAAGATTATCGACGCGCTGCGGAATTGTTTTCGAGCGCGGCTCAAAGCGGGGATGCTAAGGGGGAGTATAATATCGGTGTGGCGTATTTAACCGGCAAAGGCGTTGGGCAAGATTATGCCCTTGCGCGTCACTGGCTCGAAAAATCATCAGATCAAAACAATTCCAGGGCGCAATATGACCTGGCTATGATATATATCAATGGCGTGGGCGTTGAAAAGAATACTGAAAAATCAATAACATTGCTCGAAGAAAGCGCTAAAAATGGCGACGCAGACGCCCAAAGCGCGCTTGGTACCATATTTGAGTTTGGTATTGGCGTAAAAATAGATCGATCAACGGCCATTATGTACTACAAGCAAGCCGCGACATCCGGAAATATGAAAGCAAAAGAGGCTCTAAAACGCCTTTTATGATGAATTTGTATTTTATATTCGGCAGTATCTGCACGAAGAATATAACCTCCTCGTAGACGTTGTTTCTCAGGGATAGACACGAGAGGACGCGGTCGGCCGGACTGACCGACGGAACCGCTTTGTCCGCTTCCTAGTTCAGCAGTCCCGAAAGCAGACATCTGCATCCGGCCCTATCTCCGCCATTGACGTCAAACCACCTTCCCACCCTCTCCGAAATCAAGCCGTCTCCTTGACCCTCGCAGCCAAAAAATCCGGCAGATCAGCGACCGAATCCAGCACCACATCCGCGATTTCGGCCAGCGATTCACGGGTGCCCGTACCCGACAGCACCCCCACCGCCAGGCCGCAGCCGCCGGCGCGTGCCATTTCGAGATCGTGGCGGTTGTCGCCGACCATGGCGATCTCGCTTGGCTTCAGGCCGGTGAGGTCGCAAAAGGCCTGGATGGTGTCAGGGGCCGGCTTGGGATTGGCGACCGCGTCATATCCGTAAGCGGCGTCGAACAGTTGCGCGACGCCGAGCGTGGCCAAGGTCTTCTCCGCGCCGCTGGTCGAATCGTTGGTGGCGACGCCAAGCCGGTAGGATCGCTTGTGCAGCAGGGCCAGCGTGTCGACGATATCGGGCAGCGCCACCGCCATCGCCGAGCCCTGCACCGAGGTGATCTCGTTGAAGCGGGCGACGGCCAGCATCTGATCCTCGTTGGAGAGGCGCGGGAACCACAGTTCGACGACGTCGAGATTGGTGCCGGAGGCAAAGATGGAGTCGGGCTTGAAGCGCCGGTTGGCGAAATCGAAGCCAGCGGCCGCAAGCAACCTGTCGGCCTTCCAGCGGTCGCCATCGGCCGCGTCCATGGCCATGAAGTCGGCGACGCCGAGCCAGGTCGCGTTGAAGTCGACAAGTGTTCCGTCCTTGTCGAACAATATTCCCTTGATGTCTCCCAAGCGCTTCACTCCGAACCACGCAATTGGTGGATGTATCCCACCAGGCCAGCGGTCGATGCATCCCGCTTGGCGGCACTTTCCTTGCCTTCCACGACAGGCAGCAGGCCGGTAGCCAGTTCCTTGCCGAGTTCGACGCCCCATTGGTCGAAGGAATTGATGTTGAACAGCGTGCCCTCGACGAAGACGCGGTGCTCGTAAAGCGCGATCAGCCGGCCGAAGGTGCGCGGGTCGAGCTTGCGATAGAGGATCGTTATCGACGGGCGATTGCCGGAGAAGACACGATGCGGCGCGATGCGGTCGACATCGGCCGGCTTCATGCCCTTGGCCAGCATCTGCGCGCGCGCTTCGTCCAGCGTGCGGCCCTTCATCAAGGCTTCCGACTGCGCCAGGCAGTTGGCGAGCAGCAGGTCATGCTGGTGCTTGAGATCAGGCTCGTGGCCGACAGCGGCGACAAGGAACTCGACCGGGATCAGATCGGTGCCCTGATGCAGCAACTGGAAGAAGGCGTGCTGGCCGTTGGTGCCCGGCTCGCCCCAGACCAGCGGCCCGGTCGGCGTCGTCACCGGCGTGCCGTCGAGGGTGACGCCCTTGCCGTTCGATTCCATGTCGAGCTGCTGCAGATAGGCCGGCAGCCTGGACAGGCGCTGGTCGTAAGGGATGACGGCCCGGGCCGGATAGCCGCGGACCACCCGGTGCCACCAGCCAACCAGGCCCAGAAGCGCCGGCAGGTTCTTGCGGAGCGGCGCGGTGCGGAAATGCTCGTCCATCTCGTGTGCGCCGTCGAGGAAGGCGCGGAAGGCGCGCGGGCCGATGGCGATCATGACGGGCAGGCCGATCGCGCCCCACAGCGAATAGCGGCCGCCGACCCAGTCCCAGAAGCCGAAGACGCGGTCCTGCTCGATGCCGAATTTCGCCACCAGGTCGAGCGCGGTCGAGACGGCGGCGAAATGCTTGCCCACGGCTTCCCCACCGAGCGCCTTCTGCACCCAGTCGCGCGCCGTCTGGGCATTGGTCATCGTCTCGACCGTGGTGAAGGTCTTGGACGCGATGATGAACAGCGTGGTCTCGGCCGACAGCCCCTTCAGCGTGTCGTGGATATGGGCGCCGTCGATGTTGGAGACGTAGTGCGCGCGCGGACCGTCATGATAGGGAGCGAGCGCGAGCGTCGCCATGGCCGGACCAAGGTCCGAACCGCCAATGCCGATGTTGACGATGTCGGTGATCTTCTTGCCGGTGGCGCCGGTCGCCTTGCCCGAGCGGATGGCATCGGCGAAGGCGCCCATGGCGTCGAGCACGGCAATGACATCCGCCTTGACGTCCTGGCCGTCGATCGTGACACCCTTGCCGCTGAGGTTGCGCAGCGCCGTGTGCAGAACGGCACGGTCCTCTGTGATGTTGATCTTCTTGCCGGCGAACATGGCGGCGCGGCGGCCTTCGAGATCGGCGGCGGCGGCGAGCTTCTCCAGCAGATCCATGGTCACCGCATCGACGGCGCATTTCGACCAGTCGAGCAGCAGGTCGTCGTCGGTGACGGAAAAGGTCTTGAACCGCTGTGGATCGGCGGCGAAGGCCTGGCGCATGTCGCCAGGGGCCGCGGCGCGATGATCGCGCAGGGCGGCAAGCTGTTTCTGGAAGGCTGACTGATCCACTGGCGGGGACTCCTGGCGTTTTGGACGCACCATATCAGACCGGATGTTTCCGGCGCGTGTCGTCGCGCCACAACTATTGAGCCGAATTCCATCCGGTCAATACGCGGCGATGACGCAGCGCATCACGATGCGATGACACAATGTGTCGGGCGCCGAGGTGGCCGCGCCTTGTTTCGAGCTTGAAGAATCACTTTCGAGCTTGAAGGATCACTGGCATAAATCCCAAAGATCAGAAAAATTGATTGGCGCAACCCCTTGTGCCACGGTTACGTTCGGCTGGTCCAGCCAAGCAAAAAAAGCTGGCCATCGAGGAACATCTTCCATGCCACAGAGAAACGACACGGCGATATGGTCCGGCCTGTTCCGGATTTCGGCCGAATCCGGCCAGACCCTGCAGGCGCAGATCCGCCAAGCCATCGTGGCCGCCATTCTCGACCGCCAGATCGCCGCTTCGATGCCGCTTCCCTCCTGCCGGATCCTGGCCGAAAAACTCGGCGTGGCGCGCGGAACCGTGGTGCTGGCCTTCCAGCAGCTGGTCGACCAGGGGTTCCTGGTGGCGCGCGAGCGGCGCGGTCATTTCGTCAATCCCGACGTGCTGGCGACACCCGCCAAGCCGCACCAGAAGGCGCCCGACCAGGCCAACGAGATCGACTGGAAGGCGCGCCGGCAGATCGCCGCAAGCGACATGCCGCCGCCGGCCAAGCACGACAACTGGATCAAGTCGTCCTACCCCTTCGTCTACGGCCAGTTCGACCCAGCCCTGTTCCCGACCGCCGAATGGCGCGAGTGCAACCGCATGGCGCTGGCCGTGCTGGAGATCCGCAACTGGGCTTCCGACATGGTCGACCGCGACGATCCGCTGCTGATCGAGCAGATCCAGGCGCGGCTGCTGCCCCGGCGCGGTATTTTCGCCAATCCCGATGAAATCATCGTCACGCTGGGCGCCCAGAACGCGCTCTATATGCTCGCCTCGCTCTTGATGACCAAGGGCTCGAAAGTGGCGATGGAGGATCCGGGCTACCCAGACGCACGTTCGATCTTCCGGCTCGCTGGCGCCGACATCCAGCCGGTGCCGGTCGACCAGTCCGGCATCGTAACGTCCTCAATTCCCAATGATTCCGGCTTCGTATTCGTCACGCCCAGCCATCATTGCCCAACCATGGTGCCACTGTCCGCGGAGCGGCGGCAGGATCTCCTGGCGCGCGCCAACCGGCACAACCAGATCATCATCGAGGACGGCTATGACAGCCAGCTTCTCGACGAGGCGCCGCAGCAGGCGCTGAAGAGCCTCGACCGCTCCGGCCGCGTCGTCTATGTCGGCTCGATGTCGAAGACGCTGGCTCCCGGCCTGCGGCTTGGCTACATCGTGGCTTCAGCTGGACTAATCGCCGAGCTCAGGGCACTGCGCCGCTTCATGCTGCGCCATCCGCCGGCCAACAACCAGCGCGCCGTGGCGCTCTTCCTGTCACTCGGCCATCACGAAGCGCTGGTGCGGCGGCTGTCGAGCGCCTTCGACGAGCGGCGCAAGCGTCTGGTCCATGCGATTTCGGCTTTCCTGCCCGAATGGCGTTCGACCGATTCGGCCGGCGGCACATCGCTTTGGCTGGAAGGGCCACGCGGTACCGATTCCCGCGGTTTGGCCGAGGCTGCCGCCTCGCGCAGCGTCATCATCGAGCCTGGCGACCGCTTCTTCGACCGCACCGAAAAGCCTTCGCGTTTCATGCGGTTGGGCATTTCCTCGATCGCGCTGCAGCATATCGAACCGGGTATCCGCGAACTCGCCACGGCCGCCGGCCGCCGGCCCGCGGCCGCTTGATCCATTCTCCGATTTTCTGGTGGGAGTCGCCCTTAAGCGGCTCCCGTTCCTCTTTCCCTGGCATACTCGACTAGAACCGCTGGCTCATAGGCTGTGCCAATGCCGGCGGCATAGTCGTGGCACAAAGGGGAAGAAGCAGGCCGATGGTGGACCAACCGCCGCGCTCTGCCTCTCGAAAAGGTGGAGTGTTTTCCATGTCAGTGGTTCTTGAAAAGCAGGACGCGGCGGACCAACGTTCACGCCGCTCCGGCGGACGCGAAGCGCGCCGCGCCATGCGGGCGGCGCCGCTCGCCGACGATATCAAGCCGGTGCGCGCCGGCCTCGAGGGCGGCAGCTACGGACCGCTCAAGGGCAATGATCAGGAGCGCATCCATGAGGCGGTGCTGACGCTGCTGGAGACCGTCGGCTTCGCCAATGCCATCCCCTCCTGCATCGAGGCGCTGACCAAGGCCGGCGCCACCTATGGCGACGACGGACGCATCCGTTTCCCGCGCGCGCTGGTGCTCGACACGATCAGACGAGCGGCACGGAATTTCACCTTGCATGGCCAGGATCCCAGGCACGACATGGTGATCCAGGGCAAGCGCGTGCATTACGGCACGGCCGGCGCCGCCGTGCATTTGGTCGATGTCGAGAAGCGCGAATACCGTGAGTCGCTCCTGCAGGACATCTATGACGCGGCCCGCATCGTCGAAGGGCTCGACAACATTCATTTCTTCCAGCGGCCGATGGTGCCGCGCGACATTCCCGATCCCCTCGAAATGGACTTCAACACGCTCTATGCCTGCGTTATGGGCACGTCCAAGCATGTCGGCACCTCGTTCACGGTGCGCGAGAACGTGCAGCCGGCGCTGGAAATGCTCTATGCGATTGCCGGCGGCGAGGAGAATTTCCGCGCCAGGCCATTCGTGTCGAACTCGAACTGCTTCGTCGTGCCGCCGATGAAATTCGCCGAGGACGCCTGCGGCGTGCTCGAAGCCTGCGTCGAGGGCGGCATTCCGATCCTGCTCTTGTCGGCCGGACAGGCCGGCGCCACGGCGCCCGCGGCGATCGCCGGCGCGGTGGTGCAAGCGGTGGCCGAAGTGCTGGCTGGTCTCGTCTATGTCAACGCCATCAAGCCGGGGCATCCGGCGATCTTCGGCACATGGCCGTTCGTGTCCGACCTGCGCACAGGCGCCATGTCCGGTGGCTCGGCCGAGCAAGCCGTACTTACGGCGGCCTGCGCCCAGATGGCACAATATTACGACTTGCCGGGCGGCTCGGCCGCAGGCATGACGGATTCGAAACTGCCCGACATCCAGTCCGGCTATGAAAAGGGCATCACCGACGTGATGGCCGGCCTTGCCGGGCTCAACCTCGTCTATGAATCGGCCGGAATGCACGCCTCGCTGCTCGGCTTCTGCCTGGAAAGCCTGATCATCGACAACGACATGTTGGGACACTGCCTGCGCTGCGTGCGCGGCATAGAGGTAACCGATGAAGCCCTGTCGATCGACACCATCGCCGAGGTCTGCCTGAACGGCCCGGGGCACTATCTCGGCAACGAGCAGACGCTGCGGCTGATGCAGACGGAATATTTCTACCCGGCCGTGGGCGACCGTTTTTCGCCGAAGGAATGGAACGAGAAGGGCCGGCCCGACATATTGCAGCGCGCGATCATCGAAAAGAAACGCATCCTCGCCGAGCGCTTTCCGCGCCATGTGCCAAAGCTGCTCGACGACAAATTACGCGCCCGCTTTGGCGAGATGATCAAGCTGCCGCGCGCCAATATGGGCGGCTGAGCGTCAGCTTCTAGATTTTTTACGCAATTCCGGGCGGAAGCTTCAAACTTTTCCTGGAATTGCTCTATTCCGCAGCCAGCCCATAGCGTTCGACGACTTCGGCGTTGATCAGCTTGGCGTGCAGCGCCATCAGCACGATTTGGGCATCGAGGCCGTCCCCGGTTTCGAGAGCCGCCTCGATCCGGCGCTCGGCGTCCAGCCGCTGTTGCGGACCTTGCGCCCGCTCGAAGGTTTCGGGTCCGGCGATGCAGTAGCCGAACAGGGTCGCCACCCGAGGATAGGCCTGCGGCGGCGGTTCATCCGGCCAGTGGTCCTTCATCAGATTGACGATGGTGAGTTTTACGCCCTCCGGACCAGGGCCGGGTGCAGGTCGGCGCCTCGCAAGGCGGCATCGAGCTGCCGCAGATCACCCGAGCGGCCGAACATGCCGAGAAAGCCAAGGGAAGAGCGTCGTCCCGCCATTGATGATCCAATCCGTTTACAACCAATTAGGTGATTGGCCGGCGGAATACAAAGGCGGTGACCGGCTTCTATCCACCCACCGCCAGCAGCAGCACACCGGCAAGGGCGCACCCTGCAAGCGTCGGCAGCATGCCGATCTTTAACTTCAGGATGGCGATCATGGCGGCGCAGGACAGCAGCGCGGCGCGCCAGTCGATCGATGAGAGCACCGGCACATTCATGCCGAGGCCCAGTCTGCGCACTTCGTGGAAGACGACGTGCAGGGCAAACCATAGAGCGAGGTTCAGAATGACGCCGACGACGGCGGCGGTGATAGCGCCGAGCGCGGCCGACAGCGCCTTGTTGCCGCGCAGGGCCTCGATGTAGGGCGCACCGAGGAATATCCAGAAGAAGCACGGGGTGAACGTCACCCACAAGGTCAGCAGCGCTCCAAGTGATCCGCCGAGCAACGAATCCAGCGAGCCGGCGTGGCGAAACGCGGCGAGGAAGCCGACAAACTGCAACACCAGAATGAGCGGCCCCGGCGTGGTTTCGGCAAGCCCGAGGCCATCGACCATCTCGCCGGGCGCCAGCCAGCCGAAGGACTCGACGGCGGCCTGTGCGACATAGGCAAGAACCGCGTAGGCGCCACCGAAGGTGACGACCGCCATGAGGCTGAAGAACCCGCCGATCTGCGTCCATACGCTGCTTGTCCCGGTGAGTGCGGAGATCAGCAGGACCGGCCCGAGCCAGATCGGCAGCCAGATCGCGATGGTGCGCGGTGCATGCCATCGTGTTGGCTTAGTGTGGGCCAGTTCGCCACGCTCGAACATCAGGTCGACCGCGCCTGTGATGTCGGGAGCATCGTTCTTGCCATGCGCCGCGCCGGAAAACAGGGCCGGCGCGACACGGTTTCCCACCCATCCCACCAGACCCGCAACCAGGACGATGAGCGGGAACGGGACACTGAGCACATAGATGCCGAGAAAGGCGCAAAGCGCGATCGCCACCATGGCTCGGTTCTTCAAGGCGCGGCGGCCGATGCGGATCACCGCCTCGACCACCACCGCGAGCACGGCGGCCTTCACCCCGAAGAACAGCGACTCGACCAGCGGCACATCGCCGTAGAGCGCATAGAGGATGCTCAAGGTGAGCATGACAAGCGCACCGGGCACCACGAACAGGATACCGGCGACAAGGCCGCCGATCGTCCTGTGCAGCAGCCAGCCGATATAGATGGCGAGTTGCTGGGCCTCGGGACCGGGCAGCAGCATGCAGTAGTTCAAGGCATACAGGAAACGCTGCTCGCCGATCCAGCGCCGGTGCTCGACCAGTTCCTTGTGCATGAGCGCGATCTGGCCAGCCGGCCCACCGAAGCTCAGCAAGCCGATCTTCGCCCAGAGTTTCGTGGCTTCACCGAAGCTCGGAACCGCCGGCGCGTCGACGATGTCGGCATTTTTCCCCGAAATGAGGCTGCTCATGATGGCTTCGCCCCGCCCGGCCAGTTGTGCGTCTCGTCGGTGGCGTCTCGGCACCAGCGGAAGAACGCGTCATAGAGAAGCATGCCGGCGTCCAGCTGCTCCAGATCGTCGCGGAACATGCGCGACAGGCCAAGCGAGGCGGCAAGGAATCCGGCGGCTTGGGGAACGAGATCGAGCCTGGCGGTGTCGGCGGCGCGCACGATCGTGGCAAGGCGATCGAGTGCCTGGGATTCCAGCCCGAACTCCTCGATCATCGTGTCGAAGGTGCAGCGTTCGCCGCAATGGCTCCAGAACACATTGTCGATGTCGAAGGGCACGGCCTGGAAGCGGTCGGCGACAGCCAGCACTTCGGCCGCCTCGACAAAGAGGAAGACCGCATGCGGATCGACGAAGCGCCGGATCAGCCAGGGGCAAGCGATGCGATCGACCTTGGGACGAGCCCGCGTCACCCAGACGGTGCGGCCCTTTTCATCGCGGGACGGGATCTTGGCGGCATGGACCAGGAGGCCCTTGGCATCGCGCCAGGCCTCGAAACCGCCTTCGAGGGATTCGGCGGCAACGCCCTGGTGCCGCAGCCAGGCGGCCACGCCTTGCGAAAGCTTTTGCCCCTTCTGGCAGACCACGGCCACCTGGCCGCCGGCGAAGTCGTTTGCCCAGGCCGAGACGGTTTTGAAGTCGCGACGATGCGAGGCCGGCAGCAGGCGCGGATCGGCGTCGCAATCCTCATCGATGCGGACATCGACGATCACAGGCGCGCCCGGCAGACCGACCAGACGGGATAGCTGCTGTACGGTAATTTCGGTTGTTGACGGCATAGCGTCCACCTCCTGAAAAGAGAAGCCTGGACGCGAACATTGGGCTGACGCCTCACGGGGTCGTCGCGATGCACCCCTTGCCATGATGGTGGATTCGTCGGGCGGTCTTGTCAAGGACGGAGCATTCGCGGCTGCGCCGCCAGAATGGCGGCCTGATCGATCAGGCCGCCGCTCCTCGTCCATCCATCATCCGTGACCAGCCAGGAACAATCGATGACTATTCCGTGGAATAATCAGTGATTGTCGCGAGGCACGCCCATGGTGTGGGCGACATCCTGGTATTTCACCGCCGGCTTCAGCACCATGCCGGCCGAGAACTGGTCGACCATGCCGCGCTGGATTTCCTGCCACGGCGTCTGGTGCTTGGGGTAGTGGTAGCCGCCATCCTTCTGCAGCTCGGCGCGTCGCCGCGCGATCTCGTCATCGCTGACGAGGATGTTCGCGGTGCCTTTCCTCAGGTCGATGCGGACGCGATCGCCGGATTTGAGCAACGCCAGTCCGCCGCCGACCGCGGCTTCCGGCGAGGCATTCAGGATCGACGGCGAGCCCGACGTGCCGGACTGGCGGCCGTCGCCGATGCAGGCCAGCGCATGGATGCCCTTCTTGATGAGGTAGGCCGGCGGTTGCATGTTGACGACCTCGGCGCCGCCGGGATAGCCGACCGGGCCGGCGCCCCGCATGAACAGGATGGTGTGCTCGTCGATGCCTTGCGCCGGGTCGTCGATGCGGGCGTGGTAATCCTCCGGCCCATCAAAGACCATGGCGTTGCCTTCGAAGGCTTCCGGGTCGTTCGGGTTGGACAGATAGCGCTCGCGGAATTCTGGCGAGATGCCGCTCATCTTCATGATCGCCGAATCGAACAGATTGCCCTTGAAGTTGATGAAGCCGGCATTGGCCTTCAGCGGCTCGGCCACGGTGCGGATGACGTCGGTGTTCTCGTTGGCGACCCCCTTGCAGTTGGCGCCGATCGACTTGCCGTTGACGGTCAGGGCATCGGGATGCGGGAGCATTCCAGCCTTCATCAGTTCGGCCACCACCGCCGGCACGCCACCGGCGTGATGATAGTCTTCGCCGAGATATTCACCCGACGGCTGCAAATTGACGATGAGCGGCACCTTGAGGCCGACCTTCTGCCAGTCGTCATTGTCGAGCGGCACGCCGAGATGGCGGGCGATAGCGTTGAGATGGATCGGCGCGTTGGTGGAGCCGCCGATCGCGGAATTGACGACGATGGCGTTTTCGAAGGCCGCGCGGGTCATGATGTCGGAGGGTTTGAGGTCCTCATGCACCATGTCGACGATGCGTTTGCCGGTCTCGTAGGCGATCTGGCCGCGCTCGCGGTACGGCGCGGGGATGGCGGCAGAACCGGGCAACTGCATGCCGAGCGCCTCGGCCAGCGAATTCATCGTGGTGGCGGTGCCCATCGTGTTGCAGTAGCCCGTGGACGGCGCCGAGGACGCGACGATGTCCATGAACTCGTCATAGTCGATCTCGCCGGCCGACAGGCGCTGGCGCGATTCCCAGACGATGGTGCCCGAGCCGGTGCGCTTGCCCTTGTGCCAGCCATTGAGCATCGGGCCGACCGACAGCGCGATGGCCGGGATGTTGACGGTGGCCGCCGCCATCAGCAAGGCAGGCGTGGTCTTGTCGCAGCCGATGGTCAGCACGACGCCGTCGAGGGGATAGCCGTAGAGCACTTCGACCAGGCTGAGATAGGCGAGGTTGCGGTCGAGCGCGGCGGTCGGGCGCTTGCCGGTCTCCTGGATCGGGTGACAGGGGAATTCGAAAGGAATGCCGCCCATCGAGACGATGCCTTCGCGCACGCGCTTGGCGAGCTCGATGTGGTGCCGGTTGCAAGGCGAAAGATCGGAGCCCGTCTGGGCGATGCCGATCAGCGGCTTGCCCGACATCAGCTCGGCGCGCGTCAGCCCGTAATTCAGGTAGCGCTCGAGATAGAGCGCCGTCATCCCCGGATTGTCGGGATTGTCGAACCACTCCTGCGAGCGGAATTTTTTCTTTTTCGTGGGGGCGCCGGCCATCATGGTCTCCGTATTTGTATGACAAATCGATATGACAACGCGCCGATGCAGGCAAGGGGCACGCGTGATCTGAATCCGGACTTTGGTGCGATAGACAGCTCTCGAGCCCCGCGCTACGACCAATCCGACATCGGCGATCGGGGAGGTTTTGATGGCTTTGGTGATCGAAGGCGAGGAACGTATCGCCGCACCCGTGCAGAAAGTGTGGGAAGCGCTTAATGACCCGGCCGTCCTGAAGGACGCCATTCCGGGCTGCCAGAGCCTGGAAATGAAATCGCCGACCGAGATGGCGGCGACGGTGGTGCTGAAGATCGGGCCGATCAAGGCGACGTTCAACGGCGAAGTGACGTTGAAGAACCTCAAGCCGCCGCATGCCTACACCATCCAGGGCGAAGGCAAGGGCGGCATTGCCGGCTTCGCCAAGGGCGGGGCCGACGTCACGCTGACCGCCGACGGGCCGGACGCGACGGTCCTCAAATATGCGGCCAAGGCGGAAGTCGGCGGCAAGATCGCGCAGCTCGGCAGCCGGCTGATCGAATCGACCTCGAAGAAACTGGCCGGACAGTTCTTTTCGGCATTCGGAGAGAAGGTCGGCGGCTGATCCCTCCTTTAGGGGTCACTCAAACACGATGTTCGGCACCGCCGCTTCCGCCGCGCCGCGTTCCTCATTGACCCTGTCCCAGACCTTGGAAGCGATATCGCGATAGATTTTCGCCTCGGCGCCGTCGGGCTTGGAGACGACGACCGGCGTGCCGGCGTCCGAGCTTTCGCGAATGCCCATTTCGAGCGGTACCTCGCCGAGGAAGGTGACGCCCAGCCGTTCGGCCTCCCGGCGCGCGCCGCCATGGCCGAAAATGTCGTAGCGCTTGCCGGTATCGGGGGCGAGGAAATAGCTCATGTTCTCGACGATGCCGAGCAGCGGTACGTCGACTTTCTTGAACATGTTGAGGCCCTTGCGGGCATCGATCAGCGCCAAATCCTGTGGCGTCGAGACGATGACGGCGCCGGCCAGCGGCACCTGCTGGGCCATGGTGAGCTGGGCGTCGCCGGTGCCGGGCGGCATGTCGACGACGAGCACGTCGAGCCGCCCCCATTCGACCTCGCGAAGCATCTGCGTCAGCGCCGACATCACCATCGGCCCGCGCCAGATCATCGGCGTCTCCTCATCAACGAGGAAGCCCATCGACATCACCTCGAGGCCGTAATTCTCCATCGGCTTCAGAATCTTGCCGTCGACCGTCTGCGGCCGGCCGTGGATGTTGAGGAGCCTCGGCATGGACGGGCCGTAGATGTCGGCATCGAGCACGCCGACCCGCAGGCCATTGGCTGCCAGGCCGAGGGCGATGTTGACGGCGGTGGTCGACTTGCCGACGCCGCCCTTGCCGGAGGCAACCGCGATGATCGCCTCGATGCCTGGCACGCCGCGCTTGCCTGAACCGTGCGAGGCGGGAGCCTGCGGCGCGGGGCGCTGCGGCGGCGCCGGAGGTACGGGCCTCGGTGCCGGACGTGCGGGAACCGGCGCCTCCATGCCGCCGCCCTTCTTTTCGGCCGTCAGCGCCACCACGGCGCCGGCGACACCGGGAATGGCCTTGACGACGCGTTCGGCGGCGGCGCGCAGCGGTTCCATCTCCTGGGCGCGCGCGGCGGGAACGGTGATCGAGAAGAACACTTTCGAATCGGCGATGAAAATCTCCGAGACCATGCCGAGATCGACGATGTTGCCGGTGAAGTCAGGTCCATTGACCGTCTTCAGACGCTCGGTGACGATTTCCTTGGTGACGGACATGGTTGCTGTTCCCTGGCTTTCGGCTGCAGCTCACATAGTGCAGAACGCGGGCGGCTCCAAGCGCCAGGCAAGGTGGCGGTCGTCAAGCGGCCTGGGTGACCTATTTCCATGACCAGAAGGAATGACAACCAGGGAAGGACGATCATGCTTGCCAACAGCAATGCCACAGCAAACCTCGCCGTGAAGGACCTGGCGAAGGCCAAGGCCTTCTATGAGGGAACACTCGGCCTGGAACAGGTGCACGACGAGGGCGGCGAACTGATCGTGTATAAAAGCGGCGACACCACCATCAATGTCTATCGTTCCCAATTCGCCGGGACCAACAAGGCGACTGCGGTGACCTGGATGGTCGGCGACAAAATCGCCGATGTCGTCAATGGCCTCAAGTCGAAGGGCGTCGCCTTCGAGCATTACGAGATGCCCGGCCTGACGATGGAGGGGGACCTCCATGTCGGCGGCGGCATGAAAGTCGCATGGTTCAGGGACCCGGACGGCAATATCCTCAATCTCGTGGACCGGTAAATCTCGCCCATCGGGCAGCGTGTCTGGTGCCGCAAGATCGAGCACGGCACCATCTGGCGCGGCGCCGGCGCGCCGGATAGCTTCGGCCAATGATCGACAAACTCGAATTCTTCATCGCGCTGGCCAGGGAAGAGCATTTCGGCCGGGCGGCGGAAGTGTGCGGCGTCACCCAGCCGACGCTGTCGGCCGGCATCAAGCAGCTCGAAGGCCAGCTTGGCGTCATGCTGGTCAATCGCGGGTCACGATTCCAGGGGCTGACGCCGGAGGGCAAGCAGGTGCTGGTCTGGGCACGCCGCATTGTCGGCGACTCCAGGACCATGCGCGAGGAGATGCGCGCCGCCCGCCACGGCCTTTCAGGCCGAATCCGCATTGCCGCCATTCCTACCGCGCTCGCCATGGTGGCGCGGCTGACGACGCCATTCCGCGACAAGCACCCGGGCGTCACCTTCTCGATCCTGTCGCGCACCTCGATCGAAGTGCTGTCGCTGCTCGGCAATTTCGACGTCGATGCCGGCATCACCTATCTCGACAACGAGCCGCTCGGACGGGTGACCAGCGTGCCGCTCTATGACGAGCGCTATCAATTGATCACCGCCATCGGAAACCCCTATTCCGACCGCGACAAAGTGACATGGGCGGAGATCAGCCAGTTGCCGCTCTGCCTGTTGACGCCGGACATGCAGAACCGCCGCATCATCGACCAGCATCTGGCGGAAGCCGGCGTGCAGGTGCGGCCGACGCTCGAATCCAATTCGATGATCGTGCTGTTCTCGCACATCCGGACCGGCAAATGGTCGTCGATCATGCCGCTCAACCTTGCGGAAACATTCGGTTTTTCCGAACCGATCCGAGCCATCCCGATCGTCGAGCCCGATGCCAGCCACACGGTCGGCCTGGTGGCCGCGCCACGGGAACCGCACACGCCGCTGGTGCAGGCGCTGCTGGACGAGGCGATGGCGCTGGCAGACGATTTCCGCGCGCACCGCTAGGCTAGATAATGGCGGCTGGGCGGGATTGATAGAAGATTTCTATCAACCGACGGATCAGCTTTATTGATTTCACCGGTTTCCTCTGTTTTTGTAACGACTTAGCGCTAGAACGCTATCGACCAGGGAGGGCGCTGCATGACGATGCAGCCTGCAAGTACCGAGATCGCATCGCGCACGGCGGCGATTGTTCAAGACCTGAAGGACCTCGAAGGTCCGCTGCTCCCGATCCTCCATGGCATCCAGGAGGAGTTCGGCCATGTGCCGCAGGCGGCAGTTCCCGTCATCGCCGATGGACTGAACCTCTCCAGGGCCGAAGTGCACGGCGTCGTCACCTTCTATCACGATTTCCGTGCCCGGCCGGCCGGCCGGCACGTGCTGAAGCTCTGCCAGGCGGAAGCCTGCCAGTCGATGGGTTCGGACGCCGTCGCCGCCAGGATCAAGCAGTTGCTCGGTATCGATTTCCACGAGACCACGCGTGACGGATCGGTGACGCTCGAGCCGGTCTATTGCCTCGGGCTGTGCGCCTGTTCGCCGTCGGCGATGCTGGACGGCGAGGTGATCGGACGGCTCGATAACGAGAAGATCGACGAGATCGTCGCCGAGGTGCGCGCATGACCCCCCGCATCTACATTCCCGGCGATTCCGGCGCGCTGGCGCTGGGCGCGGAAAAGGTCGCCAAGGCGATCGCAAACGAGCTTGCCGAGCGCGGCATCGAAGCCAAGATCGTGCGCAACGGCTCGCGCGGCGCCTATTTCCTGGAACCGATGGTCGAAGTAGCGACAGCCACCGGCCGTGTCGCCTACGGGCCGGTGAAGCCGTCGGACGTGAAGAGCCTGTTCGACAGCGGCTTCCTCAAGGGCGGGCATCACAAGCGCTGGCTCGGCGCCCCCGACAAGATCCCGTTCCTCGCCAAGCAGACCAGGCTGACCTTCGCGCGCTGCGGCATCAACGACCCGCTGTCGCTCGATGCCTACAAATCGCTCGGCGGATTGAATGGCCTGCAGAACGCGGTGGCCATGGCACCCGCCGACATCGTCAAACAGGTGACGGAGTCCGGTCTGCGCGGCCGTGGCGGCGCCGGCTTCCCGACCGGCATCAAATGGAAGACGGTGCTCGATACGACATCGGAACGCAAATACATCGTCTGCAACGCCGATGAGGGCGACAGCGCCACCTTCGCCGACCGCATGATCATGGAAGGCGACCCCTTCGTGCTGATCGAGGGCATGGCGATCGCCGGCATCGCCACCGGCGCCACCAAGGGTTTTGTCTACATCCGCTCGGAATATCCGCATGCAGTGGCTGTTATGAACAAGGCCGTCGAGATTGCCCGCAAGCACGGCGTGCTCGGCGTCAATGTGCTGGGTTCGCCCAATGCCTTCGACATGGAAATCCGTGTCGGCGCCGGCGCCTATGTCTGCGGCGAGGAAACCTCGCTCTTGAACAGCCTGGAGGGCAAGCGCGGCGTGGTGCGCGCCAAGCCGCCGCTGCCGGCCATCCAAGGGCTGTTCGGCAAGCCGACGGTGATCAACAACGTCATCTCGCTGGCCTCGGTGCCGATCATCATGGACAAGGGCGCCGCCTTCTACAAGGATTTCGGCATGGGCCGCTCGCGCGGCACGATCCCGATCCAGATCGCCGGCAACGTCAAGCAAGGCGGCCTGTTCGAAACCGCCTTCGGCCTGACGCTGGGCGAAATCGTCGACGATATCGGCGGCGGCACGTCCACCGGACGTCCGGTCAAGGCGGTGCAGGTCGGCGGACCGCTCGGCGCCTACTTCCCACGCGCGCTCTTCGACACGCCGTTCGACTACGAAGAATTCGCCAAGCGTGATGGGCTGATTGGCCACGCCGGCGTCACAGTTTTCGACGATACTGCCGACATGCTGAAACAGGCACGCTTCGCCATGGAGTTCTGCGCCATCGAAAGCTGCGGCAAGTGCACGCCTTGCCGCATCGGCTCGACGCGAGGCGTGGAAACCATCGACAGGCTCGCCGCCGGCATCGAGCCGGAGAAGAACCTCGCTCTGGTCACCGACCTCTGCAACACGATGAAGTTCGGTTCGCTCTGCGCGCTGGGCGGCTTCACGCCCTACCCGGTGATGAGCTCGATCACGCATTTCCCCGAGGATTTCAAGCCCGCGCCAGTTGCCGAGGCAGCGGAGTAGGCCGATGGCCCTTGAATATCAGACCCGTCAATTTGAGGTCATGCTGTGTAGCGATAACGAGCCAGACAGCATGTATCTGGAGGTGACGGAAATTGTCGAACAAGAGCCAAGGATCGTTCTCGAAATCCGATATTTTGAAAGTGACGGGTCAATCACTTTCACGGCTTTCGAAAAAGATTTACCTTTTGAACTAATCGAGCATTTTGGCCTGTCAGCGAGAGAGTCACTGACGCCCGTCGCCGAAACAGTAGAATAGGAACTGGCAGATGAACATCAAGGCCGACTTCCCGACGCTCATCGAAGAACTCGATTACGGAACGCCGCAATCGAAGGCCGAGAAGCAGGTCACGCTGACCGTCGATGGCCGCTCGATCAGCGTGCCGGAAGGCACGTCGATCATGCGCGCGGCGATGGAGGGCGGGGTCGAAATCCCGAAACTCTGCGCTACCGACATGCTGGATTCCTTCGGTTCCTGCCGCATCTGCCTCGTCGAGATCGAAGGCCGCGGCGGCACGCCGGCTTCCTGCACGACGCCCGTCGGCGAAGGCATGGTGGTGCGCACGCAATCGGACAGGCTCGACGCCATCCGCCGCGGCGTCATGGAACTCTACGTCTCCGACCATCCGACCGGCTGGAATGAGAAGGCCGGAACCGGCGCCAGCGAGTTCGATGTGGTGGCGAAGTCCGTCGGCCTGACCGAAAACCGCTACGGCGTCGAGGGCCGCAACCACGTCAAGGAAGAAAATGGCGTCGCGCCGGGCCATGGCTCGCTGGCGGTCGATTACATCGCCCGCGACGAATCCAATCCTTATTTCACCTATGATCCGGCGCAATGCATCGTCTGCTCGCGCTGCGTGCGCGCCTGCGAAGAGGTGCAAGGCACTTTCGCGCTGACCATCGAGGGCCGCGGCTTCGAATCGCGCATGGTCGCCGGCATGCACGAGGACTTCATCGCTTCCGAATGCGTGTCCTGCGGCGCCTGCGTGCAGGCCTGCCCGACCGACGCGCTGCGCGAGAAGACCGTGCTCGAAAAGGGCTTGCCGGAGCGCTCCGCCGTCACCACCTGCGCCTATTGCGGCGTCGGCTGCTCGTTCAAGGCTGAAGTGAAGGGCGACGAGGTCATCCGCATGATGCCCTACAAGGAGGGCATGGCCAACCACGGCCATTCCTGCGTGAAGGGCCGCTTCGCCTATGGCTACGCCACCCACAAGGACCGCATCCTGTCGCCGATGATCCGCGAAAAGGTCAGCGATCCCTGGCGCGAAGTGAGCTGGGAAGAGGCGATCGCCCATACGGCCAGGGAATTCCGCCGCATCCAGTACCAGTACGGCCGCACCGCCATCGGCGGCATCACCTCCTCGCGCTGCACGAATGAGGAGACCTATCTCGTCCAGAAGCTGGTGCGCCAGGGCTTCCGCAACAACAATGTCGACACCTGCGCCCGCGTCTGCCATTCGCCGACCGGTTACGGCCTCGGCCAGACCTACGGCACCTCGGCCGGCACGCAGGATTTCGACTCGGTCGAATTCACCGACGTCGCCGTCATCATCGGCGCCAATCCGGCGTCAGCGCACCCGGTGTTCGCCTCGCGGCTGAAGAAGCGGCTGCGCCAGGGCGCCAAGCTGATCGTGCTCGATCCGCGTCGCACCGAGATGGTCAAGTCGGCGCATGTCGAGGCCGACTACCACCTGCCGCTGAAGCCAGGCACCAATGTCGCCGTGCTGACGTCGCTGGCCCATGTCATCGTCACCGAGGGCCTGTTCGACGAAGCCTTCATCCGCGAGCGCTGCGACTGGGCCGAGTTCCAGGACTGGGCGTCCTTCGTCGCCCTGCCTGAAAACAGCCCCGAAACCGTCGGCAAGCTGTCCGGCGTCGATCCCGAACTGATCCGTGGTGCCGCGCGCATGTACGCCAAGGGCGGCAATGGCGCGATCTACTACGGCCTCGGCGTGACCGAGCACAGCCAGGGCTCGACCACGGTGATGGCCATTGCCAACCTCGCAATGGCCACCGGCAATATCGGCCGGCCGGGCGTCGGCGTGAACCCGCTGCGCGGCCAGAACAATGTGCAGGGCTCGTGCGACATGGGCTCTTTCCCGCATGAACTGCCGGGCTATCGGCACATTTCGGGCGACGCGGTGCGCGACATCTATGAGAGCCTGTGGGGCGTGAAGCTGGACGACGAACCCGGCCTGCGCATCCCCAACATGCTGGATGCCGCCGTCGACGGCTCGTTCAAGGGCATCTACATCCAGGGCGAGGACATCCTGCAGTCCGATCCCGACACCAAGCATGTCGCCGCCGGCCTTGCCGCGATGGAATGCGTGGTTGTGCACGACCTCTTCCTCAACGAGACGGCGAACTACGCGCATGTCTTCCTGCCCGGCTCGACCTTCCTCGAGAAGGACGGCACCTTCACCAATGCCGAGCGCCGCATCAACATGGTGCGCAAGGTGCTGGCGCCGAAGGCGCGCTATGCCGACTGGGAGGCGACGCAGGAGCTCGCCCGCGCCATCGGCCTCGACTGGAACTATACGCATCCGTCCGAGATCATGGACGAGATCGCCAAGACGACGCCAAGCTTCGCCAATGTCTCCTTCGACCTGCTCGACCGCGTCGGTTCCGTGCAATGGCCCTGCAACGACAAGGCCCCGCTCGGCACGCCGATCATGCATGTCGACGGCTTCGTGCGCGGCAAGGGCAAGTTCATCCGTACCGAATATGTGGCGACGGACGAAAGAACCGGACCGCGCTTCCCGCTGCTCCTGACCACCGGCCGTATCCTCAGCCAGTACAATGTCGGCGCGCAGACACGGCGTACCGAAAACGTCATGTGGCACTCCGAGGATCGGCTCGAAATCCACCCGCACGACGCGGAGAATCGCGGCCTGCGCGACGGCGACTGGGTGCGGCTGACCAGCCGTTCGGGCGAGACGACGCTGCGCGCGCTGATCACCGACCGGGTGTCGCCGGGTGTGGTCTACACCACCTTCCACCATCCCGACACGCAGGCCAACGTCATCACCACCGACTTCTCCGACTGGGCGACCAACTGCCCGGAGTACAAGGTGACGGCGGTGCAGGTTGGCGCGTCTAACGGCCCGTCGGAATGGCAGCGCGACTATGACGAACAGGCCAAGCAGAGCCGCCGCATCTCTCCGCTGCAGGCGGCGGAGTAGTCTTGGCCGCGCGCCGCAAAGCGACGACGCAGATATCGCGGCTGGCGCATCGCGCCAGCGGCACGGCCGCGGCCAACCGCATGGTGCCCGAGGAGACGCCGGTGGCGTTCTCCTTTGCCGGCACCACGCATGCGGTGATGATGGCGAGCCCGGCCGATTTCGAGGATTTCGCGCTCGGCTTTTCGCTGACCGAGGGCATCATCGCCGAGCCTGACGAGATCGAAGCCATCGAAGTGGAAGATCATGGTGCCGGCATCGACATCCAGATCATGCTGAAGGACCAGGCCAATACGCGCTTCGAGGCGCGGCGGCGACGGCTTGCCGGACCGGTCGGCTGCGGGCTCTGCGGCATCGAATCCATCGAGGAAGCGATGCGCTCGGTCGATGCGGTCAGTGCGTCAAAGCTTACGCTTGACGCCGACGACATCACTCGTTCGGTCAAGCTGTTGTCGAAGGTGCAGCCGCTGCATACCGAGACGGGGGCCGTGCACGCCGCCGGTTTCTACGTGCCCGGCAAGGGTGTCGTCATGGCGCGCGAGGATGTCGGCCGCCACAACGCGCTCGACAAGCTGGCGGGCGCGCTGGCCAAGGCCAATATCGATGGCGCATCGGGCGCGGTCGTGGTGACCAGCCGTGTTTCGGTGGAGATGGTGCAGAAGACGGCGGCGATCGGTTCCCCCTTCATCATCGCCGTTTCCGCTCCCACCGCGCTTGCCATCCGCACCGCTCAAGAGGCCGGCATGACGCTGGTGGCGCTGGTGCGCGGCGATGATTTCGACATTTTCACCCACCCTGACCGGGTGGCATCCGGAGTTGCCCAGCATGTCGCATGACGAAGAGCACATCATGAGCACCAAGGAAAAGCTGGTGCGCATGGCCAACCAGATCGCGGCCTTCTTCCACTCCAGGCCACGCGAGGAAGGCGTTGCCGGCGTCGCCGAGCACATCAACAAGTTCTGGGAGCCAAGGATGCGGCGCCAGTTCTTCGAGATGCTGGACAGCGGCGGCGAGGGCTTCGACGAACTGGTCGTGGTCGCTTCGGCAAGGATCAAGCGTCCGATCACGCCGGCAGAGGCCGATCGCAAGCTCGGCCTCGAGGCTTCGCCCGGTGACGTCGCCGCGTCGCAGGGATAGGCCAGCAGCCGCGCCGGCTTATATTTCAGTTTGCTAAAGTTTAAGCTGCCGTAACCAAGGCAGCTCTGCTATGGTTGGCGACCAGAAGTCGTCAGTCCGGGCGGGCACCCTCGTGAGGCCGATCGAGACCCGATACGCCCTTAGCGGCGAGGTGCGGATCGCCTATCAGGTGGTCGGCCAGGGCTCGTTCGACCTCGTCTTCGTGCCCGGCTTCATTTCCAATCTCGACCTGCATTGGGAAGACGAGGGCTATACCAGGCTCTTGCGGCGGCTCTGCGCCTTCTCGCGGCTGATCCTGTTCGACAAGCGCGGCACCGGTCTTTCCGACCGCGTCGATGTCCGTCACCTGCCCAGCCTGGAGACCCGCATGGACGATGTGCGCGCGGTGATGGATGCGGCCGGCAGCGGCCGCGCGGCGATTCTCGGCGCCTCGGAAGGGGCGCCGCTGGCGATGCTGTTCGCCGCCACCTATCCGGAGCGGACGCGGGCCCTGGCGCTCTATGGCGGCTACGCGCATTTCCACAAATGGGTGATGCCGCCGGAGCGTCTGGAAGCCTTCATCACAACCGCCGAGACAGCCTGGGGCACCGGTGCCACCTTGCCCAGTTTCGCGCCGGGCAGGGTCGATGACGCGCATTTTGCCCAGTGGTGGGGGCGGTTCGAGCGGCTGTCGGCCAGCCCGACCGCCGCGGCTGTCCTTGCCCGGATGAATGCCGGGATCGATGTGCGCGGCATATTGCCGGCGATCAGCGCGCCGACGCTGCTCGTCCACCGCCGCAACGATGTGCGCGTCGACCCCGAGGCCAGCCGCTTTCTTGCCAGGAAGATCCATGGCGCCCGGCTGGTTGAGATCCCCGGGCGCGATCATCCGATCTGGACCGGGGACGTAGACAGGGTTGCCGACCTGATCGAAGAGTTTCTGACTGGCCAGCCAGCGGTTGCCGATCCGGAGCGCGTGCTTGCCGCGCTGTTGGTGACGCGCACTTCCGACACCGCCAAGCTCGGCGACCGCATGTGGAGCGAGCGCAGCCAGCGCTTCCAGGAGACATGGCGGCTGCTGGTGGGCCGCCATGGCGGCCGCATTGCCGGCACGCATGGCGAGCTAATGATCTCGCGCTTCGACGGGCCGGCGCGCGCGATCCGCTGCGCGGCGGCGCTGCGCGACGCGGCGCAGCAGATCGGCATAGCGAGCGCGCAGGGCGTGCATGTCGGCGAGATCGAATTGCGCGGCGCCCCGGTCGGTCTGACGGCGCGGGTAACGATGCAGCTCGCAACCCATGCCGGGCGCGGCGACATCCTTGCTTCGCGGCTGGTCGCCGACCTTGCGGCGGGCTCCGGCCTGCACTTCGTCGATGCCGGCCGCATCAGCCTCGACGAACTGGGGGAACCGCTGCCGGTGGTCCAGGCAACGTCGGAACAGCATTTGGAGCCTGCCTGCCGCCCCAAATCCAAGCCGTCGGAGCCGGCGTCCTTGACGGCGCGGGAAAGCGAGGTGGTGAGCCTGATCGCGGACGGCAAGAGCAATGCGGCGATCGCGGCGGAGCTCAGGCTCAGCGAGCATACGGTCAAGCGCCACGTCGCCAACATACTGCTCAAGCTCGATTTGCCGTCGCGGGCGGCGGCGGCGGCCTTTTCGGCCAGACATGCTGGCCCGGACGGGCCATGAGAGCCATGGCGCTTTCGAGCGAAGCGGCCCCAGCGCCAGAAGCGCTACCAATTCTTCCTATGCAGGCCAGGCGATATCGCCGTGACGGCACTGCGAATGGAGGATGAGATGGAGAAGTCGAACCGGATCCTGAAGTCACTGCTGATAGCCGCAGGCATCGGCGCACTGTTCGCCATCGTTCCGGCCAAGGCAGAGGATGCCTCGGCCACCGCCGCCTACAAGGACATCGAGGCGACGCTCGGCTCGGTGCCGGACATGTTCAAGGCATTGCCTGACGTGGCCATCGCCGGCGCCTGGGCGGAAATCAAAGGGGTGCAGCTCAACCCCAAGACCGCGCTCGACGGCAAGACCAAGGAGTTGATGGGGCTTGCGGTCGCCGCGCAGATCCCCTGCCAGTACTGCATCTATTTCCACACCGAGGCGGCCAGGCTCAACGGCGCATCGGACGAGGAAATCAAGGAGACCATCGCGATGGCCGGAATCGTGCGCCACTGGTCGACGATCCTCAATGGCAGCCAGGTCGATTTCGCCACTTTCAAGAAGCAGACCGACGACGTGTTCGCGGCCGTCAAGGCCAAGTCGCAGTGAATGCACGGTGACCAATCGCTGTCCGACGCTGGTGTCGGGCAGCGCATGATCAGTCGAACGCCCGGCATCGAACGGGCCAATGGAGGATGAAATGCTGACCAAGACACAAAATGTGGACGGCGCGGCGATCAAGAAGGCGATCGAGGGCCGTGACGGCAAGATGCTGTCAAGCTTCTATGCCGACGATGCGCTGGTGCGGGTGATCGACCGCAACAATCCGCCGAGCAAGCCGCGCGAAATCCGCGGCCGCGCGGCCATCGGCACCTTCTGGGACGATATCTGCAGCCGGGCGATGACCCACAAGGTCGACACCACCATCGCCGACGGCGACAACCTCGCCTTCACGCAAGCCTGCGCCTACCCGGACGGCACCAAGGTGTTCTGCGCCGCGATGCTGGAACTGAAGAACGGGCGGATCGCACGGCAGACCGTCGTGCAGGCCTGGGACGAATAGATCAACAACGGCAGCAGGCAAAAGAGGGAGGAAATCATTATGTTCAGCGCCAGATGGCAGATCGACGCCAAGTTCGGGCACAAGCAGACCGTGCTCGAACTGACGCGAAAATGGGAACGCGAGATCGGCTCGCAGGTCGGTATCGCCGATCTCAACTTCCAGATCATGACCGGATCGATCGGTGCGCGGGAAGCGACGATCGAAACCCACCACCAGGTCGAGAGCCTGGCCCAGCTGGAAGAGTTCTTCGCCAAGATCGGCAAGATCGACGCGCATGCCAAATGGGGCAAGGAGATCGAACCCTATGTCGTATCGGGCACCAGCCTGTGGCAGATTTTCAGGGTTGTGGAGTAGTGGCTTTCGTTCTTCTCCCCGTTTACGGGGAGAAGATGCCGGCAGGCAGATGAGGGCGGCGCTGACCTCTGCTATCTATTTGTTCTGACGTGATTTCGCACGGGTAACCCACCCTGAACGTCCGAGGTTTGCGCCGCCCCTCGTCCGCCCTTCGGGCACCTTCTCCCCGTAAACGGGGAGAAGGGATTTTCTATCCATGCGCCACCATCACATGGCGCACGGCGGTATAGTCCTCCAGCGCGTAGAGCGACATGTCCTTGCCATAGCCGGATTGCTTCAATCCGCCATGCGGCATCTCGTTGGTCAGCATGAAGTGCGTGTTGATCCAGGTGCAGCCATATTGCAGGCGGGCGGCGGTGGCCATGGCGCGCGAAACATCCTTGGTCCATACCGATGACGCCAGGCCGTAGTCGCTGTCATTGGCCCAGTTGACCGCCTCGTCGACTTCCGTGAAGCGGGTGACCGAGACGACCGGGCCGAAGACTTCGCGGCGTACGATCTCGTCCTCCTGCAGCGCGCCGGCGACGACCGTCGGCTGGTAGTAGAAGCCGGTGCCCTCGCCCGGCTTGCCGCCGGTGGTGATCTCGATGTGCTTCAGTTCCGAAGCACGCTCGACGAAGCTCGACACACGGTCGCGCTGACGGCGCGAGATCAGCGGCCCGATCTCGTTCTCGGTGTCGTCCGGCTGGTTGTATTTGATCATCGAGACGGCGGAGGAAAGGTCGGCGACGAGTTTGTCGTAAATCTTCTTGCCGGCATAGATGCGGCAGGCGGCGGTGCAGTCCTGGCCGGCATTGTAATAGCCGAAGGCGCGCAGGCCGTTGACGACGGCGCCGAGGTCAGCGTCGTCGAAGACGATAACCGGCGCCTTGCCGCCGAGTTCCAGATGCGTGCGCTTGACCGATTTGGCGGCGGCCTGCAGCACTTTCTTGCCGGTGGCGACGTCGCCGGTGATCGAGATCATGTTGACCTTGGGATGGTTGATCAGCGTGTTGCCGACACTGTCGCCGCGGCCAAGCACGACATTGACCACGCCTTCCGGCAGGATTTCGGCAAGAATTTTCGCCAGCTTCAGCGCCGTCAGCGGCGTCTGCTCCGACGGCTTGAAGACGACGGTGTTGCCGCCGGCAATCGCCGGCGCCAGCTTCCAGGCCATCATCATCAGCGGATAGTTCCAAGGCGCGATCGAAGCGACGATGCCGATCGCGTCGCGCCGCACCATCGAGGTGTGGCCGGGCAGGTATTCGCCGGCGACGACGCCGGGCATGGAGCGTACCGCGCCGGCGAAGAAACGATAGCAGTCGACGATGGCCGGGATTTCGTCGTTGAGCACGGCATTAATCGGCTTGCCGCAGTTCAGCGCCTCGAGCGTCGCGAACTCGCGGGCCTCCGCCTCGATGCGGTCGGCGATCTTCAGCAGATAGCCCGAGCGTTGCGCCGGCGTGGTGCGCGACCACGAGACGAAGGCTTTTTCGGCGGCAACGACAGCCGCCTCGATTTGCGCCTGGCTGGCCTCGGGCAGGTTGAGAATGGTCGCCCCGGTTTTGGGATTGAGGATCGGCTCCTCGGTCTCCGTGCCCTTCTCGAATTTCGAGCCGATCAGCATCTGGGTGTCCATTGGGTCCTCCTTGAACAGAGTGAATAGTGAGTAGTTGGTAGTAAGTGATGATCAGGCTTCGTCTGTGGGTTTCCCTATTCGCCAATCCCTACTCACTACTCACTGTTCTCATTTGCCCGAACCGGCGATCTGGTCGCCGTCGCGGGTCAGGTAATAGGCAAACAGGATCGGCAGCAGCGTCACCAGCACGACGACCATGGCCACGACATTGGTCACCGGGCGCTGGCGCGGACGGATCAGTTCCTCCAGCATCCAGATCGGCACGGTCTGCTGCTGGCCGGCGGTGAAGGTGGTGACGATGACCTCGTCGAAGGACAGCGCGAAGGCAAGCATGCCGCCGGCAAGCAGAGCCGTGGCAATATTGGGCAGCACGACATGCCTAAAGGTCTGGAAACCGTCGGCGCCGAGGTCCATCGAGGCCTCTATCATCGAACCCGAGGTGCGGCGGAAGCGGGCGACAGCGTTGTTGTAGACGACGACCACGCAGAAGGTGGCGTGGCCGAGCACGATAGTCCAGAACGAGAACGGAATGTCGGCCAGCGAAAAGGCCGAACGCAGCGCGATGCCGGTGATGATCCCGGGCAGCGCGATCGGCAGGATGACCAGCAGCGAGATCGCCTCGCGGCCGAACAATTTGGTCCGCGACACGGCGGCGGCGCAGAGCGTTCCCAGCACCAGCGCGATCGCCGTCGAGATGGCGGCGACGCGCACCGACAGCGACAGCGCTTCCCAGACGTCGGGCCGGTTCCAGGTGACGGCGAACCATTGCGTGGTCAGCCCGGGCGGCGGCCACACGAAGCTCTTCTCCTCGGTGGTAAAGGCATAGACGAAGATCAGCAGGATCGGCAGATGCAGGAACAGCAGGCCGCAGGCGGCCGCGATCTTCAGGCCGAGCGGGGCGCATTGACCACGATCAGAGCGCATCGAAGGCCCCCATGCGCTTGGCGCCCCAGAGGTAGAAGCCCATGATGACGATCGGCACCACGGTGAAGGCGGCGGCGAGCGGGATGTTGCCGGCGGTGCCTTGCTGCGAGTAGACGGCCTGGCCGATGAACAGGCGCGAGGTACCGATGATCTGCGGGATGATGTAGTCGCCCAGCGTCAGCGAGAAGGTGAAGATCGAGCCGGCGACGATGCCGGGCAGCGCCAGCGGAAACAGCACGTTGCGGAAAGTCTGACCGGGCGAGGCGCCGAGATCGGACGAGGCCTCGACCAGATTTCCGGGCACGCGCTCCAGCGCCGCCTGCACCGGCAGAATCATGAAGGGCAGCCAGACATAGACGAAGACGATGAAGGTGCCGGTAAAGGACACCGACAGCGAGTTGCCGCCGACGACCGGCAGCGACAGCCAAGCGTCGAGCAGCCACAACAAATGCAGCTTGGCGAGCAGCCAGGTCAAAATGCCTTCCTTGGCCAGGATCAGCTTCCAGGCGTAGATCTTGACCAGGTAGCTCGACCATAGCGGCAGCATAACGCCGAGATAGAACAGCGCCTTCCAGCGCCCCCGGGCATAACGCGCCGCGTAGTAGGCGATGGGGAAGGCGACGACGGCCGAAGCCAGCGTGACCAGTGCCGCCATCGTCACCGTGCGCAGGATGATGTCGAGATTGGCGGCCTGCAACAGGTCGCCATAGGTCTTCAGCGTGAACTGGCGGTTGATGAGGCCGGAGAACTCGTCGATGGAGAAAAAGCTCTGCGCCAAGAGCGCGAAGAGCGAGCCGATATAGACGATGCCGAGCCACAGGACCGGCGGCAGCAGCATGAGGAGCAGAAGCAGTTGCGGCCAGCGCCAGAAGAGGTCGGACAGCGCACCACGCATGCCGCCGCTGCCGGGGAGTATGGCGGGGGCAGGATTGGCGTTGAGGGCGGCTGATGTCATGGCGCGACCGTGGCGATTGGATCAATTGCGGCAAAGCAGAGATCCTTCACACCCCCCTCTGTCCTGCCGGACATCTCCCCCGCAAGGGGGGAGATTGGCTGTTTGTCTGTCCCGCCAGCTATACAACTTTGGAGATTGGCGATGCCCGCGGGGGCAACCAATCTCCCCCCTTGCGGGGGAGATGTCCGGCAGGACAGAGGGGGGTGCTTCGCGCAAACCTCCATCAAACCGCCTCATCCATCAGATGCAAGCTCTCGGCATTAAACGTCAGCACCACCGCCTCGCCATCGGCCGGCAGGGCCGTGCCCGCCGGCACCACGGCATGCAGCTTCAACCCGTCGGCGTCGAGCGCCAGCCTTGTCGTGGCGCCGAGATAGTTGGTCGAGACGAGACGCGCGGCCACACCCTCGCCGCTTGCGGCGCGGCCGACGCGAATGGATTCAGGCCGCAGGCTGCCCCAGCGGCGTTGGCCGGAATAACGCTGGACGAAGTCCGGCGGCAGCACGTTGGAGGAACCGACGAAATCGGCGACGAAGCGCGTCTGCGGCCGCTGGTAGATGTCCTCCGGCGTGCCGATCTGCATGATCCTGCCGTCATTGAAAACGGCGACACGGTCGGCCATCGACAGCGCCTCGCCCTGGTCATGGGTGACGAAGACAAAGGTTATGCCGAGCGCCTTCTGCAGCGACTTCAGTTCTTCCTGCATGTTTTCGCGCAGCTTGAGGTCGAGCGCGCCGAGCGGTTCGTCGAGCAACAGCACCTTGGGCTGGTTGACCAGCGCACGGGCGAGCGCGACACGCTGGCGCTGGCCGCCGGAAAGCTGGCCCGGCCGGCGCGCGCCATAGCCGGGCAGCCGCACCAGCGACAGCGCTTCTTCCGCCGCCTTGTGCCGCTCGGCCTTGCCGACGCGCTTGACCATCAGCCCGTAGGCGACATTGTCGAGCACGTTGAGGTGCGGGAACAGCGCATAGTCCTGGAACACGGTGTTGACGTTGCGGCGATAGGGCGGCACGCCCTCGGCGCGTTCGCCGAAGATCGAGATCGACCCTGATGTCGGCTGCTCGAAGCCGGCGATCAGCCGCAGGCACGTCGTCTTGCCCGAACCCGAAGGACCGAGCATGGCGAAGAATTCGCCCGGCGCGATGTCGAGATCGACCGCGTCGACGGCGCGGACGCTGCCGAAATGGCGCGATACTTTTTGAAAGGAAACGGCTGATGTCATTGGGTGTCCTGATCTGTCAGGCTCTTCAAAATCTCGGGCGTCAGCGCTGCCCCTCATCCGCCTGCCCATCCTTCGCTGCGATGCAGCTACGGAGGGTGAACCGGCGCCTTCTCCCCGTATAGTGACGGGGAGAAGGGAAGCGCTCCAACGCTGGCGACCCCCTCTCCCCGTTCTTCACGGGGAGAGGGTAAGGGTGAGGGGCAGCGTCAACTTATCAAGTAATGCGTGGCGAAAATCATCGTCCGCCGATGACGCCGATATAATCCGACACCCAGCGATAGTAGGGAACGCACTGGTTGTTCTGGGTGGCGCATTTCGAGACCGGCGTCTTCCAGAACTTGATCTTGTCGAAATTGTCGTAGCCGTTGGTCTTGCAGCCTTCCTCGCCGAGCAACTCGTTGCCCTTGCAGGCGGCGGGCACGACCGGCAGCGAGCCGAACCAGGCCGAGACATCGCCCTGCACCTTGGGCGAGAGTGAATGCTCCAGCCACATATAGGCGCAGTTCGGGTGCGCCGCGTCGGCCTCCATCATGGTTGTATCGGCCCAGCCGGTGACGCCTTCTTCCGGCACGGTCGAGGCGACCGGCTTCTTGGCGGCAACCAGCGTGTTGACCTGATACGGCCACGAACCGGAGGCGACGACGCCTTCGTTCTGGAAATCGTCGACCTGGATGGCGGCGTCATGCCAGTAGCGGCCGACCAGCGTGCGCTGGACGCGCAGCAATTCGAGCGCGGCCTTGTACTGGTCCTCGTTCAGTTCGTAGGGATCCTTGATGCCGAGTTCCGGCTTGTGGAACATCAGGTAGTTGGCGGCGTCGGCGATGTGGATCGGTCCATCATAGGCCTGGACGCGGCCCTTGTTGGACTTGCCGTCCGGCAGCTTCATTTCCTCGAAGACGACGTTCCAGCTCTTCGGCGCTTCCTTGAACACCTCGGTGTTGTACATCAGGATGTTTGGGCCCCACTGATAGGGAACGCCATAGTGCACCTTGTCGACGGTGAACCAAGGCGCGTCCTTCAGCCGATCGTCCACCGCCTTCCAGCTCGGGATGAGATCGGTGTTGATCGGCTGCACACGCTTGCCGGCGACAAGGCGCAGCGAGGCATCGCCCGAAGCCGTGACGAGGTCGAAGCCGCCCTCGTTCATCAGCGAGACCATCTCGTCCGACGTGTTGGCGGTCTTGACGTTGACCTTGCAGCCGCTCTCCTTCTCGAAGGCGGTGACCCAGTCATAGCCCTTGTCGGTCTCGCCGCGCTCGATATAGCCCGGCCAGGCAACGATGTTGACCTCGCCTTCGCCCTTGCCCAGTTCCTTGACCTGGGCGATGGCCTGACCGGAGAAGGTCAGCGCGACCGTCAGCGCAGTGCATGACCTCAGGAATGAATTCATCATCGATCTCCCATTTTGGCGCGGGATCCTGAAACCGCTCCGGTTTCGCCAGATCACGCGCGGACTGAAAAACGTGTCAGCTCGTCCGTTGGACTTGACGCTACTCTGATGGCAGCTTTGGTCCCTGTACCGGAAGGTGCTTTGAAAATTCCGGTTTCGCAAATTCATTTATCAGAAGGCCGATATCGGTTTTTCCGATATCTCTATCACAAACGCTGGCGAACCGTTCGCTGCGACTGGGCGAGGCCGATGAAGTCGCGCGCCGCCGGCGGCAGGCCGGAGCCACGCCGCCAGACCATGCCGACCTGCACCACCGGCAAGGAGCCCGAAATGTCGCGCGATTCGATGCGGTCACCTTCCAGCGACCAGGGCCGGTAGACGAGATCCGGCAGCAGCGCCACGCCGGCGCCGGTGGCGACGAGGCTGCGCACGGCTTCCACCGAACGGGTGCGGAAGGCGACGTGCGGCCTGGCGCCGATCGCCGTCAGCAGCTTGCCGGTGTTCTCCTCGATCTCGTCGACGGTCAGCATGATCAGCGGTTCGGAGGCGATATCGCCGATGCCGATGATGTCGGCGCCAGCCAAGGGGTGGCCGAGCGGCAGCCACAGCCGATAGGCCGAGACTTCGAGGATTTCCGATTGCAGGGCAGTGCGGTCGCGCAGATTGGAGGTGACCATGACGGCAATGTCGAGCTTGCCGCCGATCAGTAAGTGTTCGAGGTAGTCGCCATTGTCCTCTATGGCCGAGACATCGACGCCGGGATAGGCGCGGCGGTAGCGGGAAAGCAGATCCGACAGCACATAGCCGGCGACAAGCGAGGTGACGCCGAGCTGCAGCCGGCCGCCCACCACCGCCTGTTCACCAGAAAAAGAGCGGCGGGCGTCGGACACGTCGGCGAGAATCTTTGTCGCGTGACGCAGGAACTGGTGGCCCTTGTGGGTGATGTTCAGGCCGCGCGAATGGCACTCGAACAGTTCGACGCCAAGATCGCTTTCAAGCTCCTTGATCGCTTCGGTGACCGACGATTGCGAGATGGAGAGGTTTTGCGCGGCGCGCGACACCGTGCCTTGCTCGGCGACCGCGACGAAGAATTGCAACTGGCGGATGGTGAAGGCCATGGCCGGACTAAACACCGGCAGGCAAGCGAAGGAAAGCCGATGGCCAAAGCTTATCCCATGGCTGGATGCCTGGCCGCGGCTCAGCCCAGCATCGGCCGGATGCGCCGCCAGCATGCCGGGCCATAGCGCAAGGCAAGCATGAATGCCATTTCCAGCGCCAGCACGATGACGATGATGCGGAAGCCTACTGTGAGCGGGCTCTGGCTGCTGCCATGCAGCGCATAGCCTGTAAGCAGAAAACCGGCATTCCAGAGCGTGGCTCCAATCAGCGTCGCGACCACAAAGGGCAAAGCTGGCAGGCAGAGCGCGCCGGCCGCGATAGGCAAGTAATTGCGCACCGTCGGGATGAACTGCGCCAGCAGGGAAACCCTGACATGATAACGGCGATAGGCCTGGCCGAGCCTGTGGTAGGTCGCCGGACGCAGGAAGACATATCGGCCGAACCGCTCGACCAGCCTGTCGGCGCGATCAATTCCGATGCGGCGGCCGACAGTGTACCAGACAAGGCAGCCGCTGGCGGAGGCCAGCGTGGTCACGCCGAGCAGAATTGCCAGCGACGCGCCATCCGGCGCAGCCGTCATGCCAAGGAACAACAAGAACACATGCGACGGCGGGACCGGCAGAATCTTCTCGGTGAAGGCGATGCAGAAGACGCCAAGCAGGCCGAGGCCAAGAATGGCCGACAGCGGACCGCTCATGCGAAGCGCCAATCGTAGGTACTGACGGTCTTGATCCTCGATACGCGATAGACCGTCGCCGGCGGAAAATTGCGAAAGGTATGGCCGACCCGCGTGACCTCCAGGTCGAGCCTATCGAGCAACGACTGGTCGAACGGGCAGCGCCGGCCGAGCGTGAACTGATAGAGCACCCCACCCGGGCGAAGGTTCGCGAAAACGCCTTCAAGAATGGCAAGTGTCTTGCGCGGCGAGATCAGCCGGAAGGGCAAACCGCTGACCGCCGCGCCAGCCAGCAGGCCGGGGAACAGCGACGACAGATGGCGCAGGCCGACCGCATCCATCTCGAATATCCGCGCCAACGGAAATCGCCGCTTCAGCAACGCGGCGAAATCCGGATCGGATTCAATCAGTGTCAAATCCTCCTCCCTCACGCCGCGCGACAACAGCGCGCGGGTGAAGGGGCCGGTTCCCGGGCCAAGCTCCAGCACAGGGCCTGTCTCCGGACCGATGTCGCGCGTCATCAACGCCGCCAGGCTGGAACTGGACGGCGTGACGGAGCCGATCCTGAACGGCGCCACCGTCCACGCCATGAGAAAAGACAGAGCATCATTTGCAGACATTGTAACCTCAATCCCGGACAACATCACGCCAGCCCGTTTGCGTGGCCATTTGATTTCACGTGGGCGCCGGGCCTGACCCTGTTGCATAATCGGGCCCGACGCCTGATGCCGGCACAGGGGGTGTGCCGGCCGGCGCTGTTTGCCGCGACTGGATTGCATAGACATTGCGCAATGTGGCGACGTGAAAGAAAGGTTCGCTGTTCAGGCCATCGGGTTTGCCATGCTTGCGCAATGTTGGCGGTGTAGCGCCGCCGGATAGATGGCCGCCAAAGGGAACGAGGATGCGTATATTACTGGTCGAGGACGAGCCCGAAATGGTCTCTGCCTTGCGTGCCGCGCTGAAGCGGTACGACATGGTGGTCGATCATGCCGGCTCGCTCACCGAAGCCGAAGGCTTCGTTGCCGTCGACAGCTATGACGCCATCCTGCTCGACCGTCAGTTGCCGGATGGCGACGGGCTGTCGCTGGTGCCGAGACTGCGTTCGGCCAGGAACACCACGCCCGTTCTGGTGCTGACGGCGAAAGGCGACACAGCGGACAAGGTCGACGGGCTGGACATGGGCGCGGACGACTATCTGGCAAAACCATTCGCCTTCGAGGAGTTGCTTGCCCGCCTGCGCGCGCTGCTCAGGCGCCCGGCACCGATGCAATCGCAGTTCATCCGCGCCGGCGATCTGGTGCTCGATGTCGGGCATCGCGAAGCATCGATCCGTGCCGAACCGCTCAGCCTGCCACGGCGCGAACTCCTGGTGCTGGAGGCGCTGATGCGGCGCACCGGCCGCATGGTGCAGCGCGAGGCGCTGATGGAGGCGGTGTTCGGCCTCGACGACGAGATCCAGTCCAACGCACTCGACACTCATGTCTCGCGCCTGCGCCGCAAGCTCGCCGACGCCGATGCCGGGGTGACGATCAACGGCATTCGCGGCGTCGGCTATCTCCTGCGCGAAACGACATGAGCGCCGAGCGATGAGCCTCAAGCGCCCGCGTTCGCTGAAATGGAGCCTGGTGCTGCGCATCGCCTTGCTGCAATGCGCGATGCTGACCCTCATCATCGTCGGCATTCTCGGCGCCATGCTGGCCACCGGCTTGATACCGCACGACTATGAGGACGGCACAATGGACGTGCTGGCGGATGCGGTGACGCGCGATGCCGGCGGCAAGCTCGTTATCAGCGAGACGCCGGATATGGCAAAGCTGCGCTCGAACGTTCCGGACCTCTGGTTCATCATCCGCGACAAGCAAGGGCAGCGACTGCAGGAAGGTACGGTGCCGGCCATTTTCCAGCCCTTTGTCGGACTGCTGGACACCATCAGCGACGCCCGTATCGACCACGCAATCGGACAGGCCGCGCCACCGGAGGGAAAGATCCGCTGGACCGATACGGCCGCCGGCAACGTCCAGATCTTCACCGGCACCAAGGGCGGGCTTTCGCTGCCGCGCCTGCTCGGCCAGGCGCCGCAATTCTTCCTGCAAGGCATATTGCCGCTCGCCGGGCTGATGGCGCTGGCCACGCTGTTCGCGACGCCATGGGTGGTGCGCGGCGCGCTGTCGGGCCTTGGCCATGCGGCGGCCGAGGCCGAGCGCATCGACATCGACCAGCGCGGCGTGCAGTTGCCGCTGAAGGATGTGCCAAAGGAAGTGGCGCCGCTGGTCAAGGCGGTGAACGCAGCTCTTGCGCGGCTCGACAAGGGCTATGAACGTCACAAGCGTTTCCTGACCGACGCCGCCCATGAACTCAGGACGCCGGTCGCCATCCTCAACACGCGGCTTGCCTCGCTGCCGGCGACACCGGAGCGGGCACGGCTGCTGCAGGATGCGGCGCGGCTTTCGACGCTGACCGACCAGTTGCTCGACCTGCAGCGCCTCGACCGGCAGACAACGGCCTTCGAAAGGGTAGACCTCGTGGCGATCGCGCGCGGCGTCATCGTCGACCTCGCACCGATGGCGTTCTCGGCCGGCTACCAGATGTCGTTCGAGCCGGAGCGGGACGCGGTTCTCGCCACCGGCGACCGCACCGCGATCGAACGCGCGGTGACTAACATCGTGCAGAACGCCATCGAGCATGGCGGCCGCGCCGGCAAGATCACCGTCAGCGTCACGGCGCCCGCCACCATAGAGGTCCGAGACGAGGGCGACGGCGTGCCGCCGGGCGAGCGGGAGCGCATTTTCGAGCCCTTCTACCGGCTGCGTCCGCAGGATCACGGCGCCGGCCTCGGCCTCAACCTCGTGCAGGAAATCATGCATCTCCATGGCGGCCGCATCGAGATTCTCGACGGCAAACCGAGCGGCGCCTGCTTCAGGATGAGTTTTCGCACCTTGCCGGCATAACACCGGCATTGCAAATCGACCACGCGGTATTTGACATCGCGATTTATCGTAACTAGTTAAGTTACATGAAACGCAACAGTCGACTGTCCTCTACCTTGCACATTCTCGTCCACATGGCCGAGAAGCCAGCGCAGGCGCTGACCTCCGAGCAGCTTGCCACCTTCATCCACACCAATCCGGTGGTGGTGCGCCGGACCATCGCGGGCCTGCGCGATGCCGGCATCGTCACCTCCTCACGCGGCCATGGCGGCGGCTGGCTGCTCGGGCGCGCGCCCGAAGACATCTCTCTGGCCGAAATCAGCGCCGCCCTTGGCGAGACGCTGTTGCCGTTCAGCACCGAGCCGGAAAGCCCCGGCTGCCTCGTCGAGCAAGCTGTGATCGCCGTGCTCGACGATTTTCGCATCGCGGCCGAAAGATTGCTGCAGGAGAAACTCAGCCACATCACCCTGGCCGACCTCACAGCCGATTTCCGCCGCCGTTATGACCTCATTGGAGTTTCCAGCCATGCAGTATGATCTTGCCGTCCTTGGCGGCAGCTTTGCCGGCCTGTCCGCCGCAATCCAGGCGGCGCGGGCGCGGCGCAAGGTGCTGGTGATCGATGCCGGCCAGCCGCGCAACCGCTTCGCCGCGTATTCGCACGGCTTTCTCGGTCAGGACGGCCGTACACCCCGAGCGATCCTCGACGATGCAAGGCGGCAATTGCTTGCCTATCCGACAGCCAGGCTTGTCACCGCGCGCGCCGACAGGGCGGTTGCCAACAGCGGCAGCGATTTCGAAATCGCAACCGATGGCGGCGAGACATTCGGCGCGGCACGTCTGGTGCTGGCCACTGGCGTGCGCGACATCCTGCCGGAGGTTCCCGGGCTTGCCGGGCAATGGGGCAGGACCGTGCTGCACTGCCCCTATTGCCATGGCTACGAGGTTTCCGGCGGGCCGCTTGGCGTGCTCGCCACCGGCCCGATGTCCGTGCATCAGGCGCAGCTGATTTCCGACTGGGGCAACGTCACGTTGTTCGGCAATGGCCTGCTCGAGCCCGACGCCGAGGAGATCGCCGCCCTTGATGGCAAGAATATCCGCTTTGAGCCCGCGACCGTCCAAGCGCTCGAGGAAGACGGTTCCGGCGGATTGGTTGTCCACCTCGATGGCGGCCGGAATGCCGGCGTCAAGGCGATCTTCACCGCGCCGCGCAACACGATGGCGAGCCCGCTGGCGGAACAGCTCGGTTGCGACTTCAAGGACGGCCTGCTCGGCCCGGTGATCTCGGTCGATGACAGGCAGCAGACGACGGTTCCCGGTGTCTACGCCGCCGGCGATGCGGCACGGGCGATGCACAACATCGCCTTCGCGGTGTCGGGCGGCACCTTCGCGGGCGTGTGCGCTCATCAATCCCTGGTGTTCGGCTAAAATTGTGTTCTGCTAAATCCCGGAACCCCCGCCGGCGATGCTGAGCCGTGCGCCGGCCTGCGCCAATGCGGCGGCTATATCGTGCGGCGGCGCGCGGTCGGTGGCGAGTTCGGAAAAGCCACCGAAGCCGCAGACCTGAACCAGTCCCTGGCGGCCGAACTTCGTGTGATCGGTGATGACGAGGGAACGCTGGCCGCGCGACAGCACCATGCGGGCGAATTCCGCCTCTTCCAGATCGTAGTCCATGACGCCCGTCACCGCATCGACGGCGCCGGTGGAAATGACGGCGTGGCTGACCGAGAAGCGGCTGACGAACTCGATGGCCGATGTCCCGAACGCGGCGCCTGAATCGCTGCGCAACTCGCCGCCGGCCATATAGACCTTGTTGCCGTTGATGGTGGCCAGCGTGCGGGCGATGTCGGACGAATTGGTGACGACCGTCAGGCGCCGGTGGCCGAGCAGTTCGCGGGCCAGGAACGAGGTCGTCGTCCCGGTGTCGAGCATGATCGATTCGCCGTCGCGGATGGTGGCCGCGACCGTGCGGGCAATGCTGCGCTTGGCGTCGGCATGCTCGCGCATGCGCCGTTCGAACGGCGCTTCGCCGATCATAGACGGCAAGCCGATGGCGCCATGCATCTTCAGGATCGAGCCGTCGCTGGTGAGCGGCTTGACGTCACGGCGCACGGTTTCGAGCGACACGCCCAACCGGTCGGCCAGGCTGGCGATGGTGACGGTTCCCTCTTCCTGCAGCAGCCGCAGGATCTCGCCATGCCGTTTCGAGTGGATCATCTGTACGCGTCCCGGAATTGCCCGATTCTAGGGCATTCCTAACGCTTTTAAAGGAATTGCCCATGCTTTCGGGCAAAATACCCAAAAAAAGTCACATCTTTTTATTGACAGAAGGGCAACCCTGACGTGAAATCCAACCCCAACAGGGGTTCGGAGCTGCAGCGGGAGGGTAATTGGCAAGGCCGCAACTCACTGACCAGGCAGGCTGCAACGTGCCTGGCGCGAGAGATTTTCAGATCCGCGGGGGCGGATGCCGGGTTCAAAAACCTGGCCAAGGGGCTCGTCGGTGCGGTGCGGGATACCGATCCTGGCGTCCCGCACCGACGAGATTGTTTGCACTTCCCTCCGCCGTCGTTGCGTTGCCCGTGGCGCCTTGTCGAAGCCCCACGAACCAGACCAGCAAGCCAGGGATGATTTCGTGATTGCCGAAGACCGCATCCGCGCCCTGCCCTGCTGGACGGGGGCCATCGAGATCGCGCCGCTGCCCGGCGGCTTGAGCAACGCCAATTATGTTGTGACCGACGCGGCCGGCAAACATGTCGTGCGCTTCGGCCAGGACTATCCGTTCCACCATGTCTTCCGCGAACGGGAGGTGATGACCGCGCGGGCGGCGCACGCGGCCGGCTTCGCGCCGGCGGTCCACTATGCCGAACCGGGAATCCTGGTGACGGCGTTTCTCGGCGCCAAGACCTATCTGGCCGAGGACGTGCGCGCCAATCTCGGCCGCGTCGCCGCGCTGATGCGCGGCTTTCACCGGGAGATGCCCAACCATATTTCCGGCGCCGGCTTCATGTTCTGGGTGTTCCACGTCATTCGCGACTATGCGCGCACGCTCGACGAGGGCGGCAGCCGCAAGCGCGGTGACCTGCAGCACTTCCTGGCACTGGCCGACGAACTCGAGCGCGCGCAGAAATTGTTGCCGATCGTCTTTGGCCACAATGATCTTTTGCCGGCCAATATTCTGGATGACGGCAGCAGGTTGTGGCTGATCGATTTCGAATATGCCGGCTTCAACACAGCCATGTTCGACCTAGCCGGCGTCGCTTCGAACGCCGGCATGAGCGACGAGGAATCCTTCGCCTTCCTGACCGCTTATTTCATGAAGGAACCGGACGAGGCGATCCGCCGCTCGCACGCCGCCATGCAATGCGCCTCGCTGCTGCGCGAGGCGATGTGGAGCATGGTATCGGAGCTCTATCTCGACGCGCCCGGCATCGACTACGTCGCCTACACCGAGGAAAACCTGGTGCGTCTCGACGCGGCGCTGGACAATTACCGGACAAAATACGGGATCCTGAAATCATGACCTTGCCTAGCCAGGCTGCGGTCGTCGTCATCGGCGGCGGCATTATCGGCTGTTCGACGGCCTATCATCTGGCGCGCGACCACAAAGCCGACGTGGTGCTGCTCGAACAGGGCAAGCTGACTTCGGGCTCGACCTGGCACGCTGCCGGCCTTGTCGGGCAATTGCGCTCTTCGGCCTCGATCACGCGGGTGCTGAAATATTCCGTCGACCTCTACAAGGGGCTGGAGGCCGAGACCGGGCTCGCCACCGGCTGGAAGATGACCGGGTGTCTCAGGCTCGCCACCAATGCCGACCGCTGGACCGAGTACAAGAGGCTGGCGACGACGGCGAAGAGCTTCGGCATGGACATGCATCTGCTGTCTCCGGCGGAGGTCAAGGCGATGTGGCCGCTGATGGAAACCGGCGATCTGGTCGGTGCCTCCTGGCTGCCGACCGACGGCCAGGCGAGCCCGTCCGACATCACCCAGTCGCTGGCCAAGGGCGCGCGCATGCATGGCGCCAGGCTCTATGAGGACGTGCGCGTCACCGGCTTCGAAATGAAGGGCGACCGCATCACGGCGGTGAAGACCAATCAAGGCGACATTGCCTGCGAAAAGGTGGTGAATTGCGCCGGCCAATGGGCACGGCAGCTCGGCGCCATGGCCGGCATCAACGTGCCGCTGCAGCCGGTCAAGCACCAGTACATCATCACCGAAAAGATCGATGGGCTGGCGACCGACGCGCCGACGTTGCGCGACCCCGACCGGCGCACCTATTTCAAGGAGGAGGTCGGCGGCCTGGTGATGGGCGGCTACGAGCCGAACCCGCAGGCCTGGACAACAGGGGACGTGCCCAATGACTGGGAGTTCCGGCTGTTCGACGACGATTACGATCATTTCGAGCAGCACATGGCACAGGCGATCGCGCGGGTGCCGGCGCTGGAAACCGTTGGCGTCAAGCAGATGATCAACGGGCCGGAAAGCTTCACGCCGGATGGCAATTTCATCCTCGGCGTGGCGCCCGAATGCGCCAACATGTTTGTCGGCGCCGGCTTCAACGCCTTCGGCATCGCCTCCGGCGGCGGGGCCGGCTGGGTGCTTGCGCAATGGGTGGTCGATGGCGAGGCGCCGCTCGACCTGTGGGTGGTCGACATCAGGCGCTTTTCCAACCTGCACCGCGACCGGCAATGGGTGTGCGAGCGCACGCTGGAGGCCTATGGCAAGCATTATACGATCGGCTTCCCGCATGAGGAATACACCAGCGGCCGGCCGCGCATCGTCTCGCCGCTCTATGACAGGCTGAAAAACCATCGCGCCGTCTTTGGATCCAAGCTCGGCTGGGAACGGCCGAACTGGTTCGCGCCAGAGGGCGTCGAGCCGCGCGACATCTATTCGATGGGCCGGCAGAACTGGTTTGCCGCCGTCGGCGACGAGCACCGGCATGTACGCGAGCATGTCGGCATCTTCGACCAGTCGTCGTTCGCCAAATACGAATTGACCGGGCCTGACGCGGCCAAGGCGCTCGACTGGATCTGCGCCAACGATGTCAGCAAGCCGGTCGGCCGGCTGACCTACACGCAACTCCTCAACACGCGCGGCGGCATCGAGGCCGACCTGACGGTGTCGCGGCTTGCCGAAGAGAAGTTCTACATCGTCACCGGCACCGGTTTCCGCACTCACGACGCCTCGTGGATCAGCGACCATATTGGCGAGGGCCTCGATGCCAGGCTGACCGACGCCACCGAGGATTTCGGCACGCTGTCGCTGATGGGACCGCGTGCCCGCGACGTGCTTTCTGATGTGACCGGGAGCGATGTGTCGAATGCCAGCTTCCCGTTCGGCCATGTCAGGGAGATCGTCATCGCCGGTCACACGGTGCGGGCGCTGCGCGTCACCTATGTCGGCGAACTGGGCTGGGAGCTGCATGTGCCGATCGCGGCCACCGGGGAAGTCTTCGACGCGCTGATGGCGGCCGGCAAGAGGCATGACATCCGGCCGGTCGGCTACCGCGCGCTCGAATCGCTGCGGCTGGAAAAGGGCTATCGCGCCTGGGGCTCCGACATCACCCCCAACGACACACCGCTGGAGGCTGGGCTCGGCTGGGCGGTCAAGCTCAGGAAGAACACCGACTTCGTCGGACGGCGCGCGCTCGAGAAAGTTGGCGGGGCGGCTTTGAAGAAGCGCTTTGCCGGTTTCACGGTCGACGATCCGGAGATCGTGCTCGTCGGCCGCGAAACCATCCTGCGCAATGGCGCGCCGGTCGGCTATCTGGCCAGCGGCGGCTACGGCTACACGGTGCGCAAGAATATTGGCTACGGCTATGTGCGCGACGCCGAGGGGGTGAGCGATGATTTCCTCGCCTCGGGCAATTATGAACTGGTGGTCGCGATGCAGCGGACGCCGGCTAAACTCCACCTCGAGCCGATGTATGACCCGGATGGCGAGAAAGTCAGGGCTTAAGGCATTCTAGGCAGGAAGGCGCGACGTATTGACCGGTTGAGCCCCCATCTGCGATTACAGGGAAGTCATTTCAAGGTCCGTAGCGGGTAACTGCCATGACAAAATCTCTCAAACTGCCCTCGATGACGCTACGCACAGAGACTATTCGACCGGCTAAGGCGTTGTGCTTGTTTATCTATGCAGTCCTTGACCTAAGCGTCTCCACAGCAATCGCCAAAGATGACCCCAGCAAATTGAGCGTCTGGACGGTTGCACGAGGCAAGGACGAGTCTGGGGCCTCCAGAATAACCGCGATGTTAAACCCTTGGGTTGACGATCCCAGCACTGTCACGCACCCAGTCTCCGCCATGCTTTTGGCTAGTTGCACCGAAGGAAGCTTGTCGGTCGCCCTCATATCCGACATTGGCGTCGATGGGCAGCACCACGACATTTTCATCCGACGAAACGACGAGCCCGAAAAGAAAGAGCGGTGGGTGGTCAGCAAGCTGCTTCCCGGTATTTGGGATACCAAAGAAGCTGGAATCTTCCTGGATTCACTTTCCGAAGTGGGAGACCTTTCAATCCGATATGAAGATACCGATAAGAAATGGGTGCGGGTATCGAAATACAAGATGACCAACTTTGATAAAGCAAAGGAGGCAATCCGATCAATGTGCCCTTGGTGATCGCCGCGGGTTACTCCTTACCGAACTGCATTGAGAATCAGCACACGCGCAGGGCGAGACCACGGCTGGGCACGGTGTCGGCCTCGCCAGGCATAGAGACGTAGGGGCGCGTTTCCTCGACGCGGACGACCAGACCTTGCGCTTCGAGTTCGGCGATGCGCGCGGCAAAGCCCTGATCCCACAGCGTGTTCTTGACCGTCAGGACGATCACCCCGCCCGGCCGGCAGATGCGGATCAGTTCGTCCAGCCCGTCGGCGCCGACATGGCCCGAGGTGAAGACGCCGGCCGAGACGATGCCGGCATAGGCGTCGCTGGCAAAAGGCAGGGCGCCGCCGAGCGCCAGGCAATGCAGCGCCGAATAGACGCCCTTGCGCGCGGCCTGATCCAGCATACCTTGCGAGATATCCAGCGCCTCGACCTCGGGATAGCCTGTTATATCGAGCCATTCGCCGATCAGCCCCGTACCCGCTCCAGCGTCGAGTAGCGGGCTTGAGCCGCGCGGCAGATGGCGGGCGAGCAGTGCAAGGCAGATCGTCGGGTGGCGGTAACCGGCGGCCGACATGTCGGCGTCGTAGGTCTGCGACCAGCGGTCGTAGAGTGCCGCCACTTCTTCCGGGCGCTTGGCCGCGTAGACCTCGCCGAGTGCGCCATGATGCTTGCTGTCCGCCACGTGCCCGCCAACTCCTTCGTCTTGCCGGGATGATAGCCAAACGGCGAAAATTGTGGAACCGTTGCAGCGAAGAAATAACGGCGTGGGGACGCAGGCATGGAGACAGACGAGCCGCGGGCAAAACTTGCCGCCATTCCGGTGCTGGCCGGCTACACCGGGCCACTGGACCGGCTCGGCGGCCTGACCAACCTCGTCTTCAGGGCCGGCGATTACTGCCTGCGCATTCCAGGCAAAGGCACCGAGGAATACATCAACCGCGCCAACGAGGCGATTGCCGCGCGCGAGGCGGCAAGAGCCGGCGTCAGTCCGGAGGTGCTGCATGCCGACGCTGCCACCGGGGTGATGGTGACGCGCTATATCGCCGGTGCCGAGACGATGTCGCCGGAGAAATTCAGGGACCGGCAGGGCAGTCCGGCGCGGGCGGCCAAGGCCTTCCGCAAGCTGCACGCGTCCGGCGCGGTGTTTCCCTTCCGCTTCGAGCTGTTTTCGATGATCGACGACTATCTCAAGGTGCTGTCGACCAGGGATGTCACCCTGCCCGCCGGCTATCACGACGTGGTGCGCGAGGCAGAAAGCGTGCGCTCGGCCTTGGCCGTCCGCCCCTTGCCTCTCGTCGCCTGCCATTGCGATCCGCTGTGCGAGAACTTCCTCGATACGGGCGACCGGATGTGGATCGTCGACTGGGAATATTCCGGGATGAACGACCCGCTCTGGGACCTCGGCGATCTCAGCGTGGAAGGCAAGTTCGACGCCGCCCAGGACGAGGAGTTGATGCGCGCCTATTTCGGCGGGGAGGCGAGGCCGGCGGAACGGGGACGCGTCGTCATCTACAAGGCTATGTGCGACCTGTTGTGGACGCTGTGGGGACTGATCCAGCTCGCCAACGACAATCCGGCCGACGATTTCCGCGCCTATGCCGACGGCCGCTTCGCGCGCTGCAAGGCGCTGATGGAGACACCGGAGTTTTCCAGGCACCTTGCTGCGGTGAGAGAAGGCTAGGCCCCGGGACTCTAGCCGGCGATATCCAGGCGGCGGTCGACGCGATCAAACACCATCAGCGCGATGCCACGTGAAGCAACCAGGCTGCCATCCGCCGGCCTTTAATTCACACCCTTCGGTACGTTCTCCGGGGGCACCGTGGTGTCTACCACCTTCTGGCGGTGGAAAATGAACAGGCCGGCGAGAACGATGATGCCCGAGCCGATCAGGATGCGCGGGCTGGGGACGTCGCCGAAGAACACCAGCCCGAACACCACGGCCCACAGGAGCAGCGTGTAGTGCAGCGGCGCCAGCGTCGAGGCCGGCGCCAGCTTCAGCGCCCGCGTGATCATCAGATGAGCGCCGCAGGAAACGATGCCGAGCAGCAGCATGGCGCCGAGATCGAGCGCCGACGGCGTCTTCCAGGCGCCGATGGTCAGCACACCGCCAACCGCCAGCGTGCCGATCGTCTGCCACGTCACCAGATTGGTGTCGCTGGTGCCGCGCAGGCGCCGGTTGAGGATGATGGCGAAGGCGAAGGCGAGGCTGCCGACAAGGGCGAAACTCGACGACAGCGAGAACGCGGCGGAGGACGGCTTCAGCATGATCACCACGCCGCAGAAGCCGAGCAGGATCGCCACCCAGCGGCGCCAGCCGACCTTTTCCCCGAGCAGGAAATGCGATAGCGCCGCTACATAGATCGGCCCTGCCATGTAGAAGCTCATCACATCGGCAAGCGGCAGATAGACGACGGCGGCGTAGAACAAGGCGGTGTCCAGCGTCGTCGCCACGACGCGCAGGATCTGCAGCCCGGGCCGCTCCATCTGGAACAGTCTGCCAGCGCCCTGATTGGCGATCATCGGGCCGAGCACGATAAAGGCGCCGATGGAGCGGATCAGCACCACCTGGCCGACGGAAAAGCTGGCGACCAGCCATTTGCCCATGGCGTCGTTCAGCGCAAACAGGAAGTCGCCGGCCAGCATCAGCAGGATGCCGGCCAGAAGAACATTCCTGATTGGGGAATTGTGCGCCACGGGTTGCGTCATGCCGACCCCGATTCCTCCCTCGCCTGGGCCGCGTCGTAGACGGAAGCGGTGGCTTTGACGAGGACAAATCAGGAAATGGGTAAGACCAGCGTCGGGAATCGGCTGTATCTAGGTCGATATATGTCTGCGGTTCACATGACCCGGCCTGCCGGGAACGGACAGCCTGGTATCCTGCCTTGTCCTTTCCGCCACCACCTTGCCCCTGGCGATGACGCAGATTCGCTCGGCGCGCAGGCGCAGGGCCTCGATCGGATTGCCGGCATCGAGGATCACCAGGCTGGCGCGCTTGCCGACCGCCAGACCCAGATGATCGAGGCCCATGATCGCGGCGTTGACGTTGGTGACCATGTCGAAGCATCGCGCCATGTCGGCCGGGCTCGACATCTGGGCGACATGCAGGCCCATGAAGGCGACGTCGAGCATGTCGGCGGTGCCGAGCGAATACCAGGGATCGAGCACACAATCCTGGCCCCAGCCGACGCGGATGCCGAGCGCCAGCATCTCCTTGACCCGGGTCAGACCGCGGCGCTTCGGGAAGGTGTCATGGCGGCCCTGCAGCATGATGTTGATCAGAGGATTGGGGATCGCGGAAACGCCGGCCTCGGTGATCAGCGGCAGAAGCTTCGAGACATAGTAATTGTCCATCGAATGCATCGAAGTGAGGTGCGAACCTGCCACCCTGCCCTGCAGGCCGAGGCGCTGCGTTTCATAAGCCAGTTGCTCGATGTGGCGCGACAGGGGATCGTCGGTCTCGTCGCAATGCAGGTCGACCATCAGGCCGCGTTTTGCCGCGATTTCGCACAGTTCAGTCACCGAGCGCGTGCCATCGGCCATGGTGCGCTCGAAATGCGGAATGCCGCCGACGATGTCGACTCCCATATCCAGCGCGCGGATGGTGTTCTGGCGCGCCGTCGGCGAGCGATAGAAGCCGTCCTGCGGGAAGGCCACGAGTTGAAGATCGATATAGGGAGCGACGGTCTTCTTGACCTCGAGCAGCGCCGCAACCGCCAGCAGCCGGTCATCGCAGACATCGACATGGGTGCGGATGGCGAGCAGCCCCATCGACACCGCCCAGTCGCAATAGGCGAGCGCCCGGTCGCGCACCGCCTCGTGCGTCAAGAGCGGCTTCAATTCGCCCCACAGCGCAATGCCTTCGAGCAGCGTGCCCGACGCGTTGATGCGCGGTATGCCGTAGGACAGCGTGGCGTCCATATGGAAATGCGGATCGACGAAGGGCGGCGACACGAGGTTGCCGCGGGCGTCGACCTCGCTCCGCGCGAATCCCTCGAGCTTCGGCTCGATCGCCGCGATCGTCTCACCGCTGATGCCGATGTCGGCGATACCGCCATCGGGCAGCGTACCGCTACGCACGATAAGGTCGAAATCCATCTGTCATCATCCCGCTTGAAGAATCACTGTTCCATCGTGTCTCAAAAGACGGCTTGCCGCAGCGGTTTCTTTCCATGGCGGGGAAAGGTTCCCTCCGGCGGCAACTCCCTCTATAAGCCGCCTTCGTCATCCCGGCATCAAGGATCAGCCGTTGTTTCGTTTCTTCCGCTCGACGGAGAACCAGCGCCTCGTCGCAAGGCTGCTCAGGGAATCCTTTCACCAGCACAAGTTTGGCTACGGCGCCGCCATTCTGTCGATGCTGGTGGTGGCCGGCATGACGGCCGCCAGCGCCTGGATCCTGCGCGAAATCACCAATGAATTCGTGATCGACAAAAGGCTCGACCGCGTCAACATGATCGCCGTGGCGGTCGCCGGGATCTTCATCGTCAAGGGCATCGCCAACTTCGTCCAAGCCTATTTCATGAGCCGGGTAGGCAATGCCATCATTGCCGAACGGCAGCGCAAGATCTATGACCGCATCCTGGCGCAAGGCATCGAGTTCTACCATTCGACGTCGTCGTCCGACCTGATCACCCGCATGACCAACAATGCCCAGGCGGCACGCAACGTGCTGGACCTCGTCGTCACCTCCTATGTGCGCGATCTGGTGACCCTGGCTGCCCTGATCGGGATCATGGTCTGGCAGCAGCCGGCGCTGTCGCTGATCTGCTTTGTCGTCGGACCCATAGCCATCTACGGCGTCAACCGCATCCTGAAGCGCGTGCGCAAATTCGCGGCCATGGAGTTCCGCTCGGTCGGGCAGATCGTGCAGGTGATGCAGGAAACCGCGATCGGCGTGCGCGTGGTCAAATCCTTCAACCTCGAAGGCCTGATGCGCAAACGCATGTACAGGGCGGTGGCGGACGTCGAGGACCGGGCCAACAACATCGCCGCGCTGGAGGCGGTGACCAGCCCGGTGATGGAGACGCTGGCCGGGCTGGCGATCGCCGGCGCCGTCATGGTCAGCGGCTTGCTGGTCCTGCAGGGCGGCCAGATGCCTGGCAACATCATGGCCTTCATCGCCGCGCTGCTGCTTGCCTATGAGCCGGCCAAGCGCCTCGCGCGCGTCCGTATCTCCCTGGAGAGCGGCATTGTCGGCGTGCGCATGATGTTCCAGCTCGCCGACGAGCCGTTGACGCTGGCCGAGAAACCGGATGCAAGGCCGCTTCTAGCCGGGCCGGGCGAGATAAGGTTCGATGCCGTCAGCTTCGCCTATCAGAACGGCCCGCCGGTGCTGGACGGCTTCGACCTGACCCTGGCGCCCGGCAAGATGACGGCGCTGGTCGGGCCTTCGGGCGGCGGCAAGTCGACGATCCTCAACCTGATCATGCGCATGTATGACCCCAGGAGCGGCAAGGTGCTGCTCGACGGCCAGGACATTTCCCATGCGACGCTGGCGTCGCTCAGGGAAAAGATCGCCTATGTCAGCCAGGACACGTTCCTGTTTGCCGGCACCATCATGCACAACATCCGGCTTGGGCGCGAGGGCGCGACCGACGACGAGGTGATCGCCGCCGCCAAGGCCGCCAACGCGCATGACTTCATCATGGCACAGGCTGGAGGCTACGAGACCGATGTCGGCGAGAATGGCGGCCTTTTGTCGGGCGGCCAGCGCCAGCGCATCTCGATCGCGCGCGCCATGCTGCGCAATGCCGAAATCCTGCTGCTGGACGAAGCGACCAGCGCGCTCGACGCCGAGTCGGAGGCGCTGTTCCGCGACGCGCTGCAACAGCTGACGGAAGGGCGCACCACCATCGTCATCGCGCACCGGCTGTCGACCGTCCACCAGGCAGACACGATCGTGGTGCTGGAAGCCGGCAAGGTGGTGGAAAGCGGCCCGCACAAGGCCCTGCTCAGGCAGGGCGGGCTTTACCAGAAGCTTTATGAATATCAGTTAATGCCGTGAGCGGTGTTTTCCGGATGTCGGAGCCAAGCCCCCTCATCCGGCCCTTCGGGCCACCTTCTCCCCGAGGGGAGAAGAGATCATCAACGCCGGCACCAGCCTCTCTTCTCCCCACCGGGGAGAAGGTGGCCGCGAAGCGGCCGGATGAGGGGGCTTGGCGCGAACCTCACTCCGGCACGTGCCTCACCGCGCCCTTATCGGCGCTGGTGGCGAAGGCGGCGTAGGCGCGCAATGCGGTCGTCACCTTGCGCTTGCGCTTTTCCTGCGGCTTCCAGGCCAAAGCGCCCTTGGCTTCCATGGCCGCGCGGCGCGCGTCGAGTTCGGCGTCGCTGACGGCCAAGCGGATGGTGCGATTCGGGATGTCGATCTCGATCGTGTCGCCCTCCTGCACCAGCCCGATCGTGCCGCCTTCCGCCGCTTCCGGCGACGCATGGCCGATCGACAGGCCTGATGTGCCGCCGGAGAAGCGGCCGTCGGTGACCAGCGCGCAGGCCTTGCCGAGGCCCTTCGACTTTAGATAGCTGGTCGGATAGAGCATTTCCTGCATGCCGGGGCCGCCGCGCGGGCCTTCGTAGCGGATGACGACGACATCGCCGGCCTTGATCTCATTGGCCAGGATCGCCTTGACCGAGGCGTCCTGGCTCTCGAAGACACGGGCAGGGCCGGTGAATTTCAGGATCGACTCGTCGACACCGGCCGTCTTCACGATGCAGCCGTCGAGCGCCAGATTGCCCTTCAGCACGGCGAGACCGCCGTCTTTCGAGAACGGCGTCTTCGCCGAGCGGATGACGCCCTTTTCGCGATCCACGTCGAGCTCCTCCCAGCGGCGGTCCTGGCTGAAGGCGACCTGCGTTGGCACGCCGCCGGGAGCGGCGAGGAAGAAGTCGCGCACATTCTGGCTGGTCGTGCGCGAAATATCCCAATGGTCGAGCGCTTCACCGAGGCTGGCAGTATGCACCGTCGGCAAATCGCGGTTGAGCAGGCCAGCATTGTCGAGCTGGCCGAGAATGGCCATGATGCCGCCGGCGCGGTGGACATCCTCCATGTGCACGTCGGACTTGGCTGGCGCCACCTTGCACAGCACTGGCACCCGCCGCGACAGCCGGTCGATGTCCTCCATGGTGAAGTCGACCTCGCCTTCATGCGCGGCGGCCAGGATGTGCAGCACCGTATTGGTCGAGCCGCCCATGGCGATGTCGAGCGTCATGGCGTTCTCGAAGGCGCCCTTGGAGGCGATGCTGCGCGGCAACGCGCTTTCGTCATCCTGTTCGTAATAGCGCTGGGCGAGATCGACGACGAGATGGCCGGCCTCGACGAACAGCCGCTTGCGGTCGGCATGGGTTGCCAATGTCGAGCCGTTGCCCGGCAGCGACAGGCCGAGCGCCTCGGTCAAACAATTCATTGAATTGGCGGTGAACATGCCGGAGCACGAACCGCAGGTCGGGCAGGCCGAGCGCTCGATGACCTTGACGTCCTCGTCGGAGATCTTGTCGTCGGCGGCCGCGACCATGGCGTCGACAAGGTCGAGCGCCTGCGTCTTGCCGGCCAGCACCACCTTGCCGGCCTCCATTGGCCCGCCGGAGACGAAGACTGTCGGGATGTTGAGACGCAGCGACGCCATCAGCATGCCGGGCGTGATCTTGTCGCAGTTGGAGATGCAGACCATGGCGTCGGCGCAGTGCGCATTGACCATGTATTCGACGGAATCGGCGATCAGCTCGCGCGACGGCAGCGAATAGAGCATGCCGTCATGGCCCATGGCGATGCCGTCATCGACAGCGATGGTGTTGAATTCCTTGGCGACGCCGCCGGCCTTCTCGATCTCGCGCGCGACGAGCTGGCCGAGATCCTTCAGATGGACATGGCCGGGCACGAACTGGGTGAAGGAGTTGACCACGGCGATGATCGGCTTGCCGAAATCACTGTCTTTCATGCCCGTGGCACGCCACAGGCCGCGGGCGCCGGCCATATTGCGGCCATGGGTGGTGGTGCGGGAGCGATAGGCAGGCATATTTTTTCCTTGGTGGCTGGTCGCAGCCGACGAGTGGCGCGGCGGCACTGAACTTTGATCGCAGGGTTTATAGACCGGCAAGTATGGTCTGGCCACATTTTTGCAATGCGCCAGATTCTCCCGGAAAATCAGGGTTTGCGAAAAAAAGATCGCGGCCCCTGTCGGATCGCCGGCCGGACGCCCGTCCTTGGATCAACGGCAAGGAATGGGACCATTTCTCAATCAGCCGTTCCACTGTAGCAGCAAAAGGCACCGAGGAGCACGACATGCAAAAGATCACCACCTGCCTGTGGTTCGACGACCAGGCCGAAGAAGCGATGAATTTCTACGTCTCCATCTTCAAGAATTCGAAGGTGCTGAGCGTGATGCGCTGGCCTGAGGGTCACGCCAATGCGGGCAAAGCGCTGGTGACCACGTTCGAACTCGACGGCGTGCAGTTTCAAGCGCTCAACGGCGGACCGCAATTCAAGTTCAACGAGGCGATGTCACAGTCGATCGACTGCAAGACGCAGGAAGAGGTCGACTATTTCTGGGACAAGCTCATCGAAGGTGGCGGCGAACCGTCGCAATGCAGCTGGCTGAAAGACAAGTTCGGCGTCTCCTGGCAGGTGGTGCCGGAGCAGTTGCCGCGACTGCTTCAGGATCCGGACAGGGCCAAGGCCGGCCGCGTGATGTCGGCGATGATGCAGATGAGCAAGATCGACATCGCCAAGATCGAGGAAGCGGCGAAGGGCTGAGCGAAGTTTTCAACCTTCGCGCTGCCCGTCATCCGCCCTCCGGGCACCTTCTCCCCGCAGAACGGGGAGAAGGAAGAGGTCACGCCGCTTTGTCTCTCACCTGATAGTCCTTGATCGTGGCGAAGCGGATCGCTTTCCAGCGTTCGGCTTCGTAATTCAGCGAGAAGGCATGCTGGGCGAGGAATACCGGGTCGTTGTCGAGGTCGCGGGCGATATCGCCGCGATGCGCCTCGATGAAGCGCAGCACTTCGGCCTTATCGTCGGCCGAAATCCAGCGGCAGACCGAAAAACGCGACATCTCGAACTCGACGGGAAGCGTGTATTCGAAATTCAGCCGCTCTTTCAAAACATCGAGCTGCAGGGCGCCGACGACACCGACGATGGCCGGTGAGCCATCTTCGGGCGAAAACAGCTGCACGACGCCTTCCTCGGCCATCTGGTGCAGCGCTTCCTTCAACTTCTTGGCCTTCATGGCGTCGCCAAGGCGGACGCGGCGCAGGATTTCCGGGGCGAAATTCGGCACGCCGCGGAACAGGATCTCCTCGCCCTCGGTCAGCGTGTCGCCGATGCGCAGCGTGCCATGGTTGGGGATGCCGACGACATCGCCGGCAAAGGCCTCGTCGGCGGTGACGCGGGTGCGGGCGAAGAAGAACTGCGGCGCCGACAGGCTCATCGGCTTTCCCGTGCGCACCAGCTTGGCCTTCATGCCGCGCTCGAGCTTGCCCGAGCAGACGCGCACGAAAGCGATGCGGTCGCGGTGGTTGGGGTCCATGTTGGCCTGGATTTTGAAAACGAAGGAGGTCATCTTCTCCTCCGTGGCCTCGATCGTGCGGGTGTCGGCCTCCTGCGCGCGCGGCGGCGGGCCAAAGGCGCCAAGCGCCTCGATCAGGTCGCGCACGCCATAATTGCGCAGCGCCGAGCCGAAATAGACCGGCGTCAGATGGCCTTCGCGAAAAGCGTCGATGTCGAGCGGCCGGCAAGCTTCGCGCGCCAGTTCGAGTTCCTCGATGAAGGCCTCGCGCTCGTTTTCCGGCAGAAGGCCGGCAACGCGGTTGGAATCGGGGCCGTTGACCGGCGTGCGTTCCTTTTCGTCGTCGCCCCTGCGCACAGCGTTCAGCGCCAGGTGATAGGTGCCGGAGAAGGTCTTGCCACGGCCGATCGGCCAGGTGATGGGAGCGGTGTCGAGCGCCAGCTTCTGCTCGATCTCGTCCAGAATCTCGAACGGATCGCGGCTCTCGCGATCCATCTTGTTGACGAAGGTGATGATCGGGATGTCGCGCAGCCGGCAGACCTCGAACAGCTTCAGCGTGCGCGGCTCGATGCCCTTGGCGGCGTCGATGACCATGACGGCCGAGTCGACCGCCGACAGCGTGCGATAGGTGTCGTCGGCGAAATCCTCGTGGCCGGGCGTATCGAGCAGGTTGAAGACATTGTCCTCGTACTCGAACGTCATCACCGAGGTGACGACCGAAATGCCGCGCTCGCGCTCGATCTTCATCCAGTCGGACCGCGTCTGGATACGGTCCTTCTTGGCCTTGACCTCCCCGGCAAGCTGGATCGCGCCGCCGAACAGAAGCAGCTTTTCGGTCAGCGTCGTCTTGCCGGCGTCCGGGTGGGCAATGATCGCGAAGGTGCGGCGGCGCGATACCGCCTGTTCGATGTCTTCAGCCAATTTTTCGGAATCCTGTCTGTGGCGCGGGCTTCTAGCAGCGCTTTCCCTGCCTGTCGAACAGATTTGCCCGGATTGGCCCGCCGGCTCTTGAGATAGGATCGACGCGATGGCATCAGAAGACCTGTTTTTATGGAGACCCGCATGAGCAGCGCCAAGCAAGTCATCGTCATCGGCGCCGGCATTATCGGCGCCTCCATTGCCTGGCATCTGACCAGAGCCGGGGCGCGGGTGACGGTGATTGCCGACAGCGAGCCCGGCGGCGTCGCGACGCCGAATTCCTTTGGCTGGATCAATGCCAGCTGGGGTAACCCGGAGCCGTATTTCCGGCTGCGCACTCGCGCCATGGCTGAGTGGGCGCGCCTGGCGCGGGATCTGCCCAGCCTGCCGCTCAATTGGTGCGGCGGCCTGTGCTGGGATCTGCCGGCGGCCGATATGGAAACCTATGCAGCGGAGCATTCTGCCTGGGGTTATGGCATCGAGCGCGTCGACCGTGCCGGCGCGGCGCGCATCGAGCCTAATCTCGCCGCGCTGCCGGATGTCGCCTTGTATGTGGCCGAGGAGGGTGTTGCCGAGCCAGTCGCGGCCGCCGAGGCCATGTTGGCGGATGCCGAACAGCACGAGGCGCGCATCATCTCCAGCACGGTGACGGCACTCGCCCAAACCGACGGCAGAATAACCGGCGTGGACACATCGCACGGGCTGATCGCCGCCGACGAGGTGGTGATCGCGGCAGGCGTCGGCTCGCCCGAGATCGCGGCGACCGCCGGCATCAACCTGCCGATCGAGACGCCGCCCGGCCTGATCGTCCATTCGCGGCCATACAAGAAGTTGCTCAACGGGCTGGTGCTGGCCGAGCGGCTGCACATGCGCCAGACGGCGCAGGGCCGCATCATCGCCGGCTCGGATTTCGGCGGCGCCGATCCGGGGATGAACGCCGAAGCCACGGCCCGCGACCTGTTCGCGGCCACAAAAGCCATGTTGCGCGACTGCGAGGGGCTGGAACTCGATTTCCACACGGTCGGCTACCGGCCGACGCCGATCGACGGCTTTCCGATCATCGGCCGCGCGGAAGGCATGGACGGCGTCTATGTCGCGGTGATGCATTCCGGCATCACCCTGGCGCCGGCCGTCGGCCTGTTCGCCACGCGGGAAATCCTTGGTGGTGAGCGCGATGCACTGCTGGCGCCTTACGGGCTGAGTCGGCTTGCGCAATAGCGGGGGCTGCTTTGGAGGGGCGGCACCCTACGGCGCCCCCATCCGTCCCGCGACGTAGCCGCAATTTTCCGACCGAAGGGCTAGCCGGCCAATGCGAGCTTCTCAGCCGTCGGCGCAAATGGCCGGATGGCGATCCCTTCCCTGGTCATCGTGACGAAGCTCGACGGCGGGATCGCCTGCCAGTCGCCGCCCTCGCGGTCGAAGGGCTCGGAGACGATGCAGCGGCCAGCCCCCTTGCGGAATAGGGAGGTGTAGAGCGTCGGCGCCTGCGCGTCGCTGGCATAGCGCACGGCATGAAGGGACTGCCCGTCCGAGAAAGCGGCGGTCAGTTTCAGCGCCGGCTCGATACCTGCACGACGCGAGGCTGCCAGCACGCGGCTGGTGGCACGCGAGACGGCGCCTTGCGGGTCGGACGAAAGGCCCGCGTCGATCATCAGGAGAAAAAAGAGTTCGGAATCGGTGGTGCCCTCGCGCTGGTCGAAGACGGCGTCGGACAGCGAATTTTCGAGCGTGCGGCGGATCTTCTCGAAACCGCCGATCTGGCCGTTGTGCATGAACGACCAGCGGCCGGAAATGAACGGATGGCAGTTCATGCGGCTGGTGGCGCCACCGGTCGAAGCCCTGACATGGGCAAGGAATAGGCCGGATTTGATCTGCCGGCACAGGCTCTTCAGATTAGGGTCGGACCAGGCCGGCAGGATGTCGCGGTAGAGGCCGGGCTCGAGCCTCTCGCCGTACCAGGCAAGGCCGAAACCGTCGCCATTGGTCGGCGACTTGGCTTCCTGGGCACAGTGACTCTGGGCGATCAGCGAGTGGCAGGGCGCCGTGAGAATGTCTTCGAGAAAGACCGCTTCACCGAGATAGGCTGCCCACCGGCACATCGCTTCCGTCGTCCCCTAGGCGCGATCCGGAAGAGCCGCGGGCTCCTTGGTCGCGTGTGTGCCTCTGTTGTGCGTCCGCTCGTAAAGCTCGCGGATGATTCGGCTGGCGGTAGTCTCGAAGAGAAATGGCAAGAAAGCGTGAACGAGTGCCGCCCCCGCCGCCATCGATAGGCGCGACGAGAACCAGGCGGCGAAGGCCATATGGCCGAAATAGGTCTCGCCGACCTTGGCCGGATGCGAGGTGAAGATGCTTGCGAGCGACATGCTGGTCCCCTTCAGCGCTGGAGCTTCCTGATATGAGTATCCTGACATGGTCTGTTGGTTCACTTGTCTCAATCTGTCCTTGTATTCTGCTAAATTTTGGGACAAATATCCCACAAGATGGCCGAAATCGATGAAATCGACCGAAGATTGCTGGCCGAGCTGCAACGCGACGGCACATTGTCCGTCGACCAGCTGTCGGAACGGGTCTCGTTGTCCCGCAATGCCTGCTGGCGCCGGGTCAAGCGGCTCGAGGAAGATGGCGTCATCACGGGACGGGTGGCGCTGGTCGATGCCGAAAAGCTCGGGCTTGGCCTTTCGGTGTTCATCCTGATCCGTACCTCCAACCACGATCCGGACTGGCTGCAGAAATTCCGCGCTGCTGTTGCCGCCTTGCCCGAGATCACCGGCGTCTACCGCATGTCAGGCGATCTCGATTATGTCTTGCGCGCGCGCGTCGCCGACGTGAAGGCCTATGACCGCCTCTATCAGCGCCTCATCGCCAAGGTGGCGCTGTCCGATGTTTCCGCCTCCTTCGTCATGGAGGAGATCAAGGAGACGACGGTGGTTCCGATGGAAGTGCGTTGAGCCGTCCTCGGGCCATAGTGATGCCCGAAAGAAAGCCGTTGATAGCCTTGCGGGCGAATTGACCGAATCGCCAATCGCGCCGATAGGATCGATTTTATGCGCGCAGCCCTCCAAACTCCCTCCGTCATCGGTCCGACCGTCGGCTTCGTCAGGTTGCCGCACGGTGAGGATCTTCCGCTTCCCGCTTATGAGAGCGCCGGCGCCGCCGGCATGGATTTGCGCGCGGCGGTGCCCGACGACCGGCCGCTTCTGATCCTGCCGGGCAAACGCGCCCTGGTGCCGACGGGGCTGATCCTGGAAATCCCCGAAGGCATGGAAGGCCAGGTGCGGCCACGCTCGGGTCTTGCCTTCAAACATGGCCTTACCGTCCTCAATTCACCCGGTACGGTCGACAGCGACTATCGCGGCGAGGTGAAAGTGCTGCTGATCAATCTCGGTGACGAGGATTTTGCCGTGACGCGCGGCATGCGCATTGCCCAGATCGTTTTCGCCGCCGTGACGCAGGTGGCGGTGGAAGAGCGGTCGCTGGCCGGCGGCACGGCGCGCGGCGCTGGCGGGTTCGGATCGACCGGCACCGCCTGATGCAAATTCCAAAGCTGGTCATCTTCGACTGCGACGGCATTCTCGTCGACACTGAGAATCTGGCCAACCGGCGCCTCGCCGAATGGCTGACCGACGCCGGGTATCCAGCGACCTTCGAATATTGCCGCAAGAATTTCTCCGGCCGCAGCATGGTTTCGGTGCAGAAGGAGATCGAAGAGAAGACCGAGGTCAGGCTCGGCGTCGATTTCGTCGATCGCTGGAATGCCGGCCTGCCGGATCTCTTCGCCCACGGCGTCGAGGCGATCCCTTATGTCCTGGAGTTCATCGAGGTAGTCCGTGCGGCCGGCATCGCTTATTGCGTGGCCACTTCGGCCAGGATCTCGAAGATGCACATCACGCTTGGCCAGACCGGGCTGTTGCCGCTGTTCGAGCATGCGATGTTTTCCGCCACCATGGTGTCGCGCGGCAAGCCGTTCCCCGACCTGTTCCTGCATGCGGCCAGGACCATGGGCTTCGCGCCCGCCGAATGCATCGTCGTCGAGGACAGCGTCGCCGGCACGCAGGCCGGCATCGCCGCCGGTATGCGGGTGTTTTCCTATCATGGCGACCCCTATTCAGACCGTGACGGCCTGATTCAGGCCGGCGGCATCCTGTTCGATGACATGCGCGAGCTCGCCGGGCTGGTGCCGATCCACTGACCCGCCGCACTGGACGCAGCAAGGCGCTGTGCTTCCTTCGTGCGCCCGATTCCGACGCTTTCGAGAATTGTCAGCAGAGAACGAGAAACGCTTCTGAACCAACCGCATTCGTTTGCCCGGCTGGAAACAGCGCGCTAGCATCCGCCAGACACTCGTCATGGGGAGCATTCATGGACAAGGGCAAGATCTTTCGCGACCTGCATGCCTCGACCTTCGTCATGCCCAATCCCTGGGATCCGGGCACGACGAAGCTGCTTGGCTCGTTCGGCTTCAAGGCACTGGCCACGACCAGCGCCGGCTTTGCCTTTTCGCGCGGCCTGCCGGATGGTGCGGTCACCTTCGACCAGATGATCCATCATTGCCGGGACGTGACGGCAGCGACCGAACTGCCGGTTTCGGCCGATCTCGAGAAGGGCAAGGGCGACAGCGCAGAGCAGGCCGCCGAGACCATTTTCGCGGCGGAAGCCGCCGGGCTTGCCGGCTGCTCGATAGAGGATCACACCGGCGATCCGGAGAAGCCCATCTATGAGTTTTCGCACGCGGTCGAGCGTGTCGCGGCAGCGGCCGAAGCCGCGCGGGCGCTGAAGCGGGATTTCGTCTTCACGGCGCGGGCCGAGAATTTCCTGTGGGGGAAGTCCGACCTCGACGACACCATCAAGCGGCTGCAGGCTTTCGAAAAGGCCGGCGCCGACGTGCTCTATGCGCCTGGGATCGGCGACGTCGAGATGGTGCGCACGCTCTGCTCGGCGGTGACCAAGCCGGTCAATGTCATGGCGAGGCCCGGCTTCACCATCGCCGATCTCTCCATGGCCGGCGTGAAGCGCATTTCGCTGGGGCCATGGCTGACCAATTTCGCCTACGGCATGCTGGAGACGGCGGCGCGCGAGATCCAGCAGGACGGCACGTTCGGCTTCACCCGTGCGGCCATGCCGTTCGGCAAGCTGCAGGCGCTCTACGGCAAATCCCAGAGCTAGGATGGGTCCGGCCGCATGACCCTTACAGTCGTCGACATGCATACGGGTGGCGAACCGCTGCGGATCGTCACTGGCGGTTATCCCGCGATCCCCAAGGGTACCATCCTGGAGAAGCGCGCCTATGTGCGGGACAATCTCGACCATTTTCGCAAGCTGCTGATCTTCGAGCCGCGCGGCCATTACGACATGTATGGCGCGCTGCTGGTCGAGCCCGATTTGCCCGGCGCCGACCTTGCCGTGCTGTTCATGCACAATGAGGGCTATTCCACCATGTGCGGCCACGCAATCGTCGCGCTCGGTCGCTATGCCGTCGACGAAGGGCTGGTGGCCAAGCAGGAGCCGTTCACCACCGTCAACATCGAGGCGCCGTGCGGCCTGGTGGTCGCCTCGGTCGAGGTCAGGGACGGCAGAGCGGGTGCGGTATCGTTCGAAAGCGTGCCGGCCTTCCTGTTCGCCCGCGACCGACAGATCGAACTGTCCGGCTACGGCAGGATCGGGTTTGATATCGCCTATGGCGGCGCCTTCTACGCGCTGGCAGACTGCCGTCAATTCGGGCTGGAATTCGGCCGCGACCGGGTGCGCGACTTCGTCGATGCGGCCACCGCGCTGACGGACAAGCTCAAGGCCGAATTCCCGCTGTCGCATCCCGATCATGACGACCTCGCCTTCCTCTACGGCACCATCCTGACCGACGGAAAGGACGCCTTTTCCGGGGAAGTCACCAGGAATGTCTGCGTTTTCGCCGAGGCGGAGGTCGACCGTTCGCCGACCGGTTCCGGTGTCACTGCCCGGCTGGCGGCCATGCATGCCAAGGGCGAGATCGCCATTGGGCAGACGCGCATTTTCGAGAGCATCGCGGGCTCGCGCTTTTCCGGGGCGGTGGTGCGGACGGCGAAGGCTGGCCCGCATGAAGCGATCGTCGCCCGCGTCGGCGGCCGCGCCTATTATTGCGGACGAGCCGAATTCATTGTCGAACCGGACGACGAGCTGGGACGCGGATTTCTCCTGCGCTGAAGAGATTTAGCGCCGCGGGGCGCGTGCGAGTTCCCGCGCCGAGACCGCCTTGTGCAGATGCACCATCATGGCGGCGGCGAAGAGCGGCGTCAAAAGGTTGAGCAGCGGCACGGCGAGGAAGGCCGCGATGACCAGCCCGGCGAGAAACACCGTGCCGGCATGGTGCCTGCGCAAGGCCCTGGCTTCTTCCTCGGGGCGAAAGCGCATGGCGGCGAATTCGAAGAATTCGCGCCCGAGCAAATAGCCGTTGACGATGAAGAAGGCGGCGATGTTGATGCCCGGCACCAGCAGAAGCATCAGCGCCACGATGTTGCCTGATATGACGACGCCGAAGAATTTTATCGCCAGCACCATCGAGCGCAATGCCGGCATGGGGCGTCCGGCCGGGTCGCCGGGATAATCGGTGCGCTCGACCACTTCAGCGACATCGTCGAGGAACAGGCCGGCGATGATGGCTGTGACCGGAGCGACGAGCAGCGCCAGGCCGAAGGCCAGCGCAGTGGCCGCGATGATGCCGCCCAGCCAGCCGGCCCAGGACGGTATGCCGGGCAGCAATGTCTGCAGCCATGGCAGGGCCAGCCATTCGACAAGGCTGGTCAGGCCGAGCCACAGTGCGACCAGTGCCAGCAGGGTCAGGCCGAGCGTCTTGAGGAACACGGCCCGGAACGGAGGCGAGAGCAGCTCCAGGGCCGCGGTGCGGGCAGCGTCGAAAATCACGGTGCTTCAACCCCCAGGTCAGCAAATGCCGCCGGAAGGCGGGCAGCTTCCGAGATAGGCAGTGCAGGCCGCCAGCACAAGCGCGGGCGCTCCCGGCCTTCACCCGATCGCGGCAGGAAAACCGCTTTTGCACTCTTCCCGAAACCTGCCTATCGGGCAAAGGCCGGCTTGCGGACCGGTATGGTCATGGCCGCGACGCCGGCGACGACAAAGCCCATGCCCAGCCATGCCGTCGGCCCCAGGCTTTCGCCGAGGAAGACGGCGCCGATCCCGACGCCGATCGGCACCCGCAGATAGGCTTGCGACGTGGTGCCGACCGAGCCTAGCGTGTGGATCAGGCGGAAATAAATGACGAAGGCCAGCGCGGTCGAAAACACCGACAGGCCGAGCAGGGCCAGGATCGACGCCATGGAAGGCGCCAGCGTCCACGGCTGGTCGACCGCGAGGCTCAGCGGCACCAGCATGATGGCGCCGCACAGCATCGAACCCGCGGCAGGCAGCATCGGGTCGAGGCCCTTGAAGCCACGGCCGAAGATCGCGGCACATGCATAGCAGATCGTTGCGACAACGATCGCGATCTGCGCCCAGAGTTGGTGACCGAGACCACCCAGCGCCTGCGTGCCGATGATCAGGCAGATGCCGGCGATGCCGGCGCCGACGCCAACCAGTTTGCGCGCCGTCACCGGCTCGTGGCGGGTGATCAGCGCGGTGAGCAGGAAGGTGAAGATCGGCGAGGTGGCATTGAGGATGGTGGCAAGGCCAGCGTCGACCGAGCGTTCGGCCGCCGCGACCAGCGTGAACGGTATCACGCTGTTGAGGCAGGCCTGGAAGGCAAAGCGACGCCACGTGGCCGCATCGCGCGGCATGGCAAGCCCGCGCCAGCGGATGATGGCGAGCAGGATGGCGCCGGCCATCAGGGTACGGGCGGCGATGAAGGTGATGGGCGGGATGGTCTCGACGCCGATCTTGATGAAAGTATAGGAGGCGCCCCAAAGCACGGCCAGCACGCCGAGCAATGCCAGGTCGGTGGTCGTGTCGTTTCTGGCAGGCATGGGCTCGCGCCTTCGGACCGTGATCGAACAGACGCAGATGTAGGCGACATGGCGGCGAAATGTTTCGGCCACGGTCGAATTGTCGTAGCGCCTGGCTGGCGCGGCAAGGACAGAAAATCGGTTGCCAGTTTTCAGGCTCATGCTGTAGACCCGCGCGGGCATGGCAAGAAGCCGGCTCTCTCTTTATTCGCAATTCCTATGGGAAAACCGCTAGCACTTTTCCTGGAATTGCTCGGGGTTTTTGGTGGAGACATTGATGCCGGATTATGATGTGCTTTGCATCGGCAATGCGATTGTCGACATCATCGCCCAGTGCGAGGAGGAATTCCTCGAGACCAACGGCATCATCAAGGGCGCGATGAACCTCATCGACACGCAGCGCGCCGAACTGCTCTACAGCCGCATGGGCCCGGCAATCGAGGCCTCCGGCGGCAGTGCCGGCAACACGGCGGCCGGTGTCGCCTCCTTCGGCGGACGCGCCGCCTTCTTCGGCAAGGTCTCCAACGATGCGCTGGGCGAAATCTACGCGCACGATATCCATGCGCAAGGCGTCGCCTTCGACACCAGGCCGCTCGAGGGCGAGCCGCCGACGGCGCGCTCGATGATCTTCGTCACCCCCGATGGCGAACGCTCGATGAACACCTATCTCGGCGCCTGTGTCGAACTCGGGCCGGAGGATGTCGAGGCCGACAAGGCGTCGGGCGCCAAGGTCACCTATTTCGAAGGCTATCTGTGGGACCCGCCGCGCGCCAAGGAAGCCATCCGGCAGACGGCCAGGTTGGCGCACGCGGCCGGCCGAGAAGTGTCGATGACGCTGTCGGATTCCTTCTGCGTCGACCGCTACCGCGACGAGTTCCTCGAGCTGATGCGCACGGGCACGGTCGACATCGTCTTTGCCAACAGCCACGAGATCAAGTCGCTCTACCAGACGTCGTCGTTCGACGAGGCGCTCGCGAAAATCCGCAAGGATTGCAAGATCGCGGCGGTGACCCGCTCCGAAAAGGGCTCGGTCATCGTGCGCGGCGACGAAACCGTGGTCATAAAGGCGACCGCCATCAAGGAACTGGTCGACACGACGGGCGCCGGCGACCTCTACGCAGCCGGCTTCCTGCATGGCTATACGCAGGGACGCGACCTCCAGACCTGCGGCGATCTTGGCTCGCTGGCGGCCGGATTGGTGATCCAGCAGATCGGTCCAAGGCCACGGCAGAATCTGCGCAAGGAGGCCGAGCAGGCTGGGTTGTTGTAGGGTAAGGCTGCCGATCTCCCCTTGTTGTGGGAGAAGGCAAGCGCGGACCGCTTCTCACCGTCGCGCAGTTGTCACATAGCGCTCCTACACGAAAATGAGAGCGTGCCGTGACTGACATTTCGGCTCGCTTATCGGGGTGTGTAGCAATGCAGGACAGCAACCTGTCGGGTCGCTGCATCTGTCGTCGCCGCGCTTTCCACTTTCAGCCGTAGCCGTTCAACAACCGGCCGCGGCTGGGGGAGGAGAGCGCGCGGCCCAAAAGACAGATGCATGACCAGATTTCAGACCAAGACGACCGGCATCACGCAGGACGATTTCGCCGACATGGTGGCGGAAAAGGTCGAGCGCGCGCTTGCCCACTATGACGAGGCCATCAACGGTCCCACCATGGTCTCGGTCGGCAAGATTGCCGGCGGCATAGCGTCCGCCGTCACCTTGCTGTCGCCAAAGCACCAGCGCGCCATCGACGCCATTCATGCCGACCTTCCCGGCCTTGCCTCCAAGTTCGTGCGTGCGCTCGCGGCGGAAGCCGCGCGGCGCAGCGAAGCCGGCGCTACCGGCACGACGACGCTGTCGGCGGAGGCCGAACCACTGCCCGTGCTTCCCCAGTCCGACGACCTCGAATCGATGCTGATCGAGGACTGGGCCGGCCGCGTCGCCGGCTCGACCTATCTGGAAGAAAACCTGCGCATCGCCCGTTCGACCCTGCACCGCTGGCAAAGGCGCGGCGACGTCATCGCGCTGCGCAAGGGCGGCCGCAAGCACGTCTTCCCGCTGGCGCAGTTCGTCGACGGCAGGCCGGTGGCGGGGATAAGCGACGTGCTGGAGCTCATCGGCAATCCGAGGCTCGCATGGCTGTGGCTGACGCGTCCCGCCGCGCAGCTCGACGGCCGCACTCCGATCGACCTGCTGCGGCAGGACCGGGCGGAGGAAGTGGTCGAGGCCGCGCGGGGGTTTGCGCCGGGCTGAAGCCGGCGCGCGGTCAGCCCTTTCGTTCGGCGAGCAGGCCGAGATAGTGCTGCAGCACCGCCGCTCCGGCAATCGACGTGACGTCGGCGTGGTCATAGGCCGGCGCCACCTCGACGACGTCGGCACCGACAATGTCGAGCGAACCGAGCCGGCGCAGGATCATCAGCGCCTCGCGGGAAGACAGGCCGCCCGCGACCGGAGTGCCCGTGCCGGGAGCATGGGCCGGATCGAGGCAGTCGATGTCGAAGGTCAGATAGGTCCTGGCGTCGCCAACGCGAGCCTTGATCCGCTCGACGACGCCAGCAACGCCAAGCTCGGCGACATCTTCCCCGTAAAGGATCTCCAGACCGCAGGTTTCGGGCGCGTGCGTGCGAATGCCGACCTGGATGGAGCGGTCCGGCCTGACGATGCCTTCGCGAACAGCCCTGGCGACAAACGAACCATGGTCGATGCGCCTGTCCTCGTCGAACCAGGTGTCCTGATGGGCATCGAACTGGACCAGCGCCATGGGACCGTATTTTTTCGCGTGCGCCCGAAGCAGCGGCCACGTCACATAATGGTCGCCGCCGATGGAAAGCAGCGTGACGCCGGCATCGACGACCTCGCTCGCTTGCGCCTCGATCTGCCGCGGCGTGTCGTCATGCCTGCCGAAGTCGAGCCCGCAATCGCCATAGTCGATGACCGCCAGCCTTTCGAACGGATCGGTCCGGAAGGGATATTGCGGATCGCCCTCGAGGATGGCCGAGGCACGCCGCACGCCTTGCGGCCCGAAACGGGCGCCCGGGCGGTTGGAGACGGCGGCGTCAAACGGGATGCCCCAGATGGCGACGTCGACGCCTGAGAGATCGCGGCTCAGCCGGCGGCGCATGAAGGAGAGCACACCGCTGTAGACCGGCTCGTGCGAGCCGCCATGGATATGCTTGCCGAAGACGGCGTCGTCGGTTTCGCGGGCGCGTGGAAGAGGCTGCAGCATTTTGTCGAGGTCCATTTTCAGGGAATGAGGAGGTTTGGCCGGTACGGCTCAGTTCGTGCCGGTGACGAAACTCGTCCAGAGGCGGGTGACCAGACGCAGCGATTTCGGGTCGCGCGGCTGGGCGGCGAACAGCCGCTTCAGAATATCTTTCGAGAAATAGATGTTCGGATTGTCGCGGACGGTTTCATCGACCAGGGGCGTCGCCGCCTGCACGGCATTGGGATAGAGCGTGGCGTTGGTGAAACGGGCGCCGGCTTGCGGCGACATCAGGAAATTCATCAGGGCATGCGCATTTTCGGGATGCGGCGCATCGACCGGGATCGTCACCACGTCGAAGAATATCTCGGTGCCTTCCCTGGGCACGGAATAACGCACTTCGACACCGTTCCTGGTCTCCGCCGCCCTGGCATTGGCGCCGATTGCGTCGCCGCTCCAGCCGAGCGCCAGGCAGAGGTCGCCGGCTGCCAGTTCGCTCATGATCGAGCCCGACTTGAAATGCCTGATGTAGGGCTTGATGGCGGCCAGCAATGCACCCGCCTTGCGTAGCTCGGCCTCGTCGGTGGAGAACGGATCGAAACCGAGATAGTTCAGCGCGACCGACATCACGCCTTCCGGCGAATCGACCATGGCGATGCCGCAATCCTGGAACCTGGCCGCGATCTCCGGCTTGAAGATCATGTCGAGGCTGTCGACCGGCGCATCCTTCATGCGTTCAGCGATCTTGGCCGGGTTATACATGACCCCCGTGGTGCCATAGGCATAGGGCATCGCGTAGACATTGCCTGGATCCTGCCGGGCGAGGAATGCCATGATGTCAGGATTGAGGCCCCCGGCATTCGGAATTTTGGCCTTGTCGAGTTTCTGGATGGCGCCGGCTTTGGCATATTGCCCGACCAGCGATGCGCCCGGCATGATGATGTCGTAGCCCGAGCCTCCGGTCAGTGCCTTGGTCGTCAGCATGTCGACGGAATCGAAGGTGTCGTAGACCACCTTGATGCCGGTCTGTTTTTCGAATTCCGCGATCGTGTCGGCCGGTACGTAGTCGTACCAGAAGAAGATGTTGACGGTCTTGTCCTCGGCGGCGGCCATGCCGCAAAGCGAGGAGGCGGAGAGGCAAAGCATCGAAGCGGCAAGCAGGGCAAGGAGGCGCATGGGCGGCTTTCCAGCAGAGGGCGACGGCCACAAGCTGACGGACGCGGCATTTCCGGACAAACGGCTTTTCGGCCCGAGTCAGTTGACAAAAATTCACCTGATGCTGTCTCATCCAGCCATGAAGCTCCCCTCACTAAATGCCATCAGGGCTTTCGAAGCGGCGGCCCGGCTGCGCAGCTTCAAGGAAGCGGCGGACGAACTCCGGCTCACCCCTTCGGCGGTGAGCCGCCACATCCGCTTGCTGGAACAGGCGCTGGGCATAGACCTGTTCGAACGTGGCTTCCGGCAAGTAGCGCTGACGCCGAAGGCGACACATTACGCCCGTCGGCTGTCGGCGGCTTTTCGTGAGATCGAGAATGCGACCGAGGAAACCGGCGAGCAGGCGACAAGCCGCAAGGCCAGGCGCGCCTCGCTGTCGATCAACGCCACCTTCATGAATCTCTGGCTCGCCGATCGTTTGCCGCGCTTTCGCGACCGACATCCCGACTGCGAACTCGACATCTCGATCCACGACGACGAGAACCGCGGCGGCAATCCGAGCGCTGACCTGCGGGTGCTGTTTGCCGTCGATACCGGCGACCCTTCGGTCATTGCGCTTGTCTCGCTGGTCATCTTTCCGGTCTGCTCGCCTGCCTTCCTCGATAAAAAGAATGCGCCGAGAAAACCCGCCGATCTCGCAAGCTGCCGGCTGCTGCACGAAAACACCACGGTGTGGTGGGAGGAATGGTTCGAGAAGGAGGGGCTCGCCGGACTGGACGCGAAGCCCGGCCCGATCTTCCACGACCCGACACTCGCCGTGCGTGAGGCCGTCAATGGCGGCGGCGTGGCCCTAGCCGACAACATCATGGTCGAGGACCTGTTGGCCAGCGGCCAGCTGGTCGCGCCCTTCACGATCCGCCACGCAATTCCACAGAGCTACTGCCTGCGGCAGAAACCGGGCAACCGCAATTCAGCCAGCGTCAGGCTGTTCCGGGATTGGCTTTTGTCGGAAATCGCCAGCCACAAGCAGGTGATGGGGCTGGAGTGAGGCGTCCGCCACGGGGAACCCTCAGGCCCCCGCCGTATAAGCGGCGATCGCCGCCATATTCACGATATCGCTGTCCTTGGCGTTCAGCGAGACGATCTGGACCGGCTTGTTCAACCCGACCAGCAGCGGGCCGATGACGGTGGAACCGCCGAGTTCCTGCAGCATCTTGGTCGAAATCGAGGCGGAGTGGAAAGCCGGCATGATCAGCACGTTGGCCGGGCCGGTCAGCCTTATGAACGGATATTGCGCCATGGCGCGGGCGTTGAGCGCGACGTCGGCGGCCATTTCTCCGTCATATTCGAAATCGACGCGGCGCTTGTCGAGAATGCGTACCGCTTCCTGGACGCGCTCGGAACGTTCGCCCTGCGGATGGCCGAAGGTGGAGTAGGCGAGCATGGCGAGCCTCGGCTCATAGCCCATGCGGCGGGCGAAGCCGGCCGCTTCCTCGGCGATGTCGGCGATCTGCTCGGCGTTGGGCATGTCGTGCACGGCCGTGTCGGCGACGAGCACCGTCTTGCCGCGCGCCAGCACGATCGAGACGCCGATGACGCGGTGGCCGGGCTTGGCGTCGATGACGCGCCTGATATCGTCGAGCGCGGTTGAGTAGTTGCGGGTGACGCCGGTGACGATGCCGTCGGCGTCGCCCAGCGCCACCATGCAGGCGGCAAAGTGGTTGCGGTCGTTGTTGATCAGCCGCTGGCAGTCGCGGAACAGGAAGCCTTTGCGCTGCATGCGTTCGTAGAGATAGTCGGTGTAGATCGAATTGCGGCGCGACAGGCGCGCATTGATGATCTCGATGCCTTGCTTGTTCAAGTCGATGCCGGCGTGCCTGGCGTTCTCCTTGATGACGTCGTCGCGGCCGAGCAGAATCGCGGTGCCGAGCCGCTGGTTCACATAAGAGACGGCGGCGCGCATCACCTGCTCCTCCTCGCCCTCGGCGAAGACGATGCGCTTGGGCTGGCGGCGCACGCGGTCGTAGATGCGCTGAAGCGTCGAGGCGATCGGGTCGCGGCGGGCGGAAAGCTCCTGCGCGTAGCGGTCGAGGTCGAGGATCGGCTTGCGGGCGACGCCCGAATCCATGGCCGCCTTGGCCACGGCAATCGGGATGGCCGAGATCAGGCGTGGGTCGAACGGCACCGGAATGATGTAGTTGGGACCGAATTTCGGGCGGTTGCCCTGATAGGCGGCGGCGACGTCGTCGGGCACGTCCTGGCGCGCCAGTTCGGCGAGCGCGCGGGCGGCGGCGATCTTCATGTCGTCATTGATGGTGGTGGCCCTGACATCCAGCGCGCCGCGGAAGATGTAGGGGAAGCCGAGCACGTTGTTGACCTGATTGGCATAGTCCGAACGCCCGGTGGCCATGATGGCGTCGGTGCGGATCTCGGCCACTTCCTCCGGGGTGATCTCTGGATCCGGATTGGCCATGGCGAAGATGATCGGGTTCTTTGCCATCGACTGCACCATGGCGGTGGTCAGCGCGCCCTTGGCGGAGAGGCCGAGGAAGACATCGGCGCCGTCGAGCGCTTCGGCCAGGGAACGCGCCTCGGTCTTGACCGCATGCGCCGACTTCCACTGGTTCATACCCTCGGTGCGGCCCTGGAAAACCACGCCCTTGGTGTCGCACAAGGTGATGTTTTCGGGCGAAAAACCCATCGCCTTCATCAGCTCGATGCAGGCGATGCCGGCCGCACCCGCGCCATTGCAGACCATCTTCGTGGTCTTCATGTCGCGGCCGGTGATCTCCAGCGCGTTGATCAGGCCGGCGGCCGAGATGATGGCGGTGCCGTGCTGGTCGTCGTGGAAAACCGGTATGTCCATCAGTTCGCGCAGGCGCTGCTCGATGATGAAGCATTCCGGCGCCTTGATGTCCTCCAGATTGATGCCGCCGAAGGAGGGACCGAGGAAGCGCACGCAGTTGATGAACTCGTCGGCATCCTCGGTGTCGACCTCGAGGTCGATAGAATCGACATCGGCGAAGCGCTTGAACAGCACCGCCTTGCCTTCCATCACCGGCTTCGAGGCCAGCGCGCCGAGATTGCCCAGCCCCAGGATCGCGGTGCCATTCGAGATGACGGCGACCATGTTGCCGCGGGTCGTATAGTCGAAGGCCCTGGATGGGTCCTCGGCGATGGCGCGCACCGGCACGGCCACTCCAGGCGAATAGGCAAGGCTGAGATCGCGCTGCGTCGTCATCGGCTTGGTGGCGACGATCTCCAGCTTGCCGGGCCGGCCCATGGCGTGGAATTCCAGCGCCTCCTGCGCGCTGACGGACGGACCGTTGTTCTCGGTTTTCCTGGCCATGATGTATTGATTTCCTCGCCGGTGTGGCGCCCTTGAGGCGGGTGCCGTGTTTTTGACGTTCCGGATTAAGGCTACACGCCGCCGCTGTAAACCGACAAGCGATCTTGACGCAGGCGGGCGAAATATCCAGGGATCAGTCCGATGTCGGCTGGCGGACCGAGGCGGCAATTTCCCGCACCGTTCCCCACCGCATCAGGCCTTCGGTACCAGAGAACGGCCATGTCTCGATGGGCGGCGCGCTGCTGCCCTTGCGCCGCAGAAGCGCCGACAGGAAGACCATCAGTTCCTGGCGCTGGGCGTCAACCTTCGCCAGCGTCCGGCGGCGGATTTCCGCGCGCGGTATGGCCCGGTCGCGCAATGTCTCGACGGCACGTCGAATGGCCGCCGGCTCCGGTTCGGCGATGATGCAATAATCGGGATCGAAATACACGTCGCGGCCGCCGAGGCTCGGCGTGCTGACGATCGGCAAGCCGGCCATCAGATATTCCATCGAGGAATACATCGCCCCCTCGACGGCCGACAGGCAGAGTCCGACGGCGGCCTGGTTGTAGACGCGGTTGACTTCAGCCGACGTCAATCTTCCGGCGAGACCGTCCACGAGCGGATTGGCGATACGGTGGAGGGGCGATTGTGTCTGGAGACGCCTGGTGAAGGCGCGGGCGCCGGCAGGCGTCAATTCGCCGATCGAATAGGTGATGTGGACCAGGCGCTCGATTTCGAAAGCAAGGTAATGGCGCTTCATCGGCGAGATGCGGCCATTGTAGACGGCATCGAATTCGACCGGCACATCCGGCAGCGGACGAAAGACATCTTCCGATATCATCAGATTGTGATTGGAAAATATGGCGTTGCCGCCGACCGCGGCAATCAGACGGCGCTCCTCCTCGGTATTGCACAGGAATATCGTCTCATGCCGGGGGAAACGCTCGGCGTACCAGGCGAGATCCCGGCCCATCTGGGCGACGATCGCCGGCCTCTCCATGGTCCACATCGGCATCAGCAGGAAGGTGGCGCGACACGCCGCCAGGCGCCGGCCTATGGCCGCCAGCGCATGGAGGGGACGAGGCCCGCCAACCGGCATATAGAGCACCAACGGATCGCGACTGAATATGTGGGCCGACATCTCGATGCCGCCGTCGAGATCGGCCAGGGGGCCGCGGGTGGGAAGGATAAAGGGAAAGCGCTTTCGCGCCGAAACCCTCAGCTTGTTGGCGGTCCGATGGGCGCGCCGCGTCGCCAAAAGCAAGAGGCGCTCGATCGTCGATCCGACAGGACCGACCATCTCGTCGAAAGTCTCCTGCCTGTCCTGATCCACCGCAATCCCGCCCATTCGTCCCGAGACAACCATAAAGCCTGGCATCCGCTTGCCGCAAGCGCGCCTGGCGTGATCGTGCAAAACCCTCGCAACCGCCCGTCGTCCCCCGTTTTCCGAACCGCCGGCATTAAACCGTCCGGCCACATCTGCTAGCGTGCCGGCATGAACATGCACACGCCCGCCGAGACCGACGCCCCCGAGGTGATGACACCGCCGCAGCCCGGCGCTGCCGCCGTCACCCCGATGATGGAGCAGTTCATCGAGATCAAGGCGGCCAACCCGGATTCGCTGCTGTTCTACCGCATGGGCGATTTCTACGAGCTGTTTTTCGAGGATGCCGAGAAGGCGAGCCGGGCGCTGGGCATCGTGCTGACCAAACGCGGCAAGCATCAGGGCCACGACATTCCGATGTGCGGCGTGCCGGTGCACGCGGCCGACGACTATCTGCAGAAGCTGATCGGCCAGGGATTCCGCGTCGCCGTCTGCGAGCAGATCGAGGATCCGGCCGAGGCCAAGAAGCGCGGCTCCAAATCAGTGGTGCGCCGCGACGTGGTGCGGCTGGTGACGCCCGGCACCATCACCGAGGACAAATTGCTGGCGCCGTCGGAATCGAGCTTCCTGATGGCGCTGGGGCGGGTGAAGGGGGGCAGTGAGAACAGCTTCGCGATTGCCTGGATCGACATTTCGACCGGCGCCTTCCGCGTCGCCGAGACAACCGCCGACCGGCTGCTCGCCGACATCTTCCGCGTCGATCCGCGCGAACTGATCGTCGCTGAGCCCGTGTTCCACGATCCCGAACTGAAACCGGTGTTCGACGTGCTCGGCCGCGTCGCCAACCCGCAGCCGCCGTCGCTGTTCGATTCGGCCTCGGCCACGGGGCGTATCGCACGCTTCTTCGATGTCGCGACACCGGACAGTTTCGGCACGTTTTCGCGTGCCGAACTGTCGGCGATATCGGGCGCCATCGCCTATGTCGAGAAGACGCAAAAGGCCGAGCGGCCGCCGCTGTCGCGACCCGAGCGCGAGGAGCAGGGCTCGACCCTGTTCATCGATCCGGCGACACGCGGCAATCTGGAGCTGCTGCGGACATTGTCCGGCAGCAGGGAAGGTTCCCTGTTCAAGGCCATAGACCGCACGGTGACGGGTGGCGGCGCAAGGCTGCTCGCCGACCGGCTGATGGCGCCGCTGACCGATCCGGCGGCGATTGTCGCGCGGCTGGATTCGGTGTCGTTCTTCCGCTCAGAGGTGCGGCTTTGCCAGTCAGTGCGGATGAGCCTGAAGAGCGTCGCCGACATGCCGCGCGCCCTGTCCCGGCTGGCGCTCAACCGCGGCGGTCCGCGCGACCTCGGCGCGCTGCGCGCCGGCTTCGAGGCCGCCGGTGCCATCGCCGAAATCTTTGCCGCCACCACCCTGCCCCAAGAATTGGCTGATGCGATGGCCGCAATTCAGGCGCTGCCCAAGGCACTTGCCCAGCATCTCACCCAGGCGCTCGGCGAGGAACTGCCGCTGCTCAAACGCGACGGCGGCTTCATTCGCGGCGGCTACCATGCCGAACTCGACGAGATGCGGGCACTGCGCGACGAGTCGCGAAAGGTGATCGCCGGGCTGGAGCGCTCGCTGATCGAGGAGACCGGCATTCGCTCGCTGAAGATCCGGCACAACAATGTGCTGGGATACTACATCGAGGTGACCGCCAACCATCATGCCATCATGACCGGCAGCGATGGCGCCAAGGCGCGTTTCATTCACCGCCAGACCATGGCCAACGCCATGCGCTTCACCACGACGGAACTCGCCGAACTCGAGACCAAGATCGCCAATGCCGCCGACCGGGCATTGAGCATCGAGCTTGCCGCCTTCGACGCGCTGACGGCGGAAGCGGTCGGCGCGGCCGAGGCGATCCGCGCCGGCGCCGACGCGCTCGCCGTGTTCGACGTGTCGGCCGCACTTGCGCTTTTGTCGGAAAGCGAGGCCTGGTGCCGGCCCGTCGTGGATGCCAGCCTTGCCTTCGAGATATCAGGGGGCCGGCATCCGGTGGTCGAACAGGCGCTGCGCCGTTCGGGCGAAGGCCCGTTCGTCGCCAATGATTGCGACCTGTCGCCGGAAGGCAGTGCCAAGAACGGCGCGATCTGGCTGCTGACCGGGCCGAACATGGGTGGTAAGTCGACGTTCCTGCGGCAGAACGCGCTGATCGCGATCCTGGCCCAGACCGGCTCCTTCGTGCCGGCGCGGAGCGCCCATATCGGCGTCGTCGACCGGCTGTTCTCCCGCGTCGGCGCCTCGGACGATCTGGCGCGCGGCCGTTCGACCTTCATGGTCGAGATGGTCGAGACGGCGGCGATCTTGAACCAGGCCGGCGAACGGGCGTTGGTGATCCTCGACGAGATCGGTCGCGGCACCGCTACGTTCGACGGCCTGTCGATCGCCTGGGCGGCGGTCGAGTATCTGCACGAGAAGAACCGCTGCCGGGCGATCTTCGCCACCCATTTCCACGAAATGACGTCACTCGCCGGCAAATTGGCGCGGCTTCATAACGTCACAATGCGGGTCAAGGAATGGGAAGGCGATGTCGTCTTCCTGCACGAGGTCGGCAAGGGGGCGGCCGACCGCTCCTACGGCGTCCAGGTGGCGCGGCTCGCCGGCCTGCCGGAAGCGGTGGTCGACCGGGCCAAGGCGGTGCTGCACCAGCTCGAGGAAGGCGAAGTTTCCGGCAAGACCAACCGGCTGGTCGACGACCTGCCGCTGTTTTCGGTGGCGGTGAAGCGGGAGGCGCCGAAGCCGGTGAAGAGCGATGCGGTGGGCGCCGCGCTCGGCGACCTCAATCCCGACGATATGACGCCGAAGGAAGCGCTCGAAGCGCTCTACCGGCTGAAGGGTTTGGCGACCAAGCCATAGGCTTTGAAGCTTCCACTCGCTGTTGACTAATTGTACCGTTCGGTACAATGTCTGTCGATTGTGACCGACAGGGAGATTCGGATGAGCCGTCCGCCATTGCCGCCGTTCACCGCCGAGACAGCCGCGCAAAAGGCGCGGCTGGCCGAGGACGCCTGGAACAGCCGCGATCCGGAAAGGGTGTCACTCGCCTATACCGAGGACAGCGTTTGGCGCAATCGCGCCGAATTCGTCACCGGCAGAAGCGAGATCGTCGGCTTTCTCCAGCGCAAATGGGCACGCGAGCTCGACTACCGGCTGATCAAGGAGGTTTGGACCTGGAACGAAAATCGCATCGCCGTGCGCTTCGCCTATGAATGGCACGACGACAGCGGTCATTGGTTCCGCTCCTACGGCAATGAGAACTGGGAGTTCGACGGGGCCGGACTGATGCGCCGTCGCGTCGCAAGCATCAACGACGTGCCTATCATCGAGAGCGAACGCAAATATCACTGGCCGCTCGGCCGTCGGCCCGACGATCATCCTGGCCTGACGGAACTCGGCCTGTAGAGCATGATCCCGAAAAGTGTGTCGCGGTTTTCGGCAAAGATCATGCTCAAGCGGAAAGAGTAACATGCGCAGGATCGCGCCCGATCGCGCCGACCTGCTCGCCAGCATCGGCGAGATTTTCCGCGAGCATGGCTACGAGGGGGCCAGCCTGACGCTGATCGGTGCGGCGACGGGGCTTGGCAAGGGCAGCCTCTATCACTTCTTTCCCGGCGGCAAGGAAGAGATGGCGGCGGCGGTCATTGCCCATATAGATGGCTGGTTCGAGGAAAATGTCTTCGTGCCGCTGCGCGACAATCAAGACCCCCGCGCGGGCATCGACCGCATGTTCGAAGCAACCGACGCCTATTTCCGTTCGGGGCGCCGGGTGTGTCTCATCGGCGCTTTCGCCCTGGATGAATCCCGCGACCTTTTCGCCAAGGCGATCAAAAGCTATTTCGGCCGCTGGGTGGCGCATCTTGCCGAAGCCTTGACCCGCGGCGGCCGCGGCCCTGCCCAGGCGCAAGACCTCGCCGAGGAAACGGTCGGCGCCATCCAGGGGGCGCTGGTGCTGGCGCGTGCCTTCGACGATACGGCGGTTTTTTCCCGCGCGCTGCGGCGCGCGCGGGCTGCGCTCGTCTAGACTAGATCATCTCAAGCCCGTGCTTGCGGGTCGGTGGTGGAAAAGCGCGGTCGAGTTCGGCGACGTCTTCAGCCGTCAGTCTGATGTCGAGCGCGGCGACGTTCTGGCGGACATGCTCCTGGCTGCTGGCTTTCGGAATGGCGATGACGCCAGGCTGCGCCATCACCCAGGCAAGCGCGATCTGCGCGGCCGTGGCATCATGGCGGAGGGCAACGGCTTCCAGCCTCGCATTGCGCGCCAGCCTCCCCTGCTCGACCGGCGAATAGGCCATCAGCGGAATGCCATGCTCCCGGCTCCATGGCGCAAGGTCGAATTCGGGGCCGCGCCGCGACAGATTGTAGAGCACTTGATTGGTCTGGACGTTGCCGCCAGCGACGAGGCCTGCCAGCTCCTCCATCTCGTCGGTGTCGAAATTGCTGACGCCCCAGTGGCGGATCTTGCCGGCTTTCTTCAACCCCTCGAAGGCCTCGACCGTCTCGGCCAACGGCACGCTGCCCGGCCAGTGCAGCAGATAAAGATCGATGCGATCGGTGCGCAGGCGCTTCAGGCTTTTCTCGCAAGCCGCCGGCACGCCGGTTCGCGAGGCATTGGACGGCAGCACCTTGGAGACGAGGAAGAGTTCGTCGCGGCGCCCGGCAATGGCTTCGGCCACCACCTCCTCGGCACCGCCGCTGGCATACATTTCGGCGGTGTCGATCAGCGTCATGCCAAGGTCCAGCCCAAGCTTCAAGGCATTGACCTCCCCGGCTCGACGGCGGGCATCCTCGCCCATTTTCCAGGTGCCCTGTCCGAGCACCTGGACGGCTTCTCCCGATGGCAGCTTGGTGGTTCTTATCGTTGTGGGCATGAGGGCTCCTGGGTAGGCAGTCGAGGCGCATGGCATCACGAGCGTACGGAGAAATCCAGAATGGAGCCCGGATTCTCCTGTTGCGGCCGTAGATGCCTACTTCACCGGATGGGCGGCAAGCCAATCCTGCATCTGCTTGATTTCGGCTTCCTGCGCGGCGATGACGCCTTCGGCCAGTTTGCGAATCTCGGGATCCTTGCCATTGGCAAGCTCCACCTTGGCCATGTCGATGGCGCCCTGATGGTGCGGGATCATGCCACGGACGAAATCGACATCGGCGTTGCCGGTATATTGCGAGGCCATCATGTCGGTGTGCATTTTGTCCATCGCCGCCTTGTAGCCCGCTGTCGAAGGGCTTTCCGCTCCCATGGCCATGGCGCCCATGTCGTGCTTCATCTCCTCGCTCTGCGCCGGCACGCTTTCGAGGAAGACGGCAAGCAGCATTCCGGCCGCCATCAGCAGCAGCACGAGTTTTTTAGCCAAGGTCATTCAGATCTCCTGTGGGTTGGATTTCGTATCTGGGGGTTAAACTCAGAGTTTCAACGTTCTCAGCCGCAATGCGTTGGCGATGACCGAGACCGAGGACAGGCTCATCGCCGCCGCCGCCAGCATCGGCGACAAAAGCGTGCCGGTGAGCGGATAGAGCACGCCGGCCGCGACCGGCACGCCAAGCACGTTGTAGAGGAAGGCGAAGAACAGGTTCTGCCGGATGTTGCCGATGGTCGCCCGGGCCAGGGTGCGGGCGCGGACGATGCCGTTCAGGTCGCCCTTGACCAAGGTGATGCCGGCGCTTTCGACCGCGACGTCGGCGCCGGTTCCCATGGCGATGCCGACATCGGCGGCGGCGAGCGCGGGCGCATCGTTGACGCCGTCGCCGGCCATGGCGACTCCAGCGCCCTTGCCGCGCAGTTCCTCGACGAGCGCTGCCTTCTGTTCCGGCAAGAGACCTGCCCGAACCTCATCGATGCCGAGGCTTCCAGCGATCGCCCTGGCCGTGCGCTCATTGTCGCCGGTCGCCATGATGATCCTCAGCCCGCTGTCATGCAGCGCCTTGATCGCCTCGGCCGTGGTCGTCTTGACGGGGTCGGCGACGGCGACGATGCCGGCCAGTCTGCCGTCGACAGCAACGAACATCGCCGTCTTGCCATTGCCCTGCAACGTTTCCACGCTGGGCAGGACCGCGGAAATGTCGATGCTGAGGTCGTGCATCATCGCGGCGTTGCCGAGCGCGACCTTGTTGCCCGACACCGTGCCGGAAACGCCCTTGCCGGTAACCGCCTCGAAGCTGCCGGCCTCCGCAATCTTCACGCCGCGCTGGCCCGCGCCTTCGACGATGGCCTCGGCCAGCGGGTGTTCGGACCCCTTCTCCAGGCTCGCCGCCAGCCCCAGCAATTCGTCCTCGGAAAAGCCCGTCGTGGCAACGACATCGGTCAATTTCGGCCGGCCCTCGGTCAGCGTGCCGGTCTTGTCGACGATCAGCGTGTCGACGGAGGCGAAGCGTTCGAGCGCGGCGGCCTCCTTGATCAGCACGCCGGCATGCGCGCCGCGCCCGGTGGCGGTCATGATCGACATCGGCGTGGCGAGTCCCAGCGCACAGGGACAGGCGATGATCAGCACCGAAACCGCCGAGACGATGGCGAAGATCAGGCTGGGCTCGGGGCCGAAGACCGCCCAGGCGATGAACGCGGCGATCGCGACCAGGACGACGGCGGGGACAAAATAGAACGAGACGCGGTCGGCCAGGCCCTGGATTGGCGCGCGCGAGCGCTGTGCCTTGGCGACGAGTTCGACGATGCGCGACAGCGTGGTGTCGGCGCCGATCCGCTCGGCGCGCATGATCAGCGAGCCGTTCTTGTTGAGCGTGCCGCCGGTCAAGGCATCGCCCTCGGCCTTCTCGACCGGCAGGGGTTCGCCGGTGATCATCGATTCGTCGATGGAGGAGCGGCCTTCGAGCACCATGCCGTCGACCGGGACAGCGTCGCCGGGACGGATGCGCAGGCGATCGCCGGTCTTGACCTCGTCCAGCGCTACATCCTTCTCGGAGCCGTCCTCGGCGATCCGCCGCGCGGTCTTCGGCGCGAGGTCAAGCAAGGCGCGGATCGCCGATCCGGTCTTTTCGCGGGCGCGCAATTCCAGCACCTGGCCGAGGAAGACCAGCGCGACGATGACGGCGGCGGCCTCGAAATAGACCGGCATCGCGCCGCCATGGCCGCGGAACTGATGCGGAAAGATGTCCGGGAAGAGCGTGGCGACGACGCTGTAGAGATAGGCGGCGCCGACGCCAAGCGAGATCAGCGTCCACATATTGGGGCTGCGGTTGAGGATCGACTCCCAGCCGCGATGGAAGAATGGGAAGGCGGCCCAGAGCACCACGGGGCTCGCCAGCACCAGTTCGATCCAGACCTTCGCGCGATCCTCGACCAGGCCTTCGAGCGACAGGCCGACCATAGGCGCCATGGCGACGATCAGCAGCGGGACCGACAGCACCGCGCTCACCCAGAGCCGCCTGGTGAAATCGACCAGTTCGGGATTTGGCCCTTCATCGCCTGTCGGCACGCCCATCGGCTCGAGGGCCATGCCGCAGATTGGGCAGGAGCCGGGCTTGTCGCGGATGACCTGCGGATGCATCGGGCAGGTATATTGCGTGCCCTTGGGCACCGGCGCCGGAGCCGGCCTGTCGCCGAGATAGGTTTGCGGCGCAGCCTCGAACTTCGCCTTGCAACCGGCGGAACAGAAATAGAAGCCTTTGCCTTCATGACGGGCGAAATGTTTCGCCGTCGAACGGTCGACGCTCATGCCGCAGACAGGGTCGGTGGCCGTCAGGTAGGTTTCCGGCTCGGCCTGGAACTTCGAACGGCAGCGCTCGCTGCAGAAATGATAGAGGCGGCCGCCATGCCCGGATGTCGGCTTGGCGGCGGCTGGATCCACGGTCATGCCGCAGACCGGATCGCGCAAAACCGCATTCGCGGCGGCGCCTTTCGGCGTGCAACAGCCGCCATGCGAGCCATGCGTGTGATGATCGTGATCTGGATGCGTCATTCTGAAAAATGCCTTGATGTCACTGCTTCGAGCCCGAGGTAGTGCTTCCAGTAACTGGAAGGTCAAGGGCAGTTTTGATTTTCCGCATTTCGGGCCCGTGAAATCGGTCGAATGCCCCTGCACAAAGGCACCGGCCGTGCTAAAAACGCGCTTTCTAATGTTGCTCACCGCGTCACGTTCATCCCGCCAGATCCCGATCGACAATGAAGCGCCTGGTCATAAATCTCGATCGATCCCCGGACCGGCTTGCCCATATGACGGCGGAGTTTGCGCGCATCGGCCTCGGATTTGAGCGGATTGCCGCAATCGATGCGAGGGATCATCCAGACCTAGTGCCGCAGCGTCAGAATTCACCGCATGCGGTGCGGCGCCTCGCCGGCAGCGAGATCGCTTGCCTGCATAGCCATCGCGCCTGCTGGAGGATCATCGCGCAAGACGACGCCCCCTTTGGCGCTATCTTTGAGGACGACATGGTGTTTTCCGCAAGGGCCGGCGCACTGCTCGCCGATACGGACTGGATTCCGGCCGACACCGATATCGTCAAGCTCGAGACATTCTTCCACACGACCGTGATCCAGCGCGAGAGAATACCCGTGGGCCACGGTTTTTCGGTGTTCAGGCTCCGCAAGAACCATATCGGAACCGGGGGCTATCTGCTCTCCAGGCAAGCGGCACGCGCCCTTCTCGAGGCGACCTGCGACGTCGACGTGGCGGTGGACAATCTCATCTTCGACCCTGCACTCGCGACGTCGGCGGGCAAAACGATCTACCAGCTTGTCCCGGCCCTCTGTGCGCAGGAGCAGTTCGTGGGCAACAGCTTGCCGAGCCTGCTCGACCAGGGACGGGAGGCCGAGTGGGTGGCAAGCGGGCTCGCCAATGGGCACAGGATACCTGCTATCGCACGGATCCGCAGGGAGGCCCGGCGGGCAACGCGGCAGATCGCGGATTTCTGCAGGCTGCGGCGGCGGATTGTCGTTCCGCTCGCTCCAGTCGAGGCAAACGACTAGGGCATTTGCGGGATTGACGGCAGGCCCATACCCACCGCCGTGAAAACACGCTATAGACGCCGCCCAAAAGGCAAGGCCAACCGGTATCCATGGCGAAAATCTCCCTGAAGCTCGACGAACTGATCGACGGCAACGCTTTGCGTCGCGAGATGACTGCGCTGACCGCGGCCAGCGCCGGCGACGGTTCCAGCCAGCCCATCCGTGCCGCCGTTCTTCAGCTTCTCAAGGGGCGTCTCGCCGAGGGCCGCAAGACAGCCGAGGCCATGCTGATGCAGGATGGCGGCGGCAACGCCTGCGCCGAACGGCTGTCGCACCTGATGGACGAGCTGATCCGGGCGCTCTACGATTTTGCCGCGACTCATGTCTACCGGGTGAAGAACCGGTCCTCGGCCGAACGCATGGCGGTCGTTGCCGTCGGCGGCTATGGCCGCGGCACGCTGGCGCCGGGATCCGACATCGACCTTCTTTTCCTGCTGCCCTACAAGCAGACGCCGTGGGGCGAACAGACGGTCGAATACATGCTCTACATGCTGTGGGACCTGGGGCTGAAGGTCGGCCATGCCACCCGCAACATCGAAGAGTGCCTCAGGCTGTCGCGCACCGACATCACCATCCGCACCTCGATCCTGGAAGCGCGGTTCCTGTGGGGCGAACGCAAGCTCTATGACGAGCTGATGCTGCGCTTCGACCATGAGGTGGTGCGCACCACCGGCCCGGAATATGTGCAGGCCAAGCTCGCCGAACGCGACGAGCGCCATGCCAAGGCCGGCGAGAGCCGCTATCTGGTCGAGCCAAATGTCAAGGACGGCAAGGGCGGCCTGCGCGACCTGCAGACGCTGTTCTGGATCGGCAAATATTTTTATCGCGTGCGCACCGGCGAGGAACTGGTCGAGAAGGGCGTCTTCACGCAGGCCGAGTACCGCGAATTCCAGAAGGCCGAGGATTTCCTGTGGGCGGTGCGCTGCCACATGCATTTCCTCACGGGGAAGGCCGAGGAACGGCTGCATTTCGACATCCAGCGCGAGATCGCCGAACGGCTCGGCTATACGACACATCCCGGCCTGTCGGCGGTCGAACGCTTCATGAAGCATTATTTCCTCGTCGCCAAGGATGTCGGCGACCTGACCCGCATCTTCTGCGCCGCGCTGGAGGAGGAGCAGGCCAAGCATGTGCCTGGCTTCAACCGCATCTTCCTCACCTTCCAGCGCCGCAAGCGCAAGCTCGCCGGGACGTCGGACTTCATCGTCGACAACCACCGCATCAACATCGCCGACGACCAGGTGTTCGAGCGCGACCCCGTCAATCTTCTCAGGCTGTTCTGGTTCGCCGACAAGCACGGGCTGGAATTCCACCCCGATGCGCTGAAACTGCTCACCCGTTCGCTCGGCCTGGTCAACAAGTCGCTCAGGCGCGACGAGGAGGCCAACCGGCTGTTCCTCGACATATTGACCTCGGACCGCAATGCCGAGCTCAATTTGCGGCGCATGAACGAGGCGGGGCTGCTCGGCCGGCTGATCCCGGACTTCGGCAAGATCGTCGCCATGATGCAGTTCTCGATGTACCACCACTATACGGTGGACGAGCACCTGATCCGCTGCATAGGCGTGCTGGCCGAAATCGAACGCGGCGACGGCGAGAAGGTGCATCCGCTGTCGCATTCGCTGATGCCGGGTCTGAAGAAGAGCCGCGAGGCGCTCTATGTCGCGGTGCTGCTGCACGACATCGCCAAGGGCCGGCCGGAAGACCATTCCGAGGCCGGCGCCAGGATCGCACGACGGATCTGCCCGCATATGGGGCTTTCGCCGGCCGATACGGAAACCGTCGCCTGGCTGGTCGAGAACCACCTCGTGATGTCGATGACGGCGCAGACCCGCGACCTCAACGACCGCAAGACGATCGAGGATTTCGCCTCGATCGTGCAGTCGGTCGAGCGGCTGAAGATGCTGTTGATCCTGACCGTCTGCGACATCAGGGGCGTCGGGCCGGGTGTCTGGAACGGCTGGAAGGGCCAGTTGCTGCGCACGCTCTACTACGAGACCGAGCTGCTGCTGACCGGCGGCTTTTCGGAAGTCTCGCGTGCCCAACGCACGGCGGCGGCGCGCGAAAGCCTGGCCGAGGCGCTCGCCGACTGGCCCGACAAGGCGCGCAAGCGCTATGTCGGTCTGCATTATGAAAATTACCTCCTGACCGTGGACCTGCCGGACCAGCTTCGCCACGCCGAATTCATCCGCGAGGCGGACGCGGCGGGCAACAAGCTCGCCACCATGGTCAAGACCCACCAGTTCGAGGCGGTGACCGAAATAACCGTGCTGGCGCAGGACCACCCCCGTCTTCTCTCGGTCATTGCCGGGGCATGCGCCGGCGCCGGCGGCAACATCGTCGACGCGCAGATCTTCACCACGTCGGACGGCCGCGCGCTGGACACGATCCTGATATCGAGGGAATTCGACCGCGACGAGGACGAGCGCCGGCGCGCCGAGCGCGTCGGCAGGCTGATCGAGGACGTGCTGTCGGGCAAGAGCTGGCTGCCGGAGATGATCGAGAAACGCACCAAGCCAAGGCGCGGCGCCAAAGTGTTCAAGATCCCGCCGCGCGCCGAAATCCGCAACGCGCTGTCGAACCGGGTTTCGGTCATCGAGGTCGAGGGGCTCGATCGCCCAGGCCTGCTGTCGGAGATAACCGGGACGCTGTCCGATCTCTCGCTCGACATCGCATCGGCGCACATCACCACCTTCGGCGAGAAGGTCATCGACACCTTCTATGTCACCGACCTCACCGGCCAGAAGATCGACAGCCCGGCCCGCATCGCCACAATCCGCAACCGGCTGATGGCGGCGCTCGAAGGCGCGGCGGCCGAACGCGGCGGCAGGGCCAAGGCAGCCGCCGAGTGACGGCCAACATCCCTTTGTCCCAATCCCACAGGCAGTTTGCGAACGCATGAGTCTCGTCAAGAAATTCGCCACCGTCGCGTCCGGCACATTGATGAGCCGTGCGCTCGGTTTCGGCCGCGAGATGCTGATGGCGGCCGCGCTGGGCACCGGGCCGGTCGCCGACGCCTTCAACGCCGCCTTCCAGTTCCCCAACACCTTTCGCCGGCTGTTCGCCGAAGGCGCCTTCAACGCCGCCTTCGTGCCGCTGTTCGCCAAGGAGATCGAGACGCATGGCACCGACGGCGCCAAGCGTTTTTCCGAAGAAGTGTTCGGCGTGCTGTTCTCGGCGCTGCTGGTGCTGACCATCGCCATGGAACTGGCGATGCCGCTGATCGTGCGTTACCTGGTGGCGCCTGGCTTTGCCGACACGCCGGGCAAGTTCGAGACGACCGTGACGCTCGCGACGATCATGTTCCCTTATCTGATCTGCATGTCGCTCGCCGCCATGATGGCGGGCATGCTGAACTCGCTGCGCCGCTATTTCGCGGCGGCGATCGCGCCGGCTTTCCTCAACATCATCCTGATCAGTGTGCTTGGCTACGCCTGGTACCATGGGCTGGATGCGCATGCCGTCGGCTTCGCCCTGTCCTGGGGCGTGCTTGCGGCCGGCGTCGTGCAGCTCGCCATCGTCTGGGTGGCGGTGCGCAATGCCGGCATCGCGATCGGCTTCCGCCGGCCCAAGATGACGCCGAACGTGAAGCGGCTGCTCATCCTGGCGCTGCCGGCGGCAATCACCGGCGGCATCACCCAGATCAACCAACTGATCGGAACGGCCATCGCCTCGGCGCAGGACAGTGCCGTCTCCTCGCTCGCCTATGCCGACCGCGTCTACCAATTGCCGCTCGGCGTCGTCGGCGTCGCGGTGGCGATCGTGCTGTTACCCGAGCTGTCGCGGGCGCTGAAGTCAGGCAATCTGATCGAGGCGGCCAATCTGCAGAACCGCTCGGTCGAGTTCACGCTGTTCATGACCTTGCCCGCGGCGGTAGCGCTGTGGGTGATGTCGGAGCCGATCGTGCGGCTGGTCTATGAGCGTGGCGCCTTCGCCGCCAACCATTCGACCCCTGTCGTGGCGGCGATCCTGGCGATCTTCGGTCTCGGCCTGCCGGCCTTCGTGCTGATCAAGGCCTTCACCCCGGGCTATTTCGCCCGCGAGGACACGCGCACGCCGATGATCTTCGCGGCAATCTCCGTGGCGGTGAACGTCGCCACCGCGCTGACGCTGTTCCCGAGGATGGGCGCGCCTGGCATCGCGGTGGCGTCCGCCGTCGCCGGCTGGGTCAACGCGCTGATGCTGCTTGCCGTGTTGATCCGGCGCGGCCATTGGGGCCGCGACGTGCCGCTCCTGAAGCGTATTCCGCGCCTGGTGCTGTCGGCGGTGGTGATGGGTGTCGCCCTCTATTTCGCCGAGCATTACTTCGCCGCCAGGCTTGGACCGGGCTCGCCACTGGTGATCAAGGCAACGACCGTGCTGGCGCTGGTGGCCGGCGGGGCGACACTCTATTTTGTCACGGCGTTCGCCACCGGCGGCGCCGATTTCGGCATGATCCGGCGCAACGTAGCGCGCAAGGAAGCGAAGGCCGACCCATCCGTGGCGAAATCGGAACTCGATGAATGAAACGCCAGGCCAGCCGGCCTCGCCGCCTCTTGATCCGTCAATTGCGTTGGTCCATAAGCGCGCCGTCGAAAGACTTTCGCCGCGCGCGAAACGGCCCTCCACAAGCCATGAGGAACCCATGACCGCCTTCAAGCCACTCGTCTTCTCCGGTGTCCAGCCGACCGGCAATCTGCATCTCGGCAACTATCTCGGCGCCATCAAGAAATTCGTTGCCCTGCAGGATACGTCCGACTGCATCTACTGCGTCGTCGACCTGCATTCGCTGACAGCCCAGCTCGTCCATGACGACCTCGCCGACCAGACGCGCTCGATCACCGCGGCGTTCCTGGCCTCCGGCATCGACCCGAAGAAGCACATCGTCTTCAACCAGTCGCGGGTGATGCAGCACGCCGAGCTTGCCTGGATCTTCAATTGCGTCGCGCGCATCGGCTGGATGAACAAGATGACGCAGTTCAAGGACAAGGCCGGCAAGGACCGCGAGAATGCCTCGCTGGGCCTGCTCGCCTATCCCTCGCTCATGGCCGCCGACATCCTACTTTACCGCGCGACGCACGTGCCGGTGGGCGAGGACCAGAAGCAGCATCTGGAGCTGACCCGCGACATCGCCCAGAAATTCAACAATGACTTTTCCAACCGCATCGCCACCCTTGGCGTCGGCGTCGAGATGCAGGTCGGTGAGGAGACGGTGAACGGTTTCTTCCCGATCACCGAGCCGGTCATTGGCGGGCCGGCGGCGCGCATCATGAGCCTGCGCGACGGGTCGAAGAAAATGTCGAAGTCGGATCCATCGGACCTGTCGCGCATCAACCTGACCGACGATGCCGACACCATCTCGAAGAAGATCCGCAAGGCCAAGACCGACCCGGAGGCCTTGCCGAGCGAGGCCGACGGGCTGGAAAGCCGTCCCGAGGCGGAGAACCTCGTCGGCATCTATGCAGGCCTCGCCGAAATGTCGAAGGCCGATGTGCTGCAGCAGTTCGGCGGCCAGCAATTCTCCGTGTTCAAGCCGGCGCTCGCCGATCTCGCGGTGGAGAGGCTGGCCCCGATCGCCAGCGAGATGCGCCGGATCCAGGGCGATCGCGCCTATGTCGACGCCGTGCTCCGGGACGGTGGCGAACGTGCCGGCGTGCTTGCCGAAACAACGATGAAGACTGTGCGCGACATTATCGGCCTGCTGCAGGGCTGAGCCCATCGGTGCATCGGACCATATAGGGCAAGGACGTACTGGCCCAAGACCGGCGGCTTGCCGCCGGTCCGCCGCGGTGGCAGATTGCGGCCGAAAAGATACCGAGTAGATAGACATGGTCTCTAAACGTCTCAGCCGCGAAGCCGGTCATCGCAGGAAATTCCTGACGATCATCGATGACACGCCGGAATGCGAACGCGCCGTCGCCTACGCCTCGAAGCGGGCGCAGAGCACCAGCGGCACGCTGGTGCTGCTCTATGTCATCGTACCGGACGATTTCCAGCACTGGCTGGGCGTCGAGAAGATCATGCGCGAGGAGGCAAACGCCACGGCGCGCGCAGCGTTGGACGGCTACGCCAACAAGGTGCGCCAGAAGCTCGGCATCGAACCGGAGATGGTCGTGCGCGAGGGCAAGCCGACTGAAGAGATCCACAGGCTGATCGAGGAAGACCAGGATATTGCCATTCTGGTGCTGGCGGCCGGCGCCGGCAAGGAAGGGCCGGGGCCACTGGTTGGCGCCGTGGCCGGCAAGGGTGCCGCCTTCCCCATTCCGGTCACCGTTGTGCCGCAGAATCTGTCGGATGAGGAAATCGACAGCCTCGCCTGAGGCCCGCCCGGAATTCAGTTCCCCAGCCAGCAAAAACATTCCGCCAGCCAGCCATCTGGGCGATGCGTTTCGCTTGAATGTCCAGCCGATAGAGCCTATTTAGAACTATTCCAAACTAGTTGCCCAAAACGGGCATGGAGACGGCCATGTTCATCCAGACCGAGTCGACGCCCAATCCGGCGACGTTGAAGTTCCTGCCTGGCAAGGAAGTGCTGCTCGAAGGCACCGCCGATTTCCGTGATGCCGACAGTGCGGCGACGGCCTCGCCGCTGGCTGGGCGGCTGTTCGAAATCCCCGGCGTCACCGGCGTCTTCTTCGGCTATGATTTCATCACCGTGTCGAAGGACGGCCCGGACTGGCAGCATCTGAAGCCGGCGATCCTCGGCGCCATCATGGAGCATTTCATGTCCGGCGCGCCTGTCATGGCCAAGGCCGGCCCGGCCGCCGAGACCAGCCAGACGGGCGAGTTCTACGACAAGGCCGACGAGGAGCTCGTCATCACCATCAAGGAACTGCTCGACACGCGCGTGCGCCCGGCGGTGGCCCAGGACGGCGGCGACATCACCTTCCGCGGCTTCGAGAACGGCACCGTGTTCCTGCACATGAAGGGCGCCTGCGCCGGTTGCCCGTCGTCGACGGCGACGCTGAAGCACGGCATCCAGAACCTGCTTCGCCATTTCGTGCCGGAAGTGCAGCAGGTCGAGCAGGTCAGCTGATCGTTCCGCGCCGCTGGCCGCCTGTCGCTCTGCGCAAGCGCTGAAACATCCTATCCGCGAACAACAAAAAACCGGGCCGAATTGCCCGGTTTTCTGTTTGGGACGTCCGTTGTTGCCTAGACGGTCCGCGTACGAAACTTGGTTCGGCCATGCCCCTCACGGGGCACGGGCCTTTACATCACGATGACCTTGGCGCCGACCGAGGCGCGGTCATAGAGATCGATAATGTCCTGGTTCATCAGGCGGATGCAGCCCGACGACATCGCCTTGCCGATGGAATTCCATTCCGGGCTGCCATGCAGCCGGTAGCCCATGTCGCCGCCCTTGTTGAACAGGTACATGGCGCGCGCGCCGAGCGGGTTCTTCAGGCCCGGCTCCATGCCATTGGCGAACTTCGTCAGCTCCGGCTGGCGCCTGATCATTTCGCGCGGCGGCGTCCAGGTCGGCCATTCGCGCTTCAGCGCGATATGGGCGGTGCCGTGCCACTCGAAGCCCTCGCGGCCAACGCCGATACCGTAGCGGATGGCCCGGCCGTCGCCCTCGACGAAGTAGAGGAACTTGTTCTGCGTATCGACGATGATGGTGCCCGGCTTTTCCTTGGTGTCGTAGTTCACTTCCTGCCGGTGATACTGCCTCGGCACCTTCTCGATCGGGATGCGCGGCAGTTGGTAACCGGCATCTGTCACCGCGCCATAGTCGTTGGAGAAGATCTGTCCGCCGATGGTGCTGCAACCGGCAATAGCGGTGGACAGCGCCAAGGCGGCAATTATTGCAAGCGACTTCATGCGCATGTGGTGATCCGGTGCCCCGCCCAAAACGTCAGCGGCACGAGTCGGCCGCTTTCTCGCCATCATTCATGCTGGCATTTGCTTTGCTTGCCAAGCGCACGATGCCTATATGCCAGGACTTACGTGCTGGTAAGCGTATCACTATGACATTTCGGCAACAGCCCTCACCGGATTGTGAAGGAAAATCAAAGAGGCTCGGACCGCAGGTTCGCAAGATCGAGGAATTCGCCATGAATGTCGGAGACGCCGCCACGCGTTCGGGCCTGCCGGCCAAGACCATCCGCTACTATGAGGAGATCGGCCTGATCGCGCCCGCGCGCGCCGCCAACGGCTACCGCGATTATTCCGGCGACGACATCCACCGGCTGGCCTTCCTGCGCCGCGCGCGCAATCTCGGCTTTTCCATAGACGATTGCCGCCAGTTGATGGCGCTCTACAGGGATCGCAGCCGCGCCAGCCACGACGTGCGCGCGATCGCCGCCGCCCATGTCAGCGCCATCGAGGAGAAGGTGCGCGAGCTGCAGTCGATGCGCTCGACGCTGCAGAAGCTGGTCCACGCCTGCCACGGCGACGAGCGGCCGGATTGCCCGATCCTGGATGACATGGCGGGTGCGGTGGATGCTGAAGCCTTGCATCCGTAGGCTTGTATGAATGGAGGGAGACTTCATGGTCTCGATGACTGTGGAACTGCGCAATGTAGAAGGCACTGAAGCCGCGATGGGCTGGGCCGGTGGGCATACGATCGTCGTCGACCGACCCGAGGGCAAGGCTGGCGGCCTGGGCCTTGGCTTCAATGGCGGCCAGTTGCTCGCGTTGGCGATCGGCGGCTGCTTTTGCAACGACCTTCGCTATGTCGCCGAAGCATTGGGAACGAAGCTTGGCAAGATCTCCGTCAGCGTGGTGGTCACCCTCGAAGGCACACCGCTGCTGGCAACATCGGCTGCAATGACGGTGTCATGTGAAACGCTCGATGGTTTCGATCCGCAGGAAGTCATCGATCGCGCCGGCCAGATTTCAGCGGTCACCAACTCGCTGCGCCAAGGTGTGCCGGTCACGATTCAGACGGAGGGTGGGATGGCCGATCGGGAGCCGAAAATCTGTCCCGAGTGTCGGCATGTGTTCCAAGGAAATAGCTGGGACGGCATCGATGCCCATTGGAAATCAAAGCACGAGGGTCTCATGCCCTACGCTAAAGCCTGGCCGCTGATAAAGACGGGCAAATACTCGAAGGCGTGAAGCCATTCCACCGCCCTGTAGCGCCTAGCGGATAATCGCCCCGCATTAAACGGGTTCAAACCGTGAACAAAATCTGGCATGGTGCCTGCCATGCCGATCATTTCCCCGATTCTCCTCAACCCGCTCATCGACGGTCGCCAGTCCGAGCGCGCCATGCTGGTACGGCGTGGCGTGCAGCGGCTGCTGACGCAGATGGGCGCCCATGTGCTGCCGGAACTGTCGCTCGCCACCGGCCGCCGCGCCGATCTCGTGGCACTCACTCGCCAGGGCGACATCTGGATCATCGAGATCAAATCCTCGATCGAGGATTTTCGCGTCGACCGCAAATGGCCGGACTACCGGCTGCATTCCGACCGTTTTTTCTTTGCCACCCATCCCGCCGTGCCGGCCGAGATCTTTCCCGAGGAATGCGGCTTCATCCTCTCCGACGGCTATGGCGCCGAGGTTCTGCGCGACGCGCCCGAACACCGCATGGCGGCGGCAACGCGCAAGGCGCTGATGCTGCGCATCGCAAGGGCGGGTGCTTCGCGGCTGCTGGCGGCGGAGCTTGCGGGCGTGGCGGTGCCGGCGCAGGAGGGGGAGAGCGAGTAGGTTTCGGCATGATCAAAAACTGATCATTTTCCAACGCTTGCGCCGCCCCTCATTGCCCTGCCGGGCATTTCTCCCCGTAAACGGGGAGAAAGAAGCTGGCCGTGACGCTTTCCGCAGCGTTGGCGATTGGCGAAATCCGCGATGAAAGCGCCCTTCGCCCCGTTTACGGGGAGAAGATGCCGGCAGGCAGATGAGGGGCGGCGCGGCGTTGCCGGTGGATGCTCCAGCCCTGAAACCGCTATTACTCCGTCTCTTCCGCGCCACCAGTCGCCGGCGCCATGAGCAGCACGGCGGCACCAAGCAGCGCCGCGACCAGCGAACCCGCCAGAATGCCGACCTTGACCGCGTCCTGCAGCGCCACGTCGCCGGCGAAGGCGAGCAGGCCGATGAACAGGCTCATGGTGAAGCCGATGCCGCACAGCAGCGAAATGCCGATCATGTGCGACCAGCCGGCATGGGCCGGCAGGTCGGCAAGGCCGAAGCGGATGGCGAGGGCGGAGGAGCCAAACACGCCGACCAGCTTGCCGACGACGAGGCCGGTCGCGACACCCAGCGTCAACGGCTCGATCAGGGCGCCAAAACTCAGGCCGGCGAGCGAAACACCGGCATTGGCAAAGCCGAAGATCGGGATGACGATGAACGCCACGAGCTTGTGCAGGCCGTGCTCCAGCCGGTGCAGCGGCGAATGGTCGAGGTCGTGGCCGATCCCTGCGGAGCGTTCGAGCGGAATGGTGAGCGCCAACGCGACGCCAGCCAGCGTGGCATGAACGCCCGACTTCAGCACCAGCACCCACAGGATGGCACCGAGCACGAGATAGGGCACCAGGCTCATCACCCGCATGCGGTTGAGCACGACGAGCACGGCAATGACGGCGAAGGCGGCGCCGAGATAGGCCAGCGACAAGCCGCTGGTGTAAAAGATGGCGATGATGATGACGGCGCCCAGGTCGTCGATAATGGCAAGCGCGGTCAGGAAGACTTTCAGAGAGGCCGGCACGCGGCTGCCGAGCAGCGACAGCACGCCGAGCGCGAAGGCGATGTCGGTGGCGGTCGGGATCGCCCAGCCGGAGAGTGCGGCCGGATTGTTGCTGTTGATGGCGACATAGACCAGCGCCGGCACCACCATGCCGCCGGCGGCGGCGATGCCGGGCAGCACCCGCCTGGGCCAGGTCGAAAGCTGGCCGTCGAGCATTTCGCGCTTGATCTCCAGCCCGACGAGCAGGAAGAACACCGCCATCAGCCCGTCATTGACCCAGTGCGAGACGCTGAGCGGACCGAGATAGGCGTGGAGAACGGCGAAATAGGTCCCGGCAAGCGGCGAATTGGCGACGATCAGCGCAAGGGCCGCCGCCGCCATCAGGATGATACCGCCGGCGGCCTCACTGTCGAGGAATTCGCGGAAGACGGAAACCAGCCGCTGCTTCTGATCCTGCATATCGCCTCCGTCATGCCGCCTGCTTGGCGGATTCATCATCCAAGCGTCGGCGCTGCCCCTCACCTGCCTGCCGGCATCCTCTCCCCCCGTATAGTGACGGGGAGAGGGGCGCTGTTATCGCCGATTTCGCCAACCGCCAACGTCGCAAGATGGCGCCGCGTTGCGGCAGGGCAATGAGGGGCGGCACTGACCTATCTAGTAGGCGGTCTCCGCCGCGCGTTGTAAACTGGTATTGGTCTGATGCCCCGCGTGGTTGGCGCACCTCAGCGCGGCGCGCGCTTGGCCAGTATCCGCTGCAGCGTGCGGCGATGCATGTTGAGCCGGCGCGCGGTCTCGGAGACGTTGCGCTCGCACATTTCATAGACGCGCTGGATGTGTTCCCAGCGCACGCGGTCGGCCGACATCGGGTTTTCCGGCGGGGCCGCGCGCTCGCCCGAGGTGCGGGTGAGCGCGGCGAAGATGTCGTCGGCATCGGCCGGCTTCGACAGATAGTCGACGGCGCCGAGCTTCACCGCGGTCACCGCGGTGGCGATGTTGCCGTAGCCGGTCAGGATGATGGTGCGAGAATCCTGGCGCTTTTCGCGGATGGCGGCGACGACGTCGAGTCCGTTGCCGTCGCCGAGCCGCATGTCGACCACCGCGTAGGCGGGCGGATTGGCGCGCGCCTTGCCCACCGCCTCCTCGACGCTCTCCGCCGTGTCGACCAGGAAACCCCTGGTTTCCATGGCACGGGCCAGACGGGTCAGGAACGGCTTGTCGTCGTCGACGATCAGAAGCGAGGTGTCCTCGCCCTCAACCATTGCGCCACTATTTTCGTCGCCTGTCATCGTCTTGAAAAATTCCTGCTGCCTTATTTTTACGCAGATATAGTTTTGCGGGGCCATTGTCCAATTTACGCAGTGTCAAACATGGTTGCCGAAGCCGATTCCGGGTTCAGGAAGACGCTTCGCGGCCATGATATCTGCACCACGGCCCCTTCCCCCAGACCACTCGAATTGCGGAAATCGAGTGTGGCGCCCGAGCGTTCGAGCAGCGTCTTGGCGATGAACAGGCCGAGCCCCAGGCCGCCGCCGGCCTCGGTTCCCTGGCGCGTCGACATATAGGGCTCGCCGATGCGGTCGATGATCTCGGCGGGGAAACCAGGCCCGTCATCGATGATGGAGAAGGTGACGGTGGCCTCGTCCCAGCTCCAGCGCAGGGTGACGCTCTTGCGGGCGAAATCGACGGCATTCTCGACCAGATTGCCGAGACCGTAGATGACGCCGGGGTTGCGGCGTCCGACCGGCTCGGGTCCGGTCCGGTCGCCGGGGCGAAGCTTGATCGAAATGCCGAAGTCGCGATGCGGTGCGGTAACTTCCTCGACCAGCGAGGTCAGCGGCAGGCGGGATAGATGCGCCTCGCCCTCGGACGACAGGCTTGTCAGGCGCTTCAGGATTTCGCGACAGCGTTCGCTTTGCGAGCGCAGCAGCGTGACGTCCTCGCCATATTTCGGGTCCTTGCCGAGCGCCTTTTCCATCTCCTTGGCGACAAGCGTGATGGTGGCGAGCGGCGTGCCGAGTTCGTGCGCGGCGGCGGCGGCCAGCCCGTCGAGCGCCGAAAGGTGCTGCTCGCGCTGCAGCACCAGTTCGGTGGCGGCGAGCGCATTGGCCAGAAGCCGCGCTTCGGCGGCCACCCGGAAGGCATACATGGCAGTGAAGGCGATGGACGACAGCACCGCCATCCACATGCCGGCGACGTAGATGAAGGGCATCACCAGCGGCGCGCCTTCATGCCAGGGCAATGGCAGGTGGACGAAAACCAGCAAGGTCGCCGCCGCCATGACCAGCCCGCCGAGGATGGCGGTGAGGCGAAGGGGAAGCGACGTCGCCGAAATGACGACGGGCACGGTCATCAGCAGCGAGAACGGATTGGTCAAGCCGCCGGTCATGTAGAGCAGGCCGGCAAGCTGCAGGCTGTCGAAGATCAGGATGCCGAAGGCGGCGAACGGCGTGAGCCGGTGCGCGGCCGGAAACCGGAAGGCGAGGAACAGGTTCATCCAGGCCGAGCAGGCGATCAGCGCGAAGCACAGGCTGACCGGCAGCGGGAACTTCAGGCCATAGGCGACGACGAGCACCGTAACGCTCTGGCCGACAATGGCCAGCCAGCGCAACCGGATCAGCGTGTTGAGGCGCAGCCGCTGGCTCAGCTGGAAATCTGGCGTGTTCAGGATGTTGATCATGGCCATGGATTACAGCCGCGGGATGGGCAGCGCTAGGTCCCACGCGGCTTGGCGCGGGCGGTAGCAGCGGCTAGCAGGGGATTTTCCGGCCAGACATGCTTGGGATAGCGGCCGCGCATGTCGGCGCGCACATCGGCCCAGGAGCCGCGCCAGAAGCCGGGCAGGTCGCGCGTGGTCTGGATCGGCCGATGCGCCGGCGACAACAGTTCGAGTGTCAGCGGCACCGTGCCGTTGGCGATGGAGGGATGGCGGTCGAGGCCGAACAGTTCCTGGACGCGGACCGCCAGAACCGGCCATTCACCGTCATAGCGGATCGGCACGTGACTGCCCGACGGGACGTCGAAATGGGTCGGTGCCAGCGTCTCGACCTTGCGCTGCAGGTCATGCGGCACGAGCGAGGCCAGCCCGGCCGAAATGGAGCCGGGATCGATGGCCGCGAAGGAAGCAGCACCGGCCAGGAATGGCAGCAGCCAGTCGTTCAGATGTTCGATGAGTGCAGCATCCGACATGTCGGGCCAGGGCGCGCCCAAGCCTTTGTGCAGCCAGGACAGCCGCTGGCGCAGCGTCTGGGCCTCCTTGCTCCAGGTCAAAAGGGAAAGCCCGTGCTCGCGCAGCGCCTCGAGGATGGCACGGTCAGCATCGGCGCCGGCCGGCGCCGGCAGCATGCGTTCGGTGAGTGTGATGGCGCCAAGGCGCACCGCTTCACGCACCCGCACGGCGCGGCGCTCGCGGTCGAAACTCGTCTGCCGGCGCGTTTCGATCTTGCCGCCAAGGGCCGTCCGGATGTCGTCCTCGCTGATTGCCGCCGCCGCCGTGATGCGGGCATTCTGCGCCTTGCCCTGCAGGTCGGCGACGACCAGAAAGGGTTCGCCCGCCAGCGGATCGGCGGCATCGAGCATGGCGCCGGAGCCATTGGCCAGCACGAAACGGCCGCGCTCGCCGCGCGCCTTGGCGACGCGGTCCGGCCATGCATGGATGAGCAGGGTTCCGGCTGGACCAGCTCCGCTGTCTTTCACCCCGCCGACCTGCCGCGCCAATCGGTCGGCGAGCTGCCGCGCGGCGGTGGCACGCGGCGATTTTTCCGCGCGAAACCGCATCAGCCGCCGTTCGAGATCGGCGCCGTCGCCGCCAAGGCCACGCTCGGTGAGCAACACCGCAAGCATGGCTGCCTCGCCGGCATGGCCGCTGCTGGCCGCCTCGGCCACCATATGCGCCAGCCGTACCGGCAGAGCGAGCTTGCGCATCGAAGCACCCGCTTCGGTCAGGCGCCCGGCCTCGTCGAGGGCATCGAGCGACCGCAACAGCCCCCTTGCCTCGTTGAGCGCCGGGGCCGGCGGAGGATCGAGGAAAGCGAGCGTCGCGGGATCGGCGACGCCGAAGGCGGCGCAGTCGAGCAGCAGGCTGGACAGGTCCGCCTCGAGGATTTCCGGCGGCGTGAAGGCGGGAAGTGCCGCCGTCTGCTCGGCCCGCCACAGCCGGATGGCGACGCCGGCCTGCGTGCGCCCGGCGCGGCCGGCGCGCTGGTCGGCGGAAGCCTTGCTGACGCGAACTGTCTCCAGCCGTGTCAGGCCGCTGGCCGGCTCATAGCGCGGCAGCCGCGACAGGCCGGAATCGATGGCGACGCGCACACCGTCGATGGTGATCGAGGTCTCGGCAATGGAGGTCGCCAGCACCACCTTGCGGCGACCCATCGGTGCAGGCTTGATCGCCGCGTCCTGCGCCTTGCCGTCGAGCTGGCCGTAGAGCGGGACGATATCGGTGTCCGCGCCGACCTTGCCGGCCAGCCGCTCGGCGGTACGCTCGATCTCGCGCTGGCCGGGCAGGAAGGCGAGCACGATGCCGTTCTCGTCGGAAAGGGCGGAGCGGATCGCCTTGGCCATGGCATCCTCGATCGGCACCCCGGCCGGCCGCTCGTCGTAGCGGACATCGACCGGAAAGGCGCGGCCCTGGCTCTCGATCACCTGCGCGCCCGACAGGAGTTTCGCGACCCGCGCGCCGTCGAGCGTTGCCGACATTACCAGCAGCCGCAAATCCGGCCGCAGCGCGCCTTGCACGTCGAGGGCGAGAGCGAGACCGAAATCGCCGTCGAGCGAGCGCTCGTGGAATTCGTCGAAAATGACCGCCGAAACGCCGGGCAGTTCAGGGTCGTCGAGAATCATGCGCGCCAGAACGCCCTCGGTGACGACCAGGATTTTCGTCCGTGCCGAGGTGCGGTTTTCCATGCGCATGGCATAGCCCACCGTTGCGCCCGGTTCCTCGCCGAGCAGTTCGGCCATGCGGCGCGCGGCGGCGCGGGCGGCCAGCCGGCGCGGTTCGAGCAACACGATCTTGCCCGTGCCCAGCCAAGGCGCATCGAGCAGCGCCAACGGCACCAGCGTCGTCTTGCCGGCACCGGGCGGCGCCACCAGCACGGCGCTGTTGCCGGAGCCGAGCGCTTCGCTCAGTGCGGGCAGCACGGCTGATACGGGGAGCTCCGGCAAGGGTTTTGTCGTCATCGCGCCCGCATATCAGCGGTCACGGCCACCCTGCAACCGGCACCGGCTTAAAGCCGGGCTCGCGAAAACGGATTCCAGCGCACCGTGCCCAGCCGCACTTCCTCGCGCACCATGGTCAGCAGGCCGGATCCGCCGACGATCGCGAGGCCGACAAGCGACAGCCAGTCCGGGTATTCCTGGAAGAACAATGCGCCGAGGATGACCGCCCAGCCGATCTGCGAATAATGCGTCGGCGCGATCCGGTTGGCGGGGGCGTATTTGGCGGCCAACAATTGCAGCAATTGTCCGCAGGCGGTGAAGGCGCCCGCCATCACCAGCCAGACCAGCTGTTTTCCATCCGGGACGGTGAAGGAGGTCGCGGCGGCGCCGATGCCGTTGAACAGCAGCCCATAACCAATCAGCACGCCGAGGATGGTCGTGCGTTTTTCCTGCTGCGCCAGCGAACGCATCAGGATGACATTGGCGGCGGCGAGGAAAGCGATGATGAAAGCGGCAAGGTGGCCGAGGTGCAACTCGCGAAAGCCCGGCCTGACAACCAGCATGACGCCGGCAAAGCCGGCGACCACCGCCAGCCAGCGCCAGGGACCGACCTTCTCCTTGAGGATCACGGTGGACAGAATGGTGACACAGAGCGGCGCCAGAAAGATGAGCGCATAAGTCTCGGCCAGCGGAATGGTGGTGAAAGCATAGACGCTGAGCACGCCCGACGCGATGCCGGCCCAGGCCCGCGCCTGCACCGCCCAGGGCCGTTTGGTGCGCCAGAAATCACGCCAGCGCTCGCTGGCCGGCCGGCTGAAGAACAGGAAGCAGCCGGCGAACAATGTCGAGAAGAAGCCGATCTCGAACACCGTGAATTGGCCGCCCAGGCTCTTGATAACGGCATCGCTGCACGAATAGCTTGCATAGGCGATCAGGGCGAGCAGGATTCCGTTCGGCACGTTTTTCCATTTCCGGGGAGAGAAGCTTGAAAATACTGGCGCTCGGTGCGCATCCGGACGACATCGAGATCTTCATGTTCGGTACGATGGCCGCCTATGCCGCGCAAGGCGCAGAACTCACTTTTGCCGTGGCCACCGATGGTGCCAGGGGCGGCAAGAGCGATCCCGCCATCCTGGCTCGTGTCCGCCGCGCGGAAGCGACGGCCGCGGCCGCGCTGCTCGGGGCAGCACCCCGCTTTCTCGACTTTCCCGATGGCGGGCTGGTGGCGGACGCCGCACTGATCGATGCGCTGAAAACGCTGATCCGCGATATCGAGCCCGATCTCGTGATCACCCACGCACCCAACGACTATCACGCCGACCACCGCGCGCTGTCGGACGGCGTGCGCATCGCGGCGTCGTTCGGCGTACCCGTGCTGCATGCAGACACGATGGGCGGCACCGGATTCTCGCCGACGCACTATGTCGATATTTCCCCCCATGCCGAGATCAAGGCCAGGGCGATCCGCATGCACCAGTCTCAGGACCCGGATCGGTTCGTCGATATCGCGCTGACGCAGACCCTTTTTCGCGCGGGCCAATGCAATGGCGCAGCGGGGGCGCAGGCCGAAGCCTTTCGCTTCGAACCGATGTTTCCCTTCGGCGACATCCGCGCGCTGCTGCCGCCAGCGCCGCCGATCAGGACGGTGATGGTGAGCACCAGGCGGGTCGACTGACCCTCGGGGCCACGTCCACACTCCGCGATCATCCGACCGGCGCCCGACGCTTTTCCCAATTTTTTCAGACACCCGCGCAAACATGCTGCGGCGCAGCAACGAATTCGCTTGCCTTGTTTAGTAAAAATTGCATCACTAAACAAATTACTAAACATCCGCGGCACGGCGATGCCGCCATGTTTGGGCCTCTGAGGAGAGAGGTTGAGGGCTCTTGAGACCGTCATCCGGACGTGTTTCACAAATGGGAGGAAGGCATGAAATCGAGTTTTAAACTGGCCCTGGGACTGACCTCGGCCATCGCAGCGTCGACAGCCGTCTCGAACGCCGCGCACGCTGAAGACCTGACGCTGTGCTGGGCCGCCTGGGACCCGGCCAACGCGCTCGTCGAACTGTCCAAGGACTTCACCAAGGAAACCGGCATCGGCATGAAATTCGAGTTCGTGCCGTGGACCAATTATGCCGACCGCTTCCTCAATGAGCTGAACTCGCACGGCAAGCTGTGCGACCTGATCATCGGCGACAGCCAGTGGATCGGCGGCGCGGCCGAGAACGGCCACTACGTCAAGCTGAACGACTTCTTCGACAAGGAGAAGATCAGCATGGACGACTTCGTGCCGGCGACCGTGGTCGGCTATTCGGAATGGCCGAAGAACACGCCAAACTACTGGGCGCTGCCGGCGATGGGCGATGTCGTCGGCTGGACCTACCGCAAGGACTGGTTCTCCAAGCCGGAGCTGCAGAAGGAGTTCAAGGAAAAGTATGGCTGGGATCTCGGCCCGCCTGCCACCTTCGACCAGTTGAAGCAGATCGCCGAATTCTTCCAGAAGCGGCAGATCGACGGCAAGACGGTCTACGGCGCCTCGATCTACACCGAGCGCGGTTCCGAAGGCATCACCATGGGCGCCATGGACGTGCTCTACAGCTACGGTTTCCAGTACGAAAACCCCAAGAAGCCCTACGAGATGGAAGGCTTCGTCAATTCCGAGAAATCGGTGAAGGGGCTGGAGTTCTACAAGGCGCTGTATGATTGCTGCACGCCGCCCGGCGCCTCGAACAGCTACATGGGTGAAGGCGTCGATGCCTTCAAATCGGGACAGGTGGCGATGCACATGAACTTCGCCTTCACATGGCCGGGCCTGCAGAAGGACGAGAATGTCGGCGGCGACAAGATCGGCTATTTCGTCAACCCGAAGGGTCCTGACGGCGACCAGTTCGCGCAGCTCGGCGGCCAGGGCATTTCGGTGGTGTCCTATTCCGACAAGCAGGAATCGGCGCTGAAATACATCAAGTGGTTCGCCAACAAGGACGTGCAGGCCAAGTGGTGGTCGCTCGGCGGCTATTCCTGCCTGAACGCGGTGGTCAAGGATCCGAAATTCCCGGCCAGCCAGCCCTATGCGCAGACCTTCCTCGACTCGATGGCCATCGTGAAGGACTTCTGGGCCGAGCCGAGCTACGCACCGTTGCTGCAGGCCTCGCAGAAGCGCTTCCATGACTATGTCGTCGCCGGCCAGGGTTCGGCCAAGGATGCTCTCGACGGCCTGGTCAAGGACTGGACTCAGGTCTTCCAGGACGATGGCAAGATGTAACCTCGGCAAGAGGTAAGGCTCCTCCCGAGCCCGACCGACGCGTCCCGTGCCGCCCTTGGCACGGGACGCAGTTCAGATAAATTCCATCATCGAGACTGACCAGTGACCGAAGCAGGACTAACCATGCTCAATCGGACTGCGGAGAACGTTGCCCGGGCGACCCCGGAACCGTTGGCGCGCAAGGTCCGGGGCATCAGCGACAAGGGCCTCGCCTGGCTGTTCATCTCGCCGACGATCCTGTTGCTGCTCGCCATCAACATCTTCCCGCTGTTCTGGGCGATCTACCTGTCTTTCACCAATTTTCGCGCCAACCGCCCGAACGAGGTGGTGAAGAACCTCGGCTTCGCCAACTACCAGCGCATTCTCGGCGACCAGGACATCTGGATCGCCATGCAGACGACGGCGCATTTCGTGTTCTGGACCATCCTGTTGCAGACGCTGATCGGCTTCACGCTGGCCTGGCTGATCGACCGCAAGTTCCGCGGCCACGCCTTCTGGACGACGCTGATCCTGGTGCCGATGATGCTGTCGCCGGCGGTGGTCGGCAATTTCTGGCGCTTCCTCTACGAGCCGCAGATCGGCCTGTTCTCCTATGTCATCTCGTTCGTGTCGGGCATTCCGCCGACAAGCATCCAGATGCTGTCCAACGTCTCGCTGGCGCCGTGGTCGATCATCATCGTCGACACCTGGATGTGGACGCCCTACGTGATGCTGATCTGCCTCGCGGGCCTGCGCTCCATCCCCGAATACATCTATGAAGCGGCCGAGGTCGACCGCGCCTCCAACTGGCGGCAGTTCTGGTCGATCACGCTGCCGATGGCGCTGCCCTTCATCATGCTGGCGGTGTTGTTTCGCGGCATCGAGAACTTCAAGATGTTCGACATGGTCAATCTCTTGACCGGCGGCGGGCCGGGCTCGACCACCGAGGTTGCCTCGATCACGCTGAAGCGTCAGGCCTTCGAAAGCTGGCGCACCGGCTATTCCTCGGCCTTCGCCATCATCCTGTTCGTCGCGGTGTTCGGTCTCGCCAACATCTACGTCAAGGCGCTCAACAAGGTGAAGCAGAGATGAGCCTGACCACAGCCCATTCGGTCGTCGCCCCTTCGGCAGGTTCGAAGCGCATCGCCGGCGCCATCATCATCGCCTACGCGCTGATCTCGATCGTGCCGTTGCTGTGGATCTTCGCCACCAGCTTCAAGACGCCGCCGGACTCGATCGCCTATCCGCCCAAGATCGTCTTCCAGCCGAGCATCGAGGGCTACTGCAACCTGTTCACCACGCGCACCAGACAGACGCCGGAATACATCAATTCGCTCGGACCAGCGACCGGCTTCTGCGACGAGACGGTGCGCAAGCGCAACATGGTGATCGCCGGCCCGTCCAACTTCCTGCCGCGCTTCATCAATTCGCTGATCATCGCCTTCGGCTCGACCTTCTGCGCGGTGTTTCTCGGCACGCTCTCGGCCTATGGCTTCTCGCGCTTCAAGGTGCCGCTCGCCGACGATCTCCTGTTCTTCATCCTGTCGACACGCTTCATGCCGCCGATCGCGGTCGCCATCCCCATCTACCTGATGTACCGGGAGCTCGGCCTGTCCGACACCGCGCTCGGCATGATCCTGCTCTACACGGCGGTCAACGTGTCGCTGGCGGTATGGCTGCTCAAGGGCTTCATCGACGAGATCCCGCGCGAATATGAGGAAGCGGCGATGATCGACGGCTACACCAGGCTGCAGGCCTTCTGGCGCACCGTGCTGCCGCAAGCGACCACCGGCATTGCGGCGACCGCCATCTTCTGCCTGATCTTCGCCTGGAACGAATATGCCTTCGCCGCGCTGCTGACCTCGGGCACGGCACAGACCGCGCCGCCCTTCATCCCGACCATCATCGGCGAAGGCGGCCAGGACTGGCCCGCGGTGGCGGCCGGCACGACGATCTTCCTGGTGCCGATCTTGGTCTTCACCATCCTGCTCCGCAAGCAATTGCTGCGCGGCATCACCTTCGGCGCGGTGCGCAAATGACTGATCGTCAGCAAGTGTGGAACCGGCGCTGCGGCAGCGTCCCTTCTCCCCGTTCACGGGGAGAAGATGCCGGCAGGCAGATGAGGGGCAGCGCCGACATCCGCCTTGAACCGAGGCGTTGGCGCCGCCCCTCATCCGACCCTTCGGGCCACCTTCTCCCCGTGAACGGGGAGAAGGAAAGGAGCTACGCATGACGCGCCCCGCCATCTCAAGGAAATCCTCATGGCCACGCTGGGCAAGGCGCGGGGTGATGGAAAACATCGCGACCGCACTGATCGCCATCGGCTTCCTGATGCTGTTCCAGCCCTTCGCGCTGTCGCTCTACACCTATTCCTTCATCACCATGCTCGCCGGCACGGTGATGTTCATCATCGTCTCGAAATTCCCGGAATAATCATGGCCGAAATCCGCGTCCAGCATCTGAGAAAGGCCTTCGGCGATTTCGTCGCCGTGCAGGATTCCAACTTCGTCGTCGAGGATGGCGAGTTCTTCGTCATGCTCGGACCGTCAGGCTGCGGCAAGACCACCACCTTGCGCATGATCGCCGGGCTCGAACTGCCGACGGGCGGCCAGATCCTGCTCGGCGGCGACGACGTCACCATGCTCAGGGCGCGCGAGCGCGACATCGCTTTCGTGTTCCAGCTGTTCGCGCTCTACCCGCATATGAATGTGCGCAAGAACATCGGCTTCCCGCTGCTGGCGCAAGGCATGCCCTCCGCCGAAATCCGCACACGCGTCGAGGAGACGGCGAAGCTTCTGCGCATCGACCATCTGCTCAACAAATCGGTCTCCGGCCTCGCCGGCGGCGACCGCCAGCGCGTGGCGCTCGGCCGCGCCATCGTGCGGCGGCCAAAATGCTTCCTGATGGATGAGCCGCTCGGCACGCTCGACACCGAATTCCGCGACCTCATGGTGCATGAGCTGCGCGAACTGCACAACCGCATCCACGCCACCACGGTCTATGTCACGCATGACCAGATGGAAGCGATGTCGATGGCCGACAAGATCGCTGTCATGAACCACGGCGTCATCGAGCAGTTCGGGACGCCACGCGAAATCTACGACCGCCCGGCGACCATGTTCGTCGCCGACTTCATCGGTTCGCCGCCGATGAATTTTTTGAAATTTGGCGGCGGAGTCGCAAAAGGCGCGAAAGAGGTGGTCGTCCAGGGGGCGACGGTGGGCGTACCGGAGGTGCGCGAGGATGTGGCACCCGCCGACATGGCGCTCGGCATCCGGCCGGAGCACATCCGCTTCGACGACGCCTCGAAACTGCGCGGCGCGATCTACGGCACCGAATATCTCGGCACCACGCAGATCGTCGCGGTGGAGACGGCGGACGGTATCATCAAGGCGCGTGTGCCGGCCGAAATCCGGCTCAACGCCGGCGACCATGTCGGCCTGACGCTGAACAGCGCACGGCTGTCGCTGTTCGAAAAAGGCTCCGGGCGCGCGGTGAGGACGGCGATCCACGACACCGCCTCTCAAGGGAGAGTGCAGCATGGCTGATGTGCACATCAAAGGCGTGACCAAGAGTTTCGGCGAGCATGTCGCCATCGACGGTCTCGACCTGCATATATCGGATGGCGAATTCGTCGTGCTGCTCGGGCCGACCGGCGCCGGCAAGACGACGACACTGCGGCTGATCGCCGGGCTGGAGCGGCCGGATGCCGGTACGATCGAGATCGGCGGCCACAATGCCACCAACCTGTCGCCAGCCGAGCGCGACACCGCTTTCGTCTTCCAGCAATATTCGCTTTATCCGCATCTGTCGGTGTTCGACAACCTCGCCTTTCCGCTGCGCTCGCCGGCGCGAAAGATACCGGAAGACCAGATCCGCCGCCGGGTCGAGGAGGTGGCGAAGATGGTGCGCATCGACCACAAGCTCGCCAACCGCTCGACCAAGCTGTCGGGTGGTGAGATGCAGCGCGTCGCCATCGGCCGGGCGCTGGTGCGGAAGCCGGCGATCTATCTGATGGACGAACCCCTGTCGTCGCTCGACGCCAAGCTGCGCGCGGATCTGCGGCTCGAGCTGAAACGCATCCAGTCCGAACTCGGCGCCACCATGCTCTACGTCACCCACGACCAAATCGAGGCGATGACCATGGCGGACCGCATCGGCATCCTGGCTGACGGGGTTCTGGTGCAGATCGGCTCACCGCGAACCATCTACTCCGAGCCGGCGAACCTGCATGTGGCGGCACGGCTCGGCCAGCCGGCGATCAATCTCTTGCCCTCCGGCCTGCTGCCCGATGGCGGCGCGCCGGCCGGCACCAAGACGATCGGCGCGCGCACCGAGCATCTGGCGATCGAGAAGGCAAGCAACGGCCATGCCGACGGCGTCGTCGACTGGGTCGAGCATCTCGGCGACCAGAACCACCTGCATGTGACGGTGGGGCCGAAGAAACTGGTGACGCTGACCGATCCCGACACCGATCTGGCGCAAGGCGACAAAGTGGTGATCCGCTACCGCTCGCCGCTCTATTTCGGCGCCGACGGACAACGCCTGATGTGACCGGTTTTTCGGCGTCGCTGCTAAGGGTGACGCCGGCTTGTGACTGACGATTGCGAATACGGGACGAATTCGATGAAGCACTTTTTCAACCGCAGGGAAACGATCGTCACCGAGGCGCTGGACGGCCTGTTGCGCACCATTGGCTCGGGCGATCTCGCGCGCCTCGACGGCTATCCCGAGATCAAGGTCGTGCTGCGCGCCGATTGGGACAAGGCGAAGGTCGGCGTCGTCTCCGGCGGCGGCGCCGGGCACGAGCCGTCGCATGCCGGCTTTGTCGGCAAGGGCATGCTGACTGCCGCGGTCTCGGGCGAGATCTTTGCCTCGCCCAGCGTCGAGGCGGTGCTGGCGGGCATCCGCGCGGTCACCGGACCAGCCGGCTGCCTGCTGATCGTCAAGAACTACACCGGCGACCGGCTCAATTTTGGCCTCGCCGCCGAGAAGGCGCGCGCCGAGGGTTTTGCCGTCGAGATGGTGATCGTCGCCGACGACATCGCGCTGCCCGACATCGCCCAGCCGCGCGGTGTCGCCGGCACGCTGTTCGTGCACAAGATCGCGGGCCATCTGTCTGAAGCCGGCCGCGACCTGGCCGAGATCGCGGCCGCCGCACGAGCGGCGGCGAAGGATATCGTCTCGCTCGGCATGGCGCTGTCCTCCTGCTCGATCCCCGGCCAGCCGCACGAAGACAGGTTTGGTGCCGATGATGGAGAGCTTGGTCTCGGCATCCATGGCGAGCCCGGCGTCGAGCGGATCGCGGTGCAAAGCGCCGACCGGCTGGTGGCGATCATGGCCGAACGCCTCGCTGCCCGGCTCGACCCGAAGGCCAGCCATGCCTTGCTGATCAACAATCTCGGCTCTGTGCCGCCGCTCGAAATGTCCCTGGTCGCCAATGCGGTGCTTGCCTCGCCGCTCGCCAGGACCGTCAAGCTGGTGATCGGCCCCGGCCCACTGATGACGGCGCTCAACATGAACGGCTTCTCGCTGTCGCTGATCAAGCTCCATGCGGCGCGCGAAGCGGCCCTGCTGGCGCCGGTCGGCCCGCACGCCTGGATGCCGGCCAAGCCGGTTGTTGCGCCCTCAGTCGTGCCGATGGCGAAACCAGCCCACGAAGGCGCGGCACGCAAGGCCAGCCAAGACGCGAGCACAAGGCGCTTGATCGTCACTGTCTGCGAAAAACTGATTTCACTGGAAGCGGCTTTGAACGGGCTCGACGCCAGGGCGGGCGACGGCGACACCGGCTCGACGGTGGCGACCGGCGCACGCAGCATCCTCGAACGGCTCGATACGCTGCCACTTGCCGATCCGGCGGCGACCCTTGGCGCAATCGGCGATCTTCTGAGCGCCTCCATGGGCGGCTCGAGCGGCGTGCTGCTGTCGATCTTCTTCACGGCGGCGGCACAAGCGCTTGGCAGCGGCGCAACCATCACCAAGGCGCTGCTTGCCGGGCTTGAGCGGATGACCTTCTACGGCGGCGCAAAACCCGGCGACCGCACCATGGTCGACGCACTGGAGCCGGCTTTGAAGGCGCTCGACGCCAAGGGCCTGGAGGAAGCCGCGAGAGCGGCCCGGCGCGGCGCCGAAGCCACGGCCGCAATGGAGAAGGCCAAGGCCGGGCGGTCCGCCTATGTCGGGGCTAAATTGCAAGGTGTGGTCGACCCCGGCGCTCATGCCGTGGCCGAGGTATTCGCGGCGGCCGCCGCCCAGCATGCCACGGCCTGAAGCATGCTCCAGTTGTCGAATGAGCGTTCTTTCGCTACTGCCGGCAAGGGGCAAACCGGGAATTCGGGCGACATGACGGCGCTGGACCTTTCGAGGCTGATCACGGCCGCGGCGGATACGATTGCCGCACACGCCGAGGAATTGACGGCGCTCGACCAGGCCATCGGCGACGGCGACCATGGATTGAACATGAAACGCGGCTTCGAGGCCGTGCGCGCCGAGGCGGATGTGTTCGCGGCAAAGCCGCTGCCAGACGCCTTGAAGGCGATCGGCACCAAGCTGGTGATGACGGTGGGCGGCGCCTCCGGCCCGCTCTTCGGCACGTTGTTCCTGGCGCTCGGCAAGGAGATTTCGGCGGACCCGGATCGGGCCAATCTGACTTCTGCCTTCGGCAAGGCGATCGAAGCGGTGGCCGCGCGCGGCAAATCCCATGTCGGCCAAAAAACCATGCTCGATGTGCTGCAGCCGGTGCATGATGCGTTGGCCAAGGGCAGCAGCTTGGCGGAAATGGCCGACATCGCCGATGCCGCCGCCGAAGCGACCGCGCCGATGAAGGCGCTGCGTGGGCGTGCCTCGTTCCTCGGCGACCGCTCCATCGGCCATATGGACGCCGGCGCGCGCTCGACCGCGCTGCTGGTGCGCACGCTGGCGCAAACCATCGGAGACAAGGCATGAGCAATGTCGGGATCGTGATCGTGTCGCATTCGCCGCTGGTCGCGGAAGGCACGGCCGACATGGTACGCCAGATGGTGGGCGACGAAGTGCCGCTTGCATGGTGCGGCGGAAACGGCCATGGCGGGCTCGGCACCAATGTCGAGGCGATCATGGGCGCCATCGACAGAGCCTGGTCGGATGCCGGCGTCGCCATTCTGGTCGATCTCGGCGGCGCCGAGACCAATTCGGAAATGGCGGTCGAAATGATCGGCGAGCCGCGCGCGCAGAAGATCATCGTCTGCAACGCCCCGATCGTCGAGGGCGCGGTGATGGCGGCGACCGAGGCGTCCGGCGGCGCCTCGCTGAAAGAAGTGGTGGCGACGGCGCACGAATTGTCGCCATCGTGAGTGAACGGGATTTTTGAAGACATGTCCGCAGCCGCCGAAGCGACCGTCCTGATCACCCACGATGTGGGCCTGCACGCGCGTCCTTCGGTGAAGTTCACCAAGCTGGCCAAGAGCTTTGCCGCCGACGTGGAGATTGCGCTTGTCGCCAACGGCCCATGGTTCGATGCAAAAAGCATCGTCAAGGTGATGGCGGCCAAGGCGCCGAAGGGCACGGTGCTGCACATCAGGGCCAATGGCGATGGCGCCAGCGATGCCGTGCGCGCGCTGATCGAACTGGTGCAGCGCGATTTCGACGAGGACGCCGGCCATGTCCGCTCGGCTTGAGGCCGACGCAAGCCTTGGTCGGCCCGCGAGGAATGCGGGCCATGCGCATTGAAGGTGTTCCGGCCTCGGCCGGCTATGCCGAAGGGCCTCTGTTCGACCTCGGCCGGCCCGAGGGCATTTACGCGAGCAAGGCAAGCTCCGCCGAGGAGAAGACGTCGCTGGAGGCCGCGATCGGCAAAGCGGTGAACCGGCTCGTGGCCATGGTCGAGACCGCCGACAGCGATGCCGCCGGCATACTCGAATTCCACATCGCCATGCTGGAAGACGACGCGCTGAGCGGGCCGGCCTTCGCATCGATCGCTTCCGGAAGACCCGCCGACGCGGCCTGGCGGCAGGCACTCGATGCTGAGATCGCCGGCTACGAGGCCTCGGACCAGGATTATTTCCGCGCCCGCGCCACTGACCTGCGCGATATCAGGGACCAGGTGCTGCGTGCCCTGACCGAGGACGGTGGCAGCACGCCACCGGCCGGCGCCATCCTTCACGGCGTGGACATCGCGCCGACGCGCTTTCTCGAAACCGACTGGAGCCAAGGCGGCGGCATTGCGCTCAAGGCGGGCAGCACTGCCAGCCATGTCGCCATGCTGGCGCGCTCGCGTGGGGTGCCGATGGTCGTGGGTCTGCGGGAGCCGCTCACCGCTGGTGCCGGCATGGCGCTGCTCGACGCGGAGCACGGCACCATCGTTCTGGCGCCCTCGCCTGTGGAGATCGGCTCGTTCCGGCAGGCGTCGTCTTCCTTCGCGGCTCGACAGGGCAAGGCGCGGACCTTTCTGGCACGGCCGGCGGCGACGAAGCGCGGCACCGCGGTGCGCGTGCAGGTCAACATCGCCGACCCCCATGATGTCGACGCCATCGACATCGCGACCTGCGACGGTGTCGGGCTGATGCGCACCGAATTCCTGTTCGGCAAGACGCTGCCGGATGAGGAGACGCAGTATCGCGCCTATCGCAAGGTGCTGGAGTGGGCCGGCGAGAAACCGGTGACGATCCGCACCGTCGATGCCGGCGGCGACAAGCCGGTGCCGGGCTTCACCGTCGAGGAAGGCAATCCGTTCCTCGGCCTGCGCGGCATCAGGCTGTCGCTGGCCAGGCTGGACATATTCCGTATTCAAATCCGAGCATTGCTGCGCGCCGCGCCACACGGCAATCTCAAAGTCATGTTTCCGATGATCGCCACATCAGAAGAGTATGACCGCGCCGCCGCCCTGTTCGCCGAGGAGCGGACGGCGCTCGCCGCGCGCGGCGTCGCGCACAAAATGCCGCCGCTTGGCATCATGGTCGAGGTGCCTTCGGTGGCCATCGCGCCGGAGGCGTTCGCCGGCGTCGCCTTCCTGTCGATCGGCTCCAACGACCTCACGCAATATGTAATGGCGGCGGCCCGCGACAATGCAGCGGTCGCGCATCTCAACTCCGTGCGCCATCCAGCCGTCCTGCGGTTGATCGGCTCGGTCGCGGCCTTCGGACGGGAGAACGGGATTCCCGTCAGCCTGTGCGGCGACGCCGGCGGCGATCCTGCCTCGATCCCGTTGCTGCTCGAGGCCGGCCTGCGCGACCTCTCGGTGGCGCCGGCGCAACTCGCCATGGCCAAGGCGGCCATCGCGGACGTTCCGGTCTAGGCGGCTGGCATGGTCGACATCAAACCCGAGCCCAGCTCCGACGAGGCGATCCGCGCCTACAAGACGATCCTGTCGCAGGTCATCCACCAGCGCCCGTCGGGCATGCGCCAGCGCCTGGCCGACGCGCTCGGCAAGCACCGCAGCTTCGTCACTCAGATTTCGAGCCCCGCCTATTCAATCCCGATCCCGTCAAAGCATCTGCCCGCCATCTTTTCCGTCTGCCATTTCAGCCCAGCCGAGCGCGACCAGTTTCTCGCCGCCTATCACCAGGCACATCCCGGAAAGATCTCGGTCGCTGCGGGCGCGCGCAAGACAAGGCACGTTTCGCTGATCGTGCCGGATTTCGGCGATGACAAGCAGAATGCGGCGCTCGACCGCGCGATCAACGAATTCATCCAGAAGGTCACCAGCATCACCGGCAAGAATGGCTGATCGACCCTTGATGCCAGGCTATTTTGGGAGGAGACGGCCGTGAAGAAATTCATGAACTCGGTGGACACGGTGCTGACCGAGAGCCTCGACGGTTTCGTGGCCGCCCATGCCGACATCCTGGTTCTTGGCGAGGAGCACAAATTCCTCCGCCGCAAGGCCCTCAAGCCGGGCAAGGTGGCGCTGATCTCCGGCGGCGGCTCCGGCCACGAGCCGCTGCATGGCGGCTTTGTCGGCCATGGCATGCTGGACGCCGCCTGCCCCGGCCAGGTGTTCACCTCGCCGACGCCGGACCAGATGCTGGCGGCCGCGCAAGCCGTCGACACCGGCGCCGGCTGCCTTTTCATCGTCAAGAACTATGAGGGCGACGTGATGAACTTCGACATGGCGGCGGAAATGTCGGAAGGCGTCCTCCAAGTGGTGACCAATGACGACGTCGCCGTCGAGAATTCGTCCTATACGACCGGACGGCGCGGCGTCGCCGGCACGCTGGTGGTGGAAAAGATCGTCGGCGCGGCGGCTGAACATGGCATGGCGCTGAAGCCGCTCAAGGCGCTGGGCGACCGCGTCAATGCCGCGACCCGCTCGATGGGCGTGGCGCTGACCAGCGGCACCGTGCCGGCGGCCGGCAAGCCGACCTTCGACATCGGCGATGGCGAGATGGAATTCGGCGTCGGCATCCATGGCGAGCCCGGCCGCCGCCGCGACAGGCTGAAAAGCGCCGATGCGATCGCGCAGGAAATCTGCGCCGCCATCCTGGGCGATCTCGGCGACAGGGCGAAAGGGCCCGCGCTGCTGTTCGTCAACGGTTTCGGCGGCACGCCGCTGATGGAGCTCTATCTGATGTACAACAGCGCCCGCCGGATTTTCGAGCAGCATGGCGTGACGATTGCCCGCTCGCTGGTCGGTCCCTATGTCACCTCGCTCGACATGGCCGGCTGCTCGATCACACTGACCCTGCTCGACGAGGAATTGACGGGCTGGTGGGATGCGCCTGTCCACACGGCGGCGCTGCGCTGGGGCATGTAAGACTGGCTTCTGTCGCCCTTTTCTGCAACCATTCTGGGCAATCCACTTAGCGATGGATTTGCCCGGATTGATGCTGCCGTCCCTCACCTCCGCCGAAGAAAGACTTCTGCTGCGCTACGCCGATCCGGAGGCTGCGGCGGTCGAGGACAATTTGTCTGCGAAGGCACTGTCGGCGCTGCTCGACAATGCCGAATTCCACGGCATCCTGCCGATCATGCTGCGCAAGCTCAGGGAGCGCGGCGACGCGCACCTGCCGCCGGACGCCGGCTTGCAGGACAAACTCGAAGACCTGCGCCAGAAGGCGACGATCGCCACCGGCCAATCGATGCTGCTGCAGTATCATGGCGACCGCATCATGAAGGGCATGGCGGCGGAAGGCATTCCGGCGCGGATCGTCAAGGGCCCGGTCTTCGCGCGAAAACTCTACCGCAACGTCTCGGACCGGCCGTTCACCGACATCGACATCCTCGTCGAGCCGGCCAACCTCGCGCCGGCGAACCAGGTGATCGCGGCGTCAGGCTTCGAGCTTGGCAGCAACGAGGCCGAATCCTACCAGCTGCAGGAGTTCAAATGGCTGGAAAAGGAGAATTCCAGCCTGATGGTCGAACTGCATGGCGACCTCGTGCACGACACCGGCATGCGGCGGCGCCTGTCGCTGGGATTTCGCGAACTGGGCATCATTGACGGCGAGGCGACGGACACGCCGGCGGCCCTTTTGACGATCGCCATCGTGCATGCGGCCGGGGGGCATAAATTCCACCGGTTGCAGCTTTGCGTCGACGTGTTGCAAGGCGTGCGGGCGCTACAGTCGCCGAAAGCGGAGGAACGCCTGCTCGACGCTGCCCGTATGACCGGCATCGAACTCGAACTGGCTATCGTGCTCAACGTGACCGGCCGGCTGTTCGACGAACCGCACGCGCTCGAACTCGCTGGACGGATCAAGCCCGACCTGTCGATACGGCTGGCCAAGAAGCTGATCACGAAGAACACGCTGCTCAGGGTCAATTCCAGGGAGAAGATCGGCTCGCGCCTGCGCCGCGATGCCTTTCGCTGGATCCAGCGGCTGGCCAAGGCCAGGCCATACGCCGCTTGAAGTGGCCGTCAATCCTGTGATGTCAACGCAGCACTGATCAGGGCCGCCGCATCGGCCGGGCGCGCGCCTACTTCCAGCGTAAAGGTCGGCACCGACGAGACCAGCTTCCCGATCGTCGCCAGCCGGCGTTTCTGCAGCGGCAGCAGGCCGGTCGCGCCGGTTCGGACATTGTCCATCGCCAGCGCCACCATCGCGTCGGTCCTGGCCATCGGCACGAGCCGGGTCTCTTCGTCGGCGGATCGCACGAGATGCAGGAGCGCGGCCACCGGACGGGCGGTCGGCGTTTCGATTTTCACGATCCCGCCCAGCTTTTCCAGCGAAACCGCCTGTTCGCCATTGCGGTCCCAGGATGGCCCGAGGCATGGCGCCACCTGCGGTATCATTCCCGCGGTCTTCTCGTGGATCTTGACGTGGCGCGGCAAACCCCAGGCAACGGGCGCGATGCCAGCGACATCCAGGATCATGGCGTCATCGGAGCACAGGCCGAAACCTTGCGTTGCCAGGGCCAGCGAGGTCGTGGTCTTGCCGGTGCCGCTCGGGGCATGGACCAGCACGACGGCGTCGCGGCCCGGCAAGGTCAGGCCCGCCGTGTGCAGCATGTGCTGGCCGCCGGCGTCGAGCGCGGCGTCCAGCATCAGCATCGACGGCGTCCAGGCGGACTTGCTGTCGGGTACGATGCGAAGCCTCGCCCACCCCTTCTCGTTGATCTCGACGGTCTGGCGTCCCGGCAAGACGAGATGGACGCTGGCGCCGTCGGCGATCATCCGGCAGTAGCCGTCGTCCGGTATTTCACCCTCGAAGACCAGCGATCCGTCTGGCATCTCGTCCAGCGCTTGAGTTTCGGCGATTTCGAGATGAAAATCCGCTTCGGGCGAACCTTCGATGCGCAGGCTGGCGAGCATCCTGTCGAAGTCCAGCCACAGTTCGGCGCGTTCGGCCGATATGCCGAGCACCTGGCCATTGAGATCGTAGAACGCGCAAGCTCTGGTCAAGCGGCGCGTACCTTGGTGTCACGGTCATGGTGGCGATAAATCTCGACCATGCCGGGAAGGCTGTCGCTGACCACCGGTCTGCCGTCGAGGCAAACCCAGCAATGCGCCGACAGCCGCGACGCCTGCAGCGACTTCGGATCGACGCCGAAGCGCAACTCCGGGTCGAAGCCGGCGAGGCGCAGGAAACGGTGGCCGAGCAGCCCTTCGCGCAGGCATCTGCGGTGACGCATCAGCCAGGGATGGCGGACAGTGCGCTTGACGCGAGCGACAATGTAGGCGGCGGGCACACCGCGATAGGGTGTCGACGAGGCGAGCGGAGCCCATTTCAGCACCTCCTCGAAGCTGCGGTTGGCAATGAGGACCGGCATCAGCCGCGCGCTTGCCCAGAGATGGCAGCGGAACAAGGCACGCAGGAGAGGACTATCCGCCATCAAGCACGCACCATCAGTTATCAAGCCCTGGCGCGGCCAGGATGCCTTCCGAGACCAGTTCGGCCGCCAGCGCCGCCATGTCCTCGTCAAGCGTGCCCTTGTCGACCTCGAACTCCTCGCAAAGCAGGCCGACGATCTGGCCGAGGCTGCGCGCGCCATCCACCTTGTCGAGAAAGGCTTCGGTCGTGCCGTTGCAGGTGTAGAGCTGGCCGCTGCGCGCCAAAAGCACGACCGCGCCGTCGCCGACGTGCTGGACCGAGGCGTCGTCGGCCAGCCGCAGAACCGTTCCAGAGGCAATTTCCATCACGAACCCCAAAAAGCCATGCAAACCCCGAAATGAGATAGCGCGGCGGTGGGGCGCTGTCTATCGGCCGGCCGGGGGATGGCTGGTGCAACGCCATGTCCGCGACAGACTCCTGTCACTCCGCGAAACCCACCCACCGCCGAAATCATCCCAGAGATAGTCGTCGGAACGACGCTCCAGACAAGCGCGTCGACGGACAGGACCGTTGCTTTTCTTCCCTAAGGTGAGGTAAGAACTCCCCGGGTCTTGGGGAGATAGCGTATGCGTTACAATTGGGAGCGGGCACCGACGACTTTCGAACGTCACCGAAAGGCTCTGGCTACGGCCATTTTGATCTTCGGCGGCGTCGGCCTCATGCTTGTTGCCTTGCCGATCTAGCGCGATCGATTTTTGGCCAATGAATCCCGTTCGTTAGTCGGCTATCGGCAGGTCGCTCACCGTGATTGTCCGCGATGACACGGCGATCGCGCCCCTTCAAAGCCCTGGCTGAAGCGCCGCACCAGCACGCCGGCTTTCCGGCAGGCTTGCAGTCCTGTCCCTGCAGCATCAGGTGGAAGCCAAGAGCCTTAACTGCCCTGCCTTGAAGCGCTTGGTCACCTTGAAGCGCTTGGACGCCTTGCCGGTGTCTTCGAAGCTTTGCCGAACAATCGGCTTCCGGCCCACCGGGACCTGATCGAAACAGATGGTCGAGATGCCCCGTCATGGGTCGGCGAAAGCCATTTCCGCGACAAGACGCGGCCGACTGAGACGAAAATGCAGGGAGACATGTCAGGAGGAAACAACATAGGCTATGGCGAGGACGGCAGGTGGTTCCTGGGGAGGATATGGATGGCTTCACGCTATCATGAGGTCTATGACGGCTGGAAACGCGACCCGGAGAAGTTCTGGGCCGACGCTGCCGACGCCATCGACTGGTATTCGCCCTGGGACAAAGTGTTCGATGCCGCCGCCGGCGTCTATGGCCGCTGGTTCACCGGCGCGACCTGCAACACCTGCTACAACGCCGTCGACCGGCATGTCGCCGGCGGGCGGGCCGACCAGATCGCCCTGATCCACGACAGCGCCATTACCGGCACCGTGAAAAAATTCACCTATGCCGAGCTGAAACGCGAAGTGGTGGCGCTGACCTCGGTGCTGAAGAACCGTGGCATCGCCAAGGGCGACCGCGTCATCATCTACATGCCGATGGTGGCGGAAGCGGCCATCGCCATGCTTGCCTGCGCCCGCCTCGGCGCCGTGCATTCGGTCGTGTTCGGCGGCTTTGCCTCGCATGAGCTTGCCACCCGCATCGACGACGCCAGGCCCAAGCTGATCATCTCCGCCTCGTGCGGCCTGGAACCAGGGCGGATCGTCGATTACAAGCCGTTGCTCGACAGAGCGATCGAGATGTCCCGCCATAAACCGGAGGCCTGCCTCATCCTGCAGCGCGACCAGCTGCGCTGCGATTTGAAGGACCATTTCGACATCGACTACGCCGACGCCGTCGCCCGCGAACGGGCGGCCGGCGCCAATGTCGACTGCGTGCCGGTGCTGGCCACCGACCCGCTCTACATCATCTACACCTCGGGCACGACCGGCCAGCCCAAGGGCATCGTGCGCGACAATGGCGGCCACATGGTCGCGCTGAAATGGACGATGGACAACGAGTTCGGCGTCAAGCCGGGAGAAGTCTTCTGGGCAGCATCCGATGTCGGCTGGGTGGTCGGCCATTCCTACATTGTCTACGGCCCGCTGCTGCATGGCTGCACCAGCGTGCTCTTCGAAGGCAAGCCGATCGGCACGCCCGACGCCGGAACCTACTGGCGGGTGATCGCGGAGCATGGCGTGGTCGCGTTGTTCACCGCGCCCACCGCCTTCCGCGCCATCAAAGGGCAGGACCCCAAGGGCGAATTCGTACCGAAATACGATTTGTCGAAATTCCGCACGCTGTTCCTCGCCGGCGAGCGCGCCGATCCCGAAACCATCAAATGGGCGGAGCAGAAGCTCGACGTACCGGTGGTTGATCACTGGTGGCAGACCGAGACCGGCTCGCCGATGACGATCAACCCCGCCGGACTCGGCCTGCTGCCGGTGAAATACGGCTCGCCCGGGGTGCCGATGCCGGGCTACGACATCCGCGTGCTCGACGATGCCGGCCACGAGGTGCCGCGCGGCACGCTGGGCAATGTCGTGGTCAAGCTGCCGCTGCCGGCCGGCTGCCTGCCAACGCTGTGGAATGCCGACGATCGCTTCCGCCAAGCCTACCTCGACGAGTTCCCCGGCTTCTACAAGACGGCCGATGCCGGCATGATCGACGAGGACGGCTATCTCTACGTCATGGCCCGTACCGACGACATCATCAACGTCGCCGGGCATCGGCTGTCGACCGGCGCCATGGAAGAGGTGCTGGCCGCCCATCCCGATGTCGCCGAATGCGCCGTCGTCGGCATCGCCGATGCGATGAAGGGCCAGATACCGCTCGGCTTCGTGGTGCTGAACGCCGGTGTCGCGCGCGATGGCGGCGCCATCGAGCAGGAGGTCGTCGCGCTGGTGCGGGAACGTATCGGTCCGGTCGCCGCCTTCAAGACCGTTGTGACGATCAAACGGCTTCCGAAGACACGGTCCGGCAAGATCCTGCGCGGCACCATGCAGAAGATCGCCGACAAGGAAGAATGGACGATGCCGGCGACCATCGACGACCCGGCCATCATCGACGAGATCACCGCCGCCATGAAAGCGCGCGGGATCGGGATTTGATCCGACTGGCGACGCGTGCCGTCCCGGATGTTGCGGCGCGGCGAACTTTGTGATGGCCGCGCGGCACAATCGTTGATTGTGCAATGCAGCATTCCGCCTTACAGTTCGCGCGGGGGGCCATTCGACAGGATCGCATGGCTCAGCAAAAGACGACGTTCGGTGGCATCGACATCCTGCGGTTTCTCGCCGCCGTGCTGGTCATGATCTACCACTACGGCTTCTGGGTGTGGGCCTATCCCGACGGCATCTCGGCGCAGGCCACGGGCGGCGTTCCGGCGCAGCCCGGCATCGGCGCCTGGGTCGGGTCCGGCTGGGTCGGCGTCGAGATCTTCTTCGTCATCAGCGGTTTCGTCATTGCCTTCAGCGCCGAGAATTCGACGCCGCTGCGCTTCTTCGAGGCAAGGGTCAAAAGGCTGGCGCCGGCGGTCTGGATCTGCGCGCCGATCACCGCGGCGCTGTTGCTGCTGATCGGCCTGAGCTGGCCGACCGATGCGGTGGTCAGGCTCGCCCGAACGGCGCTGTTCGCGCCCTACGGTCCGTGGGTGGACAGCGTCTACTGGACACTCGGCATCGAGATTGCCTTCTACGCCATTGTCTGGGTTCTGCTGCGGCTCGGCCGTTTCCATCTGATGGAGACGGTCGCCATCGTCATCGGCTTGATCAGCACGCTGTTCTGGTGCCTCTATTATCCGCTCGGCTGGTCCGATTTCGCCGAGACGCGCTGGCTGCAACTCATCCTGGTGCATCACGGCGCATTCTTCGCCGTCGGCGTGCTCATGTGGCTGATGCGGTTCAAGGCGGTGACCGCTCCTCGCCTTTGCTTCTGCCTGCTGTTTCTCGGCGGCGGCGTGCTGCAGATCGCCAGCTCCGTCGACGTCCACGGCATCAAGGTCGGAGCCGTGATGCCCTACGCGCCGCCTATCCTGATCTTCCTCGTGGCCATCGCGCTGATGGCGTGGTCGCTCAAACTCGATCTCAGCTGGAGCGGCTGGCGCCGGATCGGCCTGATGACCTATCCGCTCTATCTGATCCACGACGTCATCGGCGCGGCGATGCTCGGCGCCATGGTGCGCGCCGGGCTGCCGTATCTCCTGTCGATGGCAATGGTCGCCGCGACCATGATCGCGGCCAGCTGGCTGGTGGCGACCGAGGCCGAGCCACGTATCCGGCGGCTGCTCGACCATACGGTGTTCCGTTATCGGCTCAGGACTGCGTAGGCAGCGCAATTTCCAGCCGCGATCAAACGCGGCTGGCCTGATATAGCGTCCGATATCAGGCCCCTGTCTTCGCCCGCACTTCCGACTTGTCGAGATAGTAGCTCGAGTACTTGTCGAAGAATTTCTCCGATGCGCCGAACGATCCGTATTTGGCCAGCTTCTTCAGATCGACCTTGTTCAACACCGCGCCGACGATCTTGTTGGCGACATAGGGTTCGGATTCCAGCATCGAGCGCACCATGGCGCGCGGCGTGCGGCCCCATTCGGTGACCAGCACGAAGCCGTCGACGAGCGGCGCGAAGGCCTTGGCGTCGACCACCGGCCCGAGCGGCGGCAGGTCGACGACGATATATTCGAATGTCTCCTTGGCGTTCTCGATGAAGCGGCGCATGCCGGCCGAGGAGAGAAGCTCGCTGGTATGCGAGAAATGTCCGCGCGACACGGCCGGAATGATGGCGAGCTTGGTCTGCCTGTCGATCTTGCCGACGGACTGCCAGGTCTGGCCGCCCACCACCGCTTCCATCAACCCTTGCTCGGCTTCCATGCCAAGGCTGCGGCTGAGGCCCGGATTGCGCATGTCGCCGTCGATGAGCAGGGTCCTGGCGCCATTGGCGGCGAGCAGCCCGGCGAGATTGGCCGCGACCGTCGACTTGCCCTCGCCAGGAAGAACCGAGATCACACCGATGACACGGCTGCCTTGCCCTTCCATCACGACGTCGAAGGCGATCTTGGCGCTGCGCAACGTTTCGGAGAACATCGATGCCGGAGCGTCGATGCTGACGCGCATTCGCGCGCGCCTTTCGATGGCGGCGGGCGTTTTGGCGACCTTGGCATCCGCCGGCCCTTCGGACGGCTTGTCGTCCTTGGTCGGTTTGCTGCCGATGGTCGGCAGGTAGCCGAGGAATTTGAGGCCGACGCGATCGCGCACTTCCTCGCCGGTCCTGAAGAACCGCTCGTTGAACTCGTTGAGGCCGCCGAAGCCGACGCCCATCAGCACGCCGAGCACCAGCGAAAGACCGAGCACGATGATGGTGCGCGGGCTCGAGGCGGCGAGCGGCGTCGACGCATCCGAGATGATGCGGATCTTGCCGACCGGGAAGGACTGCTGCTGGGCGGCTTCCTCATAACGTCCGAGGAACGTCTGGTAGAGCGTGGAGAGTGCCGTCGCCTTCTGATCGAGATCACGCAACTGGACCTGTGACTGGTTGTCGATAGAGCTCTTGCCCTGCGCGGCGGCGACATTGGCCCTGAGCGCGGTTTCGCGCGCCAGCGCCACCTCATACTCGTTGCGGTAGCTTTCGGTCAGCTGCTTCAGTTCGCCGAAGATCTGCGCCGATATGTCGGCCTTCTCCTTGGCGAGCGCCACTGCCTGCGGATGCTGGGGGCCGAAATTCGCCTCGACATCCTGCTGCCGTTTGGAAACCGCAAGGTAGCGGGTCTTGAGCGCCGCAATGACCGAGCTGCTTGGCTGGTCGCTCGATATGGCGGCATCCTTGAACGCGTTTTCCGAGCCGCTGTCGACGATCGATTTGTATTGCTGGTAGCGGGCGCTGGCCCGCGCGGTATCGGCCTGCGCCACGATGAGCTGGGCATTCAGGTCGGCGAGCTGCTTGTCGCTCATCAGTTGTCCGTCGCTGTTGGCGGACAGGCCATGTTCGGCCCTGAATTTTTCGACCGCCAGCGATGCCTGCTGCGAGCTCTCACGCAACTCCGTCAACCGGCCCTGGAGCCAGACCGCCGCGCGCTCGGTGGCGTCGAAGCTGGCATCGAGCTGGTCGGCGAGATAGGCGTCGGCATAGGCCTTGGTGATGGCCTTCGCCAGCGCCGGATCAGTCGCCTGGTAGCCAAGCGCGATGACGTAGCTTCGCCCGACGCGGTCGGCCCGGATTTCGTTCTGCAGCTTGAGGATGGCATAGTCGCGGCGCGACGCGGCGATCAGCGCATCGCGCGCGGCAGGGTCGAGCTTGGAGACGTCGCCGACACCCGGCATGACCGGGCTGCTCGGACGAACATACTGGATCAGGCCGCGGACCATGCCGACGCCCTGGGCAAGGGCCGACTGCGGCGGGTTCATGAACGTATCGTTCTGGTCGAGCTTGAGCTTGTCGACGACCACCGCGGCGAGCCGCGTCGAGGTCAGGATCTCGATCTGGCTCAGGATCGCCGAATCGGTCTGCATGGTCGTGGACGCCGCCGAGATGTCGTCGACGATCTTGTTCAGGCCCTCGTCGATCAGCACGCTGGAGATCGAGACGTATTTGGGCGGCGTGGTCTGCAGATAGAGCACGCCCAGGAAAAGACCGATGATGGCGCACACGCCAACGACCTTGGCTTGCCGCGCGGCCATGCCAAGCAGCCGCTCGACGTCGATGAAGTCGTCGCCGTCTCCTGCGTCCGAATTCGGCAATGGCATCCTCTTGTCGAGAGGAAAGTTGGCGTAATTCATCTTCGGTCCAATTCTAGAGTGGGTTCCATTCCGGTGGTCGGTATGGCTCTATCTCACTGTTTGAGCACGATCTTTTCTTAAAAACGCATTCCGCGTTTCGGGATCATGCCTTGGCTCCCAGGCGCCTCGAAGATCGGGAGTATTGCCCCGAGGCAACGCAAGCTTCGTGCCAGACGGCGGGGCCTGTCGGCCCCTCGCCGCCAGCCATCCGGCAATACTCCCGAAAGATGGGCATTATGCGGCTTCTTCCTGGCGTTCATGCGACTGGACGAACTCCTGAAGCATCTCGAAGACAGGGCCCTTCATGTCGTCGCGGGCAAGCGCGAAGGCGATGTTGGCCTGGATGAAGCCTTCCTTCGAACCGCAGTCGAACATGCGGCCCTTGAAAGGCTGGGCGAAGAACGGCTGGTCCTTCGACAGGCGGACCATGGCGTCTGTCAGTTGGATCTCGCCCCCCGCGCCACGCTGCTGGTTGCCCAGAAGCTGGAATATCTCGGGCTGCAGGATATAGCGGCCGTTGATGTAGAAGTTCGACGGCGCGTTGGCCGGTGCCGGCTTTTCGACCATGGCCGTCACCTCGAAGCCGCCGCCAATGTCGGCGCCACGGCCGACGATGCCATATTTATTGGTCTCGCTCGGCTCGCAGCGCTCGACGGCGATGACGTTGCCGCCGGTCTGCGCATAGAGGTCGGTGATCTCGGCCAGGCATCCGCGTCCGCCGAAGGAGACCATGTCAGGCAAAAGCAGGGCGAAGGGCTCGTTGCCGATCACCTCGCGGGCGCACCAGACGGCATGGCCGAGTCCTTGCGGCGACTGCTGGCGGATGAAGGAGGTGGCGCCGGCCACCGGCAGCATGCTTTCGAGCGCCTCCAACTGGGTTTTCTTGCCGGTTTGCTCCAGGGTTCCGATCAATTCCGGATGCAGGTCGAAATAGTCCTCAATGACCGCCTTGTTGCGGCCGGTGACGAAGACGATGTGCTCGATGCCGGCCTCGAAGGCCTCGTCCACCGCATATTGGACGACGGGCCTGTCGACGACGGGAAGCATTTCCTTCGGCATCGACTTGGTCGCCGGCAGGAACCGTGTTCCAAGCCCCGCCACCGGTATCACGGCCTTCCTGATTTTCTTCATCGCAAATTCCTTCTGAGGAGATCGACTACAGTCCATTCACAAGCCACGAAAAATCCCTCCATGTGCCTGCATCTTCACCTCCCCACCCCCACGGCAAACTGTGCCGCTACTCTTCGCAACCGCACGGCGATCGGCATGCCCATATGCCTGACCGCCGCCGGGTCGCTGAGCGCCGTCCGGATCGCCTTGAGCGGGGACCGCGCCTTGATGTGCTGGACCATTGCCAGGAACGACGCCGCCTTGCGCAGGCTGCGGCCGCGCCGGGCGAAGGCTGCCTGGGCCGCCTCGTCCATCCGATGGGTTTGAGCGAATTCGGCATCCGCCTTGCGCATCGCCTCGACATGATGAGGCTCGAGCACGCGCGAGATGGAACCGCTGCGGATATGATAGGCATAGCCGACATCAGGCTCGACCACGCATCTGCCGCCCATGGCCAGGGCTTCGGCAAACAAGATGTAGTCCTCGCCGATCCTCAGTTTCTCGTCGTAGCGCAGCCGGTTTTCATCAAGGAAACGGCGCAGGAAGATCGGCTTGAGGTAGCCGAGATTGAACTTCGATTCGAAGACGACGTTGCCGGCGATGTAGGTGGCCAGCGAGATCTCGCGCAGGTCTTCCAGATATTGACGCGGGAACATCGCGTCCTCGACCACGCCGTCCTCACGGACGACCTGGAGATTGTCGACGGCGATCTGGGCATCCGCCCGCTCGGCGCGATCGATCATGGCGGCGATGCGGCCGGGAAAGACGGCGTCGTCGGAATCGAGAACCGCGATCCATCTACCAAGTGCGGCGTTGACCCCGGCATTCCTGGCGCCTCCGGGACCTCTGTTTTTTTCCAGGGCCACGACACGCACGATGTGCTCGGGATAGGCCCGCGCCACGTCGAGCGTGGCGTCGCGCGACTTGTCGTCGACGACGATGATCTCGACGCTGACATCTTTCTGGGCGATGGCGCTGGCGATCGCCCGATCAAGGGTCGCCTCGGCGTTGTAGGCGGCAATCACGAAAGAAACATCGGGGACGAAGGAGGGTTCAGGCCGCATGCTTGCCTCCTTCCCCAGGCGAAGGCTGGCCGTAGAGGCGCAGTTCGCGGATGCCGACAAGGCCGCTGACGACGCCGACATGCATGATGCCGCGCAGTACGGAGCGGTTCCTGGGCACGGGGCTGACAAGAACAGGAAGGGCGGCGGCAAAGCAGTAGAGCGCCTTGGCCGAGGCAAGGCCTAGCTGCTTCACCAAACCGAGGCCACCGGTGTTCTGGCCGAGCAGACGGCCATGCGTCTGGCCGACCCGGAAGCGACGGCGGCTGAGCCAGTCGAACGCGGCCCTGGCCCGTGGTACGGCCTCGTCCACCCATGCCTCCGGCGCAAAGGCGATCCGGCCGCCTGCCTTGTGCATCTGGTCGAAGAATTCGGTGTCCTCGCCGCCGGTCTGGCCGCGCGCCAGGCTGAAGCGGCGGTCGCGCAGACTGTCCGATCCCATGCGCAGGAGGACGTTGCAGGTGTAGCCGGTGCGGATTTCGCCACCCACGCGGACCGGCAAGGTCGAATGGAAATCGCCACGGCGCATCCAGTCCGGCGCATCCGGGCGATAGAGCGCACGCACCGGGCCGAGAACCGCGTCGGCGCCGCTTTCTTCGGCTGTCGTCACCAGTTCGGCGAGCCAGCGGGCGGTGGCGGTCTCGTCGTCATCGATGAAGGCCAGGAATTCCGCCTCGCTTGCATCGAGGCAAGCGTTGCGGGCGATCGAGATGTTGCGTGCCGGACAATGCCGGTACCGGAGCGGCAGCTTCAATTCTTGCGACAGCGCCATCACCAATGCCTGCGCGCTTGGCGTGTCGTCATTGTCGGCGACAATGACACTGATATCGAAACCTCGGGGCATCTCCATGGCGGCGAGCGAACGCAGCGTGTCGGCGAGTTCCGGCCGCCGGAACGTGCACACGCCGATGTCGATGCCGCGATTCCCGGCCTGAACCGCCATCACGCCGCCCTCCCCCGCGCGTTAAGGCCGAGAAGCTGCAGCCAGAAGCCGACGGACCAGCCGAAATGCATGACCATCGCCGAAACGCCGGCAAGCGCGATGTCGGCATTGCGCTGGCTGATGGCTGTTACCACGCCGTAGCCCAGGCACACCGCCGCCCACAGCAGTAGCGGCAGCACCGCGATCCAGTGCACGAAGGAGAAAGCCGCCAGAAGAACCACGGGGAAGACGGCCAGCGGCACCATTTGCCGAACCTTCGGGATCACACGGTGTTTCAGCACATTCTTGGCCCGACCGCGGCCATAGCCGAGATACTGGAAATAGAGGCCGCGCAGCGAAGTGCGCGGATAATAGACCATCTGCGTCCTGCCGCTCATCCAGATCCTATAGCCGGCCTGCCTCAGCCGATAGTCGAGTTCGGCATCCTCGTTGTGGCTGAACGTCTCGTCATAGCCGCCGACGGCCCGGAAGGCCGAGATCCGCATCAGCGCGTGATGGCCGTGGTCGACCCACTCCCCTGCGGAGAGGTGGCGATGCTTGGAGCCGCCGGTGCCGAGCTTGGAGTTCTGCGCCGCCGCCGCCGCTTTCTGCACGGTGCCGCTGCCGCTGGTCAGCATCGACACCACGACCGAATCGGCGCCGGTGGCCTGCGCCTCCTCGACCAGCCGGTCGCAATAGTCGTCGGGATAGCCGCCATGGGCATCGATACGGATCAGATAGTGGGCGCCCTCGCCAAATCTGGCCACCGCCAGGTTGATCGCCGCGCTCTGGATGCGCTTTTCGTTGTGAAGCAGGATAATGCGCGGATCGTTGTTCTGGCGCTCACCGACAATGGCCAGCGTGCCGTCGGTGCTGCCGCCATCGGCAACGACGATCCGCGCGCCAAGCCGTGCCGCCGCCGGGCAAAGCTGGTCGAGCAGCGCACCGATATGGGTTGCCTCGTTGAGACAGGGGATCACGATCAGGCTGGAGGCATGCGCTTGCGTCATCGGGCGATGTTCATCCTATGCCAGGGCCTCGGTCGCGAGCGGCTCGCGCACGGTGGTCAGGCGGCGCAGTTTTTCGACCAAGGCGCTGCAGTCGCCGCGATCGTAGCTCCACATCCTCGGATTGTGGGCCAGCACGCGCGCCTTCAGCCTGGCGAAGCGGTGCTGTTCCATGCCGCCTAGCGCGGTCTCGAGAGCCTCGGGCGTGGCCTGCGGCAACAGAACGCCGATATCGCGCTGCCGCAGGAACCGTCCGGTCTCGGTGTTGTCCATCGAGATCGGCACCGCGCCGAAGCGGCAGCCTTCATAGAGGCGATTGGGCAGCAGCCATTCGGAGTTCTGCCCCTCCTCGAAGAAATCGATCGCCCAGGAAAAATGGACGTCCTGGTAGATCGCCGCCATGTCCTCCGGGTTGCGGTAGGGCCCGCGAAACGACAAATACGGTTCGGCATCGACGAAGCTATGGAAATCCGGGAATTCGGACAATGCGGGGCGGCCGCGCAGCACGATCTCGAACCGGCCCTCCATGCGGCGCGTGAAACCGGCCAACAGTTCGAGCGAGCGGCGGCAACGCAACGCCCCGAACCAGCCGATCCGCCATGGCGGGGCGACAGGTCCTTCCATCGCCTCACGCTCGCCAGGCAGAATGGCCGCCGCCTCGAAATATTTGTTCTCGACCAGTTCGACCGGCGCCGCGACCTGGCGGAAGGGTTTGAAATAGTTGGCGATGAAGGCGGGCGAACTGGTCACCAGCAATTTCACGTCCCGCGCCAGATGGCGCTCGCTGGCGCGTAGCGCCTTGCCCAGGACATCGTCGCGAAGCACCAGGCGGTGAATGTCGAGGCATTCATAGACGATCGGCACCGTAGCGCCGAAGGCCGACCGGGCGCGGCGGGCCAGCGCCAGCATTTCCAGATTGCGTGCGATGATGAGATCGGGCTTCGGCATGCCGCCCAGCTTCGAACCTATCGAAACCGCCGCTTTCGCAACGGCCGCCAGGCGCTGGGCGAATCGGCCATCGCGCGTCGCGCCAAGGTCTATCGGCCGCAATCCTTCGATATCGGCGATCGGGGTGGCGGTGCGGCGAAAGCCCGCCAGGGTGACCCGCGCGCCACCTGTCCGAAGCATCGTGATCCGCCGGCGAACCGCCGGATCGGAAACATCGTGCACCAGGTACAAGACATGCAGCATGAAAACTCGACCGCTGTTTGACCCACCCAGGGGAAGCCTAGTACAGCTCTTGCTGCATCGCAACATTTTTGGCGCGACGATCGACGTTTTCTGTTGCACTGCAAAATTATTGCCGTAGTTTGTGGTCGGCGGCGGTTGTGGATTTCGGGCTCCGGAATCCGCGCAAAGATCAGGAATCCTGAATTTGGAAGCCAATCCATTCGATCCGCCAGAAGGCTCCTTGCGCAAATCGGTCGGCCGCGGCGCCGTCGTGACCGCTCTGTCGCAATCGGTGCGGGTCGCGACCCAGATCATATCGGTCATCGTTTTGTCGCGGCTCTTGTCGCCGCAGGATTTCGGCGTCGTGGCCATGTGCGCGCCGGTGCTCGCCTTCATCGCCCTGTTCCAGGATTTCGGCCTGACCCAGGCGACGATCCAGAAGTCAGGCATCCGGCATGAGGAGGTGAACTACCTCTTCTGGATCAACGTCGCCGTCAGCGCGGTGCTGGCCTGCGTGCTCGCCGGCGCCGCCCCGCTTGTCGCCGCCTTCTACGGCGAGCCGCGCGTCACGGGCCTGGTGGCGGCATTGGGGCTGCAGATCCTGGCTTACGGCCTGGGCGCCCAGCACCTGGCGCTGCTGACGCGCCGCATGCAGTTCGGCCGCCTGGCGATCATCGACGTCGCCGGCGCCGTCGCGGGGCTGGCGGTATCGATCGCCTGGACCTTCATCGACCGCTCCTACTGGGCGCTGTTTGCCGGCACGCTGACCGGCGCGGTGCTGCCGACGCTTTGCTACTGGGCAAGCTCGCGCTGGCGCCCGGGCATGCCGCGCAAGGTCGCCGGCATCAGCGAGTTGATCAATTTCGGTGCCGGCATCACGGGCTTCAATTTCGCCAATTTCTTCGCCCGCAACCTCGACAATGTGCTGATCGGCAAATATTGGGGTGAAGCTCAGCTCGGCCTCTACGACCGCGCCTACAAGCTGCTCCTGTTCCCGCTCAGCCAGATCACCAATCCACTGTCGAAGGTGATGGTGCCGGCGCTGTCGCGGCTGAAGGACGAGCCGGACCGCTATCGCAGCGCCTATCTGCGCGTCATGCCGCTGATCCTTTTGGTGGCGCTGCCCGGCGTCGCCTTCGCCACCGCCATGTCCGACGTGCTCATTCCCTTCGTGCTCGGCGAACAATGGCGCGCCAGCGCCTCGATCTTCCTGGCGCTCGGCTTTGCGGGCCTGCTGCAGCCGCTCAACAATCCCGCCGGATGGCTTTTCGTCAGCCAGGGCCGCTCCGGCGACTTCATGCGCTGGGGCATCGTCACGGCGGTGACGTCGGTGCTCGCCTTCGCGCTCGGCCTGCCCTACGGCGCGCTCGGCGTGGCGGTCGCCTATGCGGTCAGCGAGTATCTGCGCACGCCCTTCCTGTGGCTCTATGTCGGCAGGAGCGGACCGCTGCAAGCCAGCCATGTGCTGCACGCGGCAACGCCGTTCGTGCTTGGCGCACATCTGGCGCTGGGCGCGGTCTGGCTGGTCAAGCCGATGCTGCCGCAGCAGCATGTCGTCGCCCTGGCCAGCGGCGCCGTCCTGGCCTACGCGATCACGATCGTCATCGCCATGGCCTTCCCGGCCGGCCGCGAAGCCTTGCGGGAGGCCTTGAAAATGCTGCCGGCAAGAACGCCGGCTGCGACGCCGCGCGAGGCGCAATAATTTCGGCGCTTTCGACCGTTACCAATATCCACCCGAGCATCAGGTCCGATCCATGCATTACCGATCGATCTCCGACATGAACGACACCATCGTAAGCAACCTTCACCGGCTGCCGCGCGATATCGACCTTGTGGTCGGCATTCCCAGAAGCGGCGTGCTGGCGGCGACGCTGGTCAGCCTCGCGGCCAACATCCCGATGACCGATCTGGACAGTTTCCTGGAAGGCCGGGTCTACACGTCCGGCATCACCAAGCGCCGCGCCGCGCTGGACCGCAAGGTCTCGGACATGCGCAAGGTGCTGGTGATCGACGATAGCGTCGCCGGCGGCAATGCAATGCGCGACGCCCGTGCCCGCATCAAGGGCGCCGGCATCGAGGCCGACTTCATCTTCTCCGCCGTCTTCGGCCTCGAGCCGCAGCATCAGGAGACCGATATTGTCTTCGAGGTCGTGCCGCATCCGCGCATGTTCCAGTGGAACTTCATGCATCACAAATTCCTGGCGCAATGCTGCGTCGACATAGACGGGGTGCTGTGCCTCGATCCGACCGAGGCCGAGAACGACGACGGTCCGGCCTATGAAAAGTTCCTCAGCGAGGCGCGGCCGCTTCATGCCGCGACCCACAAGATCGGCTGGCTGGTCACCAGCCGGCTCGAGAAATACCGCGCGTTGACCGAGGCGTGGCTGGCCAAGCACGAGATCCGGTACGACAAGCTCATCATGCTCGATCTGCCGAGCAAGGCGGAGCGCCAGCGGCTTGGCGCGCATGGCAGTTTCAAGGCCGATTTCTACCGCAAATCCGATGCCATCCTGTTCATCGAAAGCGAGCATGCCCAGGCGTTGAGGATCACGGAACTGTCGGGCAAACCGGTCCTGTGCGTCGAAACGCACATGGTCAGTTTTCCCGATGCGTTGTCGCTGCCGGCACTTGGCCAGGCCGCGCGAAACCTGCCGGCAAGGCTGCGGCAGATCAACTCGCAGGAAGGCCGCAAGAGCGCCGCCAAGACCATTGCGCGCACCCTGCTTGGCGCGCGCGGCTATGAAACGCTGAAGAACCGGGTCAAGCGCCTGGCCTGACGCGGTTGCTACGCGGCCTGGCGCGCGCGCTGCTGAACGGCCTTGTCCAATATTGAGAAGAAGGTGACGAACTGGCGGTCCGGATCGAGTTCCGGCCGGCCGGCGAAGCTGCGCGCGAGAGCCGAGACGCGCTCATATTCCTTGTTGTCGTTCCACAGGAGCCTGACGGCCGCGACCCAGTCGGCTAGCGGAGCATCATAGTCTAGCACCGCGCCGCCGGGGCCGATCGCTTCGGACAGGCCGCCGCGGCGCGAGCCGACGACCGGAATGCCGCTGCAATGGGCTTCCGACGCCACCCGGCCCCAGGCCTCTTCCCACTTGCTGGGGGCCAGCAGGATCCTGGTGCGGCCATAGACCGTCTTCATGTCGCTGGTGCGGCTTTCCAGGGTGACGTTGCCGAGCGGCGCGATCGTCTGTTCGATGCGCGCCCGGTGGTCGTCCTCCAGCTTCCAACTTTCGACGAACAGGAACGGGATTTCGGGGCATGCGCCGGCAAGGCGCACCGCAAGTTCGAAGCCCTTTTCCTCATAGGGATTGATCAGGGTGACGAACTGGCCCGTGGTCGGCGTGCTGTAGTGCGTCGGATTGATGGTCGGCGGGATCACCGCCGCCTCGATGCCGAACTCTCTGGCATAGGTGCGCGCGGTGAACTCGGAATTGGCTATGTAAAGCGCCGAGCCCAGCTCGCGCAGATCGCCGCCCAGCTCGTGAAATTCGACATTGCGGAGATAAACGACCAGCGGCACGCCCTTGGCCTGCAGCGCCTTGCCGAGCGGAACCGACTTGTGACACTGGACCACCGCCACATCAGGCTTCACCCGGTTGACGGCGAAGCTTGCCGCCTCCCAAGGGAACCATGCCCGGATCACCGGATAGCCGGGAAAGCTGTCGACGACCGCGGGCTGGCGCAAGAGCTTCATCTTGGCGCGCGCCTTGAAGCCAAAGACACCGTCGCCGAACAGGGCGGCAAGCACCGCGGCCTCATGCCCATGCTCGATCAGTTGCTCGGCCAGATGATGGGTGCTCGACTGGACGCCGCCGCTGAACTCCGGCGGGTAGCCATTGCCGCCTGCAAAAAGAACTTTCATGGTCGTCACTCCTGTCTTTTCGCGTTTCATTGCCCCCGGCTCGATGAAGGGCCGCGTCGAAGACCGCCTCAGGCAGTCTTTGGCGGATCAAGCGTCGCGAACGGATTCGTGCATGACTGCCATCCGGTGAACCGGATGGGATCATTGGGTGAACTGCGCCAGGCGTAGTCCGTCAACATGTGGAATTCGGCGACGACCCAGCGGTCGAAATGCCGAAGGTCGCGCTGCTTCTGTTTCGGCAACAACTGGCGTGCATGACCGAGCTTCGCCGTCTCGAGCAAGGTGACGGCGTCGCCGAGTTTTTCGCTGGGAAACATCCACGGATTGCGGTTGCGGAACTCCAGCACGAACTGCTGCAGATGCTCGATGCGTATGTTCAACCTGCCGAGATATTTTTCGAGCGTGACGCGAATCAGATCCTCGTCCGAAAACGAGGACACGGCCGCGTAGGCCACGCCCGTCGACGCAACTCCGCCAGCCATGATGGCCAGTACAGAACGCCGCGTGATCTCGATCATCAGTTAGCTCCCTCTTCTCACGCGATCCGGCTCGCCGCCCGCAAGGACAAGGCAGCGGCGGTCAGGCTCGGATTGGCGCAGGAACAGCTCGGATAGGTGCTGGTGCCGACGACAACCAGGTTTCTCAAGCGGTGATGGATCATGTCGCTGTCGATGACCGAATCGGCGGGACCGGTGCCCATCCTCAGCGTGCCCTGGACATGCGATTCCGACGGCCGGATACCACGGTCGAAGAGACGTTCCACCGGCAGCGGGGCGAGCAGTCCAGGCAATTTGTCCAGGGCCCGGGCCATGCCCTTGACTGCATAATCCGACGGCGCCTTGAAGGAGACGAAGGCGTTGTCATCCTCGTCGAGAGTGACAAAATTCTCGGGATCGAGCAGGTTTTCGGTGACCACGACCAGCGGCAGCGCCTGGCGCACCCGCCCCTTCTCGGCGCGCATCCCGTGCTGCCAGCGGTTCTCGAAATAGACCAGGGCCGCCGCGTGCTCGGACCGGTGCGGACCGTCATAGAGGCCGAAATTCAGGCCGGTTGTGATGGTGCTGCCGTCGAAATTGTCGACGCCGTCGAGATAGACCTCGAAGTTCCAGCCATAGGATTCGTGCAGGCCCCGGCCGACGAATTCATCGCCGAGGCCGGAGCGCAGCATGATCGCCGCGCTCTGGATGGCATTGGCGCCGAGAACAAAAAGGTCGCCGCTGACCTGATATTCCTTACCATCCTTCACAAAGGCAACCGAACGGACCGTGCCGCCGGCGTGATCGAGCCGCCGCACTTCGGCTCCGAGGCAGACCGAAACGTCGGGATGCTCGAAGACATGCATCAAGCCGTTGTTGGCGGTGAACTTGGCATCGACCGGGCACAGCCAGCAGCGCAGGTTGGCGCAGCAGGAGGTGCGCTGCGCGGTCGGCACGCGGGCGCGCGCGGTCGGCATGACGAAGTGCTGATCGGGCTGGGCCGCCTTCATCATCCTGTCCGGCGTCGACATGCGATGCGGCGGCTGCGGAAACGGCCTCGAGCGCGGCAGCATCGCCGCCATGTCGGGATCGCCCGAGATCGACATGATGTCTTCGGCGTCGCAATAGAACGGCTCGACATCGTCGTAGCTGATCGGCCAATCATTGCCGATGCCATAGGTGCTCTTCAGCCTGAAATCATTGGGGTGGAACCGCGGCGTCTGCGCGAACCAGCAATTGGTCCCGCCGCCCAGCCCGATCGTGTAATTCCACGGCTTGTCGGAATTGGTCTTGTAGGTCGTCTCGTCGTCTATGTCGGTGTTGGCGTTCTGGTCGAGCTGCCATTCATGCGTGTTGTGGCGTCCCCATTCCAGGATCAGGATGCGCGCCTTACGCCGATTGGCGAACTCATGCAGGAAGAAAGCCGAACCGAAGCCGGAACCGATCGCGACAACATCGAAATGATCCTTGGTGACTTGCTCGGGCTTTACGTCCAACACCATCAGTTGCGACTCCTTTCCGCGCCGGGCGCGTTCGTCTTGACTGTCCCATCCGATCCTGTTTCGGACTTATCCGTCTCGGGCCTCATGCCGCCAGCCTGCCGATCGAGTGATATTCGATGCCGTGGCGCGCCACGACCTTGGGATCATAGAGGTTGCGACCATCGAAGATGACCGGCGTGGTCAGTGCATCCTTCAGCGCATCGAAGGACGGTGCGCGAAAGCTCTTCCATTCGGTGGCGATCAGCAGCGCGTCGGCGCCGCGCAGCGCCGCTTCCTTGGTGCCGCACAGCATCAGGTCGTCGCGCAGTCCGTAGATGGCCTGGCATTCCTGCATGGCCTCGGGGTCATAGGCCTGGACGGTCGCGCCGGCGTTCCAGAGCGCCTCCATCAGCACGCGCGCGGGCGCCTCGCGCATGTCGTCGGTGTTGGGCTTGAAGGCCAGGCCCCAGAGCGCGAAGGTCTTGCCCTTGAGGTTGCCCTTGAAATAGCGGTGCACCTTGTCGAACAGGACGGATTTCTGGTCGTTGTTGCGCTCCTCGACGGCGCGCAGCAGCTTGGCGTCGAATTTGACGCCCTCGGCGGTCTTGATCAGGGCGCGGACGTCCTTGGGGAAACACGAGCCGCCATAGCCGAGACCCGGATAGATGAAGTGGTAACCGATGCGCGGATCGCTGCCGATGCCCTTGCGCACCTCCTCGATGTCGGCGCCAAGCTGCTCGGCGAGGTTCGCCATCTCGTTCATGAAGCTGATCTTGGTCGCCAGCATGCAATTGGCGGCGTATTTCGTGAATTCGGCGCTGCGCACGTCCATCACGATCATCTTCTCGTGGTTGCGGTTGAAGGGCGCGTAGAGTTCGCGCATCACCGCCTCGGTGTCCTCGCTGTCGGTGCCGACGATGATGCGGTCCGGCTTCATGCAATCGGCGACCGCGGAGCCTTCCTTGAGGAATTCGGGATTGGAGGCGACATCGAAGCTCAAATCCTCGCGGCCTCTTTTCTTCAGCGTCTCGGCGATCCTGGCCTTTACCTTTTCGCAGGTGCCGACCGGCACGGTCGACTTGCCGACGACGATCTTGGCGGTATCCATCTCGCGGCCGATGGTCTCGGCGACCGCCAGCACATATTTGAGATCGGCCGAGCCGTCCTCGCCGGGCGGTGTGCCGACCGCGATCATCTGGATTTCGCCATGCCTGACGCCGGCCGCCGCATCGGTGGTGAATTTGATGCGGCCGGCGGCGTGGTTCTCCCTGACGATGCTTTCAAGGCCTGGCTCGAAGATCGGGACAAAGCCCTGGTTGAGCCGCTCCACCTTGCTTGCGTCGACGTCGACGCAGACAACCTGGTGGCCAACCTCGGCAAGCACCGCCGCCTGCACTAGGCCGACATAGCCAATTCCAAACACCGTCAAGTTCATTCGGTTTCATTCCTGTCCAGGGCGTGGAGCCGTTTCCGGTCCGGCCGGTTCAATTCGTCTTTCCCAACTCTTTTACGCTGCATACCAGCGATTCCGGAAACTGGCAGGGCTGCCCGAGCGCGGTGAAGGCGACGCGTTCGACCTGGAGCGACACCTTGCCGTCCGGCTCGGCGAACGTCCCCATCCATCCCTTCATCGTGTCGCTGCCCCAAAGACTGAAGAAGATCTTCTGGGCATGGCTTGGCAGCTTCGCCGGATCCGTGATGGTGTTCACCAGCTGGCCGTTCACGTACCAGCGCAGGCTGTCCTTCTCCCAGACGAAGGCGTAGTCGTTGAAGGCGCTGTCGGTACCGCCGGGCACGTCGACCAGCTTCTCGTTCTTGCCCTTGCCGCCGATATAGGCGTTGACCTGCACCTTCGACGTATCCTTGGTCAGGACCTCGAAGTCGATCTCGTCCCAAGGCTGCTTGTCGGACGGACCGATATAGGTGAAGAAAGCCGCGTTGAGGCCGGAGCCGGCGCCGGTCTTCATCCGCGCCTCATAGGTGCCGTAGCCGAAACGCTGCTTGGTCTGGATCTCGCCGCAGGCGAACTCGCGATCCTTGGTCTTCTGCTTCGCGAAACCGAGCGAAAGAACGCCATCGGAAAGCTCGACCAGACCTTTCGACCATGTGCAATTCTGATGGCTGCCGTTCGTCCAGCCGTCTGAAACGTACCAGCGTCCACGATCCAGGCTCTTGAAGTCGTCGACGAAAGAGGGCGCGGACTGGATGTTCTGCGCATGAGACGGACTTGCCGACAGGCTGCCAAGCACGGCGAGCAGCAAAGCAACCGCCAGACCGGACCGCCGGCCGAAATGCGGGCTTGAAAGGGGCTCGATTGCTGTCGTGGACATGGTTTTTGGTTCCGAACTCATGACAAACTCACCTTTGCGCTGTGTCCCCAACCCAAAGTCGACGTTTGAACCGCTTCCAAACGGGCCAACCTTGACCTCTTCAATCCCCCCTCCCGACTTCCAGCCCCGCATCAACTCTATCGTAACAGTCCCGCGCAGCCACTTTCACCCTCGGCCGGCTCCCTGCTGCCTGATCTGGCCCACCGTCGTCGAATCGTCCGCCGCATGGTCGAAGACCATATCCAGCGAATGACGGAGCTCGCGCATTGCGCCGCCCTGGCGCGCCAATGCCGCGATGCGGCGCTCGCTGTTCAAGATCGACTGCGTCAAGGCACCAACTTCGGACGAGCGGCGGTCGGAGGCGGAGCCGTTTTCCATCGCTTCGACGAGGAAGGCCGCGTTGGTCGCCTCCTTGCGGTAGCGGACCTCCAGACCAGTTTTCTCGGCATCGATTTCGGCCGCGATCTGCTCGAACAGCTTCGCCAACCGGTCCAGGCGCGCGACGTCGGTGTGCCTGTCGCGGGCCGGATCCCTTGATCTGAAGCCGAATATCGAGGCCATGAACTTAAATTCCCGTCATCGCCGGCTTTCTGGGCCGGCTTCTGGCCAATCCCCGCAACGGGGGCTGAAAAACTCGTACCGCGCCGTCCGTCTCCTCTGACGAAGAGAGACTTCGGACCAGTCCGATCGGGGGCCAGTTCGGCTGGTCGTTCAATTTGCTGCACCGCAGCATAGACTGCCATCCCCGGAGCCGCGAGGCAACCACCCAATTCGTAAACTCATAAATCCGATCGAAATGATTGCGAGGGGGCTCGTGGCCGGCAGGCAACCCGAATGCTCCCGGCGCCTCAGGACCCCTTGCCCGTGCTGGTTCCGGCCATCAGGAAACGCAGCGGCGGCACGTGCTTGTTCCTGGACACGAGACCGACACTTCGCAACAGCGCCTCGATCTTGTCGGATGCCACGCCCTGGACGATGGGGACGAGGTTGGATTGGCTTGCGAATGCATAGGCCGCGGCCGACGCCAGGCCCCGCTCGGCCTTCACGTCGAGAAAATTGCGCAGCCGGTATTTGTCGCGCACATGCCGCTCGTGCCGCCTCAGGACCGCCTTGGACCCTTCCGGCAGGCTGTCAATGGCCAGTAGCGCCAGATCCGCATCGGCCAGCCGCTTCAGGTCCTGCGTCTTGTGGCGGCCGCTGAGCGAATCGGCGCGCACGATGGCGCCGTAGCCGCAGGAGCGGATGACCTTGAACCGCGCCCCATGGGCGACCGCGCGCGCGTAGAGTTCGTAGTCCTCGCCCAGTCGCAGGCTCTCGTCGTAACGCAACCCGTGGCGGTCCAGAAAGGCACGGCTGATGACGGGCTTCAAGAAGCCCAGTTCGCCTCTTTGCACGCGGCGCCTGGAGATGTTGCCTTCCACGAAACGTTCGAAATCGAGGAATTCCGGCTCGGCGGCAAAATCCGGGGCGACGATTTTGGTCGCGTCCCCGGTCGCATCATCCCTGATGAGCATGATGTTGTCGGCGGCGAAATCCCAATCGGCGCCGGCAAACAGGGTCCGAAACCGGCCCTCGAGGAAAAAATCGTCGGCATCCAGAATGCTGATGAACGGGGCTCGCGAACCGGCGATCGCGGCATTGCGGGCAAAGGACGGGCCGCGATTGACGTCGAGACGCATGACCGCAAGCCGGCCGCTGCCGTCGTCGGCCGAGCGGGCGACCTCGGCCGTATTGTCGGTCGAGCCGTCGTCGACGACGACGACCTCCGCCACTTCCGGTTCCTGCAGCGCGGATGCGATGGCAACCGCGATGGTGCGCGCCGCGTTCTTGGCCGCGATGATCACACAGACCTCGGATTTCGTCGTCGACATGGAATTTGCCTCTTGCACAGGTTCCGTTTTGCCCTCGCCCTGTACGCGTCCGATATCCACCGCCATCAAGGACTGGCCGGCCGTTCGAAGATCCGGCGGCTGATGTCGGCCGACGCCGCCCAGCCTGCCTCGGAAAGGTAGCGGACCGGTGCCCGGCCGCACAATTCCCACAACACCGTCCGCCGCTGCGGCCAGCGCAACGACGGCAGCCATGGCGCGATGACCATGCTGAGCAGGTCCTCATTGCCGATGCGCGACAGGATGGGCTTTGCCCGCTCCGACAGAAGCGTGCCGGTGCCGCCCAGCAGCACATCGGCGGCGCGCAGGCCGAGCAACAAGGTGTCGTCCAGTCCCTGGGTCACCGCGGCATCGAGCACACGCTGCTGATCGGCCTCGCCAAGGCGGCTGGCGCTGGCCCTGATATCACAGACATAGCCGGCGCAAGGTTCGCGGTTGAACAGCGCCTTGGCGACGCTGATGCAGGACAGCATCAGCGTGTCGGCGGCCGAGGTGAAGGGGACTTCGGCGCCGGCGATTTCGACCAACCGTTTTCGCCGCAGGAACCCGTCGGAATCGCGCGGGCTCGGCGAGCCGGGCTGCTGGAGCCGGTAATGCAGGTCGACCGTGGATGATTTCGGCCCGTTGCCGCGGATCATGTGCTGTTCGCCAAGGAAGCGGACCCACCAGACCGAGCGTGACTTGCCCGAGACCTCATAGCCGATCGCGCGCAGCGCTTCGCGCGCCTTCAAGAAGCCGGCAGGCGAAACCAGTATGTCGACATCGCCCGAAGGCTTCATGAAGTGATCGTCGTAGAGCAAATGCTGCTGGAACGGCCCCTTCAGAAAGACAAAATCGATCCGCTTGTCGCGCAGCGCCTCGTGGATGGCTATCGAATCCATGAGGCAGGCGGCGTTCATCGAGACTGTCCTCCTGCGATAGGTTTCGAGCCACTGGAAGAGTTCTGCCGGCCTCTCATGCGCCGGCGCGCGCGACAGTGCCTTCAGGACGAAGGTGGCGACCTTGTTCAGCCTGGCGATATCAGCGACGGCAGCGTCGGAAAGGCCCGGCGTCGAGACGTCGCCGGCCGTCGCCGCCGCCCCCCCGAAATACCCCCGTAAGCACGCTTGCACATAGGCGATCTCGTCGGCGCAGTCGGCGGCGCGGAGTCTTTCATAGGAGCTTTCCGGCAAGGCCATTGAGCGCACAGTCTCCAAAAAGCGGTTTGCGCGACGCGTATGCTGCAAGTGCGAAGCAAAGCATCCTCAAAAACCGCGGCGCCGTAAAGCCTTTCCTTTCGCACCACGGAGTTTTGCAACCATAGCGTTTGCCTGGCCAATCCCGAAGAGCGGCGCCGACCGAGCAAAATTCCGGCTCCGTTGAGCCGGCCGGCCGGCGACCGACAGAGAAAGCCAAGGAAATTTGGCATTTTTCAGGCCCGTCTAAAAAAGCACCAGCTCTGCAATTTTTTTATGCAAGCAAAATCAACAGTTTAGTAAAAGCGCCACAACAATGCTCAGTTACGTCGTTTTCAACGCAAAAACGGCCGAATTTTGAGCATCCTCCACACACATGGTGACACTCGCAACCCGGAATTGATTAACCAGAGGTAAATCAGGCTTGACTCATAAATGCTGCCATGCAGCTATTGCGCTGCAGCATGAAAGTGCTGACGGCAATCGACAGGCCGTTTCCAGTCCCCGATAGGAGAGTAAAATGGAACAGAATGTTGAAAGGCAGGAGTACGAAACGCCAAACCTGACCGTGCATGGTTCGATCGAGACCATCACACAGGGCGGCGGCGGCAACACGGCGATCGATGCGTCGTTCCCCGCGCATACGCCAATTGGCGACCTCACGTTCTCTTGAGACTATCCTGATTCTGGAGGAATGACGTTGGGCCTCCAGGATCGAAGATAAATAAAATGGAGCCGGGGATGAAAATCCCCGACTTTCCATTGAAACGATGACGCGTAAACCGTGTGTTAAACGAGGTTTTAGGATGAACTGGAACCCATCCGAGCACGATTGCGTAAAGGCCACCAAGGACGCCGTTGCTTGTGAATTCGGCGGCGGCCTCGCGCTTCTCAACCTGAAATCCAATATTTATTACAGCCTCAACGGCGTCGGCGCTTTTATTTGGGAACTCATCCAGGAACCCAGGCCGATCGCCGATATCCGCGGCGCCGTCCTTGCGCGCTACAATGTCGATCCCGACCGCTGCAAGGCCGATGTCGACGCCCTGCTGAAGGGCCTGGCGGAAAACGGGCTTGCGAGGCTGGAGCATGAGGCACTCGTCTAGGCAGGTGTCGCAAAAGGCCATGGTTGCGCGGCAAAGACCTGTAACGCAGAGAACCCCGACGCCGATGAAGCAGCGGCCCGGGCGGCGGAGCCTGGCCCGGATTTTGTCCTTGAGCGGCTGGGAAGCATTTTTCCTGTGCCGCTGCCTGCTGGTGGTCGCGGCCGTCCGGCTTGGGTTGACATTGTTCTCCTACAACCGCGTCCGCGCGATGGTGACACGGCTCAACGCGCGCCAATGCGCCAGCATGGGCGAGTTGCGGCTTGTCGCCTGGGGGGTTGCGGCGGCCGCACGGTTCGTGCCGGGCGCCACATGCCTGACCCAGGCGCTTTCGGGCCAATACCTGCTCGCGCGCCAGGGCAACGCCTCGAATATCCGCATCGGCATCGAGCGCGGCACGGGCGAACAATTGAAAGCACATGCCTGGCTGGTCAGCGACGACCACATCGTGCTTGGCGGATCCGTCGATGGTTTCGCGCATCTGGTCGACCACGGCAGCCGATGAGCGGCGTGGCCGGAATCCTGCTGCGAGAGGGCCCCGCGCCGGCTGAAGCGGCGAGCGGCATCCAGCAGATGCTGGCGCGCATGCGCCATCGCGGCCCCGACGGAAGCTCATGGTGGCTGGACAGCGGCATCGCGCTTGGCCACGCCTGGCTCAACACGACCGAGGGAGCCGGCCCCGGGCCGCTGACCATGGCTGGCGGCAAGCTCGCCATCACCGCCGACTGCCGGCTCGACAACCGCGACGAACTGCTCGCCAGGCTCGGCATCAGGGACAGCTCAGTCGCCGATGCGGCATTGCTGATGCGGGCCTATCTGCGCTGGGGTGAAGACTGCCCCATGCATCTGCAAGGCGATTTCGCTTTTGCCATCTGGGATGGGGAGCGGCGGCTTTTGTTCTGCGCGCGAGACCATTTCGGGGTCAAGCCGTTCTACTACCACGCGGCCGAGCAGCGCTTTACCTTTGCTTCCGAGATCGGCCCGATCCTCGGCGCCGAGGGGGTCGGCGCGCGCATCAGCGAACACCGGATTTCGGGATTCCTGGCCGGGCTGCCCGACGACCCGCAATCCACGCCCTATAGCGACGTCTTCGCTCTGCCAGCGCGTCACAGCCTCACCGTCACCGCGCAACGCGTGGTGCTGCGCCGATACTGGCAGATCGAGCCATCGCAGCGAGCGTCGCGGTCCGATGCCGCGGAGGAATTCGCCCATCTGTTCTCGCAATCGGTCCGCAATCGCATGCGTGGAAGTCCGTCGGTCGGCGCGATGCTGAGCGGAGGCCTCGATTCTTCCTCGATCGCGTGCGTGGCCGGCCTGCGGAACGCCGCCGAGCGGAAACCGAAACTGCCAACCTTTTCGTTGATTTTCGAGAAGGGTTCGTCGATGGACGAGCGCTTCTTCATCGATGCCGTGCTCGATCAGCGGAACACCGACCCGACGCTGATCCCTGTCGGCAATTATGCGCCTTTCGCTGAATTCGACCGTGTGCTGGAGGAGCAGGAAGGCACCTTCCTGGCGCCGGGCCTGACGCTGACCCGCGGTATCTACCGGACGGCGGGCGCCAAGGGCATCAAGGTGCTCCTCGACGGCCACGGCGGCGACGAGGTCGTCTCGCAGGGGCATGGCCATCTGCACGAGCTTGCCAATGGCGGCAGATGGCTGGATCTGTGGCGCGAGGTCCGCAGCGCCTCCAACACCTATGGCGACAGCACGCTCGGCCTCTATTTCCAGTTCCTCACTATTTACGGGCCCGCCTGGCGCATCGCCAAGCTGAGGCAGTTGGGGAACCGGGCCCTCAACAGAATACGCAAACCTGCCCAAACGCGGCGTGGCCGGAGCTGGCGCGACCTGATCAATCCGGACCTTGCCAGGCGAACCGAGCTCATCGACCGGTTCCACCGGGCTGGCTATATGCCACCCGGCGTCCAGGCCAGCGACGCGCTCAGCCATCGCTGGATCCTGTCCAACGGCTATGTCCCGCACTCCTTCGAGGTTCTGGACAAGGCCGCCGCCAATTTCGGCGTCGAGCCGCGTTATCCGTTCTGGGACAAGCCGCTGGTCGAATTCTGCCTGGGGCTGCCGGGCGAGGAGAAGCTCAGTCACGGCTTTGGCCGCTATGTGCTGCGCCGGGCCATGGAGGGCATCCTGCCGGCGGCGGTCCAGTGGCGGCGCGACAAGATCGATTTCACCGCCAACCTAGTCAACGGCATGGTGCGCAATCATCGCGACCTCCTGGAACAGCTTCTCGTTTCGGACACCGGCCGCATCGCGCCCTATGTCAACCTGCCTCAGGTGAGCGCAGCCTATGCACGGCTGCTGCGCCAGCCGGAGCAGGCGGCGCCGCTCGATGTCCAGTATGTCTGGCGCTCGGTGTCCCTGTCGCTGTGGCTGCGGCAGGTCCAGCATGGCGGGAGCCCCGCATGATGTCTCGCCATGAGCCGTTCGCCGGCGATCTCGATCATCTTTCCCGGCACGGCAGGATCGCGGGACAACGACGCTATTACCGCGCCTACGGCCTGACCATTGCGTCCGACGTATCATTGCCCGAGCTGGAGCCCGCGGAGCCGGCGGCGACGGATATCCTGATTGCCCTCGGCACTATCGACATGCCGAAGCAGGCGCCCGATGCCGCGACTATCTTCCGCTTCGAACCCAATCGGCAATATCTGGCCTGGGAGGCCGTCGGCGCCTTCCTGATCAGCGATGCCAGACGCATCGATGTCGAGCCCGCGCCGGGCGTCGACGACGCCCTGCTTGCCTTCCCGTTGCTGGGGCCGGTGCTGGCGCTGCTCCTGCACCAGCGCGGCCTGCTGGTCCTGCATGCCAGCGCCATCGCGGTGGCCGGCAAGGGCGCCATCTTCATGGGCGACAAGGGCGCCGGCAAGTCGACGACGGCAAGCGCGCTGATCCGGGCCGGACATGATCTGCTTACCGACGACGTCGTGGCGCTCGATCTGGCGGAGCCGAGCCAGCCGATGATCGTTCCGGGTTTTCCGCAGATCAAGCTTGCCGCCGATGCCGCGGCGGCGATTCCGCTCGATCAGGCGCAGGTGCGGCCGCAAGTGCATCCGGCGATCGAGAAGATGCAACATCGCCTGCACGGCGCCTTCTCCGACAACAGAGTGCCGGCGGCCAGGATTTATATTCTCGAGCGCGGCCAAAGCGCCGGGATTACTCCCCTGCCTCACATCGCGGCCTTGCCGGCCATCATCAGATTCTCCTACGTGACGCGTTTCGGCCGGGCGGCGCTCTCCGGCGATTTCGCGGCGGTGCATCTTCGCCACTGTTCAGCAATCGCTAACCATGTCGGCGTGTGCCGGCTGGACGTTCCGACCGGCATCGACAGGATCGGCGAGGCTGTGGCGCTGATCGAAAAGGAACTGGCTGGAGATGCCTAGGTCATCGGTCTTCAGCCTGTCGCTGTTTCGCGACGTCGCGGCGTTCGGCGCCGTCATTGCTCAGATCGGCGGGCGGCGAACCTGGACGGCGCTGCTGTTCCTAATCCTCGGCAGCCTGACGGAAGGCATTTCCATCCTGCTGCTGGTGCCGCTGCTGCATCTGGTCGGCCGCGCCGACCAGGATTTCGCGGTCAGGCTGCCGAACATCGATTTCGTGCGCTGGCTGGTGCCGGGGGGAACGCTGCAGCTGACCACGGTGCTTTGTGCGCTGGTCGGGCTTGTTGCCGTTCAGGCAGCCTTCAATCGCTTCAAGTCGGTCTACATGGCGAGGCTGCTCTTCGATTTCATCAACCGCTTGCGCATGAACCTGTTCGAAAGCATCGGCAAGGCGCGTTGGGGCGTGTTCACGCGCATGCGCGGCTCCGACCTCGACCATGCCCTGACCGGCGACATCGACCGCGTCCAGGGGGCGGCCTTCTCGCTGCTGATGCTGGTGCAGATCGCCGTGCTACTGGCGGGCTATCTGATCATTTCCATGTTCATCTCGCCCGTGATGACGCTGTTCGCGGTGGTCATCGGCATGCTGATGTTTGTCGCGCTGCAGCCGTTTCGCGCACGGGCCACCGCTTTTGGCCGTGTCCTGACAAGCAATCGCCAGGACCAGTACCGGACGGTCTCGGAATTTCTCGGCGGCATCAAGGTGGCCAAGAGCCTGAATGTCGAGGCCAGCTATTTCGCGCAGTTGCAGGCAACGCTCGAAAGAATGAAGGCCGACAACATCGCCTATGTCCGCAACTCCTCGATCGGCACGGCCGTGTTCCAGGTGGCGAGCGTGATGGGCTTGAGCGTCTTCATCTATGTGGCGCTGGTCCGCTTCAATCTGTCGCTGGCCGAGATCGTCGTGCTGCTGCTGGTCTTCATGCGCATCGCGCCGCGCTTCATGGACATGCAGACGCAGGCACAGCAAGTGCTGATCAACCTGCCCGCCTATACGGCAATGCGTAGCCTGCAGGCCCGTTTCGACGCCGAGCGGGAGCCAGGCCATGCCGGGTTGGAGGGCACCCGCAAGCTGGCCCTCGATACGGGGCTGAACATTCGCGACGTCTCCTTCACCTACGACGATGCCGGCAAACCGGTGGTGAGCGATATCACCTTCGGCCTTCCGGCCGGCAAGGTCACGGCGCTGATCGGCCCGTCCGGATCAGGCAAGAGCACGATCGCCGACATGCTGCTTGGCCTACTCGAGCCGACCGCCGGCAAGATCCTCGTCGATGGCGTCGAGATCGATGCCGGCAATCGCCGGCGCTGGCGCGATCAAGTGGCCTATGTGCCGCAGGATGTGTTCCTGTTGCATGACACGATCGCGGCGAACCTGCGTCTTGCCGCGCCCCAGGCCAGCGACGAGGAGTTGTGGATCGCGTTGCGTGCCGCCCATGCCGGCGAGTTCGTCGAACGGCTGGATCTGCGGCTGAAGACGGTGGTCGGCGACCGCGGCGTGCGGCTGTCCGGCGGCGAGCGGCAGCGCATCGCGCTGGCGCGCGCGCTGCTGCGCAAGCCCTCGCTGCTCATCCTGGACGAGGCCACCAGCGCGCTCGACTGGCAGAACCAGTCGCTGATCGCCAGGTCGATCGATGGCCTGCGCGGCGCGATGACGATCCTGACCATCGCGCACCGGCCATCGATGATCGCTTTCGCCGACTGGGTGGTGGCGATGGAGGACGGCCGCGTCGTGGAGGTCGGGCAGTATCAGCGCCTCAAGGCGAAGCCGGGGAGCCGGTTGTCCAGGATGCTGTCGGGAGAACAGTCGGAGGCCGAGCCCGCCGATGTGGCCTGAGGCCGGCCCCTTGGGCTTAATGCAAGCTACGGCGAGCGCTGCCCAGCTTCTCGCCCTCGGACACTTCGGGGGCGTTCTGCTTTCTCTCGGCTTCGCGCAGCCTGTCGGCCGGCGTCGGCTCGCTCCTGGCAATCATGGCGTAGACAACCGCGAAGTAGCCGGCCTGGATGACCACGGCGCAGATGACGACGCGCAACAGCGTCGTGCCAAGCGAAGCCCCACCCAGCCAGGACCACGCGACGACGATCGCGAGCGCGAAAAGCATCCCAACTATGAATTTTGGAAGCGACATACCCAACAGCCCATAAACCGGCTCGGGTATATCCAACGATAGCCCCACCCGAGCGCCGTCCCTTGTGATGCGGGCTTGTTAACCACCCGCTCTCGACCGGTTGCTTCCGGCCTTTCAACCTGTCGCCACCGTGACAGGTATAATTTGCAATTCTATTAAGGCGAGCAGAAGGCGGCAAGGGCAACCGCACATATTTTTGATTGAGCTTACGCGTTCGACTCTGCCATGCTGCAACGCACGCGACCTCACTCCACTCAACCTGCAGCCGTCAGAGACCGTGAGTACACTCCATAATATTAGGTAGTATTTTAGGTGAATAGTTTCGAGTATGGCATCTGGCTAAAGCACCCTATAGCCCCAACCACAGGAGCCTAGAACGCGCCGCCTACGAAACGCCTCAAAAAGGTCTCGATTTTTTTATCCTTGCCCAATTATTGTCACAAATGTGCTAAAGATTTCGAAATTTGTGCAGACCGAGCTTATTATTTAGTCAATTCATGACGCGACTATTTCAATTCGATGGGAAATTGTGTGTTGCGCTGCAGCATTTTTTTGGTATCGTGCGGTCAACCATTCGTTCACCGCATGGAGTTTCCGTATGAGGGATATTGCCAAGTCGGCCACGGCGGGCTTTTCGCAGGCTGACACCGACTTTCCGCCGCCGATCGGCGGCCTCATCAAGCGGAGTTTCGACATCGCCGGGTCGCTGGCCGGGCTGATCGCGCTCAGCCCGCTGTTCATCATGATAGCGCTGCTCGTCAAATTCTCCGATGGCGGATCGATTTTCTACGGGCACCGGCGAATCGGGCGTGGCGGAAGGCTGTTCTCCTGCCTCAAATTCCGCACCATGGTTCCGGACGGGGACAAGGTGCTAGCCGCCTATCTTGCGACCAATCCAGACGCCAATGCGGAATGGATAGCGACCCGCAAGCTGAAGAACGACCCGCGTGTTACCCGCGTCGGTGCGGTCCTGCGCAAGCTCAGCCTCGATGAATTGCCGCAGATCATCAACATCCTCCAGGGCGACATGAGCCTGGTGGGACCTCGCCCGGTGGTCCGCGACGAACTGGAAATCTACGGCTCCGCGGCGGTCTACTATCTGAAGTCGCGGCCCGGCCTGACCGGCCTGTGGCAGGTCAGCGGCCGCAACGACGTCTCCTATGACAGCCGTGTCGCGTTCGACCGCCACTATGTCGAGAACTGGTCGTTGTTCGAGGACGTTCGCATCATCATCCGGACCGTGCCGGCCGTCTGGATGTCCCGCGGCTCTTACTGATCGGCGGCTTGTGTAAGCAGACATCCGGCGGCAAGCTCATCGGGCGATGGGGCTAAAACGGATCGGAACGTTCAGTTGAAGATAGACATGTTCGAAGCCTTTGGCAGCGGCCCGTTTTCCGGCCGCTCGCGGCTCGTGGCCACGTGCCTTGCGATGTCGCTCGCTTTTCCCCAGTTCGCCTCGGCAGACGATTACCGTCTGGGCTCCCAGGACAAGCTCACCATCCGCATCGCCGAATGGCAGACCGTCGAAAGCACCTTCCGCGACTGGTCGTCGGTCAACGGCCAATACACGGTCGGCCCGGCCGGCACGCTGTCGGTGCCCTTCGTCGGCGAATTGCCGGCGGCCGGCAAGACGACGGCGGAGGTCGCCACGGCGATCGGCGAGGCGTTGCAGCACAAGCTTGCTTTGTCGGACAAGCCCGAAGCCTCGGTCGAAATGGCGCAGTTCCGGCCGTTCTATATTTCGGGCGAAGTGCAGAATCCCGGCCAGTTTCCCTTTGTGCCCGATCTGACGGTGCTGAAAGCGATCAGCGTCGCAGGCGGCATCAGGCGCAACACCGACTACGGCCCCCAGCTCGGCAAGGACCTGGTGACCGCCAAGGGCAATTTCGATATCTCCGACGATCAACGCGTCCGGCTGATCATCAGACGCGCCCGTATCGATGCCGATCTGGCCGGCAAGGCGAGTTTTGAAGCGCCGCAAGAGGTCGAGGGCGATCCACGGCTGCCGGCCATCATCGCCGACGAGATGACGATCCTGACCGCCGACCAGAAGGCACTGAAGCTGAAGCTCGAGGCGCTCGACGATCTCAAGGGTGTGCTGCAGGCCGAAATCGAATCGCTGCAGAAGAAGATCGTCAACCAGCAGAAGCAGGTCGACCTGGCACAACAGCAGCTCGCCAGCATCGGTCCGCTGGCGCAGAAGGGCCTGGTCGCCAATGCGCGGCTGCTGGATTCGCAGCAGTCCGTCACCGACCTGCAGGGCAAGATCCTGGACTATGAGACGGCCATCCTCACCGCCAAGCAGGCGATCAGCAAGGCGACGCAGGACGCCATCGATGCCCAGAACACGTTGAGCTCGAGCCTCGCCGCCGACCGGCAGCAGACCGAAGCCGACCTGAACGAGGCCGCGCTGAAGGCGAATATGCAGAAAGGCCTGATCGCCCAGGCCAGCGATCCCGCGACGACGGCCGCCATCACCAACGACCAGCAGCCTACCTTGCTCTATTCGCTGGTTCGCAATGTCGATGGCAAGACCAGCGAAATCGCAGCCAAGGAAGACACGCTGGTGCTGCCTGGCGATGTCATCAAGATCAAGCTGGCGCCGCTCGCCAGCCAGTAGGGCGCGGAAATCCTGGCGCGACCTGGCGCTTTCGATCCAGAACGCAAGACTTCAAACTCCGCCAGGCCTGCCCGGCGGAGTTTTTGCTGGTGGGATTGCAAGCCGCGAAACCCAGAGCTGTCGACCCGGTTCCGGATGGAAACCCGGTCTACACATTTCCTGGAATTGCTTTAGCGGACGGCCGGCATTTACTCGGCCGCCGCCGTACGGTGAGGCCAGGCCGCCTCTGTGCCCTTCGCATCCGCCGGCTCGAAAGACGGGGACCATCGCGTGCGGGTGACCGGCAGCCGCGCCAGCTTGAAGAAGCTGAAATACATCAGGAAGGAACCCATGATGTAGGGGTTGAGGATCTCGACCTCGACGAAGGAGCGGATGAGCAGCAGCACCATCACGCCGATGAGAACCACCGACTCGGCCTGCCATGTCTTGAAGACCACCGCCGCGATATGGCCGAAGAGCGTGCGCAGCATGATCAGCGATATCAGCACCGCCCCGGTGAAGCCGAGTTCGACAAGGGCTTCGACATAGGTGTTGTGGAAATGGAAGCCGGTGCGGGTGCTGATGTAGAATTCGTTCCACAGCCGCTCGGCCTCGGCGAAGCCCTGCACCCAATAGGCGGCGTAGCCGACGCCGAGAATCGGCGACCGCATCGCGGCGTTCCAGCCCTGCTCCCACAGATAGGTCCGCCCGGTGAGCGTCGAATCCTTGCCGAAGATGCCAAGCACGAAGTCCATGAGCCCCAGATTGAGGGCGACGATGGCCACAACGACGATCATGCCGGCGCCGACCAGGAAGATCACCCGGCGATAGCGCCGCGACAAAAGCTTGCTCATCGCAAGCAGCGCCACCAGCGCCAGAACCGCCGGTATCGAGGCCATCGAGGTGGCGGAATGCGAAACGACCAGAACATAGGCCGATAACAGCACGACGGGCACGGTCAGCATGAAGCTCAGCCGACCACGCCGCAGAAATGCTAGGAACACGACGGAGAAATAGATGCCGAGCGAGCCGACGAAGCCGATCTGGTTCTTCGAGGCAAAGGCGCCGACGAAATTATAGGTGCCGTCAAGCACATCCTCGGAATAGGCGCCGACCTTCAGCGAATAGAGCAGGACGAAGAATATGCCGACCAGGGCGCCTATCGTCAGGGTACGCACGCTGATGGCGCGCGCCGCGACATAGGCGCAGGCGATATGGGAACAGTACTGGATCGCCGTCCTGGCGGTGATGCCGGGCGCCTGCGACCAGAACACGGAGAAGCAGACATAGGCCGCGAACAGCAGCGGCAGCCAGGCACTGGACAATTGCCTGAGGAAGCGCCGGTAGTCGACCAGGATGAGCGGAAGCCAGACGACATAATAAGCCAGGATCAGCACCTGGCCGAAAATGACCGAATAGGAGAACGCCCAGATCGAGACGGCAACGGCAAAGCTGCCATAGACCGAATTCTTCTCGGGATCGACGAGCAGGGATTTGGGAATTTTCATCTAAAGGGTCCCGTCGACACGACCCGGAACCGGCAGGCCGCAAACCAGCCGGCATATCCGCAAACAGGGGCGTACAAGAAACGGCGTCTCCATTGTGCAGTGCAATATAACCTATCGCACCCCACGCTCAATGGCAAATCCGGTCACCTTGTCTTACAGCCGGGCGATCGCCGAGAGATCGCCTGGCCATCGGACGGCCATCGACAAGCCGGACGGCAATCGGACAAACAGCGTCGGCCGAACCGAAGACGACACCAAACGGTGTGCCGACGGGTCGGATGTCCCGAAAATTCCCTCTTGCGAAACAGCGCCGTCCCGGCTTAGTCTCGGCTTCGCACGAAAAATGAAATTTAATTCCATTTGTTCGGGCAGATCCGCAAAGCGATGACGGTGCCCAGAAAATACCTGCCGCAATCGAGTGAGAAAATATTGATATATCATCTACCAGAATGGAACTAGCGTAAATGGTCCAGCAGACAGCGATCCAGCCATCGGCGCCCTGGTCGCGGCTCGAGGTCGGGGAGTCCGACTGGGCCAGCGCCGAGGTACCGAGCCTGGTGCGCTGGTACCACCAGATGCTGCTGATCCGCCGGTTCGAGGAAAAGGTGCTCGACCTGGCCAATGCCGGGTTGGTGCATGGGCCGGCGCATGCCAGCATCGGGCAGGAGGCCACGGCGGTCGGCGCGATGTCCATGCTGCGCACCGGCGATCGCATCAACGGCACCCACCGCGCCCACCATCAGGTGCTGGCAAAGCTGGTCAACGCGCGGACGCCGCCGCAATTCGATCCGCTACGCGACGATTTCAATCCGGACATGCAGGGCTCGGTGCGCGGCCTGATGGCCGAGATCATGGGCCTCAATGCGGGCTATTGCGGCGGGCGCGGCGGCTCGATGCACATGCGTGATGACGCCTCCGGCATTCCCGGCACCAGTGCCATCATCGGCGGCAACCTGCCGCATGCGGCCGGCTATGCGCTGGCCGACAAACTGCTCGGCACCGGCAACATCTCGGTCGCCTTTTTCGGCGACGGCACGATGATGGCGGGTCCGGCCTATGAGGCGATGAACATAGCCGCACTCTACAGGCTGCCGGTCATCTTCTTCGCCGAAAACAATCTTTATGCCGTCTCCACCCATGTCAACGAGCAGACGCGCGAGACGCGTCTCGCCTCACGCGGTCCGATGCTGGGGTTTCGCGGCATCGAATGCGACGGCATGGATGTGTTGGCCGTGCACCACGCCATGTGCGAGGCGCGGCGCACGATCGAGGAGGAAGGCGGCCCGGTGCTGGTCGAAGCGCTCTGCTACCGCTTCCTGCATCAGAGCGGCGCACGGCCGGGCAGCGAGTTCGGCTATCGCACGCGCGCCGAGGAGGATGCCTGGAAGGCACGCGACCCGCTTGTCACCATGGCGGCGCGCCTGAAGACGATGGGCGTGCTCAATGGGTCCGATCTCGCGACCCTTGAGCAGCGCGTCATGGAGGTGGTCAACACCGCAGCTGACACACTGACCGAAACCAGCGGCAATGCGTTGCGCATTCCCGATCATTTGTGGCCAAGCGCCGAAGAGGTCGACAACCAGATCCGCGGCGACCTGTCGGAACTGAAGGACGAGCATTTCCTGGAAATCGAGGACCTGCCGCCGGCCGAGACCCGGCCAGTCAAGTTCATGGCCGCCGCGTCGGAAGTCATCGCACGCGCCATGGAACAGGACCCGCGCATCGTCATCATGGGCGAGGATGTGCATCGGCTGCGCGGCGGTGTGTCTGGCGCCACCAAGGGCGCGCTGGAGCGCTGGCCCGAACGCGTGCTGGCCATGCCGATCGCGGAGAACGGTTTTGTCGGCGTGGCGCTTGGCGCGGCACTCTGCGGCCTTCGTCCGATCGTCGAGATCATGTTCGGCGACTTCTGCCTGGTCGCGGCCGATCAGTTGTTCAACGCGGTGAGCAAGGTGCGCCACATGTTCGGCGGCGGCTTTCCGGTACCGATCGTGGTGCGAGTGCGGGTGTCGCCGCACACCGGCTACGGCTCGCAGCATTCGGGCGATCCGTCCGGCCTGTTCGCGCTCTATCCGGGCTGGCGCATCGTCGCGCCGACGACGCCCTTCGACTATGTCGGCCTGATGAATTCGGCGTTGAAATGCGACGATCCGGTCGTCGTCATCGAACATGTCGAACTGTTTGCGAGCGAAGGTCCCTTACCAACCGACGACCGCGACTATTGCGTGCGATTGGGCAAAGGCAAGATCGTCAGGCCGGGCAGTGCCTGCACCTTGCTCACCAGCGCCAGCATGGTTTCGCTGGCCATGCAGGTGGCCGAGGAAAGCGGCGTCGATGCCGAGATCATCGACCTGCGCAGCCTCGACCCGACCGGGCTCGACTGGCCGCTGGTGGAAGCTTCTATCCGCAAGACAAACCGGGTCGCCATCGTCGAACAGGTGCAGCGCGGGCTGTCGCTCGGCGGGCGATTGACGCAGGAGATTCAGGACCGCGTGTTCGACTATCTCGACCACGAGATCCTGCATGTGACGGGAAGCCTCTCGGCTCCTGTCGTATCGGCCCCGCTGAACCGGGCCGCATTGGGCGGCGCCGACAAGCTCAAGGCCGCGCTTCGATCCCTCACTGGCGTGGGCGGGTAGAGCGAACGCATTGCCACAATGATCCGACAAGAAAATGGGAGAATGAACATGACGATGCTACCGAGACACAAGACCAGGGCAACCATGCTGGCGGCCGTGCTTCTGGCCACCAGTGCCTTCTGGGCACCCGCGACCTTCGCGCAGAGCGAGAAGCCTCTGGTCATCGCGCGCAACATCGACCTCAACTCGCTCGATCCGCACCGCGCCTTTTGCGACACTTGCCAGATCTACAATTCGAGCGTCTATGAATCGCTGCTGACGCTGGACAAGGACAACAAGCTGATCCCGCTGCTGGCTTCCAAGTGGGAAGGCAATGCCGACCAGACCAGCTTCACCTTCACACTCGATCCGGCCGCCAAATTCGCCGACGGCTCGCCGGTCGAGGCCAAGGACGTGAAATGGTCGTGGGAGCGGCTGAAGAACCTCAAGGGCAGCGCCTCGTTCCTGATGGACAATGTCGCCTCGATCGAGACGCCTGACGCGCATACGGTCGTGGTCAAGATGGTGGCGCCGAGTTCGGAATTCCTCAATATCGCCGCCGCGCCCTACACGGCCGTCGTCAACAGCAAGGTCGCTTCCGAAGCCGGCGCCAAGGCCGGCGCGGACGCTTCGACCACCGACAATGCCGAAGCCTGGTTCCTGGCGCATTCGGCCGGCAGCGCGCCGTTCGTGCTGAAATCCTACGAGCCCAATTCGGAAGTGCGCCTGGTGCGCAACGACAAATACTGGCGCAAGGCACCGGCGCTGAGCGAAGTCGTCATCCGTCAGACCAAGGACGCCGTGGCGCAGGCGCAGATGCTGCAGAGCGGCACCGCCGACATCGCCATGCAGATCGATCCCGACACGGCCAAGACGATGACGGGCAGCGACGTCAAGATCGAGACGGTGCCGTCCTACAACTTCATCTACGTGGCATTGTCGCCGGGCGCCAAGGCCAACAAGGTGCCGCTGACGCCCGAGGTGCGCGAGGCGATCTCGCTGGCGCTGGACCGCCCCAGCATCCTCGACTTCACCATCGGCTCCGAGGGCCAGCTGATCAGCGCGCCGATCCCGCTCGGTTTCCCCGGCGGCTCGGGCTTTGAGGCGCAGCCCTATGACCTCGCCAAGGCAAAGGACCTTTTGGCCAAGGCCGGCCACGCCGACGGCTTCGAGATGGAAGCGGCCTTCCCGGGCATGAACGTCTACGGCGTCGACCTGTCGCTGTTGATGCAAAAGGTCCAGCAGGATCTGGCCAAGGTCAACATCAAGCTCGACCTGCAGCCTATCCCCTTCGCCAACTGGCGCGAGCGCATCAATGGCGACGGCATCCCGATGACGGCCGTGTTCTACGCGCCGGACTATTACGGCACCTCGCAGTACATCGAGTATTTCGCCATGACCAAGGGCAGCCCGTGGGCACGCCGCGCCGGCGCGGAGCGCGAGCCGTCGGTGCTCAACCCGAAGGAGTCCGAACTCTACAAGGCGGCGCTCGCGGCGAGCGGCGATGAGGCCGCCAAGCTCTGGCACCAGGCCGGCGAGGAGATGATCAAGGACAGGGTGATCCTGCCGCTGGTCAGTCCGAACCTGATCCTGGCCTACAAGTCCGACGTCAAGGGCGTGCGCTACAGCGCCTGCTGCAACATGCCGCTGGCCGAACTCAGCCATTGAGGAAACGGTAGTGGGGGGGGGGGACCCCCGCCCCCCGTTTCCACCTTGGAAGATCGGAAATCCGAAGCTTCCAGCATTCGAATATAATATATGATATATCAACGAGCGGAGACTCCCGATGCCTTCCCTGATCAACTCCAAGGACCAGATGCTGCGCGAGCGTGCCGCCTCGGTCATTCCGGGCGGCATGTGGGGGCACATGGCCACGCGCTATCTCGGCTCCGCCTATCCGCAGTTCTTCGAGCGCGCCGACGGCTGCCGGGTCTGGGACGTCGATGGACGCGAATACATCGACCTGATGTGCAGCTGGGGGCCGAACATTCTCGGCCACCACCATCAGGCAGTCGAGGAAGCGGCCGCACGGCAGCGCCGCCTCGGTGACGCGATGAACGGCCCCGGTGAAGTGCTGGTTGAACTCGCCGAACTGCTGGTCAAGACCCTCGCCCATGCCGACTGGGCGATGCTGCAGAAGAACGGCACGGACGCCACCACGGCCTGCGTAACCATCGCGCGCGCCGGCACCGGACGACGCAAGGTGCTGGTCGCGCGTGGCTCCTATCATGGTGCGGTGCCATGGTGCACGCCCTCGCTCGCCGGCGTCACCGCAGAGGACCGCGCCCATCTCATCCATTTCGACTACAATGACGTTGCCAGCCTGGAATCAGCCGTCGAGCAGGCCGGCAACGACCTTGCCGCCGTCATCGTTACCGCGTTCCGGCATGACATCGCCCGAGACCAGGAGCTGCCGACGGCCGATTTCGCCAAACGGGCACGGGAACTCTGCACCGCCGCCGACGCGGCGCTGATCGTTGACGATGTCCGGGCAGGCTTCCGCATCGATCTCGGCGGTAGCTGGGAACCGCTCGGCGTGCGGCCGGATCTGTCGGCCTTCTCGAAGGCGATCGCCAATGGCTATCCGCTTGCCGCCATCACCGGCACCGACCGTTTCCGCGAAGCCGCGACAAAGGTCTATGTAACGGGCTCGTTCTGGTATGGCGCCGTCGCCATGGCGGCGGCCATCGCCACGATCAACACGCTTCGCGACACGGGCGCGGTAACCCGCATGACGCAGGCCGGCGACAGGCTGCGTTCAGGCCTCGACGTGGCAGCGAAAAAGCACGGCTTGCTGCTTCGCCAGACCGGCCCCTCCTCGATGCCGATGGTGCTCTTCGATGGCGACGCCGAATTCAAACTGGCCAACGCCTTCTGCTCGGCGGCCTTGCGTGAGGGCGCTTATTTCCACCCCCGGCACAACATGTTCCTCAGCGCCGCGCATACCGACAGGGATATCGACCTCGTGCTGCAGGCCGCCGACGCCGGCATGGCCGCCGCCGCGAATGCAGCGTGAGCTGCCACGTGCCGCGCGTGCGTGGAAAAGACTCAGCCGGCCGCCGAAACCAGGCGGCCGTTCTGGGCCGCCGCGCGCAGCTCTTCGGGCGTCACCGAGCCATCATTCAGCCGTTCCAGCACCTTGACCAGCAGGCGGCCGCCTTCGAGCATGTCCTGCTGGATACCCTTGCGCACGCCGTTCTCGTCGCGCGCGCGCAATGCATCCAAGATGTCGAGATGGCGGTGGCGGCCGTCATAGGTCGGCCTGGCATGCGGGTATTGATAGTTGACCAGCGGTCCGTTGCGCAGCCAAATGCCCTCGATGATGGCGAGCAGTTCAGGCATGCCGGCCGCCTGGTAGATCGAGTGGTGGAATTCCCAATTGTCGCGGACGGCCTCGAACCAGCGGCCATTGTCCTCGTTGGCAATCAGCTTCTCATGCACCACCGTCAGACGGTCGATTTCGCGCGGCTCGATACGCGTTGTGGCCGCGGCACCGGCCATGCCTTCGAGGTGCAGGCGGATGCTGCGCAGCTCCAGATACTGGGCGAGCGACAACTGGGCGACGTTGATCGAACGGCCGGCCTCCATCTCGAGGCCCTTCTCGCGCACCAGCTGCATCAGCGCCTCGCGCACCGGCGTTTCGGACACCTGAAGGCTGGCGGCGAGGTCGCGGATCTTGAAGCGATGGCCCGGCCAGAAACGGCCTTCCATCATGGCGCGGCGAAGCTCTTCGTAAACGCGGGTCGTCAGATTGTCGCGCGCGATCGGCGCGATGGAAGCAGTCACATCCAGTCTCCGTCCTTGCCGGGGCGCAGGCATCACCCGCGTCGAGCGGGCTGTGTATATGATATCACGTGCGGCCTGACCACCGACATCAGACAGGCCATCGACATCAGAAAGGCCATCGACATCAATGAGGCAAGGAAACGAGCCGCATGACCGCGTCGAAGCCCTCCCTTCTGTTCGGCGCCATCGCCGACGACCTGACCGGCGGCACGGAACTCGCCTCCATGCTGGTGGCGCGCGGCGTTGCGACCGGATGCACGGTCGGGCTGGAAGCACCGATCCTGCCCGGCAAGACAGCGCATGTGATCCTGCTCAAGACCCGCGTCATCGCCGCCGCCGACGCGGTGCGCCAGGTGATCGAGGCCGCCGACCGCCTGGTCGAAGCGGGCGCGCGGCAGATCTTCTTCAAATATTGCGCCACCTTCGATTCGACGCCCGCCGGCAATATCGGTCCGTGCGCGGAGGCGCTGCTGGAGCGGCTCGGCGGCAGCGTGACCCTCTTCACGCCGGCGCTGTGCGAAACCGGCCGCACGGTCTATCAGGGCCATATGTTCGGCGGCGCGCAATTGCTGGCCGAATCGCCCAAGCGCTTCGATCCGCTGACGCCGATGACCGATTCCAATCTGGTGCGTGTCCTGCAGGTGCAAAGCAGGGGCAAGGCCGGGCTGGTGCCTTACGTCACCGTCGATGCCGGCCCGGAGGCGATCCGCGCCGCCATGCGGGAGAAAAGCGCGCGCGGCGAGACGCTGCTGGTCACCGACACGATCCGCGAGCGCGACCTGGCGGCAATCGCGCAAGCGGCCTTCGATCTGCCGCTGATGACCGGCAATTCCTCGGTCGCGGCGCATCTCCCGCCGGCCTGGCTGGCACACGAATTGCTCGACAGGAAAGAGCTCGTCCCAGCCGGTCTGCCAGCCGTGGACGGTCCGGCGGCGGTGCTTGCCGGCAGCGTCGCCGACCGCACCATCGAACAGCTCTGCCGCTTCGCGCAGGGCAATCCCGTGCTGACGATCGACCTTGCCAGCGCCTTCGCCGGCGCCGATGTCGTGGCGCAGGCGCGGGCCTTTGCCAAACGGCATCTGCCCAATGCGATGATCGCGATCGCCACGACCGCACCGCAGGCAAGTGTCGAGGCGCTGCAGCGGGCGCATGGCCGCGAGGCGGTGGCCGCGAAAGCAGAAGAGATCCTGGCGGATATCGCACGAATTCTGGTGCGCCACCTCGGCGTGAGGCGGCTGGTCGTCGCCGGCGGCGAGACCGCCGGCTCGGTGGTCAAGGCGCTCGGCATCGACCGCATCGCCATGGGCGCCTATGAAGGTCCCGGTCTGTCGCGCGCCATCGCCGACCTCCCCGGTTTGCCCGGGGATCCGCTGGCGCTGATGCTGAAATCGGGAAAGCTCGGCGGTCCCGACATTTTCGCGGACGTTCTGCAAGACATGACACGGTCGAGCGCCATCGCGCCGGCCATCGGCACATGGCCGCCAGTCAATGCCACCACAGGGAAAGCATCGTGATGGATATCGAGACCGCGCGCGCAGCGCTGATAGGGGCGACCGAGACGCTGGACGCGAGCGGCATGAATGTCGGCACGACAGGCAATATCAGCGTGCGCACGGCGGACGGCATGCTGATCACGCCGACAGGAATCGCCACGAGCGCGCTCCGGCCCGAGCAGATGGTGCCGATGCGGCTCGACGGGTCTTGGGACGCCCCATTCAGACCATCGAGCGAGTGGGAGATGCACGCCGAAATCTACAAGGCTTTCCCCGATGCCGGCGCCGTGGTGCATGCGCATCCCGACCATTGCGTGGCGCTGTCTTGCCTGCGCGAAGGGCTGCCGCTGTTCCACTACATGGTGGCGGGCTTCGGCGGTGACGATGTGCGCTGTTCGGATTACGCGCTGTTCGCGTCAAGCGAGTTGGCCAAGGCGGCTGTCGTCGCGCTCGAAGACCGCAATGCCTGCCTGCTCGCCAATCACGGCATGATCGCTTTCGGCGGCGACCTCGGCACGGCGCTCATCCGCACCATCAAGCTCGAAACCCTGGCACGACAATATCTGCTGGCGCGCAGTGCCGGCACGCCGGTGCTGATCGAAGGCAGCGAGCTTGCCGCCATTCGCGGCCGCTACAAGACCTACGGCCAGCAGAAGTAAGCCGGCCCCCGGACACGCTTCGCCTCATTCCACTTGCAGGTGTGAGACGAACTTCGCGTTGAGATAGCTCTCCAGCGCGTCGGCGCCGCCCTCGGTGCCATTGCCGGAATCGTTGATACCGCCGAACGGCACTTCCGGTAGCGCTAGGCCATAGTGATTGATCGAGACCATGCCGCTGGCGATGCCCGACGACATTCTCGCGGCGCTTGCCGATGACCGGGTGAAGCCATAGGCGGCGAGACCGTAGTTCAGCCGGTTGGCTTCGGCGAGCGCCTCGTCCAGTCCGCTCACCGGTGTCATCAGCGCCAGCGGCCCGAACGGTTCCTCATTCATGGCGCGGGCATCGGTGCCGACACCAGACAGGATTGTCGGTTCGAAGAAATAGCCCGAATTGCCGATGCGCTTGCCGCCGGTGACGAGCTCGGCGCCTTTCTGCACGGCGTCGTGGACCAGTTCCTCCATCGCCTGCACGCGGCGCGGATTGGCGAGCGGTCCCATGGTCGTCCCTTCGGCCAGGCCATCACCGACCTTGATCTTGCCGGTCGCCTCGGCAAAGCGGCCGACGAACTCGTCATAGACGGCATGGTCGACGAGGAAGCGCGTCGGCGCCACGCAGATCTGACCGGCATTGCGGAATTTCGCCGCCACCATCGAGCGTGCCGCGCGGTCGAGATCGGCGTCGGGCAGGACGATGACCGGCGCGTGACCGCCAAGCTCCATCGTCGCTCGCTTCATGTGCAGACCGGCAAGCGATGCCAGCTGCTTGCCGACCGGCGTCGAACCAGTGAAGGAGATCTTGCGGATCACCGGATGGGGAATGAGATAGGCCGAGATTTCGGCCGGCGTGCCGTAGACGAGTTGAACGGCCCCATCGGGCAGGCCGGCATCGACGAAGGCGCGCACCAGTTCGGCGGGGGAAGCCGGCGTTTCCTCCGGACCCTTGACGATGATCGAGCAGCCGGCGGCAAGTGCGGCGGAAAGTTTGCGCACCGCCTGGTTGAGCGGGAAATTCCACGGCGTAAAGGCCGCCACCGGGCCGACAGGCTCCTTGACCACCGTCTGGCTGACACCCTCGAACCGAGGGGGCACGATGCGGCCATAGGCGCGGCGCGCTTCCTCGGCGAACCAGTCGATGATGTCGGCGGCGGCGAAAGCCTCCATGCGCGATTCCGCGATCGGTTTCCCCTGCTCCAGCGTCATCAGCGTGGCGACGTGCTCGTTGCGCCCACGCAGGATGTCGGCGGCCTTGCGCATCAGTTTGGAGCGGTCGAAAGGCGAGACGCGCCGCCAGGTCTCGAACCCTTTGGCGGCGGCGTCGAGCACTTCGTCAAGATCATCGATACCGGCATGGGCCAGCGAACCGAGCTGGCTTTCCGTCGCCGGATTGACGATGGGCATGGTGCGGCCATCGCGCGCCGGCCGCCATGAGCCGTCAATGTGGAGATGGACGTCGGGGTACATGGCAGGCTCCGTAAAAGGTCAGGCGGAAACGGACTCGGCGGCAGGCGTGTAAACGCCGATGGCGCCAGCGCCGATCAGTTGCTCGATGGTTTGAGCGCTGTAGCCGAGGACATCGGTCAACACGGCCGCCGTGTCCTGGCCGAGCATCGGCGGCGCGGTGAAATCGGCGGTCAGCTGCGCGGCCAGCCCCTGCGCCGGGCGCACCATGGCGACGGAACCCAAATGCGGATGCGGCAAGGTGTGGACGAGACCGCGCTCGCGGACGTTGGGGCTGTCGAAGACTTCCGGGATCGACTTCACGGTTCCAGCCGGCACGCTCGCCGCGGCACAGGCCGCCATCCAGTAATCTCGCGTTTGGGTCACGAAGGCTTCAGCCAGTTCAGGGATCAGCGCTTCGCGATTGGTGGCGCGCGCACCGGCCTTGGTGAAGCGCGGATCCCCAGCCAGATGCGGCAGGCCGACCACCTTCTCGCAGAGCGCGGCGAATTGACGATCATTGCCCACCGCGAGCGCGAAGCCTCCGTCGGCAGCCTCGAATATCTGATAGGGTACCACCGTCGGATGCGCGTTGCCGTAGCGGGCGACCTCGCGGCCGGTGTTGAGATAGCCACTGCCGACATTGATGAGCAGCGAGAGCGCGCAATCGATCAGCGCCAGGTCGAGGAACTGGCCCTTGCCTGTCGTGGCGCGCTCGAAAAGCGCGGCCAGGATCGACTGGGTGGCGACCATGCCGCAGACCACGTCGGTGATGGCGACGCCGACCCGCATCGGCTCGCCGTCGCTCTCGCCGGTGATGGCCATCAGACCGCTTTCGGCCTGCATGACAAAGTCGTAGCCGGGACGGTTGGCATCGGGCCCGGTCTGACCATAGCCGGAGATCGAGCAGTAGATCAGGCGCGGATTTGAGGCGCTGAGTTCCTTCCAGCCGACGCCGAGGCGGTCGGCGGTGCCGGCGCGGAAATTCTCGACGACTATATCGGCCTTGACCGCCAGCTCGCGCACGATCGCCAGGCCTTGCGGGCTCTTGATGTCGAGCGCGATGCTCTGCTTGCCGCGATTGGCGGAGAGGTAGTAAGTCGAGACGCCTTTATAGCTCGGAACCGACCAGGCGCGGGTGTCGTCGCCGCCATCGATGTTCTCGATCTTCCACACCTCGGCGCCGAGATCGGCAAGGCTCATCGTCGCCCACGGGCCAGCGAGCACGCGCGAGAGGTCGAGCACCTTGATGCCTTCCAGCGGCAGGCGCTTGCGGCTTGCCGTGCCGGCGTCGTTGGGCTGGTCTTCAGTCACGATCGAGATTCCTTCACGGGGTAATTGTGGCGACGGCCCTCGCAGGCTCGTCAGGCAGCCTTGAAGGCGTTGACGGGTTCCGGAAAGTGGCAGGCGACCCAGTGCTTTTCGCCGGATGGCCCAAGTGGCGGCTCCACCGAGGCGCAGATCGCCTGCGCCTTGAAGCAACGTGTACGGAAGCGGCAGCCCGACGGCGGGTTGAGCGGGCTCGGCACATCGCCGGTCAGCACGATCCGCTCACGCTTGCGTTCCTTTTCGGGATCGGCGAGCGGCACCGCCGACAAGAGCGCCTGTGTATAGGGATGCAGCGACCTGGAATAAAGCTCGGCGGCCGGCGCGATCTCGACGATCTTGCCGAGATACATCACCGCGACATGGTGCGAGATATGTCGCACGACCGACAGGTCATGGGCGATGAACAGATAGGAGGTGCCGAAGGATTGCTGGATATCCTTGAGCAGGTTGAGCACGCCGGCCTGTACCGACACGTCGAGCGCCGAGACCGGCTCGTCGAGGATCACCACTTGCGGGTTGAGCGCGAGCGCGCGGGCAATGACGACACGCTGGCGCTGGCCGCCGGAGAGTTCGTGCGGGTAGCGCTTGCCGTGCTCCGGATTGAGCCGGACCAGTTCGAGCAGCTCGGCGACGCGGGCGCGGCGGTCCGCCTTGGACATGTCGCTCATGCGCAGCGGCTCGGCGATGTTGTCGGCGATGCGCATGCGCGGATGCAGCGACCCATATGGATCCTGGAAGACGAGCTGGATGTAACGCCGCATCCGGCGCATGTCCTCGTGGTTCAGCGCCAGAAGGTTCTGGCCGCGAAACCAGCTTTCGCCGCTGGTCGGCTCGATCAGCCGCATCAGGCAGCGTCCGAGGGTCGACTTGCCGCAACCGGATTCGCCGACAAGGCCGAGCGTTTCGCCGGGAGCCAGGTCGAAGGAGACATCGGCGACCGCCCGCACACGCGCGACCGCGCGGTCGAAGACAAGCCCGCCGCGAACCGGAAAATCCTTGACGAGATGGCGGACCGACAGCGCGGGCGCCCGGGCCAATTCTGCTTCGGTCTTGTGTTCGGCCGCTGCGCTCATGGGGTCAGGCTTCCCGTCTCCAGGCTTGCCGCCGCCAGCGAGGCGCCATGGAAGGGCGGCAAGGTGGTGGCGAAATGGCAGGCCGAGAACCGGCCGCCCAGGTCGAGCAATGGCGGGTCCTGCTCCCGGCAGCGTGCCTCGGCATGGATGCAGCGCGGATGGAAGGCGCAGCCGCCGGGCAAGCTGCCAAGGGCCGGCGGCGCGCCATCGATCGAGAACAGCCGCTCACGGCTTTCCTCCAAATTGGGGATCGAGGCGATGAGGCCGCGCGTATAGGGATGGCGGGGATCGGCGAAGAGTTCGGAGACCGTTGCCTGCTCGACGACACGGCCGGAATAGACGACCGCGACGCGGTCGGCATGACCGGCGACGACGCCGAGGTCGTGGGTGATCAGCACCAGGCCGAGACCGAGCCGCTCCTGCAATGAACGCAGCACGGCCAGGATCTGCGCCTGCACGGTGACGTCGAGCGCGGTGGTCGGCTCGTCCGCGATCAGGAGGTCGGGATCGTTGGCGACGGCCATGGCGATCACCGCGCGCTGGCGCATGCCGCCGGAGAATTCATGCGGGTACTGGCTGGCCCGGCGTTCCGGCTGCGGGATCGACACCAGGTTGAGCAGATCGACCGCGCGCGCCATGGCCTGCTTGCGGGTCACGCGCTGATGCAGCCTGACAGCTTCGGCAATCTGGGCGCCGACGGTCATCACAGGATTCAGCGACGACAGCGGATCCTGAAAAATCATGGCGATGCGCGCGCCCCTGATCTTGCGCATTTCGCGCGCCGGTTTGCCGACCAGTTCGTCGCCCTTGAAGCGGACGGAACCGGTGACGACCGCGTTCTTCGACGTCAGGCCAAGGGCCGCGAGCATGCCGACCGATTTGCCCGAGCCGGACTCGCCGACAATGCCGAGGACCTCGCCCTTGGCGACGTCGAGATCGATGCCGCGCACGGCCTCGAACTGGCTGCCGGCCTTGCGGAACCCGACCCGCAATCCGCGTATGGACAGCAGCGGTTCGCCTGGCATTTCGGCCGCGCCGGAGCGCACGGAGGATAGCTGTGCGTTCATCGCCTAGTCCGACCTTGGATCGAGAATGTCGCGCAGACCGTCGCCTATGAAATTGAAGCCGAGCACGATGGTGAGGATGGCGACGCCGGGGCCGAAAGCGATCCACCATTGATAGAAATGCACGGCGCCGTCGGAGATCATCGAGCCCCATTCGGGCGTCGGTGGCGTCGCGCCAAGGCCGATGAAGCTGAGCGATGCGGCGAGCAGCACGACCTGGCCGAGATCCATGGTGGCGCTGATCAGCACCGGGGTCCAGCAGAGCGGCAGAATATGCTTGAACAGGACGCGGCTCGGCCTGGCGCCGGCGGCGATCGCCGCCTCGACATGTTCGCGCTCCTTCACCTCCAGCACCTGCGCCCGCATCAGCCGGGCATAGACCGGCCACCAGACCAGCACCATGGCGATGGCCGCATTGCCAAGGCCCGGCCCCAGCGAGGCGGCGACGGCCATGGCCAAAAGCATCGGCGGGAAGGACAGGGTGACGTCGACGAGACGCATGATCGCCGCGCCGGTCAGGCCGCCGACGAAACCGGAAATCGCGCCTAGCAGCGAGCCGATGACGACGGCCGAGACAACGACCAGGACCGCGATCGGCAGCGAATGCGCCGCACCGTGAAGAGTGCGGGCGAGCACATCGCGGCCCAGCGCGTCGGTGCCCAGCCAATGCGCCCAACTGGGCGGCTGCAGGCGGCGCGCCACCATTTCGAGCGGATCGAACTGCACGACCAGATTGGCGAACACGGTCATGAACAGCCAGAACAGGATGACGATCGTGCCGATGACCAAGGGCGCGGTCAGCCATTCGGGAATGGCGGCGGAACGGGATTTCGTGACGACTGCCGTCATGGCGCTAGCTCAGCCTGACGCGCGGGTTGGCCACGACGTAGAGGATGTCGGTGACGAGGTTGGTGACCAGGAAAGCGAGGCCGCCGACGATGGTGACGCCGATGATGGCCGGAAAATCGAGCGCGCGCGCCGCCTCGACGGCATAGGAACCCATGCCCGGCCAGGAAAAGATGGTCTCGGTCAGCACCGCGCCAGTAATCAGATAGGCGAAGGAGTAGCCGATGACGGTCAGGGTCGGCACCATTGTGTTGCGCAGCGCGTGCACGATGACGACGCGGAATTCGCTCGCCCCCTTGGCGCGCGCGGTGAGCACGAATTCGCGGCTCATCACGTCCAGCATGTTGGCGCGCACCAGCCGCGATATGGTTCCCGACACCGTCCAGCCGAGCACGAAGGCCGGCAAAAGCAGATGCCACAGCGCATCCTTGAAGACAGTAAGATTGCCGGCCAGCAACGAATCGATGGTGAGGAAACCGGTGATGCCGGGCGGCAGCGGCAGCCGGGCATCCAGCCTGCCCGGCCCCGGCAGCCAGTTCAACATGACCGAGAAGATGAAGAGCAGGCCGAGACCCGACCAGAACACCGGCAGCGACGAGCCGAACAAGGCGAACAGCCGCGCGCCGTGGTCGATCAGGCTGTTGCGGAAATAAGCGGCGAGCACGCCGAGCACAATGCCGAGCGTGGTGCCGAAGATCATGGCGGCGAAGACCAGTTCGAGCGTTGCAGGCAAGCGGTAGAGAATATCGGTGCCGACATTGCGCTTGGTGATGAAGGACGTACCGAGGTCGCCACTCATCAAATTGCCGAGATATATCATATAGCGTTCCGGCAAGGAACGATCCAAACCCCAGCGCGCCTTGGCGGCGGCGACCACTTCGGGATTGTTCATCTGCTGTTCGGCGACGATCGCGGTCAGCGGATCGCCCTTGGTCACCGTGGTGATCAGGAAAGCGATGGTGACGATGCCGAGGACCAGGAACGGCATCGCGATAAGCCGGCGCAAAATATAGCGGGACACGTGGCTACCTTCACAAGGACGGGCTTCGTAAGATGGCACAAGGCGCTGGAAGATGCCATCGAGGGGACATATTGACAGGCTGCAAAAGCCGCTGTCAATATAAATGGAATTTAATTTCATTTCTGACCGTACCGCGCCGGAGGCACCGGCCCGACAGGTGGACACTCCGCCAGAAAGACCACCAGCGTGCGCAAGCGAGCGACCCGGGATGAGGCCGAACTTGACGGTGAAGGCGCGCAGCTTTCCTCGTCGCTGGTGCGCGGCCTCGGCATATTGCGCGCCTTCCGGCCGGGCGACACCTCGCTCGGCAACCAGGACATCATCGCGCGCACCGGTCTGCCGAAGGCCACGGTGTCGCGCATCACCTATACGCTGAGCGCACTCGGCTATCTCCTCTACGACAAGGAGCTCGGCCGCTACAGGCTTGGGCCGGCGACCGTGGCGCTCGGCTATTCGGCGCTGAGCTCCAGTGCCGTGGTCCACATCGCGCGGCCGCTGATGCAGCCCCTGGCTGACCTGACCGGCGCGGCGGTGGCGATCGGCACGCGCGACAGCCTCAACATGGTCTACCTCGCCAATTGCCGGTCGGAGAGCCTGGTGACGCTGCGGCTCAATCCAGGCTCGTACCTGCCGATCTGGAAGACCTCTATGGGACTGGCCTACGCGGCAGGACTTTTGCCCGACGAGCGAGCCAGTCTCGTGCGGGCGCTGCAGGAGGCGGAGCCGGACAAGGCCGCGATGATAGCGACGGCGATCGAGGACGCCATCGCCCAGCATGCGCGGCTCGGCTACGTGACCTCGTTCGGGGCTTGGCACAGCTATATCCACGCGGTCGGCGTGCCGTTCCGTCCGCGTGACGGCTCGCCGCTGGTCGCCATCACCTGCGGCGGCATCGGCGAAATCATCACCGAGACCCGCGCGCATGCCGAAATCGGCCCGGCGCTGGTGGCGATGGTGGAAGCACTGCGCGACCAGCTCGAGGGAAGCACGCCGTAATCGGGCCGGTTGGCCCAGACGATCCGGCCGCATGCCGGCTTGAAGTCGGCCGGCGGTCACCTCACAGTCCGATGACGGGCCATCACGCGTGCAGGCTTCAGCCAACATGGACAGGGGAACAACATGCCGATGAATTTCACGGGACGCTTCGCCGGCCGGTCGGCGGTGATTACCGGCGGCGCCTCGGGCATCGGGCTCGCGGTCGCCCAGAGGATCGTCGACGAAGGCGGGCGCGTCAGCGTCTGGGATCGCGATCCCGCGCAGATCGAACAGGCGAAAGCCGTCATTACCTCCCTGCATGGGGTGACGTTGGACGTTGCCGATGCGGCAAGCGTGGAGGCTGCCGCGCAATCGACGATCGAGGCCCTTGGCGGCGTCGACATCCTTGTCACCAGCGCAGCCATCACCGGCCCGAACATGACGACCTGGGCCTATTCGGCCGAGGATTGGCGTGGGGTCATCGACATCAACATCAACGGCGTCTTCTACTGCAACAAGGCGCTGGTGCCGCACATGCTCGAGCGCAACTATGGCCGCATCGTCAACATCGCGTCGATCGCCGGCAAGGAAGGCAACCCCAACGCCTCCGCCTACAGCACCTCGAAGGCGGCGGTGATCGGCCTGACCAAGTCGCTCGGCAAGGAACTGGCCAAGACCAAGGTGACGGTCAATTGCGTGACGCCGGCGGCCGTGCGCACCGCCATCTTCAAGCAGATGAGCCAGGAGCACATCGACTTCATGCTGTCCAAGATACCGATGGCGCGCTTCGGTGAGGTCGAGGAAGTGGCGGCGCTGATCGCATGGATCGCCTCCGAGGAATGCTCGTTCACCACGGGTGCGGTGTTCGACGTGTCCGGCGGCCGCGCCACTTACTGAGGGCAACTACAAATCCGCGTGAGCAGGCAACGAATATGTCAGGCCGGCGTATAGTCAGCGATGGAAGGTTCAGAGCAGCCATTTCAGACAGTTCCACGGGCAACTTTTCGCTGCGATCTCGGCGTCCAGGGCGAGGAATTCCCCCATTTCTGGGAACATACGATCGGTAGCGGCCACGCGACGCTCGCCCTGCGCGCGGATTGGCAGGCGCTGATGCGCCGGGCGCACGGCGAGCTCGGCTTTCGCCACGTCCGTTTTCACGGGTTGCTCGACGACGACATGGGCACGCTCATCGACCAGGACGACCAGCCGCTCTATTCGTTCTTCAATGCCGATCAAATCTTCGATTTCCTGCTGTCGATCGGCATGCGCCCCTTCGTCGAGCTGAGCTTCATGCCGACAATGCTGTCGTCGTCCGGAAAGATAGCCTTCCGCTATCGCGCCAATGTCAGCGCACCGAAGGACTACGATCAGTGGTCGACGCTGATTTCGAAGCTCGTCGCTCACTGGGTTGATCGCTACGGCCTCGACGAAGTGCGGCAATGGTTCTTTGAGGTCTGGAATGAGCCCAATCTCAAGGCGTTCGGCAGCGGCAAACAGGATGACTATTTCAAGCTATACGCTTACACGGCAAGAGCTATCAAATCCATTGACACGCAGTTGAAGGTCGGCGGACCAGCCACGGCCGACAATGCCTGGATCGATGAGTTCATCGCTTACTGTGGCCAGAACAGCCTTCCCGCGGACTTCGTCAGCACCCACCATTATCCAACCGATGCCTTCGGCCAGCCTGGCGACGACACCGAAGCCCAGCTCTCGAAAAGCAGGCGAAGCGTCCTGCGCGAGGAAGCGCGCACCGCGCGACGGCAGGCAGGCGACCGCCCGCTCTACTACACCGAATGGTGCACATCGTCGAACCCGCGCGACCACATGCACGACGAGCCTTATGCCGCCGCGTTCATCATCAAGACGGTCATGGAGGCGAAAGGGCTGGTTCAGGGCTACAGCTACTGGACGTTTTCGGATATTTTCGAAGAGAATTATTTTCCATCCCGGCCCTTTCATGGCGGTTTCGGCCTGATGAACCTTCACGGCGTCGCCAAACCGGCTTACCGTGCCTTCGAAATGCTGCATGGCCTTGGAACCGAAATCCTATCCACGCAAGGCAATCACCCCACCGTCGACAGTTGGTGTGTGCGCGACGGAAATTCGTTGACCGTGCTGATTTCCAACTTCGCCTTGCCTCGCCATCCGATCGCGAACGAGACCGTGCATATTCATCTTGAGAATGCACGGCAGCCCGGGACGGCGACTATCCGACGCGTCGATGCAGCAAATGCCAACCCCAAGGCGCTATGGTTGACAATGGGAAGTCCAGATTACCTGAGCCCAGCAATGGTAGAGCATTTGCATGCGGCCTCTGCGATGCCGGAACAGGCGCAAGCGATCGCCTTTAGCGATCATACCGTTCTGTTCGATGTCACCGTACCTGCGCAGGGCGTTGCGGCCATCAGGCTGGAGTGTTTGTCGTTTGCTTAGAGCAGATCCCGCCGCGCTGGCCGATAACGAATTGCTGGACCGCTATCAACGCGCCGCCTTCGGCTATTTCCTGGAGAATGTGAACCCCGACAACGGGCTGGTCGCCGACACGTCGCGACCGAATTCACCGTGCAGCATCGCCGTCGTCGGTTTCGCCCTGTCCTGCTATCCGATCGGCGTCGAACGTGGCTGGATGGCACGCGACGCGGCTGCCCGGCTGACCCTTGCGGCGCTACGTTTTTTCCAGGCCAGCACGCAAGGCAGTGGCCACGACGTCACCGGCCACAAGGGTTTCTACTACCACTTCCTCGACATGCGGACCGGTTTGCGGGTCTGGCGCTGCGAGCTGTCGATGGTCGATACCGCCCTGCTGATCGCCGGCATGCTGGTGGCGGGCGCCTATTTTTCCGGCGACAATGCCGACGAGGCCGAAATCCGCCAGTTGGTCGAGGCGCTCTACAGGCGCGTCGACTGGCGATGGGCGCAAGGCAGCAGCCCGACGCTCCGCCAGGGCTGGAAGCCCAGGAGCGGCTTTCTGCATTATGGCTGGGAAGGCTACAACGAGGCGACGATCCTCTATGTGCTGTCGATGGCCTCACCGGAACGCCCAACGTCGGACGACAGCTACGAGGCCTGGACGGCGACCTACCAGTGGGAAAACATCTACGGCCACGACGTGCTCTATGGCGGGCCACTGTTCATGCACCAGTTCTCGCATGCGTGGATCGATTTCGCCGGCATCCGCGACGCTTTCATGCGCGAGAAGAATTCGGACTATTTCGAAAACAGCCGCCGCGCGACATACCTTCACCGGGATTACGCAAGGCACAATCCTTACGGGTTTGACGGCTATGGCGAGAACCTGTGGGGCCTTTCGGCCGGGGACGGACCGGGCGGCTTCCGCGCCAGCGTTGAGCGGCGGACCCACCGCTTTTCCGGCTATGCCGCGCGCGGCGCGCCTTTTGGACCGGATGACGGGACGATCGCGCCATGGTCCTATCCGGCGTCATTGCCTTTCGCGCCCGACATCTGCCTGGCGGCGATGCGCCACCTCGTCGATCGTTACCCGGAGGTGATGGACAATTTCCGGCTGCCGAGCGGGTTCAATCCGACATTGGCCAACCGGCGGAAATTCGGCCGCGATGGCTGGGTGTCGGAAGGCCATTACGGTCTGGACCAGGGCATAGCGGTGATGATGATCGAGAACCACCGTTCCGGCCTGATCTGGGAGCTGATGCGTTCCAACCCCCATATCCGCCGCGGCCTGGACAAGGCCGGCTTCACCGGCGGATGGCTGTCGCGGCCGGCATCAGGAGGGCGCGATGGCGCTTGAGCCGACGAGAGCCGCCGCCTTCCCGGTCGACCGCAACGACGTCGAACTGATCAGGAGCGCGCATCCCCCGCGCTGGAAGAACCCGACCCCGAACGGTCCCTACAATCTCGTCGTCATCGGTGCCGGGCCGGCCGGGTTGACCGCCGCGCGCGACGCCGCGAGCCTTGGCGCGAAGGTGGCGCTGATCGAGCGCGGGCTGCTCGGCGGCGCCTGCATCAATGTCGGCGGCATTCCGTCGAAGTCGATCATCCGCACGGCCAGGCTCTATGCCGACATGCGCGATGCCGAGAGCTTCGGCGGCGACCCGCCGAACCATCTTCGCGTCGACTTTCAACGGGCAATGACACGGATGCGGCAAATCCGGCGGCGGCTCAGCCGAGCCGATTCCGCCGCGAGCCTGGTTTCGGAGGGGATCGACCTCTATTTCGGCGAAGCGCGGTTTGCCGGACCCGACACGGTCAGGGTCGCGCAGAGCACGTTGCATTTCAAGAAGGCGCTGATTGCAACGGGAGCCCGTCCGGCCTTCCCTGCCATTCCGGGGCTGGTCGAAGCGGGTTACCTCAGCAACGAGACGATGTTCGACCTGACGCAATGCCCGCCGCGGCTACTCGTCATCGGCGGCGGGCCGCTTGGCTGCGAAACGGCGCAGGCATTCTGCATGCTCGGCGCCAAGGTCATCCTGGCGCAGAGCGATCCGATGTTCCTGCCCGGCGAGGAACGCGACGCCGCGCAGATCCTCTCCGACGCGCTGGCCCGCGAAGGGGTCGAGGTCCGCCTGAACACCGAAGTGGTGGCGGTGCGCAGGGAAGGTGCCGCCAAGGTCGCCGACCTGATGCGGGACGGCGATACGACGACGATCTCCGTCGACGAGATCATCACCGGCGTCGGCCGTTCGCCCAATGTCGATGGGCTGGGCCTCGACGAGGCCGGCGTTGCCCATGACGCCAAAGGCATCCAGGTCGACGATTTTCTGCGGACCACCAACCCTCATGTCTACGCGGCGGGCGACGTCTGCCTCGAATACAAGTTCACCCATACCGCCGAGGCAACGGCGCGCATTGTCGTGCGCAATGCCCTGTTTCGTGGCCGCGAAAGGCTCAGCGAACTCGTCGTTCCCTGGTGCACCTATACCGATCCGGAGATCGCCCATGTCGGCCTCTATCCCCTGGAGGCGCGGCGCAACGGCATTCCGGTCAAGACCTATACGGTGCTGATGCACGATGTCGCCCGCGCCGTGATGGATGGCGAGGAGGAAGGGTTCGTCAAGATCCATGTCAGGGAAGGGTCCGACCGCATCCTTGGAGCGACGGTCGTCGCCAGCCATGCCGGGGAGATGATCAACGCGGTGACGCTGGCCATCAGATCGGGCATGGGACTGCATGTGTTGGCCGACGTCATCCATCCCTTCCCGACACAGGCGCAAGGCATCAAGATGGCGGGCGACGCCTACAGGCGGACACGCCTCACCTCGTTGCGCAGGCGCCTGGCGGCGCACTGGCTGGCGTGGTCCAGACGATAAGCCTTGCGTCCGGTTCGGGCCGGACCCGCGTTGGAATGCGATCCAGTGCTTGACGAAAGCCCGGTTCGGCTGAACAAGTCGAGGCTGATTTCTGCGGCTTCGGGGGCCTCGTGAATGTCGTCTGCCACAGAGCTTGCGCCGTCTCTCCTGGCGCGAAGCGTCGGGTGTCCGCTTTGAGCACGCGGGCCGGTGTCGATATGCCGGCGCGCGGCACCGGGCGACGCGTGCTGATCGTGTCCCACGAGCCGGCGTTTCCGCCGACCTCCGGCGCGGATCTTCGCAATTATCGCAATGCCGTGGCGGCGGCCGCGTTCGGACCAGTCTGTCTGGCCTCGGTGCTGCCCAAGGCGATCGCGGCGGCCGCGCCCGATCCACGGATCCGCGCCGAGGCGCTGTCAATCGAGGGCGAGCCGCGGACGGCCTCGATCGGATGGTGGCGCATGAGGGCGGAGCATCGCATTTCGCGCGCGGCCCTGGCGCGGCTGGAAGCACTGATCCTAGAATTCCGCCCGGACACCGTCGTGGTCGAGAGCATCGGCCTGTTCAAGCTGCTGCGGCCCTTGCGACCACTGGCCAGGCAGCTCATCCTCGACATGCACAATGTCGAGTCCGACCTGTCCGCGCAGATGAAACGCGCGGTCACGACCGCATCGCGCCTATCCACCGTCGTATCCGCGCCCGGCATCAGGCATCTCGAACGAAAGGCGCTCGCCCTTGTCGACAGAGTCTGGGTCTGCTCGAACGAGGACCGCGAGAGGTTGATGGCGCTTGCCGGACGGAAGATGCCAATCGACGTCGTTCCCAATGGGATTCCCAACGTCGAGGCCATTCCCGCCGTGCTGCCCGCGGAAGCGCCGGCCGACAGCGGCTTTCCGGTGATCCTTTTCATCGGCCATCTCGGCTATCCTCCGAATGTCGATGCCGCCGGGCGATTGGCACGGGCCATATTGCCCCGTATCCGCCAGGCCTTGCCCGGCGCGAAACTCGTTCTCGCCGGACGCGGTCCGAACCCGGCCGTGCAGGCCCTGGCTGGGTTGCCCGATGTGGAACTCGTCGAGAATCCCGAAAGCGTGGCGCCGCTCCTGTCCGGCGCGCATCTCAGCATCATCCCGCTCAGGGCGGGCGGGGGCACGCGCATCAAGATTCTGGAGGCGATGGCCTGGGGAGTGCCGGTGATCGCGACACCGCTAGCGGCCGAGGGCCTGGGCCTGATCGAGAATGACCAGGTGCTGCTGTCGGACAGCGACGAGAGACTGGCCGACATGGCCGTCGACCTTTGTCTCGACGCCGAGCGCCGGACACGGCAGCGCCTGCGTGCGCATCAGGCCGTATGGGCAAGATTTGGCCCGCAAGCGATCCGCGATGCCGTCCGCGCCGGGCTTGCACTGGACAATGACGGCAATGACGACCAGCCATCTCCCGTCACCCCATGAGCCGCCAATGATCCCGCCGATCCTGCACCAGACATGGAAGACCGACAGCGTTCCCGTACGCTTCCAGGCGTACGCCGAGAGCTGGAAACGGCACAATCCACACTGGACGGTCATGTTCTGGAGCGACCGGATGCTGCTCGAATTCGTCGCCGAGCACTATCCCGATTTCTTACCGATGTTCTGTGGTTACACCAATGGCGTGCAGCGGTCGGATGCGGCTCGCTACATGCTTTTACATCACTTTGGCGGGGTCTATGCCGACATAGACTGCGAATGCGTCGCGCCCTTCGACGCGATCATGAACGAGACCCGGGTCGTGATGTGCAAGGAGCCGGCTTCGCATGCGGCCGTCCAGGCGGATTTCCGAGGCCTGCCCTACCTCCTGTTCAATGGAACGATAGCCAGCCCGCCCCGTCATCCCTTCTGGATCCATCTCCTGTCGATGATGCCCGGGCTCGCCGCCGCCAAGGACGTGCTCGACGCGACCGGCCCTTGCCTGCTCACTTCCGCGCAGCGCGGGTACCGTGACCAGGCAGCCCTCGCCATTCATCCTTCCGGCCTGTTCGTGCCGGTGACGTCGGCCGGGAGCACGGAGCGCGACGCCGGCGACGACACGGCGTCGCTTTCGATCCATCACTGGGCCGGCACATGGTGGACCCCGGAACCGCCGCCAAAATGGGGCACCAGGCTTCGCAACTGGGCCTACCGGCTCCGATATCACTTGTCGCGCGGCACGTATCTGGATGAAGCGGAGGCGAAAGCCGGCGTCGACAGGGCGGTACTGTCAGCGCCACCGCCGTCGGGCCGAAACGTCGCCGTCCTGGTGCCGCTTCGCGATGCCGCCGACCTCATCCAGCCGTTCCTCGATGCGCTGGACGGACTCGACTACCCCAAGGACAGGATCAAGCTGGTCTTCTGCGAAGGCGACAGCCTCGACGGAAGCTGGGAGCGGCTGCAGGCCGCAACCGCTGGGTTGGCCGGCAAATATCGTGACATCGTCCTCTTGCAGAGACAGGTCGGCACCCGCCTCGACAGGGCAAAACGGGCGAAGCCCAGGATGCAGCGCGTCAGGCGCGGCGCGATCGCCAAGGTTCGCAACTACCTGATCGATCACGGGCTGGACAGGGACGACGACTGGGCACTGTGGATCGACATCGACGTCTGGCGCTTTCCCGGTGACGCGCTGAACCGCCTGATCGCCACGGGGCATCGCATCGCGGTGCCCAACTGCGTGAAGATCGCCGGTGGCGCCAGTTTCGACCTCAACAGCTTTGTCATCAGGCGGCAGACCAAGGACTATCGCTATTACCGCGAGATACGCGGCGGCCTTCATCAGCCACCCGTGCAAACGCCAAGCCGGTATCATCTGAGCGATGTCAGGCATCTCGACATGATCGGCCTCGATGCGGTGGGCGGAACCATGCTCCTGGTCGATGCCGCCCTGCATCGCGGCGGCCTTCGCTTTCCCGAAATCCCCTACCGCGATCTGATCGAGACGGAAGCCTTTGGCCTTCTTGCCAACGACCTCGGCATCCAGCCTGTCGGCTTGCCCAAGCTGGAAATTCTACACGTCCCGTGGTGAGGCGGCTGCCTGCCGAAGCTCCTCGCGCAGAGGTTTCAGATAGGTTTGCGGGCGCAGACGCTCCCACACGTAATTGCGGTCCGTCAAATGTGCGGCCTGTCTGATCCAGCGTTCCGGTGCATCGGGGTCCCGCACCTCGCCCCAATCCTCGACGATGATGACGGGCAGGCCGTCGTAGAGCGGATCGAGCGGCGAGGTCTTGGTCACCACGATGCAGCCGAGATAAAGCAACTCCCATGTCCGGTGACAGTCGAGGCCGTTTCCGACGGTCGACAGCACAAGCGGGTATTGCGAATACAGCTCCCATATCGCGCGCTGCGACACGCGTTTCTTCAAGAAGTCGACGTGCGGGCATCCGTCCAGGGCATCGAGCAACTCCCGACGCTGGCTGGAGCCATTGCTGATGCTGAAGTCGCAGAATATCCTGGGTGGACGCCGATCCGCGTTCCCCTGCCGGCCGCGTAGTGTTTTCAGCTGTCGCACCAACCCGGCAGGCGTCGCCAGGGAACGTGGCGTGTGGAGATCCAGCCCGATCGGGAACGGCTTGATCCTGGGATGACCGCCATCGCAATTCTGGCTGTACCAGGAGACCAGATAGGGGTTGGCGAGAAGGCGCTCGACAGTCTCCCTGGCCAGATCCGAAGGCACCGAGGAATCACCGTCGGTCGTGATCAGGACGAAAGGAGCCTTGATGGTCGGCAAGGCTACCCTGGCGAATGTATCGAGATCGCAATTTCTGGGGATCCTGGCCAAGGTGCTCAAGCGCACCCAGACGATGCCATGCGCGCCGCTGTAGTGGTCGCGGAAAAAAGCCTCGCTTTGCGTGGATTCGGTGGGCGCCCAGCGGTACCAGCCGGGCCCGGCGAAATCGCAGAAACGCCCGATCCCTTGTGACCAAAGCACCGACGGGACGCTGAGAAACCGCAGCGCCCTGGAACGGACGGCTTTTTTCAGTGTTGCCCGCCAACGCGACATGCCCATGGACAACGCTTAGCCCAGACGCCGTCAGGGCCGCAACGTCCTGCCGACCTGTTCGCACAGGCCATACGGGCTCATGGCCTCAGTCGTGCAGGTCGCGCGCGATCGGCGGACCGACGGAAAAGCCGGTGAATGCGACCTCGAAACCCTCACGCTGCGGCGAACAGCACATCATGCCCACATCGACCGCCTTCGAGACCGGGAAATAGGCGAGCCGCACCGGCTTCCAACGACCATCGGAAGCGTCGAGATACTGGACGCGGATCGCCTCGCCGTGGCGGGTCAGGCGGATGCTGACGCCATCCGGGCCGGCCGCTATGGCCACCAGCGACCAGTCCGAGGTGTCGTTGGTGACGACGACGGAGACATAGGCAAGGCCGTCGGTGTATTCGATACCGGCCTTGATCCAGTGGGTTTCGCTCAGCCGCACCATCAGCCCGGCCTGATCGTAAAGCACCTTGTAGTCGCCCTTGACGGTGGCCTCGGCGGTGAAATCGCCCTCGACCGGCCGATACAGGAAATGACCGTTGTCGCGCCAGAACCCGTAGAAGGTCTCGCGCCAGAAATCGGTCTCCTTGCCGGTGCGCACGCGCACGACATCACCGTCGATGGCGTGATGCGGTGGCGGGTTGAGCCAGGTCAGATCCTGCAATGTCATCATTTGCACCGGTCGATTTCGGAGAGGTGACAGTTCGCCGGCCCGTCAGCCGGCGCCTGGTCATCCCGCGAACGTATAGGCGGTCTTTACCGTGGTGTAGAATTCCATGGCATAGCGGCCCTGTTCGCGCGGACCATAGCTCGACCCCTTGCGGCCGCCAAAGGGAACGTGGAAGTCGACGCCCGCCGTCGGCAAATTGACCATCACCATGCCGGCTTCGGAGTTGCGCTTGAAATGCGTGGCGTGCTTGAGGCTCGTGGTGCAGATGCCCGACGTCAGGCCGAACGGCGTATCGTTGGCGACGGCAAGCGCCTCGTCAAAGTCCTTGACGCGGATGACGCTGGCGACGGGCCCGAAAATCTCCTCGCGCGAACTGCGCATGTCGTTGGTGGCCTCGGTCAGCAGCGCCGGCTTCAGATAGAAACCCGGCGCCTTGCGGTCGAGCCGTTCGCCGCCGAAGGCGAGCGTGGCGCCTTCGCGGACACCGATGGCAATATAGTCTTCGTCCTGCTTGAGCTGGGTCGCGTCGACCACGGGCCCGATCTGGGTCTGTGCGTCGAGCGCGTCGCCGATCACCAGCTTATCCATGCGTTCCTTGAGCGCGCCGACGAAACGGTCGTGGATGCCGCTGGTGACGATCAAACGCGACGAGGCCGTGCAGCGCTGGCCGGTCGAGAAGAAGGCGCCGTTCAGCGCGCAATCGACAGCGACAGCGAGATCGGCATCGTCGAGCACGACCAGCGGATTCTTGCCGCCCATTTCGAGCTGGAACTTGCGCATGTGCTCCACGCTTGCCGCGGCGACGCGCTTGCCGGTGCCGACCGAGCCGGTGAAGGAGATGGCGTTGACCTCGGGGCTGTCGAGCATTGCCTGGCCGACCACCGAGCCCTTGCCCATGACGAGGTTGAGCACGCCCTTGGGCAGGCCGGCGCGATGCAGGATGTCGACGATGGACCAGGCGCTTTCGGGAACGAGCTCGGCCGGCTTGAAGACGACGGTGTTGCCATGGGCCAATGCCGGAGCGATCTTCCAGGCGGGGATGGCGATCGGGAAATTCCACGGCGTGATGATGCCGACCACGCCAACCGCTTCGCGGGTCATCTCGACGCCGACGCCCGGCCGCACGCTCGGCACGACCTCGCCCGAGAGGCGCAAGGTCTCACCGGCGAAAAAGTCGAAGATCTGCGCGGCGCGAATGGTCTCGCCAATACCTTCGGCCAGAGTCTTGCCTTCCTCGCGCGCCAGGTTGCGGCCAATCTCGTCCTTGCGCGCCAGGATCTCGTCCGAGGCCTTCTTCAGCACCGCATGGCGCGCCAGCGGCCCCGAACGGGACCATGCGGGGAACGCTGCCTTGGCCGCGGCGATCGCCTGCCTGGTTTGCTCCACATCGGCCGAGGCGTACTCGCCGACAACGTCGCCCGTATCGGAAGGGTTGATGTTGCGGGAGCCGGCATCCCCGGTCCATTCGCCATCGATGAGGTTCTTTCGAAACAGGGTCATGTCGGTCTCTTTCTTGCTGCTTGGCCGCGCGGCGGCATTCGGTCGGATTGGTATTTGCCAGACAAATGCCTTGCGGGGAAGCAAAGTCTGGGCTCGCTCGCCGCGACAAAATCCTCCCTGCTTCCACGCCGAGGATGACGACCGGTATCGTGACACATCGACTGCTGATCCGGCTCAGTTCAACCGATATCGTCCAGTTTCGTTTGCATGGCTCCATGTACACATATGTACATGGCCTTGATTTGCCCGGGACAGCGTGTCATGCGTCGTGCAATGGCAGTCACCGACACGACACCCCAGCGCGCCGGCGCCACCGGCAATATCAAGGCCACGCGCGAAGACTGGCTGAAGCTCGCGCTTGAAACCCTGATCTCGGACGGCGTCGAACGCGTCCGTGTGCTGACGCTTGGCCAGCAGCTCGACGTCTCGCGCTCTAGCTTCTACTGGTATTTCAAGAGCCGCCAGGACCTGCTCGACCAGTTGGTGGACCACTGGCGACAGACCAATACCCGCTTCATCGTCGAACGCGCCGAGCGCCCCTCCGCGACGGTCATACGCGGGGTGATGAGCATTTTCGAATGCTGGGTGGACGAAAGGCTGTTCGATCCCCGGCTTGATTTCGCGATCCGGGCCTGGGCTCGCCGCTCGCCCGCCATCCGGCGCGCGCTCGACGAGGCCGACGAAGAACGCGTCAATGCGATCCGCGGCATGTTCATGCGCCATGGCTATGATGAGGAAGACGCGTTCGTGCGCGCCCGCGTGCTCTATTTCATGCAGATCGGCTATTACTCGCTGGAACTCGACGAGCCGATGAGCAGCCGCCTGCCGCATGTCGCCGCGTATCTGCGCAGCTTCACCGGTCAGGAGCCTTCGGCTGGGGATGTCGAGGACTTTTCGCGCTATGTCGAGGAAACGATTTCGCGCAACCGTTAGGGCCGGCAGCCGCGGCCCCCGCGTGATAACTAGACATATGTGTACATTGCCATTACGCTACCCCTGACCAACCAGGCCTTTCGCGCGCGCCATGACCCGAATCTATTCCGCTTTGTCGCTGTTCAAGGAGGGCCTCACCGGCCAGACCGGCTGGAAGCAAGCCTGGCGCTCGCCCGAGCCGAAAGCATCCTACGACGCCATCATCATCGGCGGCGGTGGTCATGGGCTGGCGACGGCCTATTATCTGGCCAGGAATCACGGCATCGCCCGGGTGGCCGTGCTTGAAAAAGGCTGGATCGGCGGCGGTAATACCGGCCGCAACACCACCGTGGTGCGCTCCAACTATTATTATCCCGAAAGCGTCGAACTCTACGGTCTGGCGCACCGGCTCTACGAGGGCCTGTCGAAGGACCTGAACTACAATGTCATGCTGTCGCAGCGCGGCATGGTCAATCTGTGCCACTCGATCGCCGAGATGGAGATCGGCGCACGCACCGTCAACGCCATGCAGATCAACGGCATCGATGCGGAGCTGTTTTCGCCCGAGGATGTGCGCCGGGTGGCACCGATCTACAATTTCTCCCCGGATGCGCGTTTCCCGGTGTTCGGCGGCATCTGGCAGGGCCGCGCCGGCACCGCGCGCCATGACGCCGTTGCCTGGGGTTATGCGCGGGCGGCGAGCCGGCTCGGCGTCGACATCATCCAGAATTGCGAGATCACCGATTTCATCATTGAGGGCGGCCGTTGCCGCGGCGTCCAGACGACGCGTGGCGCGATCCGTGCCGAGCGCATCGGCATGGCTATCGCCGGGCATTCCTCGGTGCTGGCTGCAAAGGCCGGCTTCCGGCTGCCTATCAATTCCTACGCGCTGCAGGCCTGCGTGTCCGAGCCGGTCAAGCCGGTCCTCGACACGGTGGTCCTGTCGCCCGGCACCGGCGTCTATGTCAGCCAGTCGGACAAGGGCGAGATCGTCATTGGCGGCGGCCTCGACCGCATCCCTTCCTATGCACAGCGCGGCAATTTGCCGACGCTGGAGACAGTCATATCAGGCCTGTTGGAAATGTTCCCGATCTTCGGCCAGTTGAAGCTGATGCGGCAATGGGCGGGCATTGTCGACGTCGTGCCGGATTCCTCGCCGATCATCGGCGAATCGCCGCTGCCCAATCTGTTCCTCAATTGCGGCTGGGGTACCGGCGGGTTCAAGGCGATCCCCGCCGGCGGCACGCTGCTGGCGAACCTGCTGGCCACCGGCAAGCACAACGACATCAGCCGGCCCTTTGACCTCGATCGTTTCGCCAGTGGGCGGCTGATCGACGAAGCGGCCGGCTCCGGCATTGCGCACTGACATGCACAAAGACCAGGACTAGCCGCCATGCAGCTCTTTCCTTGCCCGTTCTGCGGCCCGCGCGACGAGACCGAATTCCACTATGGCGGCGATGCCGGCAATGCCAGGCCGGATGGCGGCGATGTGCCGATCGATCGCTGGGCCGGATATCTCTACCTGCGCTCCAATCCGAAAGGCGCGGCGCGCGAAATCTGGGTGCATATGAACTGCGGCGAGTTCTTCGTCATGGAGCGCGACACGCTTACGCACACAGTCCTCTCGTCGGCCGAGCTCGGCGAGGAGCAAGCGGCATGACCGCATCGCGTCTCTCCACGGGCGGCAGCGCCATCGACCGCTCGTGCCCGCTGCGCTTCAGCTTCGACGGCACAAGCGTGGACGGCTTTGCCGGCGACACCATTGCCTCCGCACTGCTCGCCGGCGATGTCGCGGTCGTCGGCCGCAGCTTCAAGTACCACCGGCCGCGCGGCATCTGGGGTGCCGGCGTCGAGGAGCCCAACGCGCTCGTCGATATCGGCGGAGCGTCACCGAACACACGCGCCACGACGGAGCCGGCACGCGAGGGGCTGGTGGCGAAAAGCGTCAACGCGACGCCCAATGCATTGAGCGACCGCAACGCCTTCCTCGACCGCTTCTCGCGGTTCATTCCGGCGGCCTTCTACTACAAGACCTTCATGTGGCCGGACTGGCACATGTTCGAGCCGCGCATCCGTGCCATGGCCGGACTGGGCAAGGTCGACACGGACTGGACCTCGCAAGGCACATCAGACCAGATCAATCATCATTGCGACGTGCTGGTGGTGGGCGCCGGGCCGGCCGGACTGGCGGCGGCAAGGCTTGCGGACGGCGCGGGTCTCTCCGTCACTCTGGTCGACGACCAGCGGAAGCCGGGCGGGTCACTCGGCCACCGGGCCAGCGAGATCGACGGCAGGCCGGCTGCCGTGTGGATCGAGGAGACGCTCGCGGCGCTTGTCGGCGGCGGCCATCTGATCCTGCCTTCGACCACCGCCTTCGGCATCTACGACCATAATCTGGTCGGATTGAACCAGCGTCATTTCGATGGCCGGCCCGATAGGCTGTGGCGGGTCAGGCCACGCCGGATCGTGCTGGCCACCGGCGCCATCGAGCGGCCGCTGCCGTTCGCCAACAATGATCTGCCGGACATCCTGTCGGCGGATGCGGCGCTCAGCTATCTCAGGCGCCATGCGGTGCTGGCCGGCCGCCGCATCGTCGTCGCCACCAACAATGATAGCGCCTATGAAGTGGCGGAGGCGGTCGCCGACGCGGGCGCCGAGGTCACACTTGTCGACATCAGGCGCGACGACACGCCAGACGCCAAGGTGCGGACGATCAAAGGGCGTGCGCTGGCCTCAGCCGCCGGCAAGCTGCGCGTCGAGGGCGTGACGCTGGACGACGGCACCAGGCTCGATGCCGATTGCGTGCTGGTCTCGGGCGGCTGGACGCCGACCATCCATCTCTTCGGCCAGGCCAGGGGCAAGCTCGCCTGGAGCGAGGCGCGCGCCGCCTTCCTGCCTGGCGATCCGGTCGACGGCATCGCGGTTGCCGGCGCCGCCGCCGGCGCGGTCTCCCTGTCCGACGTGTTCGCCAGCTCAGAGAAAGCCGTTGCCGCACCCGGCCAACAGGTGGTAGCTGCGCCGCGCAGCACCGGACCGGAGGCAGCAGCCGGCATCGTAGCCGCCTGGCCGCTGCCAGGCTCAAAAGGGCGCGTCTGGATCGACTACCAGAACGACGTCACGGTGAAGGACGTGGAACTGGCGGCGCGCGAAAACTTCGTCTCGGTCGAGCACCTGAAGCGCTACACCACGCTCGGCATGGCGACCGACCAGGGCAAGACCTCCAATCTGCCTGGCCTGGCGCTGATGGCCGGCATCACCGGCCGCACGGTGCCGGAGGTCGGTACCACCACCTATCGCCCGCCCTTCACGCCGGTGCCGTTGGCGAGCTTTGCCGGCGCGCGCGTTGGCGAGTTGATGGCGCCGGTGCGGCGGCTGCCGCTCGAGAAAGTCCATCGCGCCAGCGGCGCCGTGTTCCAGGAATATGGCGGCTGGCTGCGGCCTGCTCATTATGGCGGTCGTGGCGCCGATGCGGACCGCGCCATCCAGGACGAGGCGTTGCGCGCGCGCCAGTCCGTCGCGCTGTTCGACGGTTCGACGCTCGGCAAGATCGAGGTGATCGGGACGAAGGCGGCCGAATTCGTCGATTTCCTCTATTACAACACCATGTCGACCCTGAAGCCGGGCCGCTGCCGCTACGGCTTCATGCTGTCGGAGAACGGCGTGGTCTTCGATGACGGCGTGCTGGTGCGGCTGGACGAGCATCGCTTCGTCGTTTCGTGCTCGTCCTCGCATGTCGCCGCCGTGCATGCCCGGCTGGAGGAATGGCGCCAGGATCGGTTCGGGCGCAACGCCGTCTACATCCACAACGCCACATCGGAGATGGCGACGCTGACGGTCTCCGGACCGAATGCCCGCAAGCTGCTCGAAACCGTGGGATTTGGGCTTTCGCTCGACGATGCCAGCCTGCCGCATATGGCGATCGGCCGCGGCGTCTATGCCGGCGACGAGGTCCGCATTGCCCGCGTCAGCTTCACCGGCGACAGGAGTTACGAGATTTCGATCCGCGCCGATCGCGCCGAGCCGCTATGGGCGCATCTGCGTCAGGCTGGCCTCAAGTTCGATGCCGTTCTCATCGGGCTGGAAGCACTGATGATCCTGCGTGCCGAGAAAGGCTTCATCGTCATCGGCAAGGACACTGACGGCACCACGCTGCCGCATGATCTCGGCAGCGAAGGGCCTCGCGCCAAACGCCAGACCGAATATGTCGGCCGCCGTTCGCTGTTCACCGAAGAGGCGTCGCGCGGCGACCGGCTGCAGCTTGTCGGCCTGACGGTGCCGCGAGGCGAAGCGCCGCTGCCAACCGGCGCGCATGGCATCAAGCGGCGCGATGGCAGGCTGTACAGCCAGGGCTTTGTCACCTCCAGCTACCAGAGCCCCACCCTTGGCCAGCCGATCGCGCTTGGCCTGATCGAACGGGGTGCGGCGCGGCACGGCGAAACGATCGAAATCCAACATCTCGGCAAGCATAGGTCGGCAACGATCGCCGCCCCTTGCGCCTACGACCCGGCGGGCGACCGGCTCAATGCGTGATCTCGCGGAAAAATGGTCTGCCGCGCCCGACTGGCAGTCGGCGACCATCAATGCACCCGGCTTCGTGATGAGCGCTGTCCTCGGGCTCGACCAGCTGCTGGTCAGTGGCGACCTCGACGCCTGGGCGCGCCTGTCCGGCATGGACGGAACTGGCGTGGGTGCCTTTGGCGCGGCTCAGGGTGACCGCTATGCCGCGCGGCTGGCGCGCGACCGGCTGCTCGTCGTGTCGAACGCGCCGCTCGCCATTGCCGCCGGTTGGCACGCGGAAGGCTTCGCGGTGACGGCGATCAGCGCCGGGCTGCAGGTGTTCGAGGCCGAAGGCCCGGCGCTCGACGCGTTCATTGCGCGCGGAACGACGCTCGATCCCAGGCAGTCAAGCGCAAGCGCCGCACTGTCCTTCGCCGGCATCAGCGCCATCGTCTATCGCCATGACGGCAAGTTGCGCATCCATGTCGATCGCGGCCTTGCAGCCTATCTCTGGACATGGACGGAGCAGGCCGCCGGCCATATCGCCGCCGACGATTAGCTGGCGATGATCACGCTCAGAGCGTGAACGACCAGAACAGGCAGGCGAGCGTCGCGGCGGCGAAAACCACGAAGAACAGGCTGCGCAGCAGCACGTTGCGGCGCAGCTCGTTCATGACGAAATGGCAGCCGATGATGGCCACGGCAAACAGGAAGCGCCAGTTGAGCAGCGCTCCCAAAACTCCGCTCTGGCCGAAGGCCCATCTTGCCAGAAGGCCGCCGACAATGGTCGCAAACAGCACGATCACCGTCCAGAAGATCGCATCGGCGGCATGGGTGAGCACGATGCTGGCGGCCCTGATCGGCAGAATCATCATCAGCATCGCGCTGAAGAAATAGACCGCCGCCAGCGGGATGAAAGTCGCGGCATCGGCAATGCCGTCCAGGCGCCTTACACCGATCGCGCCATAGGGATAGCCGTGCCTTGCTACCGCCAGGCTCAACGCCATGAGCAAGCCGGTCAGCACGGCGACGAGTGCGAAGGATGTGAGGGCTTTGCTCATGATGTTCCTGTCCCGGGCGAATCAGACAGGAACCGGTGTAACCGATGGTCGTAAATTGCGGGTAAGCTTTCCCCGCCGCCGGCATCCCGAAAGGATAGCGGGCGGCGGCGAAGCACCCAGCGACACTGGATCGGCGGCGGCGCCGACCGCCGTTGGACAAATCAGCTCCAGGCGTGCAGCGGCGGATTTTCGCCATTGAGGAAATATTTGCCGAGGATCGAATATTTCCAGCGCACCGGATCGTGCAGCGTGTGTGTGCGGGCGTTGCGCCAATGGCGATCGAGATTGTGCTCGGCCAGTGTCGAGCGCGTGCCGGCCAGTTCGAACAGCTTGTTCGTCGCGGCGATGGCGACCTCGGTCGACAGGATTTTTGCTTCCGCGGTGACGATCTGGGCGTGCGCGACGGTCTCGGCGGTCGGCTCGGCGACCGCGCGGTCGATGGCATGGCCGGCCTTTTCGAGCAGCGCCTGCGCCGCGTGAAGGCGCAGCGTCAGGTCGCCGACCGCCTGGATGGTGTAGGGATCGTCCCAGGCATTGTCGACGCCGCTGTCGATCCAGGCGCGGCTCTTCGTCCTGACGAAGTGAACCGTCTCGTCGATCGCGGCCTGGGCAATGCCGGTGTCCACCGCCACCTGGATGATCTGGAAGATGGCGCCGTCGGCGGTCGGTCGGTCATAGCCCTTGTAGCCGGGCACCAGATGGGTCTTCGGCACCTTGACGTTGTCGATGATCACGGTGCCCGACAGCGTGGTGCGCTGGCCGAAGCTCGACCAGTCGTCGATGACGGTCAGGCCCGGCGCGCCACGGTCGGCAATGGCGTACCAGGCTCGCCCCTCGTCATCGAGCGCGACGATCGGCACCAGATGGGCGAGCAGCGCGCCTGAGGAATAGAATTTGCGGCCGTTGACGACGACATGGTCGCCGGCGTCGGTGAAGCGGGTCTCGAAATCGGCGGCGCGCTTGGAGCCGAATTCGGAAAAGGCGTTGCCGAACCGGGTGCCCTTCAGCGCTTCGGCAAACAGCAGCCTCTGCTGCTCGATGTCGGAGACGGTGCGGATGGCGGCGACGACGCCGAGATGGTTCTGCGCGACCTGGCCGATCGAGGAATCGGCCGCGGAGATGATCTCGATCACCTTGGCCAGCGTCGCATAGGAAACTTCCGGCCCGCCGAATGCCTTGGGCACGTTGATCGACCACAGGCCGCTTTGCGAAAAGGCATTGAGCTCGGCAACCGGCCAGATGCGCTCGCGGTCGCGCTTGGACGATTCCTTGACGAATTCGGCGGCAAGCGCATGGGCGACGGCGATCGCTTCGGCATCGTTCTTGATGATATGCGCCGGCGCCGATGGCCTTGCGACAGGCGGGACGGCGGCGGAAGCATGGTCGGTCTTGACGGTCGAGACGGTCATTTCACTGCTCCTTCAAATTTCGGTTCAGGCAACGGCATGGAGATGCGATGGCTTGGCGGCGGGCGACGGCTGCTGGCCAAGATAGAGCGCCCTGATATCCTCGCGCTGGCGAAGGTCGGCGGCTGTGTCGGAGAGCACGGAGACGCCGTTTTCGAGCACAGTGGCGTGATCGGCATAGCGAAGCGCCACCGCCGCGTTCTGCTCGGCGACCAGGATCGACAGTCCGGTCTCCCGGTTGAGCTTTCTCAGCGTCTGGAAGATGTCCTGGACGATGAGCGGGGCGAGCCCCATCGACGGTTCGTCCAGCACCAGCAGACGCGGCCGCGACATCAACGCCCGGCCGATCGCGGTCATCTGCTGTTCACCGCCCGACGTCAGGCCCGACGAGGTCCGGCGCTTTTCCTTCAGACGGGGGAAATAGGAATAGATCCGTTCGAGATCCGCGTTGATCTCGGCGCGGCGACCGCTGCGGCCGATGCCACCGGCGACCAGGTTTTCCTCGACGGTGAGGCTCTTGAAGCAGTGACGGCCTTCCAGCACCGGCACCAGGCCGGCGCGCACCAGATCGCCGGGCTTGCGGCGCGCGACATCCGAGCCATCATAGCGGATGGTGCCGGCGTTGATCTGGCCGCGCTCGGCCGGCAGCAGGTTGGAGACGGCTTTCATTGTGGTGGTCTTGCCGGCGCCATTGGCGCCGAGCAGCGCCAGGATCTCCCCGCGCCTGATCTCGAAGCTGACGCCATGCAACGCCGTGATGGCGTTGACATAGGTGGCGTGGACCGCGTCCACGGCCAGAATGATGTCGTCGTTCGGCATGGCTGTTCCCGTGCTTTGCGGATGCGCCGGGCGCCGAGGACGGTGTCCACGGCGCCCGCCCGGAAATCAGTTGGTGGTCACTGCGTTGGCGTCATCGGCGGTGCGCAGCTTGACGCCCTTCTCCCTGGCATAGGCCTCCGCCGACTTCTCGATGATCGGCCGCAGCAGCGCCCAGTCCGGCGCGATCCAGTCGGAGACGACATTCCACTTCTTGCCGTCCCACTGCTGGAAGGTCACGTAGCCCTCGCCTTCGTGATTGTCCCAGCTGACATTGATCGAGTGGAACAGGTCCTTGGCGCCGAGCGCCTCGACCTTGGCCGGATCGAGCTTGAGGTGTTCGAAGCCCCAGCGCACTTCGTCGCCGGTCAGCGTGCGATGGCCGAATTTCTCCTGCGCGACGCGGATCGCCTCGACGTTCAGGATGCCGTTGACGATGCCGAGATTGTGGTAGACCGAGCCGATGCGCGACTTGTCTTCCAAATTGCCCTTGCCGGCGCCGTAGACCGTCTTCACGATCTCCTGCACCACCGGGTAGCTGTTGCCGGAAGCCTGCGTGGTGATGGCGGTGTAGCCCTTGGCGGCGTCACCGGCCGGGATGACGTCTTCTTCCGAGTTCGACCAGACATTGCCGACGATGTGGTCGACGGGATAGCCGACCTTGACGGCCGTCTTCAGCGCCACCGGGTTCATCACGCCCCAGCCGCGCAGGACGACGAAATCAGGCTTGGCGCGGCGGATGGTCAGCCACTGCGACTGCTGTTCGTTGCCGGGATGCGGCACCTCGATCTGCTGCACGGTGAAGCCGTATTTCTGCGCCAGCAATTCATAGATCGGGATGGTTTCCTTGCCGTAGGGCGAACCGTGATAGAGCACGACGATCTTCTTGCCCTTGAGCTTGTCGATGCCGCCTTCCTTGGAGGCGATGTAGTTCACGATGCCGGAAGTCTCGCTGTAGGGGTTGAGCAGCAGCGGGAAGACATAGGGGAAGACGCGTCCGTCGGTGGAATCGGTGCGGCCATGGTTGACCGTGATCAGGGGCACCTTGTCGGCGGTGATGCGGTCGATCATGGCGTAGGCGATGCCGACCGAGAGCGGGTTCCAGGCGGCGGCACCAGCATGGCTCTTCTGGCGCTCATAGCATTCGACGCCGCGCTCGACCTCGTACTGGGTCTCGCACTCGTCCCAGGTCAGCTTGACGCCGTTGACGCCGCCGTCGCGGATGTTGATGAGGTTGAGATAGTCGATGAAGCCGCCGAAGAAGCCGGTGCCGCCGGCCGCATAGGGTCCGACGCGATAGCTCTGCAGCGGAAAATACTGTTCGTCGGCGTGGGCTGATGGCAAGGCCACCGACACGATCATCGCCGCGGACAAAGCCGCCGCCTTGATGGTGCTGAGGAACGTCATGGCTAGGGTACTCCCGGTATGGGCCGTCTTGGGTTCGGCCTCTGGTTCATTTTCAGACGTGAATGCGGCGGCTCAGGTCAATTGCCAGGCGAACAGGAGCCGTCTTCGGATCCTGTCCCACAGGGCCACCAGCCCATCGGGTTCGAGGATCAGAAACAGGATGATGAGGGCGCCCAGCACGATGCGCTGGCTCATGTCGAGCACGCCCGAGTCAAAGACATCGCCAAGCAGGAAGCCACCAAGGCGCGATAAGCCAAGCGGGAACACGACGATCAGGGCGGCGCCAAAGAAGGCACCACGGATAGAGGCGAGGCCGCCGATGATGATGATGAACAGGATCTGGAACGAGCGGTCGAGGTCGAAGCCATCAGGCTCGACTGTCCTGAGATAGGCGAAGGCCCAGATGACGCCGGCGACGCCGATGATGAAGGAGGAGATGGCGAAGGCAAGCAGCTTGGTCTTCAGCACCGGGATGCCAATGATGCGGGCGGCGGTTTCATTGTCGCGGATGGCGATGAAGTTGCGGCCGGTCTGCGAGGACACCAGCCGGTAGGCGAGGAAGGTGAGGATGCTGACGATGGTCAGCGCGAAGAGATAGCGGCCGACGGCGCCGTCCAGCGCAAGGCCACCGATCGACAATCTTGGTGCGTCTATGACGCCAGACGCCGAGTTGTTGGAGAACCAGCTGAACTTGGTGAGCGCCCACTGCACGAAGAACTGCGCGGCTAGCGTCGAAACCGCGAGATAGAAACCCTTCAGCCGCAGGCTCGGCAGGCCGAAGACGATGCCGATCGCGGCGGCGACGATCCCGGCCAGAAAGATGCTGCCGATCAGCGGCAGGCCTTCGACCCGCAGGTTGAAATTATAGGCGGCGAAGGCACCGGCGGCCATAAAAGCGGCGCTGCCCAGCGAGACCTGGCCGGCATAGCCGGTGAGGATGTTGAGGCCGACACCGGCGAGCCCGAGCGCCAGGAAGGGCAGCAGGATGGCCTCGAACAGGTAACTCGATCCGATGAGCGGCACGACGCCATAGGCGACGGCGAGCAGCAGCACGGGCGCGATCCATTTCGGCAGCACCGATGCGGTGGAGAAGCCGGCTGTAATGGCGGCCATGGCTCAGACCCTTTCCACAAGCTTCTGGCCGAACAAGCCGGAGGGACGGATCAAGAGGAAGACCAGCGCGACGACATAGGCGAACCAGCTCTCGATGCCGCCGCCGAAATAGTCGCCGATATAGACCTCGGCGAGCTTCTCGCTGGCGCCGATCAGAAGCCCGCCGACAATGGCGCCAAGGATGGAGTCGAAGCCGCCCAGCACCAGCACCGGCAGCGCCTTGAGCACCACCAGGGACAGCGAGAACTGCACACCGAGGCGGGCGCCCCAGAGCAGCCCCGCGACCAGCGCGACAAGACCGGCCGCCGCCCAGACAGTCGCCCAGATCAATGGCAGCCTGAGGCCGACCGCAAGTGCTGCGAACTGGTCGTCGGCGACGGCGCGGAAGGCGAGGCCGATGCGGGTGTAGCGGAAGAAGAGCGACAGAAGGAGAACCATGCCGGCGGCAACCACGGCGGCAAAGATGTCGAACTGGCTGATCAGCACGCCTCCGACTTCCAGCGGCACGTCCTCGATGCCGAGGTCGAGGCCGTGGACCTGCGTGCCCCAGATCAATTGGGCGGCGCCCTCGATGATGTAGGAGAGGCCGAGCGTCGCCATGAACAGGGTAATCGGCGGCTTGTTGGTGAGCGGCCTGAGCACCGCGCGCTCGATGACGATGCCGATGACCACCATGATGGCGAAGGTGGCCGCCAGCGCCAGCGCGAACGGCACGCCGCGTTCGACAAGGCTGACGAAGGTGAGCGCGGCGAACAGCAGCATCGCGCCTTGCGCGAAATTCAGCACGCCCGAGGTTTTGTAGATCAGCACGAAGCCTATCGCGACAAGCGAATACATGACCCCGGACAGTAGCCCGCCGACGAGCACCTCGATGAAGAACTGGTAGTCGAAGTCGGCGATCATATGCCCGCCCTTCCTTCATCACGGGAGAGGGCCTCATTGGCGGAGGCGACGCCGAGATAGGCGTCGATGACACGCTGGTCGTTGCGGACCTCGTCGGGCGTGCCGTCGGCGATCTTGCGGCCGTAGTCGAGGACGGCGATGCGGTCGGACAGGCCCATGACGACGCCGACATCATGTTCGATCAGCACGACGGTGGTGGAAAAACGGTCGCGCGCGGCGCGCACGAAATCAGCCATTTCGCTTTTCTCACCTGATGTCATGCCGGCCATCGGTTCGTCGAGCAGTAGCAGGCGCGGCTCGGCGACCAGCGCGCGGGCGAGTTCGACCCGCTTCTGCAGTCCATAGGGCAGCGTGCCGGCAAGACGATCGCGAACGGCGGTGAGGTCGAGGAATTCGAGGATCTGGTCGGTGCGGCTCAAGAAGTCGTATCGTTCGCCGCGCGATCGGCCAATGCCGAGCACCTGGCCGGCGAAGTTGGAACGGACCTTGTAGGCGAGGCCGGAGGCGACGTTGTCGAGGACGCTGAGGCCCTTGAACAAGGCAAGGTTCTGGAAGGTCCTGGCGACGCTGAGATGCGCCAGCCGCTGCGTCGGCACCTGGGCATAGCCGACGCCGGCGAGCCGGACCTGGCCGCGGTCAGGGCGGTAGACGCCGCTGATGACGTTGATCAGGGAGCTCTTGCCGGCACCGTTTGGCCCGATGATGGCACGAATCTCGCCTGACCGGACCGACAGGTCGATGTCGGCCAGCGCGACGACACCGCCGAATGCCAGGCCGATGCCGTGAAGCGACAGCAGCGGAGCAGTTGCAATGGCGGTAGATCCGGCCGCCCCAGCGTCGCCTTCGGACAAGTGTGCAGGCTGGAGCACGGAGGGCAGGCCGCGCGCAAAGACTTCCGGCGCGTAGACCGAGGCTTCCATCGCTCCTATGGCATAGCTGGGCAACGGCATTCCAATCGTCCTCGATTTCGCCCGCAGGCGCACGAATTCTCGATGCCGCCCGAAAAGATCGAGCGCGCTTGAAAACCTGTGCTGGCGGGGCAACCCGACCAGCCTTGGGGCAGATGGTTATTCGGCGGCCAGCGACGCCGCCTGCTCGGCGTTTTCCAGCTCGCGAACGAGCGGGATGACATGCTTGCCGAAATACTCGACCTCTTCCTGGAAGTGCAGGAAGCCGAGCAGGATGAGATCGGCGCCGGCGCGCTTCAGGTCGACGATGCGTTCGGCCACCTGTTTCGGCGTGCCGATGAGGTTCGACCGAAAGCCGTCATTGTACTGGACGAGGTCGTCGAAGGAGGATTTCGCCCAATTGCCCTCGCCTTCCGGCGAGGACTTGCCGGCATTCTTGACCTCGTGGCCGAAAGCGTTGACCGCTTCCGGATTGGCCTTGGTGATGATTTCGGCAAGCACCGCCTTGGCCTCTTCCTCGGTCTCGCGCACGATGGCGAAGGCGTTGACGCCGACCTTGACGGAATGGTTGTTGGCCTTGGCCTTGCCCCTGATGTCGTCTACCTGCTTGGCGATCTCGACCGGCGTGTTGCCATTGGTGAAGTACCAGTCGGAGACCCGCGATGCCATGTCGCGCGCGGCGCGCGAGGAGCCGCCCTGGAAGATTTCGGGCAGCGGCTGCGGCGGCTTCGGCTTCAGCGAGTATTCGTTGAAGCGATAGAAATCACCACGGAAGGTGAAGCTGTCTTCAGTCCATATTCCGCGCAGCGCGCGGATGAATTCCTCCGAACGGCGATAGCGCTCGTCATGATCGAGCCAGTGCTCGCCGATAGCATGGAACTCGCCCCGGAACCAGCCGGAGACGAGATTGACCGCGACGCGGCCATTGGTGAGGTAGCTGATGGTGGCGAGCTGCTTGGCCGCCAGCGCCGGATTCCACGGACCGGGCAGGATCGCCGCGATTACCTTCAGCGTCGTGGTCGCCGCCAGCAGGTCGTGGCTGAACGCCACCGATTCATGCTGCTCGTCGGCACCGTAGCCGGCGGTGAAACGTATCTGGCTCAGCGCGTAGTCGAAGCCAGCCTTTTCGGCGATCTGGGCAAGCTTGCGGTTGTACTCGGCCGAATGGTTGGTGCGCTGCTCGATGTTGGAAATCACCAGGCCTCCCGAAACATTGGGCACCCAATAGGCGAATTTGACCGCGTCGGTTCCTGCATGTGCCATGAACTGTCTCCCATTCAGGCCGTTGATTGGCCCGGCCTCGGCCGGATGTGGTCCATATATTATGTTTATGGAATTTATATACAAAGATGGCTTTTCCGTTTTTAGCGCGCTTGCAGGACGGAAATTCCAATTTTTTACAGCCGCACCGGCTTTCGGTTGTCAGTGCGATGCGGCGTTGACGTTGGTTGGCTTGTCCAAGGGAACCGCATCGAGCAGCTTGGCGACTTCCGCGGCGACCAACTCGGCGTGACGGGCGACTTCGGGCAGGCCCATCAATTCGCCGAATGTGCCGCGCGCCAGAGGGCCGGCAACGAAGAGCCCGGCAGCAGCCCTGCCGTCTCGGTCGACGGCGCGGCTTTCCAAACTGGTCTCGATACCCAGCCCGTAGGCATCGACCTTGATCAGCCCGGCTTCGGCCAGCGACTGCAAAGCCGGATTGGACTGGAGGGCCTGCGCATGGGCTGGACCCGTTGTGTTGATGACGGCGTCGAAGCGAGCCGTTTCGATCCGCGTCTGTCCGCGCCGTTGGAAGCTGACCGCGAGGCTCTCGCCCTCGTCGTTCGACGCGACAAGCTTGGCGGCGATGGTGTCGAACGTGCCGTCCGTCTGGCGGCGGTCGAGCACGGCGGCTACCTGCGGTGCGATCCTGAAGCGATGCACGTCCCAGAATACGCGTAACTGGCGGACCAGCCTTGCCCGCTCCGGCGGAGAAAGGGCCGCCCACAGCACCGGTCCCTGCAGGCGCAGCTGGTCGAAGACCGACTGCCAGTTGACACCGGCATCCCGCGCCACCGCGAGCGTCGCACGAATGGTCTTCAGCAGCGCAAGCGCCGTCGTGGCCGGCACTGACGCAAAGTCACCGAAGGGCTCGCCCCTGATATCCGGATGGCCGCGCGAGCGCAGCCCGCGGCGGGACAGGACCAGGATACGGCCGCGATGGCCACGTCGGTCAAGCTCCGCCACCATGTCGGCCGATGTCAGCCCGGAGCCGACGATCAAGACAGACGCCTCCGGCTCGATCCCGGCAAGTGCCGACGGAGCGTAGGGATCGGCGATGAAGCCGGGTGCTTCAACCAGGGAGGCAAGTGGAGATGGAATCGCCGGCAGAGGATGCGTCGCGGCGAGCACGACGATGTCGGCCGCGACAGGTCCGGCCGGGGTCTGGACGGTCCAGCCCGCGCCATCGGTTTCTCGTATTACCCGCGTAGCCTGAGCTTCGACATGGCGGACAGCGCCGGAGCCGAGCCAAGGTGCAAGGTGGGCGGCGACATAGCGGCCGAACACGCGCCGGCGTGGAAACACATCGCCGTTTTTCCACAGGGCATCCGGGTCCCGTTCCATTTCACCACTGCCGGCCAACCAGCGCGCAAAATGCTGCGGGTCTTCGGGAGCCATGCTCATTCTGATGGCCGGGACGTTGACCCGGTGCGACGGCTCTTCGCTGGAATAGGCAAGACCACCGCCGAGCGCGGGGCGCGGCTCGATGACCGAGATCGACAGCACCTCCGGCCGATTTGCCCGCGCAAGGTGCCAGGCCAAGGCGGCACCGGAAAAGCCGCCGCCGATGATGGCGACGCGCAATCGGCGGGCCGGGGGCAGCGCGTTCACGAGGCGCTGGCGAGCGACTTTGGCCCCAGTGATTTGGGCCGGTGGTCGCCGGCGATGGTCTCGCCGAACGGTCCGGTGTTGACCGACGAGCTGGCCGACTTGACCGGATGATCGGTCGGCAGTCTCGGCAGCACGAGTTCGCCGAAGCGATAGGCTTCCTCCAGATGCGGGTAGCCGGACAGGATGAAGGTGTCGATGCCGAGCCGCCGGTATTCGTCGATGCGCTCGGCGACCGTGTCCGGGTCGCCGACCAGTGCGGTACCAGCGCCGCCGCGCACCAGGCCAACGCCGGCCCAAAGGTTGGGCGCGATCTCGAGCTTGTCGCGGCTTCCGCCATGCAGAGCGCTCATGCGCGCCTGGCCGACCGAATCCATACGGGCAAAGACTTTTTGGGCCGAAGCGATGGTCGCGTCGTCGAGCCGGCTGATCAGGCTGTCGGCGGCGGCCCAGGCCTGTTCGGTCGTCTCGCGGGCGATGACATGCAGGCGGATGCCGAAGGAAAGCTTGCGGCCGGCCTTCTCGGCCAGTTCGCGCACGGCGTCGAGCTTGCGTTCGACGTCGGCGGGCGGTTCGCCCCAGGTCAGGTATTTATCGATTTCCTGCGCCGCCACTTGCGATCCGGCGTCCGACGAGCCACCGAAATAGAGCGGCGGATAGGGCGTCTGCACGAGCGGGAACAGCAGCCTTCCGTCCTCGATCCTGAAATGCTTGCCCTGATGCTCGACGGTCTCGCCGCTCAGCACGCGCTTGTAGATCTGGAGGAATTCCTGCGTCACCTCGTAGCGCTCGGCATGTGAGAGGAAAATGCCGTCGCCCTTGTTCTCCAGCGGATCGCCGCCGGTGACGACGTTGATCAGCAGGCGGCCGTTGGAAATGCGGTCGAGCGTGGCGGTCATGCGCGCGGCAAGCGTTGGGGACTGCAGGCCGGGCCGCACGGCGACGAGGAACCGCAGCCGCTCGGTCAGCGGCACCAGCGCCGAGGCAATCACCCAGGAATCCTCGCAGGCCCGCCCGGTCGGCAACAGCACGCCGTAATAGCCCAGCGTGTCGGCGGCTTTCGCCACCTGCGTCAGGTAGGGCAGGTCAACGGCCCTGCCGCCCTCCGTCGTCCCGAGATAGCGGCTGTCGCCATGCGTCGGCAAAAACCAGAGAACCTTGATCCGGTCAGGGATATCGCTGCTCATGACCCGGCTCCCGCTGTCAGGCGGCGGTGACCGGCTATGTCCGGTGCGATTTCAGGCAGGCGTAGAAGGTTGGGCATGGCGGAGTCCGGTCCGGAAACAGATCTCCGATGCAGATTGCTTATTCTATAAATTCTGTAGAGTTAGGTTATTCCAAACATGCCACCCAAACTGGAAAATTCTTCCTCGACGGCAGGGTCGGCCCGTCATGCCGGGCCGACCTTTTGGCACGTCAGAACGCCGGCTCGACCGCGTTGACGTTGTCCTTGGTGACGACGGTCAGCGGGATCGGCAGCCGGCCCTTGACCTCCTTGCCGTCGATGATCTCGGCCATGGTGTTTATCGCCAGGCGGCCGTCCTCGACCGGCGACTGGACGATGGTCGAATACATCTCGTTGGTGCGGATCGATTCGAACGCGTCCTTCTGGCCGTTGATGCCGACGATCGGCGGCGCCGCCTTGGACGGGTTGGCCTCCTTCCAGGCATCGATGAAGCCCCGCGCCATCGTGTCGTCATTGGCGTAGACGCCTGATATCTGGTCGCCGAACCGGGTGATCAGGTCGCGGCTCACGACCAGCGCCTTCTGCTGGTCGAAGTCGGCGTTGACCGTATCGAGCACCTTGATGTCGGCGTTGGTTTCCTTGAGGCGGTCGGTGAAGCCGGTAACGCGGCCGATTGTCGTGCCGTTGCCGGCCTGGCCCGCGATTATGACGACGGAGCCCTTGCCGCCAAGCGCCTTGCTCAGCGAATCCGCCGCCAGCTTGCCCTCCTCATAGACGTCAGGTCCGGTGAAGGACTTGATGAACGGCTTGGCGTCGTCGCTCATCGGCGAATTGATGAGGATCGCCGGGATGTTAGCCTGCTGCGCGCGGGCCAGACCGGGGATGTAGGCCTGCGGGTCGAGCGGCCAAAGGATGATGCCGTCGACCTTGCGCGCCACGCAGGTGTTGAGCTGCTCGGTGCCCTTCTGGACATCGAAATCCTGGCTGAGGCTGAGGATATCGACGCCGAGTTCCTTGGCACGGGCCTCGAGCGCCTTGTTGGCCGGCGTCGCATAGGCATGAGAATCCGCCGCCGTCACGTAGCAGACCGTCTTGGCACTGGCCCAGCCTGTCGACGCCAGCAACGCCACGGCGGCGATCTGCAGCATGCTTCTCTTGCCAATCATGTGTTTCCTCCCAATCATGCTTTTCCTCCCAATCATGTGTTTCCTCCTTGAGTGATTGGATTGTCGCGAACGAGCGCGGGGCGCGTGCCCGGAGCCCTCCCCTTGGTATTAACGGCCCGATCGAGCACGACGAGCAGGATCAGGATGAGCCCCGATCCGACCTGCTGGACGTATGCGGGAACGGACTGGAACTCCATCGCGATGGTCAGCGAGCCGATGGTCAGCACGCCGCCTAGCGTGCCGAGCGCGGATCCCCTGCCGCCTTCGAGGCGGGTTCCGCCGACGACGACCGCGGCAATGACGGCGACCGTCAGTTCCGAGCCGAAGACGGGCGAACCGGTGTTGGTGACGAGGCTCTGAAGAACCCCGGCCAGGCCGGCAAGCGTGCCGGCAAAGACAAAGCCGAGAAAGACGATGCGGTCCGAGGCGATGCCGCTCTCCTTGGCGGCCGCCGGATTGGAGCCGACGGCAAAGACGTTGCGGCCGGGGATGGTGCGTGTCAGCCAGACATGCAGCAGCACGATCAGGATGATGAACAGCGCGCTGCGGATGGTGAAGACATCGAGATAGATCTTGGCCAGCGCCAGCGACAGCATGATGTCGGCGCCCGAAACCGGCTGGCTGTTGGTGATCCAGTGCGCAAGCGAACGGAAGATCAGCATCGTCGCCAGCGTCAGAACGAGGGAATTCACCTTCAGTCCGACGACCAGCGCGCCGTTGATGGCGCCTGCCAGCATGCCGACCAGGATGCCGACGATCGCGGCAGGCAGGATGCCGATCTCGCGCTGCAGGATGACGGATACGATGCCGGCCAGGGCAAACACGGCGCCGCCGGAAAGATCGATCTGGCCCGCGATCAAAAGCACGGTCAGGCCGATGGCGATCAGGCCGATCGTCGCCGCGCGGTCGAGGCCGAGGCCGAGGGTCGATGCGGAGAAATAGCCTGGAACCACAAGTGCGGAAATGATGAGGGTCAGGCCGAGGATGATCACGACCCTGTGCCGCGAGGCAAGCGCCAGAAACCGCATCACGCCACTCCCCGTTTGCGCAACGCCGCATCCATGCCGACGGCCCCGACAATCAGGATGCCGAGGACAAAACCCTGGATCGGCGTGCGCACGCCGCCGAGCACCATGACGTTGGTCAGAAGCTGCACGAAGATCAGGCCGGCGATCGCCCGCGGCACGGAGCCGAAGCCGCCGATGATCGACACGCCGCCGACCACCACCGCGGTGATGGCGCTGAATTCATAGCCGGCGCCGATGAGCGGCCGTGCGCTCTGCAAAGTTAGGCCGAGCAGGCCGCCTGAAATGCCGGAGGCGAGCGCCGTGATGACGAAGGCGCCGGCCTTGACGGCCTGCACCGGCACCGCGCTTGCCTCGGCGGCGCTGTAATTGCCACCGGTGGCGAGCGTCCATCTGCCCCAGAAGGAGCGCGACAGGACGAAATGGCCGATGAGGGCAATGAGCAGGAAGATCAGCACCACGACCGGGATGCCGAACAGGCGGCCCTTGGCGAATTCGGCTGAGGCCGGATTGCTGCCATAGACGATGACGCCCCCGACGGCGGCCTGCACGATGCCCAGCCCGATGGTGCCGATGCCGAGCGTGGCGATAATGGGGTTGATGCCGACATAGCCGACCAGCACGCCGTTGAGCAGGCCGATCAGGCCGGCGAGGCCCACCGCCAGGACGAAGGCCGGCAGCGGCCCGATCATCGGCTGCAGCCCGAGTGACAGGATGGCGCCGCAAGCGATCGTGGCCGGCACCGACAGGTCGGCCAGGCCGCCGACCACCAGCACGAAGGTCATGCCGACGACGACGATGCCGACGATGGACATCGAGGTCAGGACATTGAGCAAATTGCCTGAGGTGAAGAAAGCCGGGCTGACGAAGGAGCCGTAGAGCATCACGGCCAGGATGGCGAAGGCGAGTCCCGCCTTCGACAGGGCGTCGACAAGCCTGCTGCCGCGCGTAAAACGGTCGGGGGTGACGCCGCTGATCTCCATGGCCGCGTCGGTCACGCCATTTCCTCGCCGGTCGCCAGAGCCATGATGCGCTCTTCGCTGAGTTCGGCGCGCTCCAGCGGCTCGCAGGCATGTCCGTCGCGCATGACCACGACACGGTCGCAGACACCCAGGATTTCCGGCAGTTCCGAGGAGATCATCACCACCGCCATGCCGCCAGCGACGAGCTGGCCGATGATGTTGTGGATTTCGGCCTTGGCGCCGACATCGACGCCGCGCGTCGGCTCGTCGAGGATCAACGCCGACGGCCTGGCGGCAAGCCATTTGGCGATGACCGCCTTCTGCTGGTTGCCGCCGGAAAGGAGGTTGATGCGCCGCTCGCCGTCGGGCGGCGAAATGGAAAACTGTTTCACATAGTCCGCCGCCAGTTCCCGGTCGGCGCCGCGCCTGATGCGCCCGAAACGGCTGAGGCGACGCAGGATGGGCAGGCTGATGTTTTCCCGGATCGACATGCCGGGTACGATGCCGTCGCCCTTGCGGTCCTCGGGAACGTAGGCAATCCCGGCCCTGACCGCCTGCGATGGGGAATTGATCGAGACCTTGCGGCCTTTGACGATGACCGCGCCCTCGACGAGGCGCGACAGGCCGAAGATGGCGCGCGCCACTTCGGTGCGGCCGGCGCCGACGAGGCCGGTCAGGCCCAGTATCTCGCCAGCCCGCACATCGAAGCTGACATCGCGGAAGCGGGTGCCGTCACCGATGCGTTCGACGCGCAACAGCGACTCGCCGATCTCGGCCGGACTTTTGGGGAAGACGTTGCTGACCTCGCGGCCGACCATCAACCTGATCATCTGGGCGGCGGTAATGCCTTCGATCGGACGAGTCTCGATCATGGAGCCGTCGCGCAGCACGGTCACCTCGTCGGCGATCTCGAGCACTTCCTTCAGCCGATGGCTGATGTAGATGATGGCGATGCCGTCATCGCGCATCTTGCGCAGGATGCGAAACAACGCCGCCGTTTCATGTTCGCTGAGGCTCGATGTCGGCTCATCCAGGACGATGATCCGGGGCTGGGCCGCGTAGGCCTTGGCGATCTCGACGAGTTGTTGCTGGCTGATCGACAGATTGCCGAGCCGCTCGCGCGGATTGATGGCAGCGCCCAGTTCGGCAAGGACGGCGGCGGCCTTCCTGACCATCTCGCCCTTGCGCAGCCAGCTCCATTTGCCGGGCATGCGGCCGAGATAGACGTTCTCCGCCACAGTCAGGTCCGGAACCAGGTTGATTTCCTGGTGCACCATGCGGATGCCAAGCGCCTGTGCATCGGCGGGACGCCGCATGCGCACCTCGGCACCGCCGACCTTGATGGTGCCGCTGGTCGGCGCATAGGAACCGTTGAGCACCTTCATCAGCGTCGATTTGCCGGCGCCGTTCTCGCCCACGACCGCGTGCACGGTGCCGAACCTGACGGCGAAGTTGACATTGGACAGGGCCTTCACGCCCGGAAAGATCTTGCTGATGCCTCTCATGTCCAAGGCGCAATCGGCGGCGGCAGTCATGTCTGGCTAGGTTCCTCCCTGGCAGGACGGCCCGTTGTCTCGGCATTAGGCAGCATTGTTATTTTAGTATTCTTCCTCATTGGAACGCGAACCAACGGTGGCCCGGAACGCTCGCCTCGTGGCATGCGGCTTGGTTCAGGACCTCATTTTGCCGGTCAAATTCCGATTGGCAGATAGACTATTGCACTAATATAACAGTTCTGACAAGCTGGATTTCATGAACTTATGCGACCATTCCGTTCTCGACGGACGTCACCCTCGCATCGAGTGCATTCCGATTTACATTCTAATATAATCTGATCATTTCCAGTGAACGAAGCTACGGATTTGCCATGGACCTGGACCCTTCGACCCTCAATCGGGCTCTGCCGCTGCGCGATCAGATCTATCAGAAGATCCGCAACCTGATCGTCGTGGGACAGATGAAGCCGGGGGAAGTGATCAACGAGGTGGCGATCGCCGAAGCGCTCGGCGTTTCGCGTACTCCGGTGCGCGAAGCGGTCAAGCGCATCAGCGACGAAGGCCTGGTCAAAATCCTGGCGCAGACCGGCACCTATGTCGCGCCGATCAGCCGCGCCGACCTCGAGGAGGCCTATGTCATCCGCCGGGCGCTGGAGATGGAGAGCGCGCGGCGCGCGGCCGTCAAGCTCACACCGGCATCGGCAGAACTGCTGGAGGACAATATGGCGGCGCATCGGCTTGCCATATCGCGCGGCCGATATGCCACCGCGATCCAGCTCGACGATGTCTTCCATCGAACCATCGCCGAAATCTGCGGCCTGCCGATGATCTGGCGGGCCGTCGACATCTCGAAGGCGCAGATGGACCGCGGCCGCTACCTCGCCATTCCGAAGCCCGGCTATGGCGAACAGACGATCGAGCAGCACGAAGCCATTCTCGACGCTCTGAAGCGACACGATGCCGAGGGCGCCGCACAGGCGATGGAGCACCATCTCGAAACCTCCTTCCGCAACACGCTCGAAGTCGCCGCCGACCTTCTCGGCTGAAGCGACCGGAAGCGCCACGGCTTGACCATCTGCTTTCTATTATATTAGTATTCTTATTGTCTTTCAGCTCTCGATTCCTCCTCCGGGCAGAGCTTTTCAGAGTTGGGGTAATGACGCGCTTCATCAAGCTATCGCACGCCGACAACATCCTGCTTGCGGTCGATCCGTTGGCGGCCGGCGAAAGGGCCGGCGACGTGGCCGCCAGGGCCCGCATCCCGCGCGGCCACAAGATGGCCATGCTCGACATCGGGGCGGATGAACCGATCGTGAAGTATGGCCAGACCATCGGCTTCGCGCGTGGGCCGATCGCGGCCGGAGACTGGGTGCACGAGCACAATGTCTACCTGCGCGATTTCGAGCGCGACTACGGGCATGGCACAGACGCCAGGGAAACGCCGGTCCTTCCCGATGCCGAACGGGCGACCTTCATGGGCTACCGCAGGCCGAACGGCAAAGTCGGCACGCGCAATTTCATCGCCGTCCTGACGTCGGTGAACTGCTCGGCCAGCGTCGCCCGCTTCATCGTGGAAGAGGTCAACCGCTCAGGCATGCTGCGCGACTATCCCAATGTCGACGGCGTCATCTCGCTCGTGCACGGCACCGGATGCGGCATCGACACCAAGGGCCCGGCCTACGATCTCCTGAAGCGCACGCAGTGGGGTTTTGCCACCAATCCCAATGTCGGCGGCGTGCTGATGGTCGGGCTCGGCTGCGAAGCCTTCCAGATCCCGCGCTGGATGCAATCCTACAACATCGAGGAAAGCACCATTTTCCGCACGATGACCATCCAGGAGACCGGCGGCACGCGCAAGACGGTCGATGCCGGGGTGAAGGCCATCGTCGAGATGCTGCCGGTCGTCAATGCAGCAGAAAGGACGCCGCAGCCGGCTTCCGAGTTGGTGCTGGCGCTGCAATGCGGCGGCTCGGACGGTTATTCCGGCATCAGCGCCAATCCCGCGCTCGGGGCGGCGGTGGACCTGCTGGTCTCGCAAGGAGGGACAGCCGTCCTTTCGGAAACACCCGAAATTTACGGCGCGGAACATCTCTTGACGCGTCGCGCCGAAAGCCGGGCCGTCGGCGAAAAGCTGATCGAGCGCATCCGCTGGTGGGAGGACTATACCGCCAGGCACGAGATGGAGATGAACAACAACCCATCTCCCGGCAACAAGCTCGGCGGGCTGACGACCATCCTGGAGAAGTCGCTGGGCGCCTCGGCCAAGGGCGGGACGACCAATCTGCGCGCGGTGCTGGAATATGCCGAGCCAATCAACGAGCGCGGCCTCGTCTTCATGGACACGCCCGGCTACGACCCGGTCTCGGCGACCGGACAGGTGGCCGGTGGCGCCAACATATTGTGCTTCACCACCGGGCGCGGTTCGGCCTTCGGCTGCAAGCCGACGCCCTCGATCAAGCTCGCCTCCAACTCCTTCGTCTTCGAGCAGATGCGTGACGACATGGACATCAATTGCGGCGACATCCTCGACGGCGTGACGCTGGCGGACAAGGGCGAGGAGATCTTCGCCGAGATCCTGCGCGTGGCATCGGGCGGACGCACAAAATCGGAAGCGCTCGGCTATGGCGACAACGAATTCGTGCCCTGGAGCCTCGGCGCGACGATGTAGCAGCACCGCCCGCTTTCAACACGCACCCCTCCCATATCTCAGACGGAAAGAACCCCCGGCATGAACAGGATCGATCTCGACGGCCAACACGCCGTGGTTACCGGAGGCGCGCAAGGCCTCGGCTTCGCCATGGCGAAGCGTTTTGTCGCCTCGGGTGCGACGGTCACCTTGTGGGACCTCGACGAGGCGCGCCTCAATACGGCCAAGCGGGAACTCGGCAAGGCGGCCACGACGCTGGTCGTGGACATAGCCGACTGGGATTCTGTGGACGCCGCGCGTGCCAGGACGGAGGAGATCGCGAACACGATCTCCATCCTCGTCAATTCGGCGGGTATTGCCGGCCCCGCCGCGCCGCTCGATACCTACGATGTCGATGTGTGGAAGAAAATCATCGACGTCAACGTCAACGGCACCTTCTACGTCAACCGCGCCGTGGTGCCGGGGATGAAGGAGCGCAATTACGGGCGCATCGTCAACATCGCCTCGGTCGCCGGCAAGGAGGGCAACCCCAACGCCGCCGCCTATTCGGCTTCGAAGGCCGCCGTCATCGGCATGACCAAATCGCTCGGCAAGGAGCTGGCGCAATACGACATCGCGGTCAACTGCATCTCGCCGGCCACGGCGCAGACGCGCATCCTCGAACAATTGACGGCCGAGCACATCGAATACATGCGCTCGCGTATCCCACGCGGCCGCCTGCTGGAGGTCGACGAGGCGGCCGCCATGGTCGCCTGGCTGGTCTCGAAGGAGAACAGTTTCACAACTGCTTCCACCTTCGATCTCTCCGGCGGGCGAACGACCTACTGACGCTGTTCAGGCGGGCAGCCGGCCAAGGCTGGCGGCGAAGTGCTGCACCATTGCCAACCCGCTCTCGTTTGGCCGCATCGCTGGTGCACGATCGTGGATCTGGATACCGGCGCGCGCGCCGAACAGCCGCTTGCCGTAGCAGATCAGGTTCTCGATGCCTTGCATGACGAAGACAGCCGCCGGCAGCATTCTTTCGTACGCCGCCTCGGCCATTGCTTCGTCTTCGGCGCGGAACGCCTGATAGGCGCGTACGGCGTGGTCGATGCAATCCGGCGCCAGGATCATGCCGCGGCAGCCGATGCGGAAATTGTCGATCAATTCCAGCCCGCCACGCCCGTTGAAGATGGGGATTCGGCCTTCGGTGCGCTCGATCAGGCCGGCAATGTCGGTGACCGGGCCTTCGCCCTTGATCAGCCTTATGTTGGGGTGGAGCGTGACCAGTTCGCGAATCTCATCCGATGTCAGGCCACGGCCGAAAAAGGCCGGCGCATTCTGGATCGCCACCGGCAGGTCCGTCGCCTCGGCGACGCGGCCGAAAAAGCGGATGTATTCGGGCGCTCCATAGGATCCAACTGGCGGCGGCTGCAGGATCACCCAATCGGCGCCGACGCTTTCCGCGTGCCGTATTTGCGCGACCTGTTCGGCAACCGATGACCCGAAGATGGTGAAGGCGAGCGGCACCTTGCCGGCGGTGTCCTGCGCCGTCCAGTCCATGATCGTGCGGCGCTCGGCTTCAGTCAGCTTGGCGACTTCGGTGGCAAGGCCAAGCGCCGCCATGCCATGCACGCCGCTCGCCAGGCAGATATCGACCTGCCTGCGCATCGCCGCGCGGTCGAGTTTTTCCTGGGTGTCGAACAGGGCGTAGAGGATGGCGTGAATGCCGTGGAAATCATCGGGCTGGAATTTTGGCATCCCACGCACCCTCAATGGCTTTCGCGCGGAATGGCGTGGCCACGGTTGCCGACTAGAAAGTCGAGATCGGCGCCACGGTCGGCCTGCAGGACATGGTCGACATAGAGGCCCTGATAACCGCCGCGCATCGCCGGCTCGGGCGGCAGCCAGGATTGACGCCGCCGCGCCAGCTCCTGTTCCGACACGTCGAGATGCAGCTTCCGCGCCTCGACATCGAGTTCGATCATGTCGCCGCTCCTGACCAGCGCCAACGGACCACCGACGGCGGCTTCGGGCGCGGCATGCAGCACGACCGTGCCGAAGGCGGTGCCGGACATGCGGGCGTCGGAAATGCGGATCATGTCGCGGACGCCCTTTTTCAGGATCTTTTGCGGTAGCGCCATGTTGCCGACCTCGGCCATGCCCGGATAGCCTTTCGGGCCGCAATTCCTGAGCACCATGATCGAGGTCTCGTCGATGTCGAGCGCGGGATCGTCGATGCGCGCCTTGTAGTCGTCGATGTCTTCGAAGACGACGGCGCGGCCGCGATGCTTCATCAGCGATGGTGAGGCGGCCGATGGTTTGATGATGGCGCCATCGGGTGCCAGATTGCCGCGCAGCACCGCGATGCCGCCATGCGGCGTCAGCGCCCTACCGCGCGGACGGACGACCTCGGGATTGTCATTCCGAGCGTCGGCGATGTTGTCGCGTACGCTCTTGCCGGTGACCGTCAACGCGTCGAGATCGAGCATGTCGGCGATCTCTTTCATGACAGCCGGAATGCCGCCGGCGTAGCAGAAATCCTCCATCAGGAAACGACCTGACGGCATCAGGTCGAGTATGGTCGGCACGTCGCGACCGAAAGCATCCCAATCATCGAGGCCAAGTTTGGTGCCGACGCGGCCGGCAATCGCCAGCAGATGCACGACCGCATTGGTCGAGCCGCCGATGGCGCCGTTGACGCGGATGGCGTTGGCGAAAGCCTGTCTGGTCAGAACGGCCGACGGGCGCAGATCCTCGTTGACCATCTCGACGATACGCCGCCCGGTCATGCGGGCGATGCGATTGCGGCGCGCGTCGACGGCGGGGTAGGCGGCGTTGCCGGGCAACGCCAGCCCAAGCGCCTCGACCATCGAGGCCATGGTCGAAGCCGTGCCCATGGTCATGCAGTGGCCAGGCGAGCGCGACATGGCGCTCTCGGCATGGGCGAAATCCTGCTCGCTCATTATGCCGGCGCGCACGTCCTCGGAGAATTTCCACACATCGGTGCCGGACCCTATGGCGCGCCCCTGGAAACGGCCATTGAGCATCGGCCCGCCGGAAATGACGATCGACGGCAGGTCGCAGGAGGCAGCCCCCATGACCAGCGACGGCGTGGTCTTGTCGCATCCGGCCATCAGCACGACGCCATCCATCGGATTGCCGCGGATCGCCTCCTCGACATCCATCGAGGCGAGATTGCGGAACAGCATCGCCGTCGGCCGCAAATTGGATTCGCCGCACGAGAACACCGGGAATTCCAGAGGCAGGCCGCCGGCCTCCAGCACGCCGGCCTTGATGTGCTCGATCAGGCCGCGGAAATGGACATGACACGGGGTGAATTCGGAGAATGTGTTGCAGATGCCGATCACCGGGCGGCCGTCGAAAGCATCGTCGGGCAGGCCGTTGTTCTTCATCCAGCTGCGATGGATGAAGGCATCCTTGCCTTGGCCACCGAACCAATGCTGCGATCGTCTCTTGGTCATGGTCTTTCCCGCATTCAGGCGGGATGCTGAAGCTGGCTCAGCCCGCCATCGATGACGAGGGTCGCCGCGTTCATGAACGGGCACTCGTCGGAAATCATGAACACGGCGGCAAGGGCGATCTCGCGCACCGAGGCAATGCGACCGTCGGGATGCAACGCCATGGTGTTGGCGCGCGCCGCAGCCGGATCAGGAAAACTGTTCCAGTAGTCGATGGCCTTCCGCGTCTCGACATAGCCGGGCGCCAGCGCGTTCACGCGCACGCCCTGCCCGGCATATTCGAGCGCCAGCGACTTGGTCAGCCCAAGCAGGGCGTGCTTGGCCACGGGATAGGGAAAAGTGTGCGGAATGATGGTGAAGCCATGGGTCGAGGCGATGTTGAGGATCGCCCCGCCGCCATTCGCGAGCATGCCTGGCAGCACCGCCTTGCTGCAGTTCCAGGCGCCCTTGACGTTGACGTCGAAATTGCGGTTCCACTCTTCTTCGGTGGCCTCGAGCGGCGTCGAGAAGACATTCATCCCGGCATTGTTGATCAACGCGTTGACTGGACCTATCTGGGCGTTCGCACGGGCAACGGCTGCTTTTATCGCGGCCTCGTCCCTGATGTCGGCCGTGACATGCCCGACATGGCCCTCGGGTGCCGCGAGGCCCGCGATGGTCTTGTCCAGCAACGTACCGTCCTGGTCGACGAGGAACAATTTCGCACCCTCGGCCAGACAGGCCTCGGCGATGGCAAGACCGATGCCCTGCGCGGCGCCCGTCAGGAAGATGCGTTTGCCGGACAGGCGCTCAGCCATCGCTGTCACTCCCCTGGAAGACGGATCAACGCCGGCCCAAGGCCGACGAACGCAGATTGTCGAGCAGCACGGCGAGCAGCAGGATCACGCCGCGCACGATATACTGGTAGAAGGCCGGGATGTTGAGCAGGTTCATGGCGTTTTCGGCAATGCCCATGATCAGCACCCCGACGATGACACCGGACATGGTGGCGCGGCCGCCGGCAAGCGACACGCCGCCGAGCACGCAGGCCGAGATGACAGAGAGTTCAAGCCCGACTGCCGCATTGGGCTGGCCCGATGTGATGCGCGAGGCCAAAAGGATGCCGGCGATACCGCAGACGACGCCTTGCAGTGCAAAGATCCAGATGCGGGTCCTGTCTACGTTGACGCCGGCCAGTCGCGACGCTTCGGGATTGCCGCCAATGGCCAGCGTGTTCTTGCCGAAGACGGTGCGGTTGAGCACGAAGCCGAAAATGCAGAACAGAAGTGCCAGCACCCAGACAGGCGTCGGTATGCCGAGGAATTTCGACAGCGCGAGCTGATAGAAATCCGGGCTGTTGATGCCGACGGCGCGGCCATCGGACGCGATCAGCGCAAGGCCGCGCACGATCTGCATGGTCGCCAGCGTCGTGATCAGCGCGTTGATGCGGAATTTGGCGATGACGACACCGTTGATGAAGCCGACAAAGGCACCGCAGGCGATCGCCGCCAGCAACCCAAGCAGGATCGAGCCGGTGTAATTGGACGCCATCACCGCGACCATGCCGGCGAAGGCGACGATCGAGCCCACCGACAGGTCGAAGTCGCGCGCCGCCAGGCAGAACATCATGGTGCAGGCGACGATGCCGACGGTGACCACTGACTGGAGCAGGCCAAGCATGTTTCGGTCGGTGAGGAAGTTCGGCACCAGCAGCGACACCAGCGCGAAAGCGACGATGAAGATGACGACGAGGCCCTGTTCGCCGAGCAGGATCTTCTTCAGCTGATCGGTCATGTCAGGTCCTCAGGATGCGATGGCGTCGGGGGTTTTGGTGTCGGGAAGTGCCGCGGCCAGGATCGCCCTCTCGTCGAACTGGTCGCGGGAAAGTTCAGCGCTGACGCGCCCGCCGCACATCACCAGGATGCGGTCGCAGATGCCCATCACCTCCGGTAGTTCGGACGAGACGACGACGATCGCCATGCCATCCTCGGCAAGCTGGTAGAGCAGTTCGTAGATTTCCGCTTTGGCGCCGACATCGATGCCGCGTGTCGGCTCGTCGACGATGAGCACCCGGACGCCCTGCTCCGACAGCCAGCGGCCAAGGATGACCTTCTGCTGGTTGCCACCGGACAGGTTGATGATGTCCTGCCTGCGCGATGGCGTGCGCACCTTGAGCTTCTTGATGAAGGTTTCGGCCGTGGCGATCTCGCTGGCGCGGTTCAGGATGCCGAAGCGCGCGTGATGGCGCCGCGAGGAGATGTTGATGTTTTCCTCGATCGAGCGGCCCTGGATGATGCCGTCATGCTTGCGGTCTTCCGAGCACAGCACGATGCCTGCGCGGATCGCGCCATGCGGGTCAGCGGCATGGATCGCCTTGCCATCGACAATGATGGTGCCGCCCAAGCGCGCGTCGGCGCCGAACACCAGCCGCATCAGTTCCGAGCGGCCTGCGCCGATGAGGCCGAAGAAGCCGACGATCTCGCCGGCGCGGGCCTCGAAGCTGGCCGGCGTTTTCAGCTTTGCTCCGGAGATCGCTTCGACTTTCAGCCTGATCTCGCCCGTCTGCCGTGGCCGAAAACCCCAGATGTCGGAGATTTCGCGGCCGACCATTTCGGCGACGACCTGGTCGCGGGTGACGCCTTTCAGTGATGCGTGGTGCGCCGCGAGCTTGCCGTCGCGCAGCACGGTCAGGCTATCGCAGAGACGGAACACCTCGTCGAGCCGATGCGAGACATAGATGATGACCTTGCCCTCGCCGCGCAGGCGGTCGATCAGGGCAAACAGGATTTCACTCTCGCGAGAAGACAGCGAAGAGGTCGGCTCGTCCAGCGCGATGGCACGCGCATCGAGCATGATCGCCTTGGCGATCTCGACCATCTGGCGTTCGCCGATGGACAGCGTCTTGACCTTGCGGCTGATATCGATGTCGATGCCGGCCGATTTCAGCTTGGCGCCGACATCCTCCAGCATCTTGCCGCGCGCGATGACGCCGGCGCTGGCGGGAAAGCGGCCGAGGCTCAAGTTTTCGGCGACGGTGAGTTCCGGCACGAGCTGCAATTCCTGATGGATGACGATGACACCATTGTCGAAGGCGTCCCTTGTCGAGGCATAGGCCTGGACCTTGCCGTCGATGCGGATCTCGCCCTCGTCGGCATGCTGATCGCCGGACAGGATTTTTATGAGGGTGGATTTACCGGCCCCATTCTCGCCCATCAGGCCATGCACGGCGCCCTTGTCGACGCCGAACGAGACATCCGACAGCGCCTTGACGCCCGGATAGGTCTTGGTGATGCGCGAGAAGTCGAGAAAGGACACGGGCGTCGATCCTTCTTATGCCACGGCAAACAGACGGCGGCATGAGCCGCCGCCTGTTTGTACAGGGAGGATTATTCGATGCCGAGGCCCTGGCGGACCTTCTGGTAGTCGTCGCGCTTGGCAAGCGCGCCGGAGGTCAGGATCAGCTTCTCCGGTTCCTTGTTGTTGGCGACCCAGTCATACATGTTGAGCGCCGTCTCGTAGCCATGGCGCTTCGGCGAGATGATCACCGTGCCGACAAAGCCTGTGGCGGTCGGCTTCTTGAATTCGTTGATCGCCGAATCCGCGCCGCCGATGCCGACGCCGATCATGCCGTCAGCTGGAATGCCGACGCTTTCGGAGGCGCGCACGGCGCCGAGCACCGCTTCATCGTTGAGGCCAAAGGACACCCATTTCTTGATGTCGGCATGGGCGTTGAGCACCACGGTCGCGGCATTGAGGGCTGCTTCGGTGTCGGTCTTGGCCTGGGGAGCGTCGAAAATGTTCTCGGCCTTGAAGCCGTTGGCCTTCAGCACCGAGATGGCGCCTTCGACACGGTCGACGGCGGTCGGCAACTGGTCATAGGAAACGCGGATCGCGCCGACTTCGTCGGCCTTCCAGCCGCGCGCCTTCATCTCATCGACGATCGCCTGGCCGACAGCCTCACCGATCTTGGTGGCCGAGATGCCCATATGCGGAACGTCTTCCAGCGCCTTGCCGTCGGCACCGACCAGACGGTCGTCGACGGTCATCAGCTTGAGATTGTTGGCGGCGGCCTTGGCGACGATGCCGGGGCCGAGCTTCACGTCCGGGGTGCAGACGATGAAGCCCTGCGCGCCCTGGGCGCCGAGATTGTCGATCGCCGACATCAGCTTCTCACCGTCCTCGGCACCGATCTTGACGAGGGTAAAACCCTTTTCCTTGGCGGCCTGGTCGGCGAACTTCCATTCGTCCTGGAACCATGGCTCCTCGGGCTGTTTGACGATGAAGCCGATCTTGGTGTCCTGAGCATATGCAGCGATGGTCGTGACGGACAGCACGGCAAGCGCGCCCGCGACGAGCGCGGTTTTCAAAAGTCGCATGATTACCTCCCAGCGATAGGCCGGACGCTCGGCCCGGATGCTGGAGTCTGTATTCGCTTTTATCATACTCGTCAATTGATCTGGTATGATAATTGAGCTACATGCTCTGACCAAGGATCGCTGGCGCAAATCATCCGCATCCGGTAAGGCCGGGCCGGCTGTGCGAAATCAGTGGGTTCGCCGCCTTGGAGGAGGGCTGAGGTGACCGAAACGTCTAAGAAGGCTTCAGCCGACACGCGCCGCCCGCGCGTCATGCCCGATGTGACGAAGGCTATGGCCTCCGACATCTTTTCCGGACGCTATCCGGCCGGCTCCTCCCTGCCCACCGAAAACGAACTTGGCGTCGAGTATGGCGTCAGCCGCACCGTCATTCGCGAGGCCCTGAAGGTTCTCGCCGCCAAGGGGCTGGTGCTGTCGCGGCCGCGCGTCGGCACCATCGTGTGCAACGAGGACGACTGGAACATCATCGACCCGCAGGTGCTGGCCTGGCATGCGCCGCACGCATTGGACGACAAGCTGTTCGATGCCATACTGGAGACACGCCGGGCGATCGAGCCGCTGGTCGCGGAACTGGCCGCCACGCGCGCGACACTGCAGGAGATCGCCGACCTGGAAGCCGCGTGGCGCGGCATGGCCAATGCCGGCGAGGACCTCGCCGCCTTCTCGCGCAGCGACATTGCCTTCCACCAGATCGTCTATGCCGCGAGCCACAATCCGATCTTTCGCCAGATCGGCAATCTGATCGACACCGGGCTGAAATTCTCGCTGGAAGCGACGGCGACTATTTCGCTCGACCGCCGCATGGAAGCCGTGGCGGCGCACCGCGAAGTGGTGGAGGCACTGCGCATGCGCGAGGCCGAGGCGGCGCGTGGTGCCGCCAACCGGATCCTCGACCTCGCGGCGCGCGACCTCGTCAGCGCCAAGAAACTCAAGAACAACTGAGACCGCGCATGAAAATCATCTCGCTCACCACCTACATCGTTCCGCCACGCTGGCTGTTCCTGAAGATCGAGACCGATGCCGGCGTCACCGGCTGGGGCGAGCCGGTGGTCGAGGGTCGCGCGTTGACCGTCGAAGCGGCGGTCAAGGAGCTTGGCGACTATCTCATCGGCAAGGATCCTCGCCTGATCGAGGATCACTGGACGGTGATGCATCGCGGCGGCTTCTACCGTGGCGGGCCGATCCTGATGAGCGCCATCGCCGGCATCGACCAGGCGCTGTGGGACATCAAGGGCAAGGCGCTCGGCGTGCCCGTGCATGAACTGCTCGGCGGCAGGCTGCGCGACACCATCAAGGTCTATTCCTGGATCGGCGGCGACCGGCCGGCGGAGGTGGCGGCGGGCGCAAAGGAAGTGGTCTCGCGCGGTTTCCTGGCGCTCAAGATGAATGGCACGGAGGAACTGCAGATCGTCGACAGCCACGACAGAATCGATGCGGCCATCGAGCGCGTCGCGATGGTGCGCGAGGCGGTCGGGCCCAATATCGGCATCGCCGTCGATTTCCATGGCCGCGTCCACCGGCCGATGGCCCGCATCCTCGTCAGGGAATTGGAGCCCTACCGGCTGATGTTCATCGAGGAGCCGGTGCTCAGCGAAAACCGCGAGGCACTGAAGGAGATCGCCGCTCTTGGCTCGACGCCGATCGCGCTGGGAGAGCGGCTCTACAGCCGCTGGGACTTCAAATCCGTGTTCGAGGAAGGCGTCGTCGACATCATCCAACCCGATCTGTCGCATGCCGGCGGCATCACCGAGTGCCGCAAGATCGCGGCGATGGCGGAGGCCTATGACGTGGCGGTGGCGCCGCACTGCCCGCTGGGGCCGATCGCGCTCGCCGCCTGCCTGCAACTCGATGCCGTGAGCTACAACTGTTTCATCCAGGAACAGAGTCTGGGCATCCACTACAACGCCGCCAACGACCTGCTCGACTACGCCGCCAACAAGGATGTCTTCCGCTACGAGGATGGCTATGTCGCCATCCCCGACGGCCCGGGCCTCGGCGTCGAGATCAACGAGGAGTATGTCAAGGAGCGGGCCAGGGAAGGCCACAATTGGCACAACCCGATCTGGCGTCACAAGGACGGCTCCTTTGCAGAGTGGTGATGTGACGGCTTCCAGGGGCGGAAACGCGTGGGGATTGATGAAAAAGACAGCGGGCGGCGGTTACCGCTCGGCCTTCATCTAGAAACCACTCGCCCGTTCCGACGAAGAAGGCTGTTCTCGGCGGTCGACGAATGCGTACAACATGTTCAAGGATTTCATTCTCAACCGCCTAAAGCTCTTAAGCCTAGGGCGATTATCCCTCCAAGCCAGATTCCAAACAGGATCAGCGCAAGCGCGTTTATACGCTGGCTCACAGGGCGGAACAGTCGATATTGAACGAAGGACCAAAGACCACGGTCCATGTCGACGAAACCCTTCCCTTGCAGGTAAAGGGGGCGCCCTTTCGCAACGACTGGACCACGGCTTTCTGCTCGGCTTCAAAGCCGCACATCACCTTGATGCCCTTGCCTATGTTGAGGTGTACCCAATAGCCCGAAAGAGTACCCTGTTGGACATCTACGACTTTGCCGCTGATTTCGTGCGACTTGTCGCCCATATTTTCCTTCCACCAACTTTCCTGCTCAAGCTCGGTTTTGCTGTCGGAGATGCCGGCGGCAATCTCTTTGGCAGTGATCGTGTCAGCCGCTGCGAAATTGCTTGACAGTGCAACGAGCGCTGCCGCGTATGCGATACTTTTCATCAATTTCCCCATCCCAACGAACGTCTGCGGCGCCCTGCCCCTTAGCAAACACTTTGGCCACACAGCTGGGCCATCAGCAAGGCCGCTCTCGATGATAATGTTGGGGTTTGGGGGAAAGTTCAGTTGAGAGAGCAAGAGCCTAGATGCTTGTTGCGAGGCTAGGTAGTGACCGAATAGACGCCGCTGTTGCGTTGCGCGGCCCCGCGTACCTTTGTCCCAACCCCATATGCAACGCCGTGATGATCTTAAAGAAGGGCCGGATAAAGATCGCCCACTTCGCCCATAAACCACCCATGACGTGTTCGTGGGCGACCGGAGAAACGCAACAGCATTTAGAGGCGAAGCGGCTGGTCGCCGACGCACTCGCCGCACGCAAGCTAGCGGCGCAAATCGAGTTCGTGGTTGACACTTTGCCCGGTGACCGCCGCGCCGACGTGATGGCGTGGTCGCCTAAGGGGTTACGGATCGCTTTCGAGCTTCAGCACACGCCGATCAGTCTCGACGAAATCGAAAGCCGAGCATCGTCATATGCCCGAGCCGGCATCGCACAAATATGGGTTCCCTTCCTGAAGTCGTCCGTCTGGAAAGATGGCAAACCGATAGAGGGTGGCTGGCTTATCGAACGATATTCTCCGCGACCGTTCGAAAAGTGGGTTCACGGCTTCAGCGGCAAAAACGGAATGTGGATGTACGACCCAACTCAAAAGAACCTCTGGCTAGGAAAGCTCGAAGGCCATCAAATCTATGTGGAGGAAACAAGCTGGTATTCCGAAGGGGGTGACGAGAATTACGGCGGCGGCTTTCACAAATGGTCCAAGAGATACAGAAAACTAACCCTTCATGGCCCGCACGAACCGGACAGGCTCCTAATCAAGGTCACGTCCCGAAAGGCATACAGCACGAAGGACTACAATTGGCCCGCCGGGCGCGTTGCTCACCTTGTTCCCGCGTGAAGCGCCTCGTCAGACGAGACGCCTTCATCTATCGTGTCGGCGGGTAAACAAAATTCTTGGGCTCCCACGCGTCGCCAGACTTGGGGTTCGGAATTTTTGAACTATATTTGAGTAATTGTTTCCAGAGGGTGGGGCATCCTTGGCAGAGCTCAAATCCGCGCGTCATCACTGGTGGCCGGAAGGCGTTTCGTCCTTTTGGAAAGATAAAGAGGGTTTCACTAACTGGTTGCTGCCAGATGGCTCGGTTAAGCGTATGCCTCCGAAGAACCTTGGGGCCATCGGTAACGGCCATCAGATACGCCTAGGACAGGCTGGCGAAGCCACCCCATTTGATCAGGACTTCGAGAACGTTTTCGCTAGGGCGGACGACAATTTTCCGAGCGTCATTCGATGGCTTCAGGGGCTGGAGAGGGATGATACTCCGCGTTCAGAGCCGTTCGCCACGCGATTTCGGCCGGCGGACGCATCTGACGAAAATCTAGCAATGTTGGCCGAGGGCCTAATTTCGCTTGCCGTTCGTAGCCCTATGAACCGGCAAGGCGCTGTTAGTGTTGCCGAGCAATTCAGAGGTTCACTGCCGGAGGCAGAGCGGAACGCCCTAATCGGCCTCAATATGCGAAACACGCATCAAGAGGCAGTGAAACAGATTGGGATCAACGGAAAGTTTGTGGCAATTTATTCGCCGACGAGGGAGTTTATTTTTGGCGACGGATTTTATCACAACATCAGATCCCCACTGAATGTCATGCATTCACCGACGCTCTTGGTGCCGCTCACTCCTAACATCGCGGCCTTGTTTGTGAGGCCAATGAGCTACCGCACACTTCCTAGGTTCTTCACGCTTGTGATCAGTGACGATGAAGCCGAACGGCTAAACCACGCAATTCAAGTGCATGCGCGAAAACAGATTTTCTATCGAGCGGATAGGCCAACAATCACCGACGCCTACAGCCAGGAACGCCATCTGGTTTATACCGCCGAGAACCCGGTCAAGGACTTGGTTGAGAGCATCCCCGGCGTAGGGCGGCCCATACAACGGTTCTTTCTGTCGACCGATCTATCGGTTCCAGCAGCGCTCAAGCCAACTGCGGATGATCAGGATCAAAGGCCGCAGGAAAAACACGGGGTAGGGTTTTGGTTAGGGACGGCACTGCCGCTTCTTAAAAGGTGCTTTCTTATCAATTAGATAAGAAGACTGTTTGGTGGAGCCAATCGGAATCGAACCGACGACCTCTTGAATGCCATTCAAGCGCTCTCCCAACTGAGCTATGGCCCCACTCCCGGCAGTCAGCCGGCGCCGTTTCCGGCGAGAGATCGGCGCGGGTTGGAAGACCGCGCCGTTAGTGCAGGCGGCTTCTAACCCCGCCCTTCCCAGATATCAAGCCTGAATACCGGCTTTTTATTCCGATGTTGCGAAAGCGGGCAAATGCCCGCTTTTCGCGGCCTTGTCAGACCTCGTCGTCGTCGTCGCCGACGCCGATCATGTCGGAAACGTCGTCGTCTTCTTCTTCTTCGTCGGCGAGGAACGTGTCATCCTCGTCGTCGCCAAGATCGACATCGTCCTCGTCGTCGCCCAGATCGGGAAGATCGTCGCCGCCCTTGGCCTCGTCATCGGCCTCTTCGAGCGAAACGACTTCGGCGCCCTCTTCTTCCTCGCTATCCACTTCCTTCTCGGCCACTTCCTCGTCCTCCTCGAGGGCGGCGACCTTGCCATCCTCGAAATAGGAACGTGGATAGGTCTTGCCGGTATAGGGCGAGACGATCGGGTCCTTGTTCAGGTCGTAGAATTTTCGACCCGTTTCAGGGTCGACACGCTTTGTGCCAAGTTCGGTTTTTGCCACGGCAAGCCTCGTCAATAAAAGAGTGGTCCCCTTAACCACTGTTTGCGGCTCTGTCAAAGCCAAAAGCCGGCGTCACAAAACCATGCATTGAAAGGCCTCGCGCCAAGTGACGAGCATGGGGATGACCATTTCGCCCCGCCGTGATACGAGACCGCCGCAACAAATGAAAAAGCGCCGGCGCGCCGGCATTCCGTCCAGGGAAATTCCATGTCTCACGCCGCCGCTGCCAAGCCGGCCACCGCCCGCAAATCATCCGCCCTTTCCGGCACGGCACGGGTGCCGGGCGACAAGTCGATCTCGCACCGCTCCTTCATGTTCGGCGGGCTCGCCTCCGGCGAAACACGCATCACCGGCCTGCTCGAGGGGGAGGACGTGATGCGCACGGGCGCGGCGATGAAGGCGATGGGCGCGCATATAGAGAAGCACGGCGCCGAATGGGTGATCCGCGGCACCGGCAACGGCGCGCTGCTGCAGCCGGAAGGGCCGCTCGATTTCGGCAATGCCGGTACCGGCTCGCGGCTGACCATGGGCCTGGTCGGCACCTATGACATGGAAACGACCTTCATCGGCGACGCCTCGCTGTCCGGCCGGCCGATGGGCCGCGTGCTCGAACCCTTGCGCCAGATGGGCGTGCAGGTGCTGAAGGCGACACCGGGCGACCGCATGCCGATCACGCTGCATGGCCCCAAGCACGCCGCTCCGATTACCTACCGCGTGCCGATGGCCTCGGCGCAGGTGAAGTCGGCGGTGCTGCTCGCCGGGTTGAACACGCCGGGCATCACCACCGTCATCGAACCGGTGATGACGCGCGACCACACAGAAAAGATGCTCAAGGGATTCGGCGCCAATCTGTCGGTCGAGACCGACGAGCGCGGCGTGCGCCATATCTTCATCGAAGGCCAGGGCAAGCTGACCGGCCAGACGATCGCCGTGCCCGGCGACCCGTCCTCGGCGGGCTTCCCGCTGGTGGCAGCGCTGATCGTACCGGGTTCCGACATCGTGATCGAGAACGTGTTGATGAACCCGACCCGCACCGGGCTGCTTTTGACTTTGCAGGAGATGGGCGGCCAGATCGAGATCTTGAACCCCCGTAACGCCGGCGGTGAGGATGTCGCGGACCTGCGCGTGCGTTATTCCGAACTCAAGGGCATCACCGTGCCGGCCGAGCGGGCGCCGTCGATGATCGACGAGTATCCGGTGCTGGCCGTTGCCGCGAGCTTCGCCGAGGGCGAGACGCTGATGCTGGGGCTGGAGGAATTGCGGGTGAAGGAATCCGACCGGCTGTCGGCGGTGGCCAACGGACTGAAGCTCAACGGCGTCGACTGCACCGAGGGCGAAGCTTCACTCGCCGTGCGCGGCAAGCCCGGCGGCAAGGGGTTGGGCGGCCATCCCAACGGCCTGGATACGACCGTGCAGACCCATCTCGACCACCGCATCGCCATGAGCTTTCTGGTGATGGGGCTGGCGACGGAAAAGCCGGTGACCATCGACGACGCCAATATGATCGCGACGAGCTTTCCGGAGTTCATGGGGCTGATGAAGGGGCTGGGCGCGGAGATCGAGTGATTGTCGATGGCAATTGCAAACCTCGGAGATTGGATGCCGACAACCCTCCCTTGGTCATCCTGGGGCGAAGCAAGGAGCGGAGCGACGCGGCGCAGACCCCAGGATCCATGCCGTGACACAAACGCTCCGCAACGGTTCAATATTCTGCTCCGCCGCATCCTTCGGCTGACGACACGGCATGGATCCCAGGGTCTCCGCGACGGAGCTTCGCTCCTGCTCCGCCCTGGGATGACGAACGCGTTGGGATCGACGGCCCGCCAATGACTCACGTCTTCACCATCGCCATCGACGGGCCCGCCGGTGCCGGCAAGGGCACGCTGGCCCGGCGTCTCGCCGATCACTATCGCCTGAATCTCCTCGACACCGGCCTCACCTACCGCGCGGTGGCCCATGCACTGCTGCGGCTCGGCCTGCCGCTCGACAACGTCTCGGCGGCCGAAACCGCTGCGCGCCAGGTCGATTTGGCAAGGCTCGACCGGGCCGTGCTGTCGGCGCATGCTGTAGGCGAGGCTGCCTCGAAGGTCGCGGTGTTTCCCACAGTGCGGCGCATCCTGGTCGAAAAGCAGCGCGACTTCGCCAAGACGCCGCCGGGCGCGGTGCTTGACGGCCGCGACATCGGCACGGTCGTATGTCCCGACGCCGATATCAAACTCTATGTGACGGCCAGCGCCGAAGTGCGGGCACGACGCCGGCTGGCCGAGATCGAAAGCATCGGCGGCACCGCCAATTTCGCCGAAATCCTCGCCGATATCGTGCGCCGCGACGAGCGCGACATGGGCCGGACCGACTCGCCGCTGAAGCCTGCCGCCGACGCGCACTTGCTTGATACCAGCGAAATGGCTATAGAAGCCGCGTTTCTCGCGGCCATGGCTGTCATCGACGACGTGCTGGCCAAGAGAAGCAAGGCCTGATCCGGGTTTTCATGATGCTTCCGATTGTCGGAAGCGAAGAAAATACCCATATCGGGCACGAACCAGCCTGCCAGCATTCTTCATGCGCCGGAATTGCCGCTCGAAAAGCGGCCTAGGGCTTTTTAGCCCGGAACGCCGGCAGGCCAACGCAACGCTAACCCACGGCGCCCGTCCCGCTCGAAACGCGGGGCACTCCAGGAGAAACAATGTCAGCTGCAAATCCCACTCGCGATGATTTCGCGAGCCTGCTCGAAGAATCATTCACCGCCGGCCACTCCGGCGAAGGCCAGGTCGTCAAGGGCACGATCACCGCGATCGAAAAGGACATGGCCATCATCGACGTCGGCCTCAAGGTCGAAGGCCGCGTGCCGCTGAAGGAATTCGGCGTCAAGGGCAAGGACACCACCCTTAAGGTCGGTGACACCGTCGAAGTCTATGTCGAGCGCATCGAGAACGCGCTGGGCGAAGCCATGCTGTCGCGCGAGAAGGCTCGCCGCGAAGAGAGCTGGGTCCGTCTCGAAGAGAAGTTCACCAAGGGTGAGCGCGTCGAGGGCGTCATCTTCAACCAGGTCAAGGGCGGCTTCACCGTCGACCTCGACGGCGCCGTGGCCTTCCTGCCGCGCAGCCAGGTCGATATCCGCCCGATCCGCGACGTTTCCCCGCTGATGCACAACCCGCAGCCCTTCGAGATCCTCAAGATGGATCGCCGCCGCGGCAACATCGTGGTGTCGCGCCGCACCGTGCTCGAGGAAAGCCGCGCCGAACAGCGTTCGGAAATCGTGCAGAACCTCGAAGAAGGCCAGGTGGTCGAAGGCGTCGTCAAGAACATCACCGACTACGGTGCGTTCGTCGACCTCGGCGGCATCGACGGCCTGCTGCACGTCACCGACATGGCATGGCGCCGCGTCAACCATCCGACCGAAATCCTCAACATCGGCCAGACGGTCAAGGTGCAGATCATCCGCATCAACCAGGAAACCCACCGTATCTCGCTCGGCATGAAGCAGCTCGAGAGCGATCCGTGGTCCGAGATCGGCACCAAGTTCCCGATCGGCAAGAAGATCAAGGGGACCGTCACCAACATCACCGACTACGGCGCGTTCGTCGAGCTGGAGCCGGGCATCGAGGGCCTCATCCACGTTTCGGAAATGTCGTGGACGAAGAAGAACGTGCACCCCGGCAAGATCCTGTCGACGACGCAGGAGGTCGACGTGGTGGTGCTCGAGGTCGATCCGGCCAAGCGCCGCATCTCGCTCGGCCTCAAGCAGACGCTGGAGAATCCGTGGCAGGCTTTCGCCTCGAGCCATCCGGTCGGCAGCCAGGTCGAGGGCGAGGTCAAGAACAAGACCGAGTTCGGCCTGTTCATCGGCCTCGAAGGCGACGTGGACGGCATGGTCCACCTCTCCGACCTCGACTGGACCCGTCCGGGCGAGCAGGTCATCGAAGAGTACAATCGCGGCGACATGGTCAAGGCGCAGGTGCTCGACGTCGACATCGACAAGGAGCGCATCTCGCTCGGCATCAAGCAACTGGCCAAGGACACGGTCGGCGAAGCCGCGACGTCAGGCGAACTGCGCAAGAACGCGGTCGTCACCTGCGAAGTCATCGGCGTCAAGGATGGCGGTCTGGAAGTGCGGCTGGTCGACAGCGGCATCGAGACCTTCATCAAGCGCTCCGACCTCAGCCGTGATCGCGACGAGCAGCGCCCCGAGCGTTTCACCGTCGGCCAGAAGGTCGACGCCCGCGTCATCGCCTTCGACAAGAAGACCCGCAAGCTGCAGGTCTCGATCAAGGCGCTGGAAATCGCCGAAGAGAAGGAAGCGGTCGCACAGTACGGCTCGACCGACTCCGGCGCTTCGCTGGGCGACATCCTGGGTGCCGCGCTGAAGAAGCAGGGCAGCTAAGGCGCCCGCCATCGGCGGCACGCCTCGCGTGCCGCCTTACAAAAAAGACCCGCTGGAGCGATCCGGCGGGTCTTTTTCTTTACGGAACATAAACTTCCTCGCGTATTTGCTGGCGGTCCAACGGAATACTTCCATGAGCAATGGCGACGCCAACGCCGCCGCGCGACCTTCGTGGTTGCCGGGCCTTTATACCAGCTCGCCGGTGCTGTTCTGCTTTTTCGGAATGGCGATGCTGATGACCGCTCTGTGGTCCCTGGGCTTCCGGCTCAACAATGACGCCGACGATCTCCTCAAGCTGCACGAAATCCGTACCTTGCTTGAAACGGGCAATATCTTCGACCGCACGCTGCCCGGTATTGTCCAGCCCGAACCCTATGTCTCACACTGGCCGTGGATCGTCGACCTGCCCTACGCGGCGTTCGTGCGCCTGTTCGCCCCGTTTGCCGGCTCAGAGCCGGCTTTGATGCTGGCATGCTTCGCCGTCCCGCTGCTGCTGCTCGCACCCGCGCTTTATTTCTACAACCGGCTGATGACCGCCATCGGCTTTGCCTATCCGGCCGTTGCATTCCCGTTGGCTTTGATCTTTGCCGCGCGCACTTTTTTCGAATTCGCGCCCGGACGGATCGACTACCACAATCTGCAAATCCTGCTTCTGCTGGCGGCCCTGGTGTTGATGCTGTCGCGGAGCCGCCTCTCCGCCTTCGTCAACGGGGTGCTGACGGCCCTGGCAATCGCCATCAGCAGCGAGTTCGCGCCGTTCTATGCCCTGGTGATGGCGGTCTATGCCTTTGACTGGATCTTCGACCGCGAGGGTGGTGAAAACAGGATCGCCGGTTTCGGGCTGGCCTTGACCGCCGGCGCGGTCGGCCTGTTCGCTGCGATCGTGCCGCCCTCCGCCTATGACGCGGTCAGATGCGACACATATTCGACGCCGCATGTGACGGCACTGGCGGCGGCCGGGCTTTCATTCGCCATCGTGCCCTTGCTTGCAGGCCGGCGTGGAGGATGGCCGATGCGCGCGGCCATTCTGCTGGTGGTCGCGGCGGCCAGCGCGGTGGCGCTGGCGAAGTTGTTCCCGCAATGCCTGGCCAGCCCCTATGCCTCGCTCGACGCCTATGTTCGCGACAACATGATCAACAGGATTCTTCAGGAGTTGAGCCTGTTCCGGCGCCCTGATGTCGTCCTGTCGACAGACTTTTTCAGCATGGCGCTGCTGTTTATCGGCGCGCTTGCGCCAGCCGTCATCTGCGCCAAGCCGCAAGGTCGAAGCCGGCCCATCGTCATTTTGGCGCTGTTTTCGCTGCTCTCGCTGGCACTTGCGATCGGTTATGTCCGCTACTACCCCTACCTTCCGATCTTCTCAGGCATCGGCCTCATTTTCGCGCTGGCGAGCCTCCTGCCGAATACGAGGTTGGGTCGCTATTTGAAATCTCCGGTGCCGGCGGCATCGAACAGATACGCATTGATCCTGCCCGGTCTCGTTTTGTCCGGGGCGATGCTGCTGTATCACCTATCAGTAAAGCCGTCCGAAGCGGCGGTTCCCGCCGCCGAGTTCGCCGATAGCTGCTTTTCGAGCCGTTTTGAACCGAAGCAGAACTGGCCGTCTGGCGCCGTCGTTCTTTCTCCCCCGCTGATCGGCGCGCGTTTCGTGGCGCTCGCCGAAGGGCCCAAGGTGGTGACGATCCCTAATCACCCGTCAGCCAAGGGAATCGAGCGCAGCTATCGCTTTCTGGATCCGGCGACCGCCGACCCACGCGCGATACTCGATGCCTCCAAGGCAACGCATGTCGCGATTTGCGCCTGGCGAGGCCCGCCATTGCCGGGGCTGGAAGCCGCCTATCCATTCACGGCGGGGCTGATTGAAGGCCGGCCGCCGACATGGTTGCGGGAGTGCCCCACGGACGCTTCATCGTCGCTGCGAATCTACAGCTATCGCAACGCCGATGGATCGGACGCGGTGTGCCCGACTTCGACCCCCGCCGCTCAAGCCCGGCCATAGAGCGGCACCAGCGTTCCGCTCATCGCCTGGTTGGCCGGCGAGGCGAGATATGCGATTGCCTCGGCCGCGGCTTCAAGGCTGACCCATCTGGTGAAATCGGCATCCGGCATGTCGGCGCGGTTCGCCGGCGTGTCGAGCGTCGACGGAGCCACGGCATTGACCAGGATGCCACTCGCCTTGAGCTCTTCGGCCATCGCTACCGTCATCGCCGCCACCGCCGCCTTGCTGGCGGTGTAGGCGACCATGCCGGCGCCGCGCCTGGGGTCGAGCCCGGCGCGTGCCGTGACATTGACGATGCGGCCTGGTGTGTCCGACGCCAGCATCGAACGGATAGCGGCGCGGCTGCACAAGAAGGTGGTGCGGGCGTTGGTGTCCATCATCTCGGCAAAGGATGCCGATTCGATCTTTTCCACCGGCGCCATGGCAAAGCCGCCGGCCAGATGGATCGATCCCCACAAGCCAGGAACCTGGCTGTAGAACGCTTCGACCTTGGCGGAGTCCGACAGGTCGACATTGTGCGCCAGCTTCACATTGTCATGCGTGGTGAAGGGAAAGTGCTGAGGCGCCGCGGCGTGCGCGTTCGGCACGTGGCAGATCGCGCCCTGCTCCAGCAGTCTGCCGACCACCGCCCCACCGAGCGCGCCGGTGCCGCCGGTCACAACGATATGCCTGCCTTCAAGTGTTTCCGTCATCCTGGACCGCTCCTGTCATTTTTATGATTTTTGTCATCGGTTGCCGCGCCGACGCGAAGCGTCGCCCCTTTTGAGCGATCACTCAACTGATATCTCGACATGGCAGCCGTCACGTCTTTGCATGCGTCATGACGCCGTCGAATAGCAAAGCCGCGTAGACGCGGCTCGCGCCTTGCAAGAATAAGCCGGCGAATGGTCGCTTCCGCTTGAGGAACCAAGGCCGACCTGGATGATTCAAACGACCGTGATTTCGATGATGCGCGGCAGTCCCGTCGCCCGGGCTTGTTTCAACGCCCGTGGCAAGGCATCGATGTCGGCCAGCCTTTCGGCTGATATGCCATAGGCTTCGGCGAGCTTGCAGAAATCCGGCGGCGCCGACGACACGCCGACAGGTTCAACGCCGACGTCGAGCATCGAGGTTTCGATCTCGCGATAGCCCCTGTTGTTCCAGACGACGAAGATGACCGGCGCATCGGAATCGAGCGCCACGCCCAGTTCCGGCAGCGTGAACTGGAAACCGCCATCGCCGGTGATACAGACGACCGGCGTGCCCGGCATGGCAAGGGCGGCGCCGATCGCTGCCGGCGGGCCGTAACCCAGCGCGCCAAACCCGGTCGCGGCATTGAACCAGCCGCCCGGCCGGTCATGGTCGTAATAGAGATTGGCGGCGTAGATAGGCTGGGTCGAGTCGCCGACGATGATGGCACCAGGCAAGGTATCACGGATCATTTCCACGGCATGCACCTGCGCCGCATAGGCCGGGCTCAGCTCGGCAAAGGCGGCCTTTCGCCCGGCCGCGGCCCGGCCATGGCCGTCTTCGACGGCGCCGTCGGCTGGCCCGATCGCCGCAAGCAGGGCCTCGATCGCCTCGGCGCAATCGGCCTGGATGGCGACCGTCACCGGGCGCCGTGCAAGCTGGTCGGCACCGATGTCGATGCGGATCAGGTTCGAAGGCAGCACGAAACCGCCGTCACCGTAACCATCATAGTCGGTCGGGCCGAATTCGGTGCCGGCGGCGATCACCAGGTCGGCCTCGGCCATCAGCGCGCGAACCGCCTTCAGGCTGGGACTCGCCGGTACGCAGAGCGGATGACCATGCATCAGGCCGCGTGCGTTGGTGGTCTCGACAACCGGCGCGCCCAGCCTTTCGGCGAGGCGCCGCAGCGGGGATTCGGCTTTCCTGGCGCCGCCGCCGGCGAGGATCAACGGACGGCGCGCTAGCTTGATTAGCTTTGCCGCGTCGGTAATTGCCGTAGCTTCCGGTGCGGGCGGGGCGGCATTGCTCAGCGCGGCCGCAAGACCGTCGGCTGGCTTGACCATGACGTCGGTCGGAATTTCGATGTGCACCGGTCCTGGACGCGCGGACGAAAACAACGCGAAAGCCCGCGCCAGCGCACCCGGCAATTCGCTGGCCTCGGTCACGCGCTGCGACGACAGCGCCACCTTCTCCATCATGCCATGCTGGTCGGGAAGCTCATGCAGGAAGCCGAGCCCCTTGCCGAGCGTGTCGGTGGCGTTGACGCCGGAGATCACCAGCATCGGCACCGAATCGGCGCGCGCCTGGCCCATGGCTGTGATGGTGTTGGTCAGCCCCGGCCCGGTGATAACGAAGGCGACGCCCGGTCTGCCGCTGGCGCGCGCATAACCATCGGCCATGAAGCCGGCGCCCTGTTCATGCCGCGGCGTGACATGGCGGATCTTCGAGCGCGCCAGGCCGCGATAGAGTTCGACGGTGTGAACGCCCGGAATGCCGAACACAGTGTCGACGCCATGGGCTTCGAGCAGCGAAATCAACGCTTCCCCGATGGTGGTCATTGGTTTCTCCCCTTCCTACTTTTCGGCATCATGCTTCAGCGGCACGAGGCCGAGCTCGGCCTCGACAGCCTTGATGCCAATCGCCGCCAATTCGCCGGGCGAGAACATCTCGCCGGCCAGGCAGCCTTCGATCCAGAGCCCGTCGATGATCGCGTTGATCGCGATGGCATGGTGGCGCAGCGCGCTCGCGTCCGGCTGGTGCCGTTCGGCGGCGAGCACTTCGGCCACGACTGCTTCCACCTCGTTGCGAAAGCCAAGGTAGCCGTCGCGGTGGGCACGGGCCAAGGCAGGGTCTGCACTGGCGCGGCCGATGAAGGTTGCCCAGAGCGAAAACACCCGGGCGTCGATGATCGGCGCGTTGAGATTGGCGGTGACGAAAGCCGCGAGGCGTTGGCGCGGCGAGGCATCATCCATGACCAATGCCGCTTTCGCCTGCTCGGTCATGCGGCCGACCAGCGCCGTATAGGCCTCCTGCAGCAATTCTTCCTTGCCGGGAAAATAGTGCCGGATCAGCCCGGCGGTGACGCCGGCACGCAATGCGATGGTGCGCAGGCTAGCGCCCTGCAGGCCATATTCCGCCACGCTGTCGAGAGTAGCCTCAATCAGGTCCTGCCGCCGCCGCCCCTCGCCCTCGCGACGGAACTTGCGGCGCGCATTCATCGGCGCAGGATCGGCCGCGTCAGGCATGTCGGCCCGCCTTCGCAGGCGATGCAGAGCGCATCGGCCTCGAAGATTTCAACCGTGCAGCCGGCGGCTTCCATCGCGGCCCTGGTCTTGGGAAAGCCCGCAACGGCAATGACCTCGAGCGGGCTGGTCGGCAGTACGTTCAGGCTGAGGCCGTTGGACGCGGCGAACTCCTCGGCGTCGCCTTCGACCAACCGGATGCCGCGCGCCTTCAGCGTCTGGTAGAACGGGGCCGGCAAGAGCGGCGAATAGACCAGAGCGAGGTCGTCGGCCAGCGGGCTGATCACCGACATCAGATGCAGGCACGCTTCTTCGCCCTGCCACAGCGGCAGATCAAAGCCGTAGACGGAAATGCCCAGCGGCGTCAGCAGGTTGGAAACCTGCTGGATGCCTTCCTGGTTGGAGCGGACGCCCCGCCCGATCGCCAGCGTGCGGCCATCGATCCATACGCAGTCCCCGCCCTCGACCTGGCCGGGGGCCTCGACGCGACCAAGGATCGGGATGCCCAGTCTTTTATAGGTTTCCTCATGCAACGAGGGCTCCCTGGCGCGCAACGGCTTGCCCATGGACAGGATCAGCGCGCCGCGGTCGGTCATCAACGAGGGGTCGTGGGTGAACACAGAATCCGAAAGTCCGTCGGCCTTGTCCTCGATCCATTCGATTTCCGCGCCGGAAGCCGCCACCAGTTCAGCAAGGGCCGCGTGCTGGGAGGCCGCTTTCGCCGGGTCGAACCCCGGGCCATAATGCCATTGAGCCCTGTCGGCGCCGCGCATGGCGTTGGCCGCCGACCGCATCAGCACGCGCCGCAGCGGCGCCGCCATGGACTGTGACCCGAAAGCGCTCATCGATGCCCTTTTCTAGCTGAAAAAAACCGAAAAAATTTCATGAGAGACTATTTATACACTTGCACAACAAGCCCGCAAGTGCCGTAATGAGCGGGATTGACGGGCTCGCTCTGTTGGGTCCATGCTTGAGGTCTGGAGCGGGGCAGTACAGCGTATGTTGATTAGCCGGATAGACGTTCGACGAACCGCCGGCGGTCATGTGGAGGTCATTTGGTGAGCGCTGTGGCAGCTGCCAAAGTCCCATCCGGCGAGGCGCGGGACGGCGCCGCAGAAGCCATCCATGTCGAGAACCTGCACAAGAAATTCGGTCAGCTGCATGTGCTGAAGGGCGTGTCGTTGTCGGCGCGCGACGGCGAGGTCATCGCCATCATCGGCGGCTCAGGCTCCGGCAAATCGACACTGCTGCGCTGCATCAACTGCCTGGAAAACCCGACCAGCGGCATCATCCGAGTCAATGGCGAGGAGATCAAGCTCAAGGCGGACAGCCACGGCCACACCATTCCGGCCGACCGCAGGCAGATCGAACGAATCCGCTCCAAGCTCGGCATGGTGTTCCAGAACTTCAACCTGTGGAGCCATATGACGCTGATCGAAAACGTCATCGAGGTTCCCGTGCACGTGCTGGGCGTGAAGCGCGACGAAGCTATCGCTCAGGCCGAAAAGCTGCTGGCGCGCGTCGGGCTCGCCGAGAAGCGCGATGTCTATCCGGCCTATCTCTCTGGCGGCCAGCAGCAGCGCGCCGCGATCGCTCGCGCGCTCGCCATCAATCCGCGCGTCATGCTGTTCGACGAACCGACCTCGGCGCTCGATCCCGAACTGGTCGGGGAAGTGCTGAAGGTGATCGGCGACCTGGCGCGCGAAGGCCGCACCATGGTGCTGGTCACCCACGAAATGAAATTCGCCCGCGAGGTCGCGACCCACGTCGTCTACCTCTACAACGGGCTGGTCGAGGAGGAAGGCCCGCCGGAGCAGATCTTCGGCGCGCCCAAGTCCGAAAGGCTCAAACAGTTCATCCGCAACATCGGCTAGGGAACAAGCCGGGACGGAAGAAAACCGGGAACCAACAACAAACTGGGAGTTCTGAAAATGAAGACTGTTCTGAAGACATTCGCCGCGGCACTGCTGCTCGGCGTCGCCGCCATGGGCGTGGCCAACGCCGATCCGGTCAAGATCGGCGTCGCCGCCGAACCCTACGCGCCCTTCACCTCGCCCGACGCTTCGGGCAAATGGGTCGGATGGGAGATCGAATTCATCGACGCCGTGTGCGCCGAGGAGAAGCTCGACTGCGTCATCACCCCTGTCGCCTGGGACGGCATCATCCCGGCGCTGACCACCAAGAAGATCGACCTCATCGTCTCGTCCATGTCGATCACCGACGAACGCAAGAAGACCATCGACTTCTCCGACAAATACTACAACACGCCGACCGCGATCATCGGCCCGAAGGACCAGAAGTTCGGCGCCACGCCCGACGATCTCAAGGGCAAGGTCCTCGGCGTCCAGGTGTCGACGGTGCATGCCGTCTACGCCAAGAAGCATTTCGGCCCGACCGCATCCGAGATCAAGGAATACCAGACGCAGGACGAAGCCAACAACGACCTCGCCGCCGGCCGCCTCGACGCGGTGCAGGCCGATTCCATCGCGCTCAAGGAATTTCTCAAGACCGACCAGGGCAAGGCCTGCTGCGACCTCAAGGGCATGGTTGCCCCCGATGACGAAGTGCTCGGGCCGGGCGTCGGCGCCGGCGTGCGCAAGGAAGACACCGATCTGAAAGAGAAGATCAACGCCGGCATCAAGGCGATCCGCGCCAATGGCAAATATGACGAAATCTCGAAGAAATACTTCGATTTCGACATTTACGGCGGCGCCACGCAGTCGAACTGACGACCCTCGCATGGCTGGAGGACAGGGCGCTGACGCCCTGTTCTTCGGCCGGCCTGTCCACGCATGCTTGCCGCCGGCCGTGAGGGACCGGCGGACCGAGCCAGCAATACGGGGGCGACGCTGATCGAATCCTTTCTTCCGGCCTCGGCGGCCGGCATCATCGAACTTCTCTCGCCCGCGCCCGTCGGCTGGGGCGGGACGCTCCTGGTCGGGCTCCTGCATTCGCTCGAGATTGCGGTCGGCGCCACCATCGTCGGCCTGCTGATTGGAACATGGGGTGCGTATGGCAAGCTTTACGGCGGACCCGTGGTGCGCGACCTGTTCGCGGTCTACACCACCGTGGTGCGCGCCGTGCCGGAACTGGTGCTGATCCTGCTGCTCTATTATGCCGGCACCGACCTGATAAACCAGGTGCTGACCGCGATGGGTTACCAGCGTGTCGACATAAGCGGGCTGGTGGCCGGCATCGCCGTGCTAGGCTTCGTCCAGGGCGCCTATTCGACGGAAGTCATCCGCGGCGCGATCCTCGCCATTCCGCAGGGCCAGATCGAAGCCGCCCGCGCCTTCGGCATGTCTCCCGGTCTTCTACTGCGGCGCATCACACTGCCGGCGATGCTGCCTTTCGCCATTCCGGGCCTCGCCAATCTGTGGCTGATCGCCACCAAGGACACCGCGCTGCTGGCAGTCGTCGGCTTCTTCGAACTGACGCTGGCGACACGACAGGCGGCGGGCGTCACCAAGGCCTATCTGGTTTTCTTCCTCGCCGCCGGCGTGCTCTATCTCTGCGTGACGCTGGTTTCGAACTTCCTGCTCGGCCGTGCCGAGAAATGGGCGCGGCGCGGCATGCCTTCGCTCAAGGAGGCACGCTGATGGCCAGCGAAACAGCCATCATCGACACGGTGGCGCGTGCATCGCTGTGGCTGCAGCCGCATCGCATCGTGCTGATGCTGATCGCGCTGGGCCTGGTGGCATCGGCTGCCTTCTTCATGCGCTGGGACTGGCTGCCGCAATATTGGGAAATGGGCCTGATGGGCATTTGGCGCGCCCTGTGGATCCTGGCCGTCACCTGCGCGCTTGGTTTCGCGATCGCCGTGCCGGTCGGGCTGGCGCAGGCAGCCGGCTCGATCTGGGTCGCCGCACCGGCGAAAGTCTTCTGCACCATCATTCGCGGCACGCCGCTGCTTCTGCAACTATGGCTGCTCTATTACGGGCTGGGGTCGCTGTTTCCGCAATATCCATGGATCCGCGAATCCTGGATGTGGCCCTATCTCAGGCAGGCCTGGCCGTACGGCGTGCTGGCGCTGACCCTGTCCTTCGCCGGCTACGAGGGCGAGGTGATGCGCGGCGCCTTCGCCGGCGTGCCCAAGGGGCAGTTGGAAGCCGCCCGCGCCTTCGGCATGAGCCGCTGGAAGATCTTCCGGCGCATATGGCTGCCGCAGGCCTTCTTCCGGGCGCTGCCGACGCTGACCGGCGAAACCGTGCTGCAGCTGAAATCGACACCGCTGGTGGCGACCATCAGCGTGATCGACGTCTTCGCGGTCTCGTCCAAGGTGCGGCAGGACACCTACCTCACCTACGAGCCCCTGCTGCTCTTGGCGTTGATCTATATGGCGATCACCGGCATTCTGGTTTTCGCCTTCAGCCGGATCGAGGCGCGGATTCCGGTCAAGATCGGTTAGTAGGGGAGTAGGGGAGTAGGGGAGTAGGGGAGTAGGGGAGTATCCGGTCACTTCCGCATTCACATTTCCAGCCCTATTGGCTATTCACTGCGCACAAGTCCCCTACTCCCGTATTCCCCTACTCCCTTCTTTCAGGACGACCATGATGCAACTCAGTCTCGACCAGGCAACAGGACTGTGCCGGATGGCGGCACTTGGCGCCGGTGCCAATGAGGAAGCGGCGCAATCGCTCACGGCCTCGATCATCGCGGCCGAGGCCGAGGGACTGGCAGCCGTCGGGCTTTCGCATTTCATCGATTACCTCGAAGCGCTGGAGGCCGGGCGCATCGACGGCAATGCCGACCCCGTAATCACCCGGCCGGCGCTGGCCATCTATCTCTCGGACGCACGCGGCGGCCTGGCGCATACCGGCTTCGACCGCACCATCGACGACCTCGCCAAGGCGGCGAGACTGTTCGGCGTTGCCATCTTCTCGCAGAAGAACGCCTACACCTGCGGGGCGCTCGGCTATTTCACCGGCCGGATGGCGGCGCAGGGCCTGGTGTCCTTTGCCGCCACCAATGGACCGGCGGTTCTCGCCGGCTCGGGTTCGGTCAAGCCGGTCTACTGCACCAATCCGATGTCGTTCGCCGCGCCCGCCGCCGATGGCGCGCCGCTGGTCATCGACCAGTCGTCGAGCGCCACCGCCTTCGTCAACATCCGCAAGGCGGCGGAAGACGGCAAGAAAATCCCCGAAGGCTGGGCGCTGGATGCCAGTGGCAATTCGACGACCGACCCCGCCGCCGCCATGAAGGGCGCCATGCTTGCCTTTGGCGGCCAGCGCGGCGCCAACATCGCGCTGATGGTCGAGGTGCTGGCGGCGGGCCTGTCGGGCGCCAACTGGTCGCTCGACGCGCCGTGGTTCAGTGGCGGCCCCGACAGTCCGGGAACCGGCCTGTTCGTGCTCGCGGTCGAGCCGAAGCTGCTCGATCCGGACTTCGAGCAGCGCATGAAGGACCAACTCGACCGGCTGCGCCGGCGCTATGGCGTGCATGTGCCCGGCCGCGCCCGCGCCGAGGCGGCCGAGAAGGCCCAGGCGCGCGGCATCACCGCGCCCAAGGCGGTGATCCAGCGCATCTCCGAATTTGCCGAGCGCTATTCGGCCTGAATAATTTCTCTTATTTTCAGATAGTTACCTGACCCTTCCTTGCCTGCGGTGCGGTTGTGCGCGGTTTTTTTGCGTGCGTCCTGAACCTTTTCTGACGCCCGGACGACCAATGTTTGTCCAGGGCAAGGCGAGCTTGCCCGATCCAGACCGGGGGAACAGCAAATCAAATCGAAAATCTGCTCCGTGTGAAGGCATCGCCCTTCGCGTCCCGGAAAACACAACCTCAAATCAAAGGAAGATCATCATGACCAACACCAAGACCACCATCCTCACCGCCGTGCTCCTGCTCGGTTCCTTCATGGGCGCCACGCAGGCGGCCAACCTCAAGGCCGCACCGGTCAAGCCGGCCAACCCCGGCGTCATTACCGCGCCGAGCGGCGGCGCCACCGAAGACCACTATTGCAAGAACGGCCATGCCAAATTCGCCAATTGCAGCGCCGATTTCATCGCCGCCTGCAAGAAGGTTGGTGGCACCATGTCGGATGTTCAGGGCTGGGGTGGGCGTACTTGCTTCACGCCCTCCTGATACCGTCTCAGGTCAGGCCGCTCCGTCGGCCCCTGGCACCGCATGGATGTCATCCGGAAAACTCCGCTTCGGCGGGGTTTTCTGCGTTTGTCGTCCGTGACGCCAAACATGATTACGATGTTAACTTTTGTTAACTTGACTTGGCTGGAACCCTCGGGCGTTTGCGAAAGGCACGATCACAAAAACAGGAGCTCCGATGTCCGCGACCACCGACGCCCCCCATGGCAAGCTGATTATTCCGGCGCTTGGCCGCCTGTATTCCTCACTGCACGACGCCGGCGAAACAGTGATGCGCGCCGTGGCCGGCATCTTCCTGGCCGTCCATGGCTCGCAGAAGATCGTCAACCCTTTCGGCGCCGCCGAAATGGTCGAAGGCCTCGGCTTCTATCCTGGTGCCTTCTGGTCGTTGCTGCTTGCTTGCACCGAATTCATCGGCGGCATCCTGATCGCCATCGGGTTTTTGACGCGTCCGGCCGCCTTTGCCGGCCTGTTCGTGCTTTTGGTAACCGTCTGGTTCCACTGGGTCACCATGGGCCAGGGTTTCTCGGGTGCTGAAAAATCGCTCCTGTGGGCCGCGATCCTTCTGTTCTTCGTCATTCGCGGCGGCAACCGGCACTCGGTCGACGCCCGCCTCGGCAAGGCATTCTGACAAGCTTTGTTCGACGCAATTCCGGACGGAAAACCGCCTCTCACTTTTCCTGGAATTGCTTTTTTGTTTTGACGCAATTCCGGACGGAAAACCGCTTCACACTTTTCCTGGAATTGCTTTGCGCAGAAGGGTGACGCGACGACGCGTCACCCTTTGCCTTTGGCGCAAAACGGACTATGAAACGGCTCAGCCAAGCCATCTGGAACGTGCGCCGGAGCCCGCCATGACCGAAATCCTGCAGACCCCGAAACTCGTCGTCGTCTTTGGCGGATCGGGTTTTGTCGGCCGCCACGTCGTGCGGGCGCTGGCCAAGCGCGGCTATCGCATCCGGGTCGCCTGCCGCCGGCCCGATCTTGCCGGCCATTTGCAGCCGCTTGGCAATGTCGGCCAGATCCAGCCGGTGCAGGCCAATGTGCGCGTTCGCTGGTCCGTCGACCGCGCCGTGCAAGGCGCCGACCATGTCGTCAATCTCGTCGCCGTCCTGCATGAGAGCGGCCGGCAGAAATTCTCGGCCGTGCATGAATTCGGTGCTCGCGCCGTCGCCGAGGCGGCGCGCTCCGTCGGCGCCGGGCTCACCCACATTTCGGCGCTGGGCGCCGATCCCGACTCCGAATCGGATTATGCGCGCACCAAGGCGCTTGGCGAGAAGGCCGTGCTGGAGACGATCGCCGATGCCGTGATCTTGCGGCCGTCGATCAATTTCGGACCCGAGGACAGTTTCTTCAACCGCTTTGCCAACATGGCGCGCTATTCGCCGGTGCTGCCCCTGATCGGCGGCGGCCAGACCAAGTTCCAGCCGGTCTATGTCGGCGACGTCGCCGAGGCCGTGGCGCGCTCGGTCGACGGCAAGATCGATGGCGGCCAGACCTACGAGCTTGGCGGCCCCAACGTGCTCACCTTCAAGGAGTGCATGCAGGAACTGCTGACCGTGATCGAGCGCAAGCGCCTGCTGGTGCCGGTGCCGTGGTGGGTGGCCAACATCCAGGCCTCGATCCTCGGCCTGTTGCCCAATCCGCTGCTGACCAAGGACCAGGTGATGCAGCTGCGCGAGCACAACATCGTCTCGGAGGAAGCCGCCAAGGCCAACCGGACTCTGGCGGGGCTCGGCATCCAGCCGCAATCGATCGCGACGATCCTGCCCAGCTATCTCTGGCGCTTCCGCGCCGCCGGCCAGTTCCAGCAGCGCAAACCCGCGGTCTAATTCGGGAGAGCTGTCAGCCCTCAACGATGGCGAGGCGTGACCTGCATCGGCAGGCCACCTTGCGGCTGCGTGGTCAATTTCTGCACCGGCCAGGGCTTCGTCTCGGCGGTAACGTCGAAACGGAAGCGCGACAACAGGATGGCGAGCGCGATGATCGCCTCCTGCATGGCGAAGCTGGCGCCGATGCAGACGCGCGGGCCGGCGCCGAAGGGCAGATACTGGAAGCGGTCGATCTTCTCGCGGTTTCCCGGGTGGAAGCGTTCGGGCAGGAAGGCGTCGGGCCGGTCCCACAGCTTCCTGTGGCGGTGGACGACCCACGGCATCACCAGCACGGCGGCGTGCTTGGGGATATAAAGATCCTTCCACATTTCGGGCTCGATCGGCTCGCGATTGATCGACGGCGCCGGGGGATAGAGCCGGAGCGCCTCGTCGAAGGCGCCGCGTGTCAGCGGCATGGCATCGAGCCACTTCGTCGGATCGGCTTCGCGCGCCAGCACCTGGTCGATCTCCTGTTCGACCCGGTCGCGCTCCCAGGGCGATTCGGCCAGGCAATAAAGCGTCCAGCCGAGCGCGCGCGCCGTGGTCTCGTGGCCGGCGCCGATGAAGGTGATGATGTTGTCCTCGACTTCCGGCCGCGTCAGCCCGTCGGGGCCTTCGGCCTTCAGCAGCAGCGTCAGGAAATCCTGCGGCACGGCATCGGGATCGCGCTTGAACTTCTCTTCGCGCATCTTGACCGTGTCGGTCACGATCTTGCGGAAATAGGCCATGGTCTTGCGGCCGCGGATGCGGGTCAGCCGCGGCAGCCAGTCGGGCGCGCGCAACAGATCGAGCGGATCGACGCGGCCCATGGTTTCGAACAGGCGGTCGATCTCGTTGGCGAAGCTGCCCGGCTCGCCCGCGATCTCGCCGGAAAACAGCGTCTCGGCCAGGATGTCGTAGGTGAGCAGCGTCATGTCATGGGCGATGTCCGAAGTCCCGCCCGCCTCGTAACGGGTGACGAACTCCAGCGTGCGTTTCAGCATCGGCTGCGCGAAGCCGAAGATGTGGCGCGGGGTGAACACCGGCGCCATCGCCTTGCGCGACCGCTTCCACACCTCGCCCTCGGCGGTCAGCAGGCCATCGCGCAGGATTGGCCGCAAGATCTTCTGGCGCACCGTCGCCATCTTGTAGTTCTTGGCGTTATCGACCAGGACATGGCGGATCAGGCCGGGGTCATTGGCGATGACCAGAGGCCCGCCGGCGCCCTTGGCCGAAATCCAGGGTTCGTTGTAGGTCGGCTCACCCCACAGTTCGAGCGGGTTGCGGTAGACGATGCGGATCATCTCCAGCGTCGAAGGCGGCGATGTGCGCGGCTTCGGGGCGGGAGGAACGAAGGGGGCGGGCTGTGTGTCCATGAAATGCTCCGCTGCTGGCATCAATGTAGTGGCTGGCACACCGGGCGTCCATGTGACCGAACGGCAGACTGAACGATGACAGCGGGAACGCCAGGGGACAGTCTGTTCATCCGATCGTGACCGTTTCCTCAGGGGTCCGATCTTGCCCACTTGAACGCTCTGCCGTAGTGACAGTCACCAATGGATACCGTCCGAGAAGGGAGCCTGTCTTGAAGCACCAGTTGAACATCATCATCGGCAGCACGCGGCCCGGCCGCGCCGGTCCGGTTTTTGCCGAATGGCTGGAAACGTTCGCGCGCGAGCACGGAAAATTCGAGCCGGTGCTGACCGACATCGCCGCGTTCAACCTGCCGGTGCTGGACGAACCGCACCATCCAAGGCTTGGCAACTATCAGAACGACCACACCAAGGCCTGGTCGAAGGCGATCGACGGCGCCGACGCTTTTGTCTTCGTGGCGCCGGAATACAATTATTTCGCCGCACCCGCGATCGTCAACGCGATCGACTATCTCTCCCGCGAATGGAAGTACAAGCCCGCCGCCATTCTCAGCTATGGCGGTGTCTCCGGCGGCCTGCGCGCGGCGCAGGCGCTGAAGCCGCTGCTGACCTCCGTCGGGATCATGCCGATCCCCGAAGGTGTGGCGCTGCCGCTCTACCAGAAACTGCTCGGCGAGAATGGCGCCTTCGAGGCCAGCGAGCAGGTGCGTGGCGGGACCAAAACCATGCTGGACGAGCTGTTGGCCTGGAGCGAAGCGCTGAAGCCGATGCGCGCGCGCTGAAGGGAGCTGCGTCGGCACGGCTTGCTCGCGCCGTAAAGAGATGGAATGGTCGGCAAACGACTGAGCCGGGGGCGGTTCGACTTGCGTTTGCTGTTTGCCTTGCTGCTGATGCTCGTGACCACCACTGTCGCGGTGGCGGAGCGGCGCGTGGCGCTGGTTATCGCCGACGACGACTACCGGCTGGTTCGGCCGCTTGCCAACCCCGTCCATGACGGCGAAGTGATGGAAACGGCGCTGAGGAAACTTGGTTTCGAGGTGGTGCTCGAAACCAATCGCGACCTCAGGCGGATGCGCCGCGCGCTGGATGATTTCCGCCAGGACGCCAAGGGCGCCGACGTGGCGCTGGTGTACTTCTCGGGCCATGGCGTCGAAATATCGGGCGACAACCGGCTGCTGCCGATCGACGCCGATGCCTCTTCGCTCGATCAACTGGACAAGACCAGCCTGCCACTGGAGGAGGTGCGCGACGCGGTCGCCGCCACCGCCAAGGTCGGGCTGATCGTGCTCGATGCCTGCCGCAGCGATCCTTTCTCGGGAACGGGTGGCGACGGGCGCGGCGCGACGTCCCTGGCCAAGGATGTCGCCGACAAGGTCAAGCCTGGTCTCGGGCGCGTCGGGCGGGCGGAAAACATCCTGTTCGCGTTCTCGGCCGCCCCCGGAGAGACGGCTGCCGACGGAAGCGGCCAGAACTCGCCCTTCACCACGGCGCTGACCAAATATCTCGGCACCGATGGGCTCGAAATCCGCTCGGTGCTGACGCTGGTGCAGCAGGAAGTCTACGACCTCAGCCGCGGCAAGCAACTGCCCTATGTCGAGAGCGGACTGCCGAAACTGTTCTTCGCCGCCGTGGCCAAGGAGCAATTGCCGGAGCGCGAAAGGCTGCTGCTGGCCATGGCCGACGTGACGCCGGACATGCGCGTCGAGGTCGAGCGGATCGCCAGCGATGCCGACATGCCGCTGGCGCCGCTCTATGGCGCGCTGATCAGCACCGATACCAGCCATCTGTCGGCGGAAAGCCTCGATGCCAAGCTTCGCGAGGCGGCGGACGCCTTCGTCAAGGTGCGCGGCGAGATGAAGACGCTCGGCTCCGACGATCCGCAAGTGACGGAACTGCGCCGGCAGGCCGAGGAACAGCTGTCGCTCGGTACGTTCGACGGTGCGCGCGCCATCCTTGCCAAGGCTGCCAGTATCGACAACGACTCGCGTCAGGCGCTGAAGGCCAATTTCGTCCGCCGCACCATGTCGGAGGCGGCGACGCTCTATCTGTCGGGCGGCGCGGCGCGGGCCGATCTCGACTACGCCGCAGCCATCAAGGACTATGAAACGGTGCTGTCGCTCTATGGCGAGACCGGGCAGTCCTCGCTCACGCTGGACGATGCCGACCGGCAGATCCGCACGCTGGACGAACTCGGCAAGCTCTACGTCACCACGGGTGCCATCACCGCCGCCGGACGCGCCTACGAGGCGCTGCAAGCCAATCTGGAGCAGCGCGTCAGGCGGGAGAGCGACCCCAGCGTGCAGCGCGACCTCGCGGTCAGTCACACCAAGCTCGCCAACATCAAGGTGGCGCTGGGCGACCTGCCGGCGGCGCTGCGGAACTACGAGACGGCGCGCTCCATGCTGAGGGACCTTGTGGTGGCCGAACGCCACCGCCTGAACTGGTTCGGCGATCTTGCCAGCGCCGACGACAAGATCGGCAACGTGCTGACGACACAAGGCGACCTGGCCGGCGCCGCGCGCGCCTATCAGGAGAGCCTCGACGTCAAGCAACAGCTGGCCGCCAACGAGCCGGAGCGCGTCGACCTGCAGCGCGACCTGACCATCGCCTATGACGAGGTCGCCAACCTTGCCCGTACCTCCGGCCGATTGGACGATGCGCAGACAGCCTATGACGAGAGCCTGCGGATCCGCCTTGCGCTGGCCGCCAAGGCGCCCGACGACGCGGAGCGGCAGCGCGACGTGTCGGTGAGCCACGACACGATCGGCGACCTCAAGCGCGAGCGCGACGATCCCGCCGGCGCGCTCGCCGCCTACCAGGAGGGGCTTGCGATCGTCGAGGGGCTGGCAGGCCGCGATCCCGACAATACGGAACTGAAACGCGATCTGTCGGTCGGCAACGCCAAGATCGGCAACGCCCTCAGCGATCAGGAGAACTGGCCGGCGGCCCTTTCGGCCTACCGGAAGGCGCTGTCTCAGGCGCAGGCGCTGGCCGACAGCGATCCCGACAACAGCGACTGGCAGCGCGACCTGTCGGTCAGCCTGGAGAAGGTCGCGGGCGTGCTCGCCATCCAGGGCGACCGCAAGGGAGCGCTCAAGATCTATCTCGACAGCTTCGCCATCGCCGACAGGCTGGCCAAGCTCGATCCGGCCAATTCGGACTGGCAGCGCGACCTGTCGATCACGCTCTCGGAGATCGGCATGCTGCGGATCAAGGAACGCGACATCAAGGGCGCGCGTCAGGCGTTCGAAGATAGTCTCGGCATCCGGCAGCGGCTGGCCAGTTCCGATCCCGGGAACGCCACCTGGCAGCGCGATCTGGTGGTAGCCATGATCGATTACGCACAGGTCGCCAAGAACCCCAAGGCGGTGCTTTCCCAGGCGCTCGACATGACGCTGGAACTCGACCGGAGCGGGCGGCTGGCACCGCGATACAAGTTCATGATCAAGTTTCTAAGGGACCGCCTGGCGAAGGCCAAATAGCGGCCGGCGACGGACCGTCATGGACAGCCGGCTCAATCTCCCGGGAAATGCCTGCAAACCTTGGAAAAACCGCCTTTAGCGCCTATATCTAGACGATATCAGAAGCGCGATTCGGGGCCGATTTTTCGCGCTGTAAAAGCGGCATCTAGACAACAGGTTTTCATGAGCGACCAGACCGAGAACACCAACGGCGCTGAAGCCGAATACGGCGCCGATTCCATCAAGGTTTTGAAGGGGTTGGATGCTGTCCGCAAACGGCCTGGCATGTATATCGGCGACACCGATGACGGCTCGGGCCTGCATCACATGGTTTACGAGGTGGTCGACAACGCCATCGACGAGGCGCTGGCAGGCCATGCCGACCTGGTTTCGGTGACGCTCAATCCCGATGGTTCGGTGACGGTCACCGACAATGGCCGCGGCATTCCCACCGATATTCACTCCAGCGAGGGCATATCGGCGGCGGAAGTGATCATGACGCAGCTGCATGCCGGCGGTAAATTCGACCAGAATTCCTACAAGGTATCCGGCGGCCTGCACGGCGTCGGCGTCTCGGTGGTCAACGCGCTGTCGGCCTGGCTGAAGCTCAAGATCCGCCGCAACGGCCAGATCTTCGAAATGAGTTTCACCCATGGCGATGCCGACGCGCCGCTGAAGGCGACCGGCAGCTACGAGCAGGACAAGCGCCCGGGTACCAATGAAGGCCGCAGCGGCAGCGAGATCACCTTCTTTCCGTCCGCCGAGACCTTCACCATGGTCGAGTTCGACTTCGGCACGCTGGAGCACCGGCTGCGCGAGCTCGCCTTCCTGAACTCCGGCGTGCGCATCGTGCTGACGGACGCCCGTCATGCCGACGTCGTGAGGCATGAACTGCACTATGACGGGGGCCTGGAAGAGTTCGTGAAATATCTCGACCGGGTGAAAAAGCCGCTGATCGAGAAGCCGATTTCCATCCGGGCCGAGCGCGACGGCATCACCGTCGAAGTGGCGATGTGGTGGAACGACAGCTACCACGAGAACGTGCTGGCGTTCACCAACAACATCCCCCAGCGCGATGGCGGCACCCATCTGGCCGGTTTTCGCGGCGCGCTGACCCGGCAGATCACCGGCTACGGCGAATCCTCGGGCCTGACCAAGAAGGAAAAGGTCGCGCTGATCGGCGACGATTGCCGCGAGGGCCTGACGGCGGTGCTGTCGGTCAAGGTTCCCGACCCGAAATTCTCCTCGCAGACCAAGGACAAGCTGGTCTCCTCGGAAGTCCGCCCAGTGGTCGAAGGGCTGGTCAACGAAGCGCTCGGCACCTGGCTCGAAGAGCATCCGTCCGAGGGCAAGGTGGTCGTCGACAAGGTGATCCAGGCGGCAGCGGCGCGCGAAGCCGCGCGCAAGGCGCGCGACATCACCCGCAAGACCTCGCTCGGCGTCACCTCGCTGCCCGGCAAGCTGGCCGACTGCCAGGAACGCGACCCGGCGAAATCGGAAATCTTCATCGTCGAGGGCGACTCGGCCGGCGGCTCCGCCAAGGGCGGCCGTTCGCGCCAGAACCAGGCGATCCTTCCCCTGCGCGGCAAGATCCTCAATGTCGAGCGGGCCCGCTTCGACCGCATGCTCTCGTCCGACATGATCGGCACGCTGATCACCGCGCTCGGCACCTCGATCGGCAAGGATGAATTCAACGCCGACAAGCTGCGCTACCACAAGATCATCCTGATGACCGACGCCGACGTCGACGGCGCCCACATCAGGACCTTGCTGCTGACCTTCTTCTTCCGGCAGATGCCGGAGCTGATCGAGCGCGGCCATCTCTACATCGCCCAACCGCCGCTCTATAAGGTGACGCGCGGCAAGAGCTCGCAATACATCAAGAATGAGAGCGCCTTCGAAGCGTTCCTGATCGATTCGGGGTTGGAGGAGGCTTCCCTGACGCTTGGCTCGGGGGAAGTCCGGACCGGACAGGATCTCCACGCCGCCGTCGATGATGCCCTGGCGGTGCGCCAGCTCATCAACGGGCTGCACACGCGCTACAACCGCAACGTCGTCGAGCAGGCCGCCATCGCCGGCGGGCTCAATCCCGAGGTCTTCAGCGATCTTGGCGGCGCCAACGCCATGGCGGAACGGATCGCACAACGCCTCGACATCATCGCCGAGGATACCGAGCGCGGCTGGACGGGCCGCATGTCGACCTCGAATGACGGCAGCGGCGGCTATGTCTTCGAGCGCACCGTGCGCAGCGTCAAGGAATACGCCCATCTCGACATGGGGCTGATCAATTCGGCCGACGCGCGCCAGCTCGACCGTTACGCGCAGCGCCTCAGCGAGGTCTACGGTACGCCGCCGGTGCTGCGCCGCAAGGATGTGTCCGAAACCGTCTCGGGCCCGCTGGCGCTGCTCAACGCCGTCTTCGCGACCGGCCGCAAGGGGCTCACCATGCAGCGCTACAAGGGTCTCGGCGAGATGAATGCCGAGCAGCTCTGGGAAACCACGCTCGACCCGAATGTACGCTCACTGCTGCAGGTCAAGGTCAACGACGCGACCGATGCCGACAGCCTGTTCTCACGGCTGATGGGCGACGAGGTCGAGCCGAGGCGCGAATTCATCCAGGACAACGCGCTGTCGGTCGCCAATCTCGATATTTAAGACCTGTTCTTGTCTTCGAATATTGGCGCGCTACGAGCGTCAATATTCATTCCGGCGCCGAGAAACATTTCATAAGCCACTGGAACAGAAGGCCTTCCGGGACATTGTGACAACATCGATCACAATTTTTCACAAGGAGGCTTTCATGGGACGCGGCATATTGCTCTGGTTGCTCGGCATTCCGATTCCGATCATCATTCTCATCATGCTGTTCGTACGGTAGGGGGCTTCCATGCAGTCCACCCTATCGGCTGTCGACGTCTCCGCTTCGACGGAATCGTCCTCCACGGCTGTCAGCTGGGGACCGATCATTGCCGGCGCCTTCGCGGCCTCGACATTGACGTTCATCCTCATGCTGCTCGGCTCGGGGCTTGGCTTGAGCATGGTTTCGCCATGGTCGGGCTCGGGCGCATCGGTAACTACCTTCGCGGTTTCGACCGCGATCTGGCTGGTCATCGTACAATGGCTGTCCTCTGGCGTCGGCGGCTATCTCGCGGGACGCCTGCGCACCAAATGGGTCGGCATTCACACCGACGAGGTCTATTTCCGCGACACCGCCCATGGCTTTCTCGCCTGGGCATTGGCCACGCTTCTGGTGGCGGGAATACTTGGCTCGGCGCTTTCGGCGGCAATCGGTTCAGGCGTGCAGGCCGCGTCCACCGTCGCTTCGGGAGCCGCCATGGGCGCGTCGGCTGGCGCTTCCGCCAATGCCAGCGGCGCATCGGCCGACAATGCGACATCCTATCTGGTTGACTCGCTGTTCCGTCCGGCCGATCCGAGCAAGCTCACAGCAGCCAATCCAAACGACGAAGCCGCCGCGGCCGGGCAGGCCTCGCGCATCCTGATCGCCGGTGCCGTCGCGGGCGAGGTCTCCGCGGAAGACAAGACCTATCTCGCGCAGTTGGTCGCCGCGCGAACCGGTCTTTCCGAGGCTGATGCCAAGACGCGTGTCGACGCGGTACTGGCGAAGGCGCAGGATGCGAAAGTCAAGGCCAAGCAGGCTGCCGACACTGCCCGCAAGGCAAGCGCCACTTTTGCCCTTCTCGGTGCCCTGTCGCTGGTTATCGGCGCCTTCATCGCCAGTGCGGCCGCGGCTCTCGGCGGCAGGCAGCGCGATGAAGAGGAAGCGGTCTTCCTGACCCACGGTTGAAGCAGCACACCCAAAGCCAAAGAGCCCGGCATCGACCGGGCTCTTTCTATTTGACGGTTAAGATCGGCTATTCGACGATTTAGCTTGGCCGGGTCAGTGGTCCATCGCCTTGACGATTTCCTCGGTCATCTTCTTGGCGTCGCCGAGCAGCATCATGGTGCCGTCCTTGTAGAACAGCGTGTTGTCGATGCCGGCATAGCCGGAGCCGAGCGAGCGCTTGACGAACAGGCAGGTGCGCGCCTTGTCGACGTCGAGGATCGGCATGCCGTAGATCGGCGAGGATTTGTCGTCGCGCGCGGACGGGTTGGTGACGTCGTTGGCGCCGATGACATAGGCGACATCGGCCTGCGCGAACTCCGAGTTGATGTCCTCGAGTTCGAAAACCTCGTCGTAAGGCACATTGGCTTCCGCGAGCAGCACGTTCATGTGGCCAGGCATGCGGCCGGCGACGGGGTGGATGGCGTATTTGACGTCGACGCCATTGGCCTTGAGCTTGTCGGCCATTTCGCGCAGCGCGTGCTGCGCCTGGGCGACCGCCATGCCGTAGCCCGGCACGATGATGACCTTCTGCGCGTTCATCATCAGATAGGCGGCGTCGTCGGCCGAGCCCTGCTTGACCGTGCGCTCGATGCCGTCGTCAGCGGCAGCCGCGGTCTCGCCGCCGAAGCCGCCGAGGATGACCGAGATGAACGAGCGGTTCATGCCCTTGCACATGATGTAGGACAGGATGGCGCCCGACGAGCCGACCAGCGCGCCGGTGATGATCAGCGCCAGATTGCCGAGTGTGAAGCCAAGGGCCGCCGCTGCCCAGCCCGAGTAGGAATTCAGCATCGAGACGACGACCGGCATGTCGGCGCCGCCGATCGGGATGATCAGGAGGATGCCGAGCACCAGCGAGGCGGCGACGATCAGCCAGAAGACCAGCTTCGATTCCGTGGTGACCAGGAGCACGATCAGCACGATCAGGGCGATGCCGAGCGCGGCGTTGATGAAGTGGCGGCCGCCGATCATGATCGGCTTGCCGGACATGCGGCCATCGAGCTTGAGGAAGGCGATGACCGAGCCGGTGAAGGTGATGGCGCCGATGGCGACGCCGAGGCTCATCTCGACCAGGGCCTGGGCGTGGATGTCGCCATCGGTGCCGATGCCGAAGCTTTCGGGCGCGTAGATGGCCGCGGCAGCCACCATGACGGCGGCAAGGCCGACCAACGAGTGGAAAGCAGCAACCAGTTGCGGCATCGAGGTCATGGCGATGCGGCGCGCGGTGACGGCGCCGACGCCACCGCCGATGGCGAGACCGAGGACGATCAGGCCGAAGCGCCCCGCCGACGGGGTCGCCAGCGCGAGCGTGGTGGCGATCGCAATGCCCATGCCGATCATGCCGTAGAGATTGCCCTGGCGGCTGGTCGTCGGATGCGACAGGCCGCGCAGCGCCATGATGAACAGGACGCCGGAAACCAGATAGAGGAAGGACGCGAAGTTGGCGTTCATGGCGCTCTACTTGTCCTTCTTCTTGTACATGGCCAGCATGCGCTGGGTGACGAGGAAGCCGCCGAAGATGTTGACCGAAACCAGCATCAGCGCGACGAAGCCGAAACCTGCGGCAACGCCAGAGGCCGCGATGCCGACGGCCAGCAGCGCGCCAACGACGATGACGGACGAGATGGCGTTGGTGACGGCCATCAGCGGCGTGTGCAGTGCGGGGGTCACCGACCAGACGACATAATAGCCGACGAAGATCGCCAGCACGAAAATGGCGAAGCGGAAGACGAAGGGATCGATGGCGCCACCCGACAGCGCATGCGCGGCATCACCCGCCGCGTCGGCACCGCCCGGGGCATTGGCCAGGTTCTGCACCGCGAGCCGGACGGCGGCGCTTGCCTGGTCGAGTTGGTCGAGGGCTTTCTGCAAGGTCTGATCCATCACGCGGTCCCTTTCGACTTAGGCGCGGGCGACTTGGATGCGGCGGTCTTCCTGGGCGCGGACTTCTTGGACGCTGCCGAAGCATCGGCGACCATGGTCGTCGCCGGGATCGCGGCCGGCTCGACATAGGGCTGCTGGTCGGGCTTGGCGAAGGCGGGGTGGACCACCTTGCCGCCGTCGGTCAGCATCGTCGCCTTGACCAGATCGTCATCGCGGTTGATGGCGAGCGTCTTGGTGGTCTTGTCGACCAGCGTCTCGAGGAACGCGAACAGGTTTCTGGCATAAAGCAGCGAGGCCGATGCCGCGACGCGGCCGGGCACGTTGAGATGGCCGACGATCTTCACATTGTTGGCGGTGGTGACGATCTTGCCGGCTTCGGCACCCTCGACATTGCCGCCGCGCTCGACGGCGAGATCGACGAGCACCGAGCCCGGCTTCATCGAGGCGACCATCGCCGCCGAGACCAGCTTCGGCGCCGGCCGGCCGGGGATCAGCGCCGTGGTGATGACGATGTCCTGCTTGGCGATGTGCTCGGCGGTGAGCGCGGCCTGCTTGGCCTGGTATTCCTTGGACATTTCCTTGGCGTAGCCGCCAGCGGTCTCGGCCGCCTTGAACTCCTCATCCTCTACCGCCAGGAATTTCGCGCCAAGCGAGGCGACCTGTTCCTTGGCGGCGGGACGAACGTCGGTGGCGGTGACGACGGCACCGAGGCGGCGTGCGGTGGCGATGGCCTGCAGGCCGGCGACGCCGACGCCCATGATGAAGACCTTCGCGGCGGGAACGGTGCCGGCGGCGGTCATCATCATCGGCAGAGCGCGGTCATATTCCGAGGCGCCGTCGATCACCGCCTGGTAGCCGGCAAGATTGGCCTGGCTGGACAGGACGTCCATCGATTGCGCCCGGGTGATGCGCGGCATGAACTCCATCGAGAAGGCGGTGACGCCGGCCTTGGCAAGCGCCGCGACAGCGGCATCGTTGCCATAGGGGTCCATGATGGCGACCACCGCGGCGCCGGATTTATAGCTTTTCAGTTCAGCGTCCGTTGGCCGCCGAACCTTCAGCACGACGTCGGCCTTCGCGGCGTCAGAGGCCTTGCCGATGGCGGCACCCGCCTTGGCGAAGTCCTCGTCGGGGATACGCGAACGGGTGCCGGCGCCGGTTTCGACGATCGCGTCGAAACCCAGGCCCGCCAGCCGCTTCACCGTATCGGGCGAGGCCGCGACACGCGGCTCGTTCGCATCGAGCTCACGAGGGATGAAAACCGTCTGTCCCACCGCATGATCCTTTCGGCTGGAACCTGTCTGCGCGAAGTGTCGACCGGGATGTCCGGCTACGTCAACCGCAAGAGGGTTTGGAAGGTCTATCGCAGAATGAAGGCGCCGACGGCCAGAATGAGCACGAACAGGATGGTCGCCGAGAAGAAGCCGCCCGCGAAGAAGCCGAAAGCCATCGCCAGAAGGAGCGCGCCGCAGAAGAGCGAGCCATATTTGGCCAGCGCCAGGAAGCCCGCATAGGTACGGTCATGCTCGGCATAGTCCATCTTCGCGCCCAGCTCTACAGGACCAGTCGGCGTGTGCTCAGCCATAGGAATACCCCTTCGAAGACATCTTTCAGGCACATACCGAAAAGCTGGGCGCAGAGCAATGGCGCTATTGCCGCATCGCAGCCGACAACTGCCTCAAGGGAAAATTGAAAGCGGAGCGCCGGTTGCGGAGCCGCTCCGCCAGGCCAGTCCTGTTCGCCTGCTTTAGCGGACAAGATGCGGGAAAAGCCCGATCAAACCGACGACGATCAGATAGAGCGCGACGATGTAGTTCAAGAGCCGTGGCATCACGAGGATCAGCACGCCCGCGATCAGCGAAATGAGCGGGGTCAGTGCGAGGGTGGAAATGGTCATGCCTTGGTCTTCCTCTGGCTGTTGCGATGCAGACGGGCTTGCCGCCCTTCACAACGCCGGCGCGCCAGGAAAGCTCCGCCGAAGCTGCCACCCAGCCGATTCAAAACCGCGTGATATCAGGCCGCCTCGAAGTATTTGGCCGTGGGCAGAATGGTCAGCGGCGCCAACTCGCCCCGCTTGGGGCGTTGGAAAAGCATACGCTGCTCGAACGCCGTGGAATTGAAGAACGGGAAACGGTCCAGCGTCGCCTGCATGTTCTCGGAGCATTTCGACTGGAACAGATGAACGGGAACGGTAAGGCCGGGATAGTTCCGCGGCGGCACCGCCTGCTCGGAGCGGAAGATGCGATGATAGAACGCCGAATGCTCTTCCTTGATCGCCGTAAGGCAATAGGTCGGTTTGAAATGGCTGCAGGCGACCACCGCCAGCCTCAGCGTGATATAAGGCAGCACCCGCAGACTGCTCGACCATTCGAGATCGGCTGCGAACCGGCTCGGGTCGACGAACGTCTCGCCGGAAGCCAAGCGCCGCGACAGCACGTCGCCGAAAACATCGGTGCTGGGTGAAACAGGATACCGCGCGCTGGCGTAGTGGATTCTGATGGTGCTGACGAGCGTGCCGTCGAAGAAGACGCCAAAGCGGTAAGAATTGGGCAGATCGTCGAAGCTGTCCTTCACCATGTGGGAAGCATCTGATTTGACCATGCCGGCGTGAAGATAGGAATTGTAGCGAAGCCTGTAGATCGCTTCCAAATCCTCAGCGCCATCGCAAAGGCGATACTCGACGTGCTCCAGAACATCCATGATGTGATCTGAAAACACCGAGGGGCGATTCTTGTCCCTGCCCGTGGCCGCCGCCAGGGGTGTACCCAACAACTTGTTTTCCATTTGGTCCTCGTACGCCGCAAAAGGACAATAGCGAAGCGCTCAGAGAACCAGAAGCGAAATTGCGAGCTTTCGCGTTTACCCTAAATTAACGTTAACAAATCGTAAACCGCGCGAACGGGGGGAGCGATGGCCTAGAGGATTGATTCAGAACGATGTCAGGGGGTGGCGCGCTTCTTGACCGGCCGCAATTCGGCGGCGAAGGGCCAGGTCACATTGGACATGGTTTCGATGCCAGACGCGCTGAGCGCGGCACCGAAAAGGAAGCCCTGTACAAGATCCGGCTTCACCGAATGCATGAGGACCTTGAGCTGCTCGAACGTCTCCACGCCTTCGATGGTCACGGTGAGCCCCAGGATGCGGGTCAGGTCGACGACGCCCTTCAACAGCTCGAGCGAACGCGGATTCTGGGTGACGTCCATCACGAAAGACCGGTCGATCTTGATCTTGTCGAGAGGCAGCTTGTGCAGATAGCTCAGGCTTGAATAGCCGGTGCCGAAATCGTCGAGGGCGATGCGTACGCCAAGCTGCTTCAATTCCTCGATATATTGGCGCGTCAGGGACTTGTCGTCGAGCAGCGCGGTTTCGGTGACTTCGATCTCCAGGCGGCCGGCGGCCAGACCCGAGTTCGCCAGCGCGTCGCGGACCTTCTGGATGACGTCGCGGTTGCGGAAATCCCTGGCCGAGAGGTTGACCGAGACGCTGGTCTGGTCAGGCCATTTGGCGCATTCGGTGCAAGCCGCGTGCAGCACGAAGGTGCTGATCTCGGAAATGATGCCCATTTCCTCGGCCAGCGGAATGAAGATGCCGGGCGAGATCGGCCCGAGATCGGGATGGTCCCAGCGGCAAAGCGCCTCGCAGCTGGCGATGCGCATGGTGTTCATCGCCACGATCGGCTGGTAAACGACCCGCAGGTCCTTGCTTTCCACGGCGCTGCGCAGATCCGCCTTCATCAGCTGGCGGTTACGGAACGCCGCATCCATCGCCGCCTCGAACAGCCGCCAACCGTTCTTGCCGAGTTCCTTGGCCTTGTAGAGCGCAAGGTCCGCCTTGACGATCATGGCGTCGACATCGGTTCCGCCAACCTTGGACAGCACGGCACCCGCGCTGGCCTGGATTCGCAACCCATGGCCCGCGACGTCGACCTCCCCCTGCAGCTCGGCGAAAATCCGGTCGAGCAGGCTCGCCAGGTGGCTTTCGTCCTCGATGCGGTCGAAGAACAGCATGAATTCGTCGCCACCGAAGCGGCTGACGGTAAGGCCCTGGCCGGCTATCCCCGCCAGCCGCTCGGCGACCGCGTAGATCAGGCCGTCGCCGACGGGATGGCCGAGCGTGTCGTTGACGCTCTTGAAATCGTCGAGGTCGATCACGGCCAGGCCGCACAGGCGATCGCGGTCGCCGGAAGCCATCGCCTCGCCGACCAGTTCGTGGAAATAGGCGCGGTTCGGAAGGCCGGTGAGGTTGTCGTAGCGCGCCATGAACCGGATCTTTTCCTCCGCTTCGACGCGCGCCGTGACATCCTCGAAGGTGATGACGCCCAATTCCTGGTTGCCCTCGCGCGCCGAGAATTCGAAGTGCTGGCCGTTGGAAAAGGAAACCAGCACCTTGCGGTCGCGTCCCTCGCGCAAGGCACGCGTCAGCTGCGCCTCGACATAGCGGCAGTCCTTCGGTGCCAGCATGCCGCCGGCAACGCCGCGCAGGAGCAGCGAATGGATCGAGCGCCCGAGCAACTGGTCGGGCGATTTGAGCGACATCAGGCGGGCGGCTTCGGCGTTGCCGACGACCACCTTGCCATCGGGGCCGAGCATGACCAGCCCATGCGACATGGTGTTCAAGGCGCGATTGAAGCGCTGCGCGATCTGCCTTGCCTGCTTGTGTCCGACGACGGCCGAAAACAGCACGTTGCGGACGTGGTCTGCGCTGCCCTTGATGATGAACATGAAGGGGATGATCAGCAGGCCCAGCACGACATAAGGAATGTCGAACCTGAGGATGAGGGCGGCGGCGATCGGCCCGACGAAGGTGACCGCGAAGATCATGACCATGCGCGGCGAGCCGTAGTTTCGGCCGACGACCGTCACCAGCGAGGACAGCGTTACCGACAGCGCGCCGATCTCGGCATAGGAATCCGAATAGACATAGATGGAAATGAAGCAGAAGAGGCCCAGCAACAAGCCTTGGAGGCTGCCCTTCAGGATGTATTCGCGCTCCCATCTGGTCGCATCGGCGGCGTCGCGCATCTCGGCGCCCGAGCGGTGGAAGCGCCGCAGGCTGAAGTAGCGCCAGACGCCGATGCCCAGCAGCGCGCCGGCGAGAACCAGGAAGATGGGCTGCCCGTTGCGCCAGTAGACCATGAGGCTGATGACGGCATGGCAGAGCGCGCCGATGACCAGCATATGCGCGTTGTCGAACAACGAGCGCACAAACTGGATATAAACATCCACAGGGATGTTATCGGTTTTTGTTCTGCCCATTACTGGCGCCCAATGAGCCCCAGCCTTGGCATAGTCGCATTAAAAAACCTTTAGCTTGGGCTGAAACGCCTGATTTTCGGGCGTTTTTCGGCTCACTCGGCGGCTTGGAGTTTGGGGCTTGCCGACGCCGCCGCAAAGCGGTCGAGCAACCTGCGGCGCTCGCCCGCCGCCATTTCGGCGCTGGCCTGGCGGACATGGCCATAGCCGCGGATCAGCGCCGGGACCGAGACCAGGGCTGTCGCGGCCTCGATCTTGCCCGGCGCGAGCGCGCTGGCGACAAGCTGCAGATCAGCCTCGTACTGCGCCAGCAATTGCCGCTCCATGCGCCGCTCGGCGGTGTAGCCGAACAGGTCGAAAGCGGTGCCGCGCAGGGCCTTCATCGCCGCCAGCAGGCGAAAACCCTTCATCATCCACGGACCGAAACTCGATTTCCTCGGTTTGCCGTCATTGCCGTGGCGCCCCATGATTGGCGGCGCGAGATGGAATTCGAGTTTCTCGTAGCTCTGGAACTGCTTGCCGAGCTCGGCGGCGAAGGAGCCGTCGGTGTAGAGCCGCGCCACCTCGTATTCGTCCTTGATCGCCATCAGCTTGAACAGGCTCCTGGCGGCGGCCTCGGTCACGGCGGTCGAACCCGGCAAGGCCTTCGTTTCCGCCGCTCGCAGCGTCGAAATCCTGTCGGCGTAGCGCTTGCCGTAAGCAGCATTCTGATAGGCGGCGAGGAAGGCGACACGGCGGGCGACGATCTCGTCGAGAGTCTCGGCGACCGGCGCGGCCAGTCCCGCCTTGTCGGCGAAGCCCGGCTTGGCGACGAGGCCGCGCACGAAATCCGGCTGGTGTGCCGCGCGACGGCCCCAGCGGAAGGCGGCGATGTTCATCGCCACCGCTTCGCCGTTCAATTCGATAGCCTTTTCAACGGCTTCGGCCGAGAGCGGCAGGCCGCCGTGCTGGAAGGCAAAGCCGAGCATGAACATGTTGGCACCAAGCGAATTGCCGAACAGGGCGGTGGCGGTGCGGGTGGCGTCGAAGAAATGCGCCTTGTCGTCGCCGGCGGCGGCACGGATCGCCTTCTTCAGGCGCTCTATCGGCAGCGAGAAATCGGCCGAGCGGGCAAATTCGCCCGGCATGATCTCGGCGGTGTTGGCGAGGAAGATCGTATGGCCCTCGCGGACAGCCGTCAGCACCTTCTTGGCGCCCGACACGACGAGATCGCAGCCGAGCACGAGGTCGGCTTTGCCAGCCGAAACGCGGATGGCATTGATGTCTTCCGGTGTGCGGGCGATGCGGACATGGGTGAACACCGAGCCGCCCTTCTGGGCCAGGCCGGCCATGTCGATCATGCCGCAGCCCTTGTCCTCCAGATGCGCCGCCATGCCGAGCACGGCGCCGATGGTGACGACGCCGGTGCCGCCGACGCCGTCGATGATCGCCGCCCAGCCCTCGACGCCCAGCGGGAATTGGGCTGGGGCCGGCACGCCTTCAAGCGGATCGGTCCTGCCGGCCAGGCCCTCGGCCTTGCGGATCTTGGCACCGTGCACGGTGACAAAGGACGGACAGAAACCGTTGACGCAGGAGAAATCCTTGTTGCAGCTTGACTGGTCGATCTTGCGCTTGCGGCCGAATTCGGTTTCGACCGGCTGGATCGAGACGCAGTTCGACTGCACGCCGCAATCGCCGCAGCCTTCGCAGACCAGCTCGTTGATGAAGACCCGCTTGTCGGGATCGGGAAAGGTGCCGCGCTTGCGGCGGCGGCGCTTTTCGGCGGCGCAGGTCTGGTCGTAGAGCAGGATCGACACGCCCTTGACGTCGCGCAGCTCGCGCTGGACGAGGTCGAGGTCGTCGCGATGATGGATGGTGGCGCCGGTGGGGAATTCGGCCTTCCCTGCATATTTGCCGGGCTCGTCGGTCACGATGGCGATGCGGTCGACGCCTTCGGCGCGCACCTGTCTGGCGATCATGTCCACCGTCAGGCCGCCCTCATGCGGCTGGCCGCCGGTCATGGCGACGGCGTCGTTGTAGAGTATCTTGTAGGTGATGTTGGCTTCGCTCGACAGGGCGAAGCGGATGGCCAGCGTGCCGGAATGGTTGTAGGTGCCGTCGCCGAGATTCTGGAAGATATGGTCGCGCTTCGAGAACGGCGCCTGGCCCACCCATTGCGCGCCCTCGCCTCCCATGGCGGTAAAGCCGAGCGTGTTGCGGTCCATCCAGAGTGCCATGAAATGGCAGCCTATGCCGGCGGCGGCGATCGAGCCGTCCGGCACCTTGGTCGAGGAATTGTGCGGACAGCCCGAACAGAAGAAGGGCGTGCGCGAGCCGATGTCTGTGGCATCGGCCAGCATCGCCTGGAACTGGCGTAGCTTCGCGACCCTTGCCGAGATCTCTTCGGACGGGCCGATGGTCTTCACGATCCTCTCGCCAAGCGCAATGGCGATCTCGTTGGGGTCGAGCGCGCCCTTGGCCGGGAACAGCCAGTCGCCGCGCTCGTCCTTCTTGCCGACAATGACCGGCTGCGAGACGGTGCCATAAAGGCTCTCGCGTAGCTGCACCTCGATCAGCGAGCGTTTCTCCTCGACGACGACGATGGTGTCGAGACCGCGAGCGAATTCGGCGATGTGCTGCAGATCGAGCGGCCAGGGGCAGCCGACCTTGAACAGCCTGACGCCGATACGGTTGGCGGCCGCCTCGTCGATGCCGATGTCCTCCAGCGCCTGGCGGACGTCGAGATAGCTCTTGCCCAGCGTGATGATGCCGAGCTTGGGATTGCGGCCGCCCGGATAGACGATTTTGTTCAGCCCGTTGGCATGGATGAAGGCGGAGGCGGCTGCGCGCTTGTGCTCATGCAGCCGCTCTTCCTGGCCGAGCATATCGATCTCGTGGCGGATGTTGAGGCCGCCAGCCGGCATGTCGAACTCGGGGACGACGATGTTCAGCCGCTCGAGCGAGGCATCGACCGAGGCTGTCGATTCGATGTTGTCCTTGACGCATTTGATCGCCGCCCAGGTGCCGGCGAAGCGCGACATGGCAAAGCCGTACAGGCCGTAGTCGATGATCTCCTGGACACCGGCCGGGTTGAGGATCGGCACCATGGTGTCGACGAAGAGGAATTCGGTGGCGTGGGCATTGGTCGAGGATTCGGCCATATGGTCGTCGCCCATGAGCGCAAGCACGCCGCCATGCTTCGACGAACCGGCGAGATTGGCGTGGCGGAACACATCGCCTGAACGATCGACCCCCGGCCCCTTGCCGTACCAGACCGAAAAGACGCCGTCATGGGTGCCCTCGCCGAGCAGCTCCGTCTGCTGCGACCCCCAGCAGGCGGTGGCGGCAAGCTCCTCGTTGAGGCCGGGCTGGAAGACGATGTCGGCCCCCGCGAGCTGCTTCTTCGCCTTCCACAGCTGCATGTCGAGACCGCCGAGCGGCGAGCCGCGATAGCCGGAGACGAAGCCTGCCGTGTTCAAGCCAGCGCGGCGGTCGCGCTCGCGCTGCATCAGCAGCATGCGGATGACCGCCTGCGCGCCGGACAGGAAGATGCGCTCCTTTCCGAGATCGAACTTGTCGTCGAGCGCGACATCGTGCAGCGTCATCAGGCATTTCCTCTGCGAAGGCCGCGCGGGGCAGCAGCCAACGTCGGGATCGGATGACGTATCCTTTCTCCCCTTGCAAGGCAGGTCAAACAAAATCGAAGGGACCAGGCGACGCGCAACAAAAGGTCCATCGGGCCTTGGACCGCGCATGAAACAGTGCGCCGACAGGGCGACGGCGCACGAAAATTCCAGTCGAAATCGATTCTGTCTGAGAGCGTCAGCCGGCTTTCGAGCAATCCGGCTTCGGCTCGCCGGGCAGCTTGCCGTCGGGATGGCCGACGAGATCGGGATTGGCCGTATAGAGCTGGTCGATGACCAGCGGCCGGTCGGGCAGGATCGACTGGTCTTCCGTCGACATCAGCGTGGTGTCGATGGTCTGCAGGACGGCACCGTCGGCGCCCTTGATGCTGATTGCGATGGCATAGGGCTTGTTCTTGACGATGCAGGTCAGCGCCGGGCTCTCCAGGCTCACCTTGTCGAGCTTGGGCCAGACCTTCTGCTCGACCACGATGGGATCACCACCGGCGGGGTTCTGGAAACTGGCGACCACGACCTGGCCCTCTCCCATCGGCCGCAAGGGCCGCAGTGTCACGACATAGGTCGCCCGGGCGAGACGGTAATTGAAGACGAATATCTTGCCGGAGACCTCGAACAGCTTGCCTTCGCCGCCGGTATCTCGGCAGGCGCCCAGCGCGATCGCCGCAACCAGCGCCACGCCAAGAATGATCGAGCGGGAAAGACGTCTAGGCATTCCTGACCTCATTGGCCGCCCTGCGGCGGCGATAGTGACGGCTCGCCTTCTGCCTGTTGCCGCACACCGCCATGTCGCACCAAAGGCGGCTGGAATTGCGGCTTCTGTCGACGAACAGCCAGGTGCAGTTGGGACAGATCCTGAGCCTCGCGACCGTGTCGTTGCGTAGTAGTGAAAGGGCTGAAACCGCCAGCGCCGCCTCGAAGGCGATCGGCGTCCCGGGATCCCCGAACGGCGGTCCCGTCACGCCGATCTCGGTCCCGCTGTCGGCCAGGCCGTCGGCGCAGGCTCTCAGGAATTCAGGCAAATCCGCCGTGGCAATCGCGCCCTTCGACACCGTGCCGCGAAACAGCCGGTCGGTCGCTTCGCGGATCGACAGCACGACGGGCGCGATTGCCGCCGGCGAGGACACCGCCAGCCGCCGATCGCCAAGCTCGGCGGCACGAAAGCCGCTGGCTGCGTCGGCGAAACGGGCGATTTCGGCCGGATCGGCGAAGCGGTCGAATGTGCGTTCGGGATCGCAGCGCAACACGACGGTGTTGGCGGTGTCGAGCGCGAGCAGCCCGCCGGTGAAGCGATGAGGAGTCCAGGCAACCGTCATTCCCGAAATCTAACCGATAAATCGCATTTGACAAGTTAGATTCGGCGATGCAAACCTCCGGTGCGTACGGTATGGTCCCCATTGTCTCGAGCATTCCGTCGCCCCAAACCGCTTCGCGCTTGGGCGAGATGCGTCTGGTGTTGTTGAGCATGCTCTATTTCTTCCAGCAGGTGCTGAACGGGCTGCATTCGGGCGCGCTCTATGCGCTGCTCGCCTTCGGCTATGTGCTGACCAACGGCATCCTGCACCGCACCAACCTTGCCTATGGCGCGCTGTTCGCCTTCTGCGGCCAGGCAATGATCCTGAGCGTCGCCTTTGCCTACCAGGTGCTGTGGCTGACGCTGTTGGCTTCGGTGCTGTTCGGCGTCGTCGCCGCGTTGCTCTATGCCGCGCTCATCAGCCATGTCCTGTCGCGCAGCGTCTTCGAGCCGTTGGCCGACCGCTCGCCCAATGCCATCGTGGTGACGACGCTCGGCATCCTGCTCGTCCTGTCGGAAGCGAGCCGCATCGCCGCCGACACACATGATCTGTGGCTGCCGCCAATGCTGGCCGAGCCGATCGTTTTCGCCGAAAGCCCCGGCTTCAAGGCGACGCTGACGCTGATCCAGGTGCTCGACTGCGCGGTGGTCCTGGCGGCGGTGGCGCTCGCCACATGGGTGTTTGCCCGTTCAAATTTCGGCCGGTGCTGGCGCGCGGTCTGCGACGATCCAAGGGCCGCCGCCCTGTGCGGCGTCGACGTGCGCGTCGTATTCCGGCGTGCCGTTCTGTTCGGCGGCCTGTGCGCCGCGCTGGCCGGCGTCATGGCCAGTCTCTACTACGGCAATGTTAGCTTCGGTTCCGGCCTCGTCTATGGGCTGAAGATCCTGTTCGTGACGGCGGTCGGCGGTTATCTCTCGCCGCCACGGGCCGCGCTGGGTGCCGCCGCGTTCGGCATGGCCGAATCACTGTGGGCCGGCTATTTCCCGATCGAATGGCGCGATGCTTGGATGTATCTGTTCCTGGTGGCCATGCTGATCCTGATCGGCGCCGGCCGCGACACCGGCAAGGCGGTCTGAGCCCATCCAACTTTGGTTGCATGACGTGCCGTCAGGCCGTGGTTTTCCACCGTGCCGCATGCGCCACCGGCCTGCTTTCTCTCTGCCCGTGTTGACCAACCGGACCACGCACTGCATACGGTTGGGCCAGGCGGCGCGACGAGAAAAGGGGGATCGCGCGTCACCGCATCAGGGAGGAATGCATGGCAGGGCTGCTCGCTCTATCCAGGGCCATTGATCGCGCCAACGAATTCATCGGCAAATCGGTATCTTGGCTGATCCTGCTGGCGATCCTGGTGAGTGCGGCCAACGCCGTCATCCGCAAGGTGTTCGACACCTCGTCCAATGCCTGGCTGGAGCTGCAATGGTATCTGTTCGGCGCCGCCTTCATGCTGGCGTCCGCCTATACGCTGAAGCAGAACGAGCATATCCGCATCGACATCGTCTACGGCCTGTTTTCCCGCCGCGTGCAGCACTGGATCGACCTTTTCGGCCACCTCTTCTTCCTGATGCCGTTCGTGATGCTGATGGTCATCTATTTCGTGCCCTATGTGTCGCTGTCCTTCCAGAGCGGCGAGATGTCGACCAATGCCGGCGGCCTGATCGTGTGGCCGGCCAAGGCGATCCTGCTGGTCGGCTTTTTCCTGCTGGCGCTGCAGGGCATTTCCGAGATCATCAAGAAGATCGCCATCATGCGCGGCGACATGGATGATCCCAACCCGTTCATTTCCGTGCATGAACAGGCCGAACTCGAAGCCAAGGCGCTGGCCGAAGAGGTGCGTTCGTGATGGAGTTCATCGCCCAGAACATGGCGCCGATCATGTTCGCCTCGCTGATCCTGTTCATGCTGATCGGCTATCCCGTCGCCTTTTCGCTGGCAGCCAACGGGCTGATGTTCTTCTTCATCGGCGTGCTTTTGACGCCCTATTCCGGCGGCGCGATCAATCTCGCCTGGCCGCTGCTCTATGCATTGCCGGACAATTTCTACGGCAGCCGGGTGATGTCGAACGACACGCTGCTGGCCATTCCGTTCTTCACCTTCATGGGCATCGTGCTCGAGCGATCCGGCATGGCCGAGGACCTGCTCGACACGATCGGCCAGCTGTTCGGACCGATCCGCGGCGGCCTCGCCTACGCGGTGATCTTCGTCGGCGCACTGCTGGCCGCTACCACCGGCGTGGTGGCGGCGTCCGTCATCGCCATGGGACTGATTTCGCTGCCGATCATGCTGCGCTATGGTTATGACCGCCGGGTGGCGTCCGGCGTCATCGCGGCATCGGGCACCCTTGCGCAGATCATTCCCCCGTCGCTGGTGCTGATCGTTCTCGCCGACCAGCTCGGCCGCTCGGTCGGCGACATGTATGCCGGCGCCCTGATCCCCGGCCTGGTGCTGACCGGCCTTTACACGCTCTACATCGTGATCATGTCAATCGTCCGGCCAAAGTCGATGCCGGCGCTGCCGCTCGAGGCGCGCACGCTTGGCCATGGCGTGATGTCCTTGCTGGTCGCCTTGATCGCGGCCGTGGCGATAGCCTATGCGGCCTACCGCTATCTGGTGCCCGCCCATGGCGACAATGCCGACATTCTCGGCGCGACCATCGGCGTCGTCTTCATCTACATCGTCGCGATCCTCGATCGCAGCCTGAACATCAACATGATGTCCAGGCTGGCGCAGCAGGTCGTCATCGTGCTGATCCCGCCGCTGGCGCTGATCTTCCTGGTGCTCGGCACCATCTTCCTCGGCATCGCCACCCCGACAGAGGGCGGCGCCATGGGCGCGGTCGGCGCGCTGGCGATGGCGGCGATGAAGGGCCGGCTGTCGCTCGACGTCATCAAGCAGGCGCTTGCCTCGACGACGCGGCTGTCGTCCTTCGTGCTGTTCATCCTGATCGGCGCGCGTGTCTTCTCGCTCACCTTCTACGGCGTCAACGGCCAGATCTGGGTCGAGCACCTGCTGACCTCGCTGCCGGGCGGCGAAGTCGGCTTCCTGATCGGCGTCAACATTCTCGTCTTCTTCCTCGCCTTCTTCCTCGATTTTTTCGAACTGGCCTTCATCATCGTGCCGCTGCTGGCGCCTGCCGCCGACAAGCTCGGTATCGACCTGATCTGGTTCGGCGTGCTGCTGGGCGTCAACATGCAGACCAGCTTCATGCATCCGCCCTTCGGCTTCGCGCTGTTCTACCTGCGCTCGGTCGCCGCCCGCGTGCCCTATCTCGACCGCCTGACCGGCAAGCAGATCGCGCCGGTGACAACAGGCCAGATCTATTGGGGCGCGGTGCCGTTCGTCTGCATCCAGGTGATCATGATCGGGCTGACCATCGCCTTCCCGCAAATGGTGATGCGCTACAAGGGCACGGCGGTCGATTCCGGCACGATCGACTACACAGTGCCGGGTGTACCCGGCATGTCACCGCTCGGTGCACCGGAAGGTGGCAACGCGCCCGCCAATGGCGGTACTGCCCCGGCCTCGCCCGGCACGCCAGACCTGTCGCAGCCGCCGAGCTTCGGCGATGCGCCGCCTGCCAAGCCGGCTGCACCCGCGCCGGACCTGTCGCAACCGCCAAGCTTCAATTGACGGGGACTACGCCATGAGAGCGGTGCGGCTGGAAGCAGTGGGCAGCATCTCGTTGCGCGAGGTCGACAAACCTGTTCCCGGCAACGACGACCTCCTGGTGCGGATCGAGGCCTGCGGCGTCTGCGGCACCGACCGGCATCTTTTCCACGGCGAATTCCCAAGCAGGCCGCCAGTGACGCCCGGACACGAATTCTCCGGCATCGTCGAGGCGGTCGGCTCCGGTGTGTCCGGATTCTTGGTTGGCGACCGCGTCACCGGCGATCCCAACATTGCCTGCGGACGCTGCGGCCACTGCCATGCCGGTCGCGTCAATCTGTGCAGCAATCTCACCGCCATCGGCATCCACCGCGACGGCGGCTTTGCCGACTATGTGGTGATGCCCCAGAAGCAGGCTTTTGTCCTTCCCGCGGATCTGAAGCCGATGCATGGCGCGTTCTGCGAGCCGCTCGCTTGCTGCCTGCACGGCGTCGATCTCGCAGCGATCAAACCCGGCGCTTCGGTGGCCGTGCTCGGCGGCGGCGTCATCGGCCTGCTCACCGTGCAACTGGCGCGGCTTGCCGGGGCCACCACCATCATCCTGTCGACAAGGCAAGCGTCGCGGCGCGCGCTTGCCCGGGAACTCGGTGCGACGGCGACGGTCGATCCGGGCGCCGGCGATGTGATCGATGCCGTGGCGGGGCCAGCGGGATTGGTTCCCGGCGGCGTCGACGTTGTGTTCGAATGCGCGGGCGTGCGCGACACCGTCGAGCAGTCGATGCGGATCGCGCGCGCCGGCGGTACGGTGGTCATCGTCGGCGTGGTGCCGCAAGGCATGAAGGTGGCGTTCGAGCCCTTCGACCTCTTGTTCCGGGAATTGAAGGTTCTGGGCTCCTTCCTCAACCCCTACACCCACGGCCGGGCGGCTGAACTCATCGCATCAGGCGCGATCGAGATCGACCGGCTGATCTCCAGGCAGGTCACCCTCGAGGAGGCTCCGGCGGTGATCGCCAACCCCCCGGCGCCGGGCGAGGTCAAGGTGCTGGTGGTGCCGGGCCGGGGATAGCTTTCCTCTCCCCGTCACTATACCTATCGGATTCACACATCGAGAAGCTTGAGAGTGGTCCCGACTTTGATGGCGTTGAACTCGGCGAGGCCGATGCGCATGACCTTTGGGCCGGGCTTGCCGTAGTAGCCGGTCCAGCCGCCCAGGCGGGCGATGACCCAGGCGGCGAAGGCTAGAGTTCCTATGGGATAGGGATTGCGTTGCCGCTCGGTCTTGCCTTCGAGCTTGGCCGATATGGCCTCGATAATAGGTTGATCGTCCGGATCGAAAGCATCACTGAGAAGCTGGTCGGTGTTACCGTCGCGAGCTTGGACCAACTGCTTGATGGTGACGGCGGCGATCGTGGCTGCGGCGACGAAGTTGATCATGGCATGCGGATCACCTAAGTCGGCCGCTTCAATATCGAAACCGGCCGACTTGAGCGTGCGGAAGAACTCCTCAATAATCCAGCGCGTGCGGTAGAGATCGACGATCCGGCGCGCATCGGTCAGCGTGGCGACACCGTGGGTGGTCAGCAGCCGCCAATGGACCGGTTCGCTGCCATCCTCCGGCTGTGAGACTTCGCGGACATCGACCAGTGTTACGCTGACGGTCTCCGGCAGGGCCGGATCGGCTCCGTTGCACGGCCGGCGCAGTATCACCAGGGCAAAACGTATGGCCAAAGTGGCCGCGCGCGCTTTGCGTCCAGGTGCCGCCGGGATGGTCACCGTAACGCGGCCCTGCTCGGGCTGAGCGTCGATAAGGTCGAACAGCAAGCCCGGCTCGTCTTGCGCTGCCGCTATGCGCCGGTTCTGGCAGGCCCGCACCACCAGATCGACATTGGGCGGACGCTCCACGAA